>JAFWSJ010000003.1 GCA_017524405.1 Candidatus Saccharimonadota bacterium | reverse complement strand
GTAGTCGGCATTGTAGGAAAATCCAAAAGTTTAGATTTTCTCAAAATGCTTATCTTTTGGTCTTTGGTTCGGAATAGTGTAGTGCTGGCGGTCTATCTATTGTTTTCGGTTGCTTGCTTCTTTACCGTACATGAGCATTAACCCAAGGAATGTCACCATTCTCCCAATACTCACGTACCTTTCGATCAGGAGTACCGCCACTCTTGACCTCGCAGACTTCGCCGATAGTTGACTGAGGAAATAATGAACCATTCAAATCCCCGAACATCTCCACAAACCGCGATTTGTGCGGGCGTCTATATGAACGACGGTGTCTCATTATGCCGCCTCCACAAACCGCGATTTGACAAGTTGTTGAAGCTGCACAAGCTGTTGCTTGCGCTTGGCTACGACATCGCAAAGCCGGTCGAGCTTTGTCGCGATTCGCCGTTGGTCGGCAAGCGGCGGGAGGGGAAAGAGAAGGCTGCTCAATGCCTTCTTGCTTATGGCCTTGAATGTACTGCCAGTTCCTCTCGCGTTGAGTTCAGTCACGTTGCTTTTGAGCGCATAGTAGATAAACTTCGAGTCACTATCAGGTTTAACGCGAAGCGCGGCAAGGCCACGTCCAATACAGCATCTTTCATTTGCAAAATTCAATGCGCCGATAGGCGCTCGCACAGAGACCAAAAGATCTCCTGCTTCCGCGATTTTCACCGGAGAGTTACACCAAACTCGTGGTGTAGGATAAATCGGGCCGAAATCTGCATTCCCTTGATAGAATGGCAACCCTTCGGTCACTGTGTTGTATGACGCCGATTCTGGCGATTGACCCATATTCAACTCGCACACATCCCCCAGCCGCGCCTGCGTTACTACGCCGATCTCTGCGCTTTGGCGTCTCTGCGTTAAGACCTCCCCGTTCACTTTCTGCCTCCCTTCGCCGCGAGGCCTTTTGGCGTAAGGCGGTATTTCTGTGTGGGCGAACGCGGCGAATTGGGCTGAGTCATCTCGACAAGGCCAAGTTTCAGCGCGGGAGACAGATAGTAATCCGTAAAAGTAACACGATCTTTTATCCCTATCGCTTTCATCGCTTTAGCTCGCGACATCTCACCATCAAGCACGTCAAGAAGCAACCTCACCGCACGAGACAGGGCAAGCGTTTTACTTGCAGGGGATTTTGCGGCATTACTTGTAGGGGCAGTGGGCTTACTTGTAGGGGTGCCGCTCTTACTTGTAGGGGTAGAATCTCCTTTCCACCCCCCTACAAGCAGAAATCGGCTTTGAAGCTTGTTTTCCTCGCCCATGAGCGCGTTACGGAAGAACCGTTCAAGGTACTCGGTTGTCTCTTCAATGCCCTTGGGAATGTTGGAGTAGTTGGCTCGAACCAGGGCATTGCGAAAATAGTATGAGTTGTCATAGAAGATGTCGTTGTCAACATCAAACCCAAGAGTGCGCAGATATTTCATGGCGAACGTCGAGGTCGTCCGCGTGTTCCCCTCGCCGAATGGATGTATCTGCCAGATGCCGGCAAT
>JAFWSJ010000018.1 GCA_017524405.1 Candidatus Saccharimonadota bacterium | reverse complement strand
TCGCGATAATATGCCCGCCATTGATAGTTACGTAGGACATATTGAAGACCCTAACCTCGCTGCTGCCCGTGCCGACCACTTCGAAGGTGCCACCGTTAACAGTAGCGGAGCCTTCGCTGGTGCCATACGCTGAGCCTGAAGAAACGATTTTGACTAAACCGCTGTTTAGCGTCAGGCTACTAGATGCTATGGCATTCGATGAGGACTTTAGCGACCCTCCGTTTACAATTGTTTTGCCCGATGCTCCATGCGATTTCCCATAGACACTGCCGCTGCTTATCGTGATTTGTCCGGATGCTGCTTCTGCGCCGGTTCCGCTACCGTATATGTTGCCGTCGGTATTCCATTGAAAATCTGCCAGATTAGAGTAGACGGCTGCTCGGTTTGTCGACGTGGCGAATATGTACGAGTTGCTGTCGAGCTCGTACTCGGCGTTTTCTACTGGGCGCATTCCATACCCAGATGATCCGCCCACGGCGCCGTTTTGCATCGTGAGCTTGGAATTAATTTTAATTGCGTCGTTTGCCGTGCTTCCGGTGATTTTTGCATTTTTTACAACTAGTTCGCCATTGACTATGGTCGTCTGTGGTGTCGTGATTCCTCCGGCATAGGTCACGGTTGTGGTCGTATTGTCGTCGTGCGGGGTAGTGAAGACCTTGCCATTTATGTTTGGCATGGCCTTCGAGTTGTCGTCGACATTGACGGTTGTGACGGTCGTTTTGCCGTCTTCGATCGTTAGCTTGCCGCCAACCTGGATGGTGTCAGTGACCGTGAAGGTATGGCCATCGATGTCGATTGTGATGTCTTCGCCTTCTGGAACATGGAGGCCATAGCCCGTCGCGAAGTCGTCACGGACGACGTAGATTTTGTAACCGGTACGAATGGAAGTGTTGATGTTGTCTTGAATATTGTAATAATAGATATCGCCGCCAACGATAGTCTTCGAGTGGGCAAGGTCCGAGCTCTCGAGGATAATACGTTGGAGCGTGTTGTCGTCTGGGCTCTTGTCTACGAATGGGAAGTAGTGGACCTCTTCGTCGTCGAAGGCTTTGCGGTAGAACGGGGAATCGTCGTAGCCGCCGTCGAGGGCAATCTCGCCTTCGATATAGCCGTCGTAGTAGTTGAAGGTGCCGTTTTGCTCCATGCCAGTGGTCGTGCCTTTGATGCGGACGTAGTTGTTCTCGATGTTTACGGTATTCTCGTCAATGAAGTCGTTAATGCCCATCGTCAGGGTGCCGTTATTAATGACGGCCGAGCCTTCAGTGTTCTCGACCTCGCCGTTTAGAAGGGTGAGGGTGCCGTTGTTGGTGATGGAACCATTGAGCTTTAATGCGTTGAGGTTGAGAGTAATGTTTTTTGTATTAGTGAATTGTTCGTCGGCGTCAGTAACGAGAGAGACCGTATCGCCGCTCTGAGCTTCTGCTTCAGCCGCAGTGATGGAACGATAGAATTTGCTAGTGCGGTTGTTTTGCGCGACGATGAGGCTCCACTTAGCAGTGATGGTTTCGTCGGAAAGAACTTGCCAGGTATGCTCGGTGAGCATCGAGCCGTTGCTGAGCTCCCAGCCATCGAAGAGATAGCCTTTGCGAGTAGGCTCGATATTCGTAAAGGTATAGTATTCCTCGCGGCGGACCTGAGTATCTGGAATAGTAGTTTCGCCTTCAAGTTCACCGCCGGCTAGATCGACCGAAATTGTATGGAAGATTGAGCTTTGCCAGTTTGCCTTCAAAGTAAGAGGGCCGGAGACGCGGATAGTGTCTCCGACGTAGGAATCGCTGCCATTCTTGGTCCAGTTGATGAGTTCGTGGTCGGTGTAGGAAATGCTCGTCAAATCTACTACCGTTCCGAATTGGAGACTTTCGGAATAAACATTAGTGCTGCCGTTGTATTCGCCGCCATTTGGATCAATAGTCACTGTATAGTGTTCGTCTTCGCGGGGGAAGTCTTCGTCGGAAGTCTGAACCGTGACTAGGAGATGATATTTGTCGTAGGCATCGTCGTCGTCAGGCTCAGAGCAGACAGTGCCTTCCGGCGTATCGTAACAGATTGTGCCGACGCTGAGGTTAGCGTGACAGTCGAGAGTAACGGATTTGAAGAGGGAAGAAGTAGATTCTCCTGGTTCGAGGTCTTCTTTGTAGTAGTACCATTCGCCACGCTGCTCCCAGTCATCTTCATTCTGGAAGTTAATAACAGCTAGCTGGTTACCATCCTTTACGAGAGGAAGGTTACCGGTATTAGCTTTATTGCGCCAGAACTCATCATAGGTAAGACGAACCTTGAGATTGACCGGAGAATTGTTCTTTACATTAACGAGTTTTGGGACTTCTTCACATGGAGTCCAGTCTGAAGGGCTCGTGAACTCTTCTTTGTATTCTGCCTGGTAGGCACCAGCATGGAAGATATTTCCGAACAGTTTGATATCTGAATTAAAAGCGACGGTCAAACCGACGAGCGCAAAAAGGACGACAGCGAGTATTGAAAAGAATGCGCCTTTGCGCTTGATGTGTATTTTTGACCTTAACATTTTCCCAAAATGCTTATGTATATATTATATAGTTTTGGGGAGACTAGGGCAAGTTAGTGGATAGATTTTATAAGGAGTTTTTTGTCTTTTAGGACAAATTCAATAGTCGTCTGCTTGACTGGGCCACCGAGCTTTTCTGCGGCGGATTTTGTGATGGAATCTTTGAGGCTTTTGATCTTGCCGTTGCCGTTTAGGTAATCGTTGACGCCCTCCATCGATTCGAGATGCGGGAGGATGTCGTAAGGGGACTTTGCGGTGTATTTATCGTAAACGACGGTATAGGTCGTCTTGTCTTTATCGGTGAAGGTTTTGTTCTCGATGTATTTTGTGATTGGAATGTCTGCAATGATGCGTTTGTCGGTTTGCGGATTGAGCGTGTAAATCTTACCGACTGGATCATGGGTGACATTTTTGTCGAGGAGGAGCGGGGAAATGCCAACGTTATTGATGTCGTCGGTTTTTAGAGCGATATCGAAAATGGATTCGATGAGCTTTTTGATTTGCTTCGCGCTAATTTCGGTTTTGTCGTTTTCGTTGTAATTGTACTCGAGGGCAAAAGCGATAAAGCGGTCGAGTGGGTAATCTGCGAGATTGTCGAAAGTCTCGGAATCCTTGTCGATTTCCTCGAGGTAGTTAATCGCGGTTTCGGTGTGCTCGGTTAGAGCGAGGCTTTCGAGGTCGGAGAGAGGGAATTCGGTCGGCTGAGACTTGACGATAATAATGCCGGCGATTGCAGCAATGAGAAGGACAGCAACAACGATGGCCAGTCTTGGGATTTTGATGCGCGCCTCACTATTCATGATTTGATTATAACATTTTCAGGATTGGCTGGGGGTGCAACAAGGAGGGACGCACGAGCAAACGAAGTCTGTTTATTTAGAATCCGCTCGCGAGGGCGGATTTTATGCTAAAATTTACTTAATGAGCGAATTCCTAGGATTACGCTCGAATGGTTTTGAGAGGCCCGCCGACTATCGGCGGTTCTTTTTTCGCTTTGCTACAACTCGAAAGTCTAGCGTAACTACCACACGCCACATTTTCATGCGGACGAGCATACATTACTCCTTTCTCGAAGGCTCTAGCAGAGCCTAGAATACCGTTCGTCAAGCCCCCGCGAGTGCAGGTTAGACTACTTGCGACGGGATAAACTCCAATCCCGTGATGATGAGTTTAAATTAGGCTCAGAAAAGAGAGAAGCATAAGTGCGATAAAATCTCTGTTAGCTTTTTGGGGATGTATAATAAAAACATGAGCGATTCGGATTTTGATGTAAATTATTATCTTGATCATATTTATGATGAGATAGATCCGAATATTAAACTTGATGAACAACAAAAAGCTGCGGTTATTGGCGATGAGGCTGCGGCGCTCGTAGTAGCCGGTGCAGGTACCGGGAAAACAACAACAATTGCCGCGAAAGTTAAATATCTTGTAGACATAAAGAAAGTGGCTCCAGAGAAGATACTAGTTATGAGCTATACTAGCAAATCTGTTGAGGAACTACGACGCAGAATTAATACCGATTTAGCCATTCCCGCTTACGTAACTACTTTTCACTCGTTAGGCTTGAGGTATCTCCGGTCTTTGTATGAAGGGAAAAAGATAATTCCGATAGACGTCAACGAGCGGGATAGGTATTTTGCTGACTATTTGCGGGGTAAAATATTTCCAAATCCTGTAGAGCTCGAACGCATGGTCGGTCTTTTTAATGACGATACGATTTCGCATTTAAATCCCAAAATGCATACTTATGGCAGCTTCTTTTTGGAGAACTACCCTCGTTTTTCTAATTATGGTGAATACTTTGAGGCATATATTGATCATAAGAAGAAAGAAACGCGAGATATAGTCGAGCGCGTAAATGATATAGCCGATAGTAAAGTGAGTGGCGAGAGGCCAGTAACAATAAAAGGAGAGTTCGTCAAATCGAAGGGCGAGGCGATTATTGCGAATTTCTTGCTATGCAACGGTGTAGATTATAGTTACGAAAGAGTCTATAGCGAGTTGGTCGGCGACAATAGAATATATCGTCCTGATTTTACAGTAGATATCGGTGGCGAAAAGATATATATCGAGTATTTTGGCTTATCTGGGAGCTCCTTGGACAATCGCAGCTACCAGAGCGAAAGAAAAGAAAAAGAGGAATACCATCGCCTAAAGGGCAACAAGTTTATCTCGTTGGACTATTTGCCAAATCGCGGATACTTGAGGGTATTGGCCGATGAGCTTAGGAGGTATGGGGCAGTTTTAAAACCGAAACCAATTGAGGAAATATACGAAATAATTTTGCGCCAGAATCCATTGGCGGAGTTTTTTGGGCTGAAAGACTTTATATATAAAATGATCGATGCTATAAAGACGTCTGACAAAATCCATTCTTTCGAAGAGTTCAAATCACTGTGCGAGCGTTGCGTTTCCGGTGAAAACTCAGAGACACAGGCGACAATGCGGCAGCAACTTGATTGGATTACAGACTATTGGAATTATTATTGCGAACGAAATACTCAGGATTCAGATAGGTTAAGGGTAGACTTTTCGGATATGATTATGTTGCCGCTAGGCCATATAGGCGAAGTAGTTCCTGAAAAATATGATTTCGATTACGTAATAGTGGACGAATATCAGGATATCTCTAGTATTCGCTTCGAGCTCCTAAGGGAAACGATAAGGAGCTGCGGGGCGAAGTTTTTCGCTATTGGGGACGACTGGCAGTCGATCTATTCTTTTCAGGGGGCTAAAGTAGGGTATATTATCGATTTTGAGAAGTATTTTCCGGGGGCGAAGCGGTATGTTATCGAAAAAACATATCGTAATGCCCAGCAGTTGATTGATTGTGCTGGAACATTTGTGATGCGTAACGGTCGACAAATCAAGAAAGATTTACGATCAAGCAAGGATTTATTTAGGCCAATATGCTTTATTGGCTACAAAACGGCCAGAAAAGAAAAGAGTGGCATTCCTTCCAAAAGCCGGAATGATATGGTAGAAAAAATCATTCGTATGATCCATGAAAAATACCCGAATGATTCGATTGGAGTACTGGGGCGCACAAACTCTTCCATAAAAGCACTATTTGATACCTCAAATTTTGTCAATTCAGCGGAAAATAAAGTAAAAATTAAAGGGATAAATGACTTTTATTTTGATGCTCTTACGATTCACGGCTCGAAAGGGCTCACATATGATTGGGTCATTATTCTTCCGCTAACGAGCAGTTTTCCTAGCGATCCAAAGAGTTATTTTTGGATGTATGATTTAATCCGTAATAACCCCGAAGAGGAAGATATCAGTTATGCGGAGCAAAGGAGGCTTTTCTACGTAGCGCTTACTAGGACTAAGAATAGAGTATATCTGTTATTTCAGAGAAACGGGAAGCATAGCAGATATAAGGACGAGTTGGCGCGTATTATTGCTGATTTGAATGAGCGCCGAGAGCGATCTGACGGCTAAATACTACTGAACTTTACGCTTTATCGAAATAGTGCCCTAAGTAATTGCGGAGCTTTTCGTCGCATGCGTAGATATAGACGCCTTTGACCGCGCGGTTCATGAGGATACGGTATGTCCTCAGAACTTGTTCGAGCATATCGTTTTCGCTGATTTGCTCATTGTTTGCGACTTGACGTTGACTGCGCTTCATGGCGCCAGAGTCTGCGCAATGTTTTCGGTTGAATACGAGTTCCCCGTTACGATATATTAAATCGTTACCGATAATAATTCCGACATAGTTTAAATCGTCGCCCTGAACCGTATAGATGCTGCCGACTTCTTTTGGCGCGTTTTTGGAGCCGATCCAGTTATTCTGAGTGCTATTCCAGCGAAATTTCATGCCGTCTATTTCGATGTCGTATGCACTTTTATCTTTCTTGGAATTCCATTTCCAGTCAAAGCCGGCTACCATGCGCGATAAACCATGCTCGGCTTCGCGCTTTTCCATGGTGGCAACGAAGTCTTGGATATTATCGAAAATTTTTGCCTCAAATCCCTTGAAGGTTTCTTTTTCTTTCGGCCTGAAGCCGTTCGATAAAATGTCGTGGATGTAGTCGATATATTTCTTGCCGCCGAGTGAACGCATCTGGGTTTTTAGATAATATTCGCGCTTGTCGAATTCTCCTACGTATTTAGAGATATCGCTTTTGTCGATATTGGTCGGGCGGATTCTTTGCTGTTCGCTAAAAACGAGTACGACGTTTTTCGATTTCGCCATAATCCAATCTAACTCAGAATGAATTTTGCTGTCACCGAAAATTTTTCGGTCGATTTCGTGGACTTGTTTGCCGAGCGTGCCGGTTACGCCGACCTTTAGCAGGTGAGCTTCGTCTACTAAAGTAATGTCGAAATTGTCATCACATTTTCCGAATTGAACAGGCGAAAAAATTCTAATATTTGCATTGCCGAGGTCGATTTTGTCGAAGATTTTACGGATGCGGCCGCAGAGGGAAGGCTGGGGAATCACTAGGGCGATGCTCTTATCTTTGAAGTTTTGGTTAATATGTTCGAGCTCGAAGAAAATATTAAAATTAGATTCGTCGTCGATGTCGTCGTTCTGGTTGTCGAAAGACTGGAGGTCTGCTAGCAATTTGGCGAGATACATGATGACGATTGTTTTGCCCGTACCGGCATCGCCGTCAATGATGGATAAACTTTTTCTGTCGTCACAGATTGCTTCGTCGATATTTTGTACGATTTCGGTGACTACATTTAGTTGTTCGAAATTGAGGTTTTTGTATGGAGAGAATTTAAAGAGTTCCGAGTTATTGATTTCGGAGATGGTTTTATCTGCGATTTTCAGCTCGCGAAGTCGATTCCAGATTTCTTCGAAAGTTTTTCGGTAGTTAGCCCTGTCATAATAATCGCGGTCACACATACCATCATTGCGGTTTAGAACTTTGAATTTTCCGTCGCCGCTAAAATACTGAATAAGGTATGATTCCAAGTCGAGTGCAGCGCTTTTGTTGAATGTTTCGTCGAAGACGACCTTTACGGATCCGTGCCTCAGACTGGACTTTTCGACATTCGCCAGGTGTTGGTTCATGCGATTTTTGAGATTTGTCGTCTCACCAATGTAAACTTCGCGGTTATTATAAATCTGGTAGACTACGGGCCAGTTTTCTTCGAGATGATCTTCGGCCGCTAGTTGGTTAATGGCGGTTTGAGTAAAAGAATAATTTCTGATTTCGAAGGACTGTTTTGCCATCTTATAGTTCCGTATATTTTTTACTGCTGCCTTTAGATTTTTCTACTGGATATTTTTTGGTGTTTTCTTCTAGTTTGGCCATAATGATATCTTCGAGATTGACGTCTAGCTTATCTGCTAGAAGAATTGCATAGTTGACCACGTCGGCTAACTCGTTGCAGACTTTTTCTTTATCGTAATTATCGTTCCATTGGAAGCATTCAAGAAGTTCACCGGATTCGATGGCGATTGATTTTGCTAAATTAGCAGGGGAATGAAACTGGTCCCAATCGCGGTCTTTTGTGAATTTTATTACAGCCTTTTTAACCTCGTCCATATTTTTATTATAACAAGGAAGCCGTCATTGCTCATCTGCAAATCTGCTATAATAAAGGCATAAGAAACTTAACGGAGGAAATCCCAGAATGGCATTTCTAAAAGCTTTCGGTGGTGCACTCAGTGGTAGCTTTGCCAACCAGTGGTTGGAATACATGGCTCCACCAAGCACGATGACCGATCATACCTTGATTGCGCGTGCAGTCGCAGTAAAATCCAACGGCAGCGAAAACAATGACGGCGAGGAAAACGCTGGCATTATTTCTAACGGCTCAAAATTCATGGTCCCAGAAGGCACCTGTCTCATTACTGTTGAAAACGGCGCAATTGTTAGCGTTATTGCAGAACCGGGTGGCTACACCTACACGACCGAGAACATTCCAGAAGCTCGCTCGATGTTTGCCGGTGATGGCTTCTTTGCTTCCACCTTTGGCTCTAGCTTTAAGCAGTTCAAGTTTGGTGGTCAGCCAGGCAATCAGCAACAGGCTTTCTATGTAAACCTCAAGGACATCATGGGTCTTCCTTATGGTACCCAGAATCCTATCCGCTACGCCGATGGTAAGTTCGGCGGCGCGATGCTCGCAGTTACCAGCAATGGTACCTACACCATCAAGGTTGTTGACCCAGTTTTGATGTTCAAGAACCTTATCCCTGTCGATATCGCATCCGGCCAGGGTCGTGGTCAGTTTGATCTCGGCGAAGGCGATGGCGGCGTCGAAGAAAGCCTCTTCTCGGGCTTTGTCGGCTCACTTGCTACGGCACTTTCGGCATACACTAAGGGCGGTAAATCCATTGATGACATCCAGGGTGGCACCGTTGAGTTCGCAAAGAGCGTCAACGAAGCTGTTGAAGCTAACTACCAGTGGGGCACTAAGTACGGTCTCGCTGTTGTAAACGTTCAGCCACGTGGTCTCGACTGGGACGAAACTTCTGCTGCTATTGTCCAGAAGTACACGACTGGTATGATGATGCAGGGCACCGTCGGTGCTGCCTATGCGCAGACTCAGATCGCAGAAGGTTTCAATGCTGCTGGCCAGAATGGCGCAGGCGTAAATGGCATGGCCATGGGCGTCGGTATGATGGGCGGCATGCAGGGCATGGTTGGCAATACTGGTACGAACCCAATTGCTGGTCAGCCACAGCAGCCAGCTGCTCCAGAAGCACCTAACACTCCAGCAACTCCAGCGGAGTAATTATAGGTGGCCGAGCTATCTAATAAGGATGGGCTCAATCGCTGCCCCCACTGTGGGGGTAGCGATATTGCCACCGACGTAAAAGCTGGCAAGTTGAAATGTAATTATTGCCAGACGGTTTTTGATGCGAAGAGCGCAAACGAAGCTGGCGGCGTCGAGGGCATGAAGGGCGAAAAGCGTGGTCTTGGCGCCGAGGATATTATTCCTGGCGACGATATCGTGAAGACCTTTAAGTGTCCAGCTTGTGGGGCAGAAGTGGTGCTCAATACCGAGGAATCACTATCGGCGTCTTGTCACTGGTGCCGTCATATCTTCTCGGCAAATGAGCAGATTAGCAACGGTGCGGTGCCGGATCTCGTGTTGCCGTTCTCGCTCACGAAGGAAGATGCGGTAAAGAAAATCAAGGAATTGGTCGAGCCAAAACTTGATTCTTTACATGCGGATTTTAAGGCAGCATTTAAACCGGAAGAAGTGCGCGGCGTGTACTTCCCATACATGATTGTGGACGTTAACGCTCATTCTACCTCTGATGGCGAGGCCGAAAAAACGACTGAACAAAAAAGTAATCCACCATACATCGTGGACGAATATTTCGTTTCGCGCGAGTTTGATGTGCTAGTTGATGACTTGACGGTCGAATCATCATCCAGCAGATTGAACCAGGATACTTACGTTAATTCCAACAATATTATTAATGCAATCCTTCCGTTCGATACCGAAAAAGCCGTGATGTGGAACGCGAATTATCTTCGTGGTTTCGCGAGTGAGAAGCGCACGGTTAATATCGACAACCTGAAGGAAATCGTGGCTCTCCAGAGCGGCGATATTGCGCGCAAGAAAGCACGTGAGTCGGCAGCGGAGTATGACCGCGGTATCCACTGGGAACATGAGCACCTCGGCATTAAGGGGACGAGCTGGAAAGCGGCTTATCTCCCGGTTTGGCTCTATAGCTACAAGGGCGAGAGAGACTCGCGCATCTATTACATTGCGATCAATGCGCGCACTGGCGAGACGGTTGGTTGTTTGCCGACGAATGACAAGCAGGGCCTAAACATTAACGCTCGTCACCATCATGAGAATGAAACTCGCGCCGAAGTGAAGAATATGAAAGCCGAGGATAAGCTGACGAAGCAGGGCAAAAAGGTTTATACGAGAGAGATCCAGTACCGCAACGATAATCGCGTGATTGGTTCGTTGTCGCATGGTCGCGATGAGATGCTCGCGATCGAGAAGGGCAGATTCCAAAACGGTGCAAATTATACCCACCAGAAATCGTCTAGCATGGATTCGGTCAGTAAAATTATTTTGATTATTTTCATTATAATGTTTGCTTTCATGTTCCTGACCTCGTTCTTAGGGAGGGGCGGCGGCAGCGGTCATTATAGTAGTTCGAGCTCGTCGAGTTATGATTCTGGTTGGAGTAGCAGTAGCAGTTCGGACTGGGGGTCTAGCAGTTCGGATTGGGGTGGCTCGGATTCTAGTAGCGGTTTTGATTATAGTTACGACTATTAAGGAGATGTATGGCACTAAAAAGCGAAAAAAATGGTATTAACCGTTGTCCGAATTGTGGCTCGTCCGATGTTAAGCTCGATGTAAAAACTGGCAAACTGAAGTGCAATTTTTGTAAGAGCGCTTTCGAGGGGAAGAAAGCGAATGCGCGGGGCGGCGTCGATAAGCTGAAAGGCGAAAAGGTTGCGGGTGGCGCAGATTTGATTATCCCAGACGAAAAAGTCATCGTGACGCTCAGATGTCCAGCTTGTGGCGCCGAGGTCGTGATTAATACCGATGAGGCCGTGAGCGCGCGCTGTCACTGGTGCCGCCACACTTTGTCGTTAAACGAGAAGATGAAGAACGGCGCGGTGCCGGATCTCGTCTTGCCGTTTAGCTATGAAAAAGAGAAGGCAGAGGAGAGTATTCGTCAGTTCGTCGCGAAGCGCAAGTTCTTCGCGCATCCGAAGTTCCGCCGCGAATTCAAACCAGAGAACGTCATGGGCGTTTATTTACCATACATGGTTGTTGATGTGAACGCGCATGCGAATATGATTGGCGAGGCCGAGCATTTGATTCGCTCATATTCGAGTGGCGGCAAGCATAAGACGCGCTATTATGACGCAGAGGCTTTTGCGGTTACGCGCGAGTTTGACCTTTTGGTCGACGATCTTACGATTGAATCTTCGAGCAAGCGCAGAAACCAGGATATTCACGCCAATACAAACAACGTTATTAACGCAATTATGCCGTTTGATACAGAGAACTGCGAGGAATGGACGCCGAATTATCTCCATGGGTATGCTTCGGAGCGTCGCGATACGAACGTGGACGATTTGCGCGATCAGCTTAATTTGCAAGTTGGCGACATTGCGCGCTACCGCGTCAAAGAGAGCATGACTTATTATAACCGTGGTGCAAAATGGACGAAGGAAGATATAGAGACGAAGGGCAGCATTTGGAAGGCGGCCTATCTTCCGGTATGGCTTTATAGCTATCTAGAGGAGAATAAGAAGGGCAAGATGCTTCATTACGTGGCCGTAAATGGCCGCACGGGCGAAACAATGGGCTCGGTGCCAATTAATAAGACGCGTCTAAGGATTGTTGCGGCGCTAATCGAGCTTGTTGGTATTTTTATCGGTTGGCAGTGGATCAAGTTTTGGCTCGGGGTTGACCTTGATGCCGACGATGATAATCCATTTATTTGGGGTCTTGCCGGTTTGACACCGGGCTTTATCTACTATTGGACAATGGTCGCGCGCTATAGGAATATGAATGCGCGCCACAAGCACGAGGCGGAAACTCCTTCGGAGGTAAAGGATTTAAAGAAAACCGATGTCTCGATTGGCCGAAGAAATCGTTTGCGCAACGCGCGTATTGCCGGGGCGAATGACTCGGTAGTGAAGGGCGTGCTCGCAGCTGGCGGCAAGAAAATGATGGGCGAGAAGATGGCGAACTGGCTCGGTATTGGCCGTATGACTGGTTCGAAGCCGACGGATACGCAGGCGGGTCAGGACACGCCACAGCAGATTGCGAAGTCCGAAAAGAGAGCTGGCGTCGGCAAAGCGATTGCAATTATTGCCATTATCTTCGTGGCGATGGCGATATTTATCGGCGTGTTCTCGCTGATGGGACGCGTGAAAGTGAAAGTTCGGGTGAGGACAAAGGATTTGCAGTCGACAGTGAAGAGTTGGGGAGACTTGTATGACTCGGTTTCGGTTGGCGAAGACGTTAGCGACATGCATGTTTATTCGAAGAGCAATTCGCATGGCTACTTAGGCTTTGATTTTTCGAAGGAAGATGTACCGAAAATTAGTGCACATCTGACGGGAGAGAGCGACACTCCGCTCCGCTCGCTTAGTGCAACGGAATTTGCGCTTGAGGAAGAGGCAAAGCTGCATCGCGAGCTAAAGAATAATGGACTGTATTATAGGACGACGATTAAGCCGTCGATTTTGCGTAGTGAGCGCAGCCTGCTTTATGTGAGTGGCGACAGCAAATCCGACGAGAACATCTTCTGCGAACTTCGCGAGAAGACGACGCCGTCGGGCAGCGGTTACGAATATGACGTGAAATTGCAATGTGTTCAGCTTGAACGCAGTGTTGTGGACTATAACGGTATCAAATTGTAAAATAAAGGTATGAAACTATATAACACCGCCACGCGTGAGCTGGAAGAATTTGTGCCCCAAAATCCAAAGGAAGTGAAGATTTATACTTGTGGGCCGACGGTGTATTCTTTTGCACATATTGGTAATTTTGCCTCGTATGTTTATTGGGATTTATTGATTCGCACTTTGCAGTTGAATGGCTGGGAAGTGAAGCGAATACTAAATTTGACCGATGTCGGTCATCTCGTGTCGGATGCCGATGATGGCGAAGACAAGATGGAGAAGGGCGCACGTCGCGAAGGTGTGACGGTCTGGGATATTGCACAGAAGTATATTGATGCATATCTTGCGGATTTTCGTTCGCTAGGGCTGATTGAACCGGCGAGGATTTGCCGCGCGACAGACTATATTGAGCAGGATACGAAGCTTGTCGACGCGCTCGATAAGGCTGGCTATCTATACGATACGACTGACGGTTTGTATTTCGATACTTCGAAGTTCCCGAAGTATGCCGAATTCGCGAAGCTCGATCTCGAGAATTTGAAGGCCGGTGCGCGCGTTGAGTTCTCTGACGAGAAGCGCAACCCGTCCGACTTCGCGGTCTGGAAGTGGGTTCGTGCGGGCGAGAACCATGCGATGAAGTGGGAATACCGCGGACGTATGGGTTATCCTGGCTGGCACCTCGAGTGCTCGACGATCATTCACGAAGAACTTGGAGAGCCAATTGATATCCATACGGGCGGCATCGACCATATCCCGATTCACCACACGAATGAGATTGCTCAGACGGAGGCTGGCTACGGCAAGCAGCTTGCGAAGGTTTGGATGCACTGCAACTTCATCACTTGTGAAGGGCAGAAGATTTCGAAATCGCTCGGGAACTGCTACTATCTTAGCGATTTGGTTGAGCGCGGTTATTCGCCGGTTGATTTTAGGGCTTGGCTATACCAAGGGCATTATCAGGCGGAACGCGACTTTACGTTTGACCAGCTTGCGGCGGCGCATGCGCGCTTGATGAATTATCGAAACTTTGCGGCTTTGCGTTGGCAGGGCGTCGAGCAGTCGGATTTCGAGGAAGAGCAGAAGCAGATTCTCGAATTTTTGAATACAAATTTGAACTCGGCCGGTGCGTTTGCTGTTATTGACGGCGCAGCAAAGAGTGGAAAAGCTCCGAGCGAGAAGTTTTTGAAGTTTATCGATGAAGCGTTTGGCTTTGACATTCTTGATTCCACGCCGGATATTTCTGACGATCTAAAGAAGGCGATTGCGGCGCGCGTCGAAGCGAAGCGGCAAAAAGATTATTCACGTGCAGACGAATTGCGCGATGAGATTTTGGCGCAGGGCATTGAATTGCTTGACGGCGCCGATAAGGTAATTTGGAAATACAAAGGCTAGTTTAGCTCGTAGTCGTCTTTGGCGCTTAGGCTGACGACATTGACGATAGATTCGTTGTTTTTGAATTCGATTAGTTCAAACTTGTCGAACGTTTTTATGGTTGGATTGTCTAGCGTATTTCTGAACTGTTCATAATCGTCGACAACGAAATCGACATAGATTCTGTAATCGTTGAAGTTATTGTCGGGTTTTCGGATTTTTACGAAGAATAGATCGCCGTATTCGGTCTGAATTGGCGTATTCAGATAGTAGAGATTGCCGCTAGGCATTTCGTCGATGAGTTTATTGTCTTTTAGCTCGGCATTGAGGCTAGCGTATTCTTTGTCGGATTTTGTAAAGACGCCAACGCAGTCGATAATTTTATCGGCTTTTATGTCGTCGATAACATCTTTGCTTTTGGGCAGTTCATTAGTTATCAGTTGCGCTAGCATTTCTAGGCTTCTTTAGCGAGGAGAACTTTATCTTCTGGCTTTTTGTCGATAGGCTTTGGCGCTTCTGGCTTCTTTTCTTCTTCGTCATCGTCGCTAGACGCGTATTCTTCTAGGAGGACTTTGACGCAGCCAGCGATTGGAATCGAAAGAATTGCGCCGAGGAGGCCGAAAGTATAAACGCCGATAGTGACGGAGGCGAGGACAACGAGGGCAGGGAGCTGAAGGCCTTTGCCTTGGACCTTTGGTGAAATAACGTTGGCTTCGACTTGAAGATAAATAATCGTGTAAATGATGAAGGCGAGGCCTGCACCCCAAACGTTAAAGGCGAGGAGGAGTGCGACGAGTGCGCCACCGATGAATGAGCCGAACATTGGGATAAGGCTAAAGACGCCAGTAATGAGGCCGAATGGTAAGGCGAGACCTGGCGAGAGGCGGAAGATGAGGCAGAGAATGAAGACGACAATGGCGGTCGATGCGGCATTGATCATTGCGACGGTGAGGGCATTTGAAACGTATTTCGAGACTACATTTGCCATACGACCGATGACGCGTTCGGCTTTGCTTGCTTGCTTGTTGTTTTTGAAATTGCTCCAGAATGTTGCGCTGAGGGATGGGCCTTCAGTGAGCATGAAGAGCGTGAGAACGAGGACGAGGATGACGGCGGAAATGACCGTAGCGAGGGTGCCGAGGGAATTGATAATGTTAGTGCCGAGGTTTTCAGTGACGGAAGTCGCGAAGCCGCTGACGCCATTCACTAGCTGATCCTGGAGGTTATTGATGCCAATTTGCTCGCCGGCATCATTGATCCAGGAGAGGTTTTGTGTGACGTGGTCGATGGTATTCGGGAAGTTCTTAGCGAAGCGGACGGTTTCGTTTACGATGGTTGGGACGACGACCATGATGAAGGCGATAATACAGCCAATAACAATAGTGTAGGCGATGGCGATTGGGAGTTTGTTGCCTTTGCCTGGGATTAGTCTAGAAAGTTTGCGGACAAGTGGGGAAATGGCGAGTGCTAAGAAAAGGGCGGCGCCGACAATAAGCAGACCGAGGCTGGCTTTCCAAATTAAGAGGCCGGCAGCGCCGAAGCCAAGAATAACTAGCCAAAAGCGAATAAAAGTTTTTGTATCAACTGTAACTCTGTATAACCTCTTCATAAGGTTATTATACAGCAAAACTACTTATGGTAATACTTGTCCATGAAGTCGGCCATGTACTGGTCGAAAGTGCCGTTTAGGATGCTTTCGCGGATTTTGTCGCAAATGCGGACGACGAAGCGTTCGTTATGAATGCTGGCGAGAGTTTTGCCGGTGATTTCGTCGACTTTGTAGAGGTGGTGGAGATAGGCAGCGGTGTAGTGCTGGCAGCAGTAACAATCGCAGTCTGGGTCGAGCGGCGTGAAGTCGGTGCGATATTTGGCGTTTTTGATATTGATACGGCCGTGCGGAGTGTAGAGCGCGCCGTTGCGGGCTTGGCGGGTCGGAGCAACGCAGTCGAAAGTGTCGCAGCCGTACATGGCGCCAATAAACAAATCGCGCGGTTCGCTGCCCATGCCGAGAAGATGGCGCGGCTTGTCGTTTGGAAGAATTTCGTTCGTGAGCTTGATCATGTTGGCAGTTTCTGGAGTTTCAGTCGTGTAAAGGGAACCGATGCCGAAACCGTCGACTGGTTGGGTGCTCATAAATTCGGCAGATTCGCGACGAAGATCTTCAAAGAGACCGCCTTGGACGACGGCGTAGAGGTATTGCTCTGGCTTGCCATTTTCTTCCGCGAGCTTAGCGAGGCGATTGTGCTCGGCGATATTGCGCGGGAGCCAATCATGAGTGCGACGCATAGCTTTTTCGACGAGTTTCTTTTCTTTGCTGTCGATGGCCTGGTCGAAGGCCATATGAATATCTGCGCCAATTTGCCACTGGGCTTGCATCGAAATCTCGGCGTTCATGCGAATCTTGTCGCCGTTAATGTGAGACTTGAAAGTGACGCCGTCGTGGTCGATTTTTGCATCCTTTAGGGAAAGCATTTGGAAGCCGCCGGAATCGGTAAAAGTAGGACCATGCCAGCCGGTGAATTCGGCGAGGCCGCCAGCTTGTTCGATGAGTTCTGGGCCTGGGGTAAGAATAAGATGATAAGTGTTTGCGAGGATGGCCTGGGAACCGAGTTCGCGCATTTGGGCGTTCGTGATAGCCTTTACGCTAGCGCGAGTGGCGGCACCAACAAAAGCAGGCGTCTTGATATCGCCATGTGGAGTATGGATAATTCCGGCGCGCATGAGGCCGTTTTGTTTCTCGATTTCAAATCGCAACATATTGTGGCTATTTTAGCAAATTTAAAGGGAATAATAAAGTGCTGCATATCTTGACGAGCATAAGCGTTTTTGAATATAATAGAAGTATCCAAAACAAAGGTCAGGAGGTTAATGACGTCAGTTGAGGTCGCCCTGATTGGGTTTGACAGTGTGCTGAATGTTTTGCGTTGGCTTGCATTGGCTTTTTTGTGCTTCTTGGTAATTCTATTATTTGCAAAACGTAAAAAACTCGAAACGAACAGGCCGGCTTTTGCTGCTTTGGTCGTTACGATAATCGCTGCTCCGATTTTGATCTTGGATTTGATTACGACGAAGGTCGTGCCGAATGAGCCGGCTGAGCCAGTGATGCCGACGCCAGTTGAGCCGATTCCGCATACCGATCCAGAACCGGAACCAGTTCCGGAGACCGAAGAAAATGACATTTCTTACGTAACGCCGGTTGTGCCTAGTCGTAACGTTAGGCCATCGGGTTCTCAGGGTGACGAAAGAAAGCGAAGTGAGTCGGAAGAGAAGGGCGACGAAGGCGAATCGGAGCCGGTGATTCCTGACGTTCCGGTTGTTCCGGATGAGGCTGTTCAGTACCTTGTAGTAAACCGCAAGATGGATATTGAGGGGAAGGATTACGAAGTCGAGGACGTCGAGCGCTATGACGGTCCAGCAGGCGAGACTGTTACGGCTGAAGTGAAGAATTATGAAGGTTTCACTGCGCCAAGCGCGAAGTCTTTCACGCTCAAAGAAGACGAGCGAAAGATGGTTATTTACGATTACGATCGTAACAAATATGATTTTTCGCTAGGCGACGAAGAGAACACTGTTTCGTCGATGCCGGCTGGCAATTATTACTACGGGACCGAGATTTCTTTGAGCGCAAAAACGCGCGCTGGTTACAATTTTGTAGGCTGGAGCAACGGCGAGCAGGATAAAGATATTTCTTTGACGCTCAGAAAAGATACCGAGATTACTCCGGAATACGAGAAGGGCCCAAACTCTGTGTATACCGTCACGCATAAGCGCCAGAATATGAATGGCGAATATGGCGACGAAGATTTGACCGTGGTCGAGAAGCTCGAAGCAAAGACTGGCACGACTGTGACGGCAGCCGTGAAAGATTATGCTGGCTACAAGACGCCAACCGCTCAGGATATCGAGGTGACGATCGACGACGCAGCGGAGGTGACGTATTTCTATGAGCTTGAGAGCTACGAATTCACCCTGAACAATGCAGACTTGGTCGATTACAAGACGCATGATTCTGGCAGTTATTATTATGGGACCGAGATTACAGTTCGCGCAGATCGCGTGAACCCTGGCAAGGTCTTTAAGCAGTGGAGTAATGGCGTGACGACGCTCGAGTATAGCTTTACGTTGACTGGCAATACGACACTTGAGCCAATTTATGAAGACGCCGAAGATATGCCGACGGTGTTCAAGGTAAGCGGCGAGTGCCAGTTTAATGGTATTTTGCCAACCAATTTGAACAACTTTATGACTACGACGAATCCGATTACGGGCGATGAGTGTGCTGACGCTCATGAGAACTTCGTTGGTCAGAACGCTATTAATACGCACGTGAAACTATTTAGCGAAGAGAATATTAACAAAGACTTTGTTGTTAGCATTGAAATTGTTGAGTTTGATACGAAAAAGAATGCGAAGAGACCGACTTTGGTTGGCGGTGCTCTCGAGCAGGAATATGACGAGAACAACAATAAGATTCAGTGGCCAGGTATCGTAGTGAGGCGAAATGAGAATAATGGTGATCAGTTCTTAATTGGTTCGAATACGACCTATTGGAAGACGGCAACTTCTGCGGTTCGCGGCAATGGTACTAAGAAGTACTCAAATATTGCCACTACGAAGAAAATTACGATTGTGCGCAAGTCGGGTACGATTTGCTATGCAGTGAAGAGTGATTACTCTGATGGTTACGGTCAAATGACGAAGATGAACAAACAGGATGCAACTAAGGCGTATACCTTTGATTCGGAGCTTTACTTTGGCGCGTCGTACGAGGAAGTGAATGGGGAATGGACCACAATAAAGTATGGCGACATGAAGCTCCAGAACCTCGAAATTCGCGTTGGTACTGATACGGCAAACGAGTTATCGGGTTGTCGCTAATAGATAAACATTGAGTCGCCGTAGCTGAGAAGCTGATAGCCGGATTCGACGGCGTGCTCATAGGCCGGTTTGAGATGGTCCCAGCCGGCAAAAGCGGCAGTAAGCATCAAGACAGTGCTTTTTGGCGCATGGAAGTTCGTGACGAGGGCATCGATGGCTTTAAACTCAAAACCTGGGTAGATGAAGATATTATCTTCGCCTTCGGTCTTGCCGGTCTTGGCCCAGAACTCGAGAGTGCGGGTGACGGTAGTGCCGACAGCGATGACGCGATGGCCGGCGGCTTTTGTGGCCTTGATTGCCTCGATGGTACCCTCCGGAATCTGGAACCATTCGGAGTGCATCTTGTGCTCTTCGACGTTGTCGGTGCGGATTGGCAAGAAAGTACCGAGGCCGACGTGGAGAGTGAGGTATTTAATTGTAACGCCTTTTTTCTGGAGCTTTGCGATTAGTTCTTTGGTCATATTGAGGCTGGCGGTAGGCGCGGCGGCAGAGCCGAGATCTTTTGCCCAGACGGTTTGGTAGCGTTCGATATCTTCTTTTTCGGCATCACGGTGCATATATGGGGGAAGGGGAACATTGCCATATTCCTGAGCGATGAGCTCAAGCGGGCGCGCGGCAGTTGCGGTGGCGGTGCCGTTGCCGAGGATTTCTTTAATTGTAATAATATCTGTTGTTAGCTCGCCGGTAGCGACGTTTTTTACGATGAGCTCTTCGCCTTCATGGAGCTTGCCGCGATACATAACGTGGTCAACTTCGCCGTTGTGGCGCTCGAGGACGACGAGTTCGCGTGGGTGGCCATCGGATTTGCGCTCAGTAAAGACGCGGCTGCGCATAACTTTTGTATCATTTAACACAATGAGGTCGCCTGGCTGCAAAAAATCGGCCAAATCCGCGTAATGACTGTCGGTATATTCGCCAGTTTTGCGGTTCAGGGCGAGCAGGCGAGTAGTGCCGCGGACTTTCGGCGGATGCTGGGCGATAACTTCCTCTGGAAGATTGTAATTAAAATCTGAAACTAACACGGGGGATATTATACAATTTTTCCGCGCAGTTTTACAGCTTAAGCGGGTTTCTTGGCGGTACAGGTGAGCCAACAAGCTCTAATTCCGCCTTGCTGCTCGATGTCGATATCCACGAAGCCGCAGCCTTTCGCGAAGTCCGCAAGCTCGTCTTTGCCCCAATAACTAAAATAGCGTTTTGCGCCGATGTCTTTGTCATATTTCCATTCTTCGCCGTGGCCTTCTTTGAGCTTCACGCTAAACGAGCAAATACCATTTGGATTTAGCGCGTTATACATTTTTACGATGGCGGCTTTTGCCTCGTCTTTTTTGAAGTGGACGAGAACGGCGCTGCAGCGAATGAAGTCGTATGAATCAGGGAATTCATCGGTGATTAAATTGAATTTGGCTGGCGAGAAACCTTCGTTGCGGAGGTGATCAATAAAGAAATCTGCAATATCGCTAGGCGTAATATTAGTAAAACCAAGTGATTCTAGAATTTTAATTTCGTTTCCACTGGCGGAGCCTACCTCGAAGATTTTGGCGTCTTTTGGCAAATCTTTTGTGGTGTTTTCTAGGTAAAAGCGGCGGCGTTCTAAATAGTGGGGATCGGCTTCTGAGTCTTTTTTGTTGCGGTCGAGATAATTCTGGCCGAATTTTTCATAGACCTCGATAGTCTCGTCATTTTCTGTACTCATAATGTGATTATATCAGAAGGGCAACGCTTGAAAAATTGAACAAATTTTTTGACAAGCATAAGCATTATCTGATAGAATTAGGGGTAATTAGGCCTTAAAAAGAAAGTTAAAGAAATGGATGACGATCAATTTCAAGGGGGATTGAGCGGTCAGGGTGGGTATCCTGTGCCAGCAAATAATAGCAACACTTATGACTTCACCAATGGTGATCCGTTGGCGAATTTAGATAATCCTGAGGCGGCTGCTGCTGAAGCCGATCCGGCTGACGGCATTGCTGTTGATCCGCTTGCAAACGAGCCAATTATGGATTTGACCAACAATGTGAATATTTCTGCGCCAGAAGCTCCGGTAGAACCGGAAGCGACTGCTCCGGCGGAAGAACCAGAAGGGCCTATTTCTGAGATGTCGAGAAGGATGGATGAGGAGCTAGGGAATATTAGCGAGCCTGTGGCAGACGTGCCTGCGGCCGAGCCAGTTGCTCCTGTTGAACCGGTAGCTGAGCCGGCCCCAGTTTCTGAATCGCCAATTCCTGAAATGGAACCAGTTAGCCCGGCGATGCTAACAATGGAGGCCGCAATGCCTGTTGAGGAACCGGCAGCCGAGCCTGCTCCGCAGATTTTGGGTCCAGAACCTAGCGCGCCAGAAACGACGCCAGAATCGAATGTTGAAGCGTCCGCGATGTCTTTCGAGACGACCGAGATTCCTGGTCAAACGCCTGCACCGGCACAGTCTGACGATATTCCGTCCCTTACTGGTGAATCGCGTCCGAGCATTGCAATGGTCAATGATGGCGGTAAGAAGCCGAATAAGAATTTGATTATCATTTTGATTGCCGTAGTTGTGTTGATTGGCGGCGTAGTTGCTGCAATGATGATTATTCCAAGTCTCAATAGTGGCAAGAAAGGGAAGACTAATAATAGTTCTAGCCAACAACAGAATGAAACTCCAGCGACCGATCCTGATGATCAGAAGGATGACGACGAAGAAGAAGATGAAGATGTCGTAAAGATGCAGGTGGTTGGACGCGTAGACAAGGGCTATGTCACGATCCCTACGACTTGGAAGCAGGTTCTCGATGCTAATGATGAGACTCTTGTGAAATATACGGACGAGAAGGGCGACTTTACGGTATTCTTGAACGCTGGCCCAATCAAGGACGTTACGGCAGAGGGCTTCGCAAATCTTCAGCTTTCGTACTCGAAGGAAGAGGCTAAAGATCCTGAAACGCTAGCCGCGACAGAGAAGACGATTGGTGATTATTCGATGACGGAGATTAAGTATTTCTCGACCGCGACGAATAAGTACACGTATAAGTATGTCTTCGAATCGTCAAAGTCTGGTTATACCTATTTCATTTGGATGGAGTGCTCAGACGAGAAGAGCGTTTACTTCTCGAGCATCCCGAAGAGCTTCGCTACAGAGAAGAAGTAATTAAAAGGGGCCTTCTGGCCTCTTTTTTGTTGGCACCATAATCGCAAGTATTGTAACATGATGTTATGGACGATAATTCTTATGCTAACGTCGGCAACGAAAACCAAAATATTGGGGAGCCGGCAAAAGTAATTGATCAAAATTCTGCAATAAATGCTTTTCAGAGTATTGCGACGGGACAACCAGTCGAGAGTAGCTATCCGGCTGCGCCGATTAACGTCCCTAAGAAAACTAATCGTATGCCGCTAGTTATCTTGATTGTCGTTTGTGTTGCTTCGCTTGGAAGCGTTCTGTTTGCCGTGGCTTTCAATAATCATTGGTTTGGTTTGGCGGAGCAGGTGGCCAAATCCGATGAGCAGAGTGGCGAAGTTGAGCCGATAACTGGGCTGACTAAAGAGAAAGCAATGGATTTTTTGAAAAACAACTATAATATTCGAGGGGCTCTTCCGGATGGCTATGTTGGGAAAGAGATAACGGACGCAATTATAGCGAATGGCACAACCATCGTGAGTGAGGTGAATATGATATATTCGTACGATTCGCTCGATGAACTGAAGGAAATGGCGCGCGAGAAGTATACGAAGTATAAGGATCAGCCAGTTGAAGACTTTGAAATAAAAGAATACAAGTATTATGCAATTGTTACTCCAGGGAGAATAAAGGGCGCTACGTCGTGTGACCATGGATATAATAATGATTGCGACTCGCTGCTTTCGTTTAAGCGAAAATATTATGACTACCGACAAGTTCACGAGAAGAGCGAGGAGGGCGTTACGTACGTGAATAATTACGCAAACATCATGACAAAAGATAAAAATGCTATAAACGAAATTCTTCGTGTCCATTCGGTTCTAAATGTTGGGATAATGGGGCATGGGAATATCTACAGCTATGATTTCAAGGATGATGGCGATAAGTACGTATTGACGACCTATGTTGTTGGCGTCGGGGCAAACTCCGAGTTAATGAAGAAGTACAATGCCGGCGAAATAAAGCAGGAAGATATTACGAATCCGTATGCGATAAATATTTATTGTCGTCGTTTTGCTGCGGACAAAGATAGCGGCGCGGCATACGCGATGCAGACAGAGAGCGGGGCGACGGAGGATTTGAAATCTTTCCCAATTACCGTGGATGAGATTCGCACGCTGCCGGGGTATAGCAATTCGTTTTAGTTAGACATTTTTCAGAAATATACTATAATATACAGATATGAGTTTGAAAATTGGAATTGTTGGTTTGGCGAATGTTGGGAAGAGCACGCTTTTTAATGCGCTGACGAATGCTGGTGCACTCGCAGCGAACTACCCATTTGCGACGATTGAGCCGAATACCGGTATTGTCGGAGTTCCAGATGAGCGCCTCGATGTGCTTGCGAAGATGTATGAATCGGATAAGGTCGTGCCGGCGACGGTCGAGTTTGTTGATATTGCGGGCCTCATTGCGGGCGCGTCGAAGGGCGAAGGCCTCGGCAATAAGTTCCTCGCGAATATTCGCGAATGCGCCGTGATTTGTCATGTTGTGCGCGTGTTTGCAGATGGCAACGTCACTCATGTGGCGGGCGGGCCAGATCCGAAACGTGATATCGAGACGGTTGAAATGGAGCTCGCGCTCGCTGATATTGAGACGCTAGAGAAGACGATTCCGAAGATTCAAAAAGAGGCACGCGGCGGCGACAAGGATGCGGCGAAGCGCGCCGAACAGGCAGAGAAGGCACTCGATGCCTTGAGGAGCGGCCAGACGCATGTCGAGCCGGTTAGTGGTCTCGATCTTCTTTGTGGCAAGCCGGTTTTCTATATGTTTAATATGGACGAGAATGAGCTTGTCGACGAGGCGAAGCGTAAAGAGCTCGCTGAGATGGTAGCGCCAGAGAAATGCGTTTTCGTAAATGCAAAACTTGAGGCAGAAATGGCCGACATGAGCAAAGAAGAGAAGAAGGAATTCCTCGATAGTTACGGCATCAAGGAAGATGGTCTCACTCAGCTCGTGCATGTTGCTTACGATACCTTGAAACTTCAGAGCTATCTGACGGCGGGGAAGAAAGAGACGCGCGCCTGGACGATTCCTCAAGGAGCGACGGCCCCAGAGGCGGCTGGCGTGATTCATACAGATTTCCAGCGTGGTTTTATCGCGGCATCGATTTGCTCTTATGATGATTTAGTCCGACTTGGTTCGGAAAAAGCCGTGAAAGAAGCGGGCCTAATGCGCACGGAAGGCAAAGATTACGTGATGCGCGATGGCGATGTTGTTGAATTCAAATTTAATGTCTAAAATAATTGTATTTTTCTTTTCGCTTATGCTAAAATAAAGGTATGAGTCTAGGTTATGGTGTGGGCGATTTCTTTGCATTAGATATCGGTACAGACGCACTTAGAATGATTGAATTATCCGGCAGTGTACAACACGGCTGGGTTTTGCAGCGTTTTGCATATGTGCCAGTCGATCGCCAAATATTACAAGATAGTAGCGACGCTGGAAAACGTCGTCTCGGTGAGACGATTGTTAGCGCTGCTCAGCAAGCAGGTATCAAAACTAAAAATATCGCGCTCGGTCTTCCATCGAATAAGACCTTCACGGCGATTGTTGAGGTACCAACGCAAGATAGAAAATCGATGGAGAAGATCATTAAGTATCACATCGATCAATACATCCCGATGCCAGTCGAGGATGCAAAAGTTGACTACGTAATTATTGGTCCAAGCCCAAATGATCCAGCCATAACCGAGGTACTTTTGTCTTGTACGTCGATTAAATATGCAGAAGAGAAGATGGAAAGCGTGGAATCCTTCGGCTTTAACCTAGTAGCCCAGGAACCAGAATCCATCGCAATGTCTCGCTCGTTGACCCCTCCAGGGTTAACTGATGCACGCTTGATTATCGATTTCGGTGAAGATTCGACCGACTTGTCGATTGTCTATGGCGCACCAAGACTCGTTCGCATGCTCCCAGGCGGTCTATCTGTACTAGTTCGCACGGTTGCTAACTCACTTAACGTGAAAGAGAGCCAGGCTCGTCAGTTCATCTTGAAGTTTGGCCTTGCTCAAGACAAGCTCGATGGCCAGGTCTTCCGCGCGCTCGATAGCACGCTTGAAAACTTTGCTTCTGAGCTTACGAAATCCGCTCGCTTCTTCCAGACGAAATATCCAAATGTCCAGGTTGGCGGTATCGTCCTATCTGGCTTCGCCGGTGTGATTCCATTCTTGCCCGAATATATCGAGGCAAAGACTGGTATTCAGACGATTCAGGGCAACCCATGGCAGATGGTGAAAGTTACTCCACAGCAGCAGCAAGCGCTTTCGCAGGTTGCAGCTGAGTTCTCGGTGGCGATTGGTTTAGCGGAAAGGACAAATACGAGGTAGTTTATGTACGAAATTAGTCTTGTCCCAGATGTAAAAGCAGAGCTTCTCAAGAAGCTTCGCATTCGCAACCTAGTTATCTTCATCTGCATCATCGTTGCTGCGGCTTGTGCCGGCGTGATTTTCATCATGCTTGGTATTACTGGCGGCCAGGGCGTCGCACTTAGTATGCAAGATAAGGAAATCGCTTGCCGCGCAGATGGCGTCGTGAAGGGCGGCACCTGCAACACGAAGGATTACGGTACTGCGGTTTTGAAATTCCGCAACGCCGAGGAGCTCCTCACGATCCAAGATCAGATGAATAATCTTTCACTTCTCAACAACAATAAGATTAAGTTCTCTCGCGTATTCGGTATTCTTGATGTGATTTTGCCGACCGGCGAGAACGAAGTTAAGATCTCTCAGCTCAGTACGAACATCAACAACAACGTGCTTTACTTCGATGCAATTGCAAGTGCTTCGAATAACATCGGTTATCGCGCACTTGAGGCATTTAAGAAGAACGCAAAACTCTCGTACTACGATTACGGTAACTATATGCGTTACGATAAGGAATCTGGCGAATATGTGGAAATTCCAAGCTTCTGTGTTGACGAAGAGACCGATAGCAACGGCGTAACCTTTGGTATTTACCACAAGGGCAAGCCAGGTTGTGAAGCTCCGATGATCGAGAAAGAAGAAGAGAAGAGCGAATCCGAAGAAGAGCGGCTCCTCGATGACGAGGAAACGGTTGTTCCTACCGTCAAGCAGAATAGCGCTTCGGCGGCAACGACGACTAGCGACAGAAAGTTAAACGAAGAGAATATTACAGATATTCGCATTCGCCGCACTTATAATGATCGTTCTGATATGGAAAACTACCGCAATGGTAAGGATAAATACGGCGATAGCACGACGAAGGGTTATTACTTCGAGAGTAGCTGTATGCAGTACAACGACAATGGCAAGTTTGACGAGCAGGCAACGCTCGAAGAATGCCCATTGCTTTCGGAGGAACCAAACGTTGGTGATTCTTCTTACGGGCGCAACAGTGAGGACAAGATGGTTCTATCCTTCTCGGCGACGATTACGATTACGCGTGGCGTATTCCTAGCACGCAACAAGCATGTTCAGGTGATTGGTCCTACACGCCAGAACGTGACGGACAGCTACATCCAGGTTCGTGACATGTTCACTGAAGCTGCGGATAAGGAGGGCAACTAATATGGCGGAGAAAAAGCTAAATAAAGCTGGCGGTCGCGGCAAAGGTGTCGCATTTGCAAAGTGGGCAAAGATCGATAAAGCGCAGCGCAATATGCTCGTAGCAGTTTGTGCGGCCTCAGTCGTGCTCGGTGTAACGGTTGTCGGTGCGGTTTATCTTTTGAAGGTTATTGCCTTCAATGCCAAGGTGATCGGCGAGAAGAACACGATTATTGGCAACTACAAGCAGATTCAGAAAAATCTCGAGACTGTTTCGCAGAGAGTAAATGAGCTTAGCGACAATGGCGCGCTCGAAGTCGTGGCGCGTACGCGCTCTAGCGATTGTGCTGGACTTTCAATTAGCTCCATCGATGCAAATAGCTCGATTGAAGACGTAGAGCTTAGCCGCACTTGCACGGCTCTTCGCGTGATTCCTGATGCTTTGCCATCCCAGATGAACGACGAGGCAACGCTCGCAAGCTTGAACTGGTTACTCCTCTGGAGCGATCCGTCAATCGTGATTGATGGTATCTCTGGTACGGATGTGGAAGGCGTGACGCTTACCGACAAGGATGGTAAATCGAATAGCAACACGTCCTTGAAGCCAACTGGCGCCGCAGTATCGATTAACGATGGTAGCGCAAAGGTCCACAAGGCACTCGATACGATTGAGAATTCGATTCGTAACTTTGATATTGCATCGGCTACTATTAGCTGGGCAGGCGGCACGATGAGCGAACGCAACACTTATATTCCAGAGACAATTGAGCTCAACGCAACTTATCGCGCATACTACTCTGACGCGGTTAAGATTGAAAAGAAGTCGAAGAAGATTTGTGCTGATGATACGAGCGATAAATGTACTGGTAGGAGGAGAAAGAAATGAAAAACACAGACATAGCATTGGTTATCATGATTGCTCTCGTTTCGACTGTGGTTTCGTATTTCCTCGGCAACGCATTGTTGGGTGACCCGAACGAGAGGGTCGTAAATGTTGACTACATGGACGTCATTGGTTCGAATGTTGATGAACCAGACGAGGAATCGTTTAACGTCGATGCAATCAACCCTACGGTTGAGGTTTATGTCGGTAACTGTGGCCCAATGGAAGTTTGGGATGCAAACGCTAAGGTTTGCCGCTCGAAGATGGCTGACGATGCTGACTCCGATAAGTCTAAGAAGGAAGATGCTTCCAATACGGATGATCTTCTCGATGATGATACGCTGAGCGACGATACGGTAGATACTGATACGGGGGAATAAAATGCTTCTGACGAAGGAGCAGGAACAGAGTGTAGTAAAACTCCTCATTGAGGATGGTCTTGTTGACTCGAGCCTTGCGCAGAAAACTTATTCTGAAGCTGAGGCGAGCGGTCAACCGGTTTTGGCTGCCCTGAAGTCAAAGAGTGTCGCCTCGGACGATATTATTCAGCATGCAACGGCGATTGTGACGAAGACGCCATATATCGATTTGCGCAATATTAAGTTTGATAAAGACAAACTTTTGAAGATTCCGCAGGATACTGCGAAGGCGCACAAAGTCGTGCCGCTTGGCGAAAAAGATGGCCAGCTCTTTGTTGCGGTGATTGATCCGACGAACATCCAGCGTATGGACTACATCTCCACGCTCGTGAAGATGGCCGTGCGACCAATGATGACTTCGGAAGCTGGTATTCAGAACGCCCTCATGCAGTATGTGGCGGACCTTAAGGATGTCGACCGCGTAGCTGAGAGGGAACAGGAGCAGGATCAGGCCGGTGCTGGCGGCAAGGAAGTCCAGACGATTACGCAGGACTCGCCGATTTCGAAGGCTCTTACTTCGATTCTTGATTATGCTGCGAAGTCGAAAGCATCGGATATTCATATTGAGCCACTAGAGAAATCTTTGGTTATTCGCTGCCGCGTCGATGGCGTGCTTCGCAAGACGATGGAGTTGCCGAAATCGATTGAGCCAGCCTTGGTGTCGCGTATCAAGATTATGGCGAAGCTAAAGATTGATGAGCACCGCTTACCGCAGGATGGTCAGTTCTCGGTGCTCGTGAACGATAATGAGATTGACCTTCGTATCGCAACTTCGCCGGTGGTTTGGGGCGAGCAGGTAGTGATTCGTCTCTTGGATAAGAGCGGTACTTCGATGGAAGTAGAGGAAATGGGCATGACTGGTCGCGCACTTAAAGATGTGATGGCCGGTATTTCGCGTCCGAACGGCATGATTTTGACTTCTGGTCCTACTGGTTCTGGTAAGACGACTACGCTCTATGCGCTCGTGAAGAAGATTAAGAACGAAACGGTGAATATTGTTACGCTCGAGGATCCGGTTGAGTATAAGATGGATGGCGTGAACCAGATTCAGATTAATACTGATGCTGGTTTAACTTTCGCTTCGGGTTTGCGTTCGATCTTGCGTCAGGACCCTGACGTAGTGATGGTCGGTGAGATTCGCGATGCGGAAACTGCTAACCTTGCGGTGCAGGCGGCTCTAACGGGCCACTTGGTGTTCTCGACACTGCACACGAACTCGGCGGCGGGTATTTTGCCTCGTCTTCTCGATATGGGTATCGAGCCGTTCCTTCTTGCTTCGACTTTGAATACAGTTATTGGTCAGCGTCTTGCGCGTCGTGTTTCCGAACGTAAGGAATCGTTCCAGACGCCAGAAATGGAAACAGCGGCGATCAAGCAGATAGTGGGGAACTTGCTGCCGCAGACGCCAGCCGATGTGGCGATTGTATCGGAAAAATTAGGCTATGGCACTTTGCCGCTTGCGACTTCGCCGCACTTTACGCTCGTGAAGGGTATTGAAACCGAAGACGCGCCAGGTGGCTATAAAGGTCGTATTGGTCTCTTTGAGACGATTGATGTTGATGACGATATTCAGAAGTTGATTGTGGCGCATGCGACATCTGGCGACATTATGCGTGTCGCGAAGATGAAGGGCACGATCACGATGCGCCAGGATGGCGTAATGAAGGCGCTTGCTGGGCTTACGACGATCGAAGAAGTGAACCGCGTGTCGAGCGATTTGGCATAAAAAAGACGACCTTCGGGTCGTTTTTTACTGGTGCGGGTTGAGAGAGGGCGCATTTGCTGGCGCAAATGCTATACCTCAGGGCGTCGCCTCGGAAAGAGAAGCGCAAAGCGCTTGCTTTCGCTCGGCTCCTACTTCGGGCGAACTACGTTCGCCTCTCTCGAACTCCGATATTGGTAGAATAAAAAATAACCCCTGTGGGGTTGTTTTTTATTCTACTGGTGCGGGTTGAGAGAGTCGAACTCTCATGTTGAGTTTGGAAAACTCACATAATAACCGTTATATGAAACCCGCGCGTACCTGGGGTGGGTAAAAGGGTTCGAACCTTCGACCTTCGGTGCCACAAACCGACGCTCTAACCAGCTGAGCTATACCCACCAAGTGAGATACGCTTTTCTAATTATATCAGATTATTACTTATTCGCAAGAATCAAGAGGTAAGCGAGGTAGCCAAGACCGGCGCCAGCGGCGATAACGCCAATGACAGTCAAAGTCCAGAGCCAACCGGATTTCTTCTTTGGAGATTCGGTAACGACATGTTTGCCAGTGTTCGTCTTGTCGCGAAGTGGGCTCTTGTGGCTATAAACATTGTGGGTGCTCTTGAGGGCAGAAGCGCTGGTTTCTGGGATATTGGCGCCAAGAGGGCGCTTTTCGACCTGAGCGTTTGGATTCAAGAATGGAGAGCGGCCGCCGAGAGAATAATTATTTGCATTTGGGGCAGCAGTGACTTTTGTGGTAGGCTTAGCGGCTGGTTTTGCTGCTGGAGCAGCAGGGCGAACAGCTGGTGCGACAGCGTGAGCAGATGCCGGGCGTGCGACAGGCTTAGCAGTTGGATGTGCGGCTAGATGAGCGGCCTTAGCAGCTGGGTTGGCAGCGGTACGAGGGGTAGCAGGTTTGACCGCGGCTGGGCGGCGAACAGGGGTAGCAGGACGAGCCGGCGCAACTGGGCGTGCAGCAACTGGCCTTGCAGCTGGTTTAATAGCGACAGTACGGGTAGTAGTGGTGACGCGAGCGATGACTTGGGAGCGGCGCGGGGCAAAATCCATGAACATGCCACGGCTAACTGGCTTCTTTGGCTCTGCAGGTTTTGGGGCAGCGGCAGGCTTGGCCTTAGCGGTTTCGCGAGCGCTCATTGCTGCATTTACGGCTTTGTCTAATTCATCGTAATTTATACTGTTATCGCTCATTTTTGACACCTTTAGCTACCTCTAAGATAGCACAGAATTGGTCAGCAATCAAACTTGCGTTGCCGATCAAGAGGCCATCGATGCCGTCAATAGAGAGGTAGCCGGCTGCGGTGTCTTTGTTTACGGAGCCGCCATAGAGGATAGAGATGTCCTCGGCGGTCTGCGCGTCATAGCGACGAGCGATGTGTTTTCGGATGAGTTGTTGAGCTTCTTCGATATCGAGTGGGCTGGCTGGCTTGGCGCCTTTGTTGCTACTAATAGCCCAAACTGGTTCGTAGGCGATGATAACTTTATCGATGTCTTCGGCGCTAACTTGACTGAGGCCGGCGGCGAGCTGATCGTAAATGGCGGCTTTGGTTTCGCCATCTTTGCGCTCGAGAGCGGTTTCGCCGATGCAGAGAATAGGAGTGAGGCCGTTGCGGATGGCGGCGGAGACTTTTTGAGCAATGATCTTGTCTGTTTCATTGAAGACGTAGCGGCGTTCGGAATGGCCGATGATGACGTAGTCTACGAAGCTGCGGATTTGGGTAGGGGAGACCTCGCCGGTGTAGGAACCATAATCTTGCCAGTGGCAGTTCTGAGCGGCGAGCTTGAACTGGCGGCGATTGATCTGGAGCGAGAGTGTCTGGAGAGAAATCATGCCTGGAGCGAGGATGGCTTGGACTTTGCGAACTGGTTGGTAGCGGTTCGCGAGCTTGTTGAGATAAAGGCTGGCTTCGCCTGGAGTGAAATTCATCTTCCAGTTTGCGATGATGTAAGTTTTGCGAGTGTTGTCCATAGAAATCCTTGATTAAAGTTTATAATTTGGCTGGCCGTAGGCGGTCCAAGCAAAGATGAAGCAAAGCTCCGTAGCGATGAGAGCGAAGATTGTGATGATGCTGGCGACAGGGAAGATGAAGAGGAGAATGATAGTCGCGAGCGTCCAGATAATTAGCGAGAAGACGACTTCGGCGCCAAAGATAGTGATGTGGAAGAACTTGGCGAGCTTCGCGATGTATTTGCGGAGGCTGTTGTTGTAAATGCGGGCTGCGAGAATAATGAGCGCGAGAGTGAAGAGAATGGCGCCAACTGTGATAGCGACGGTGAGGGCTGGGTTTGGATCGCCGGTATTAGTAGTAGTGCGAACCGCATCGGAGACCGGCGTAGCACCAAAAAGATCTGGAATGGATTCGTTTGGATGATAAATTCGATAAATAATGGCATAGATTGCTAGAGCAATTAGCCCAAGATCAAAGACTGCGCCCACGAAAAGGAGAAGTCTTCCTGCTGCACGCAACACCCGCGCAAAAAGATGATTCTTCATATCTTTATTTTAGCATAAGCGAGAAGAATTAGCTATTCTTGGCAATAGCGAGGATGCCGCGGAGGGCATAGGCGGTGTCTTCGTGGCTGCGAACGGTAATAGTGTCGACGCCCATTTGGACGACTGGATAATCGTTGCCGCCTGGCTGAGTCATATCGCCGAAGTAGAGGACTTCTTCCTTCGTGACGTTTAGCTCTTCTAGGAGGTGGGTCATGCCAAAGACTTTGTTCATGCCAGGAACAAAGGCGTTGATACTAGTGGTGCCGCCGATCTCATACTCGTAAGATGGGGCAAGTTCTTTTGCGCGGGCGACGATGGCTTCGCGCTTTTTGCAATCTGGGTCCCAAGCGTATTTGGCCTCGGTGCCGGCTTTTTGGCCGAGGGCAGAGAAGGTGACTTGGCTGAGGCGGTTTTCGATAATTTCGTCGCCTTCAGCAACCTTGTCCTGCTCCCAGTAGCCGAGTTCTTCGGCGGCTTGCTGGATAGCTTTGGTGATTTCGGCGACCTGGTCGTCAGAAAGTGGGTAGTTGTAGACTTGCTCCCACTCCTGGCCGTTGTAGCGGTAATACTGGGTGCCCTGAGCGACGAAGAGGTGGAGGTGTTTTAGTTGTTCGTTGGTAACATTGACGTCTTTTAGGCGATTGACGATTTGGATGAGGAATTGGTCGAATTTCTGGCCAGAAATAGGGCAGATTTCATAGTAATCCAAGAGGTCGCGGAGGAGTTCGGCGATCTCGTCCGGGATAGGCGTCTTAGCAATATTAAGAGTTTGATCAATATCAAAAGAGAGTACTTTTTTCATATATTTATTATACATGAAAAAGGCCCGTACTGGCTGCACGGACCTTTCTGTGAGAATGTTTTGGCTGTTTAGGTGGTTGCTGCTCCGTCATCGTCGTCGGGAACGTAAGGACCATCTCCCTCGTCATTGCCTGCGTCGTCGGGATCAGGGTCGCCTTCGCCGTCGGAATCGTCAGCGGGGTAGTAAGGACCATCTTCCTCATCATCGTCGCCGTCGAGATCGTCTTCGGCTTCTGTGCAGCCGACATACTTCTCGAGCGGGCGAAGACTGACCGATGCGCTAGCCACGCCATCTGCGGGGCTAACCTGTCCTGCCAGGATGGCCCTTGCGATAGCTGTCGCGTCGAACGGAGCGGGCGTAGGCGCCGGAACAGGTGTCAGCACGGGAGTCTGAGCGGGTGCTGCCTGAGGAGCAGGTGCTGCCTGAGGAGCAGGTGCTGCCTGAGGAGCGGGTGCTGCCTGAGCAGGTGCTGCCTGAACGGGTGCTGCCTGAGGAGCGGGTGCTGCCTGAGGAGCGGGTGCTGCCTGAGGAGCCGGAGCTGCCTGAACGGGTGCTGCCTGAACGGGTGCTGCCTGAACGGGTGCTGCCTGAACGGGTGCTGCCTGAGCAGGTGCTGCCTGAACGGGTGCTGCCTGAACGGGTGCTGCCTGAGCAGGTGCTGCCTTGGGAGATCCACAATCCTGGCAGAAGTCTCCGCCAATGTTATTGTGGCCGCAGTTAACGCACTTCCAGATAATTGCTCCCGGTCTTACGCTACTCGCAGGTGCGGATACCGATATGTTTGCTGACGGATCAGCAAGCAATTCGGCTTCCTTTGCCTCGATTAACTCGAAGTCTTCTTTTCCGAGCCCGATGTTCGCCGGAGCGGTGGCAACAAGGTTGCCATTCTTTGTGGTAATGGCAACACAAGTTCCGTTTGCTCTCTGTGGCTTGTTGAGCTGTTCTGCCTGCCAAGCCGCGAGAATTCCAACGGACAGGTTCTTGAGCGTGGCGGGGAGGTTTGTCATCGTGCCTTTTCTAGGGGCGTAGATGGTCAGGGTATTGCCCTGATTGCTCAGCTTCGCTGAGCAGGTTCCGCGGGGGACGTCTTCGAAGCGGTCAACCGCTTCAATTCCGTTTCTAGAGAGGAAATTAAATCCCTTCTCCTTCAACTCCATTGCGTTCTTAGCTGCTGCTGTGTTTTTTCTCATAGTACTTACCTCGTCTTTCGTAAGAATATTTATTTTTGCCTATCATGTCATTCTAGGCATTAAACGCAGTAGAGGAGGACTACTACGCTTGATGCCTAAAACGACACGGCATAGAAAGGAGGTAACAAAACATTCTCTTTAAAAGAGCTATATATGATAACACCTCATATATGCCCTTATTATAGCACACAGGACTCAAAAAGTCAATAGCCACAAGGGGAATTTTGCTGTTTTGCAAGTACAAAAAACCACCCCTGTTAGAACAGAGGTGGCCTTTGACTACTTTACGAGAGCAAACTTGTTTTTGCCGCGCTTCAATAGGGCAATTTCGCTAATCTGGACGTCCTCGGTGGCTTTTACACCGTTTACGGAGATGGCGCCAGAGGCGATGAAATTGCGACCTTCACCCTTGCTTGAGGCAAGACCGGTCTCGACGAGGATGTCGAGGAGCTGGGCGCCTTTTGCGGCGGTAGGGAAGCTCTGAGCTAAGAGATTGAGTTCGTCAGCGCTAAGATCGGAAATCTGGCCTTCGCCGAAGAGGATGCCGGTGATTTTCTCGGCGGAGTTGGCGGCGTCGGTGCCGTGAACAACTTCTGTAACCATGCGAGCAAGCGTGCGCTGGCCGTAGCGAGCGCCTGGATTTTCGGCGTGCTTAGCGAGAATACTGTCAAGTTCTTCGGGGGTGACGAGGGTGTAATACTTGAAGTATTCTTCGAGGACCTCGTCGGGCTGGTTGAGCCAGAACTGGTAGAAGTCGAAAATGCTGGTCTTTGCGCTATCGAGCCAAACGGCGTTGCCTTCGGATTTGCCGAATTTGCGACCGGTGACCTTGTCGATAATGAGAGGGCAGGAGTAGGCGTCGGCCTTGGCGCCCTCGAGGCGACGAATGAGGTGAATGCCAGAGGTGCAGTTGCCGTACTGGTCGGCGCCGCAGAGCTGGAGATCAACGTGATGGGTGCGGAAAAGATGTAGGAAGTCGTAGCCCTGAATGAGGGTGTAGCTAAACTCGGCGTAGCTGATGCCGGAGCCGCCTTCGCCGATGCGCTTCTGGACGAATTGGCGATCGAGAAGCTGAGTCATGCTGAATGCCTTGCCGATTTCGCGGAGGAATGGGAGGAACTTAACCTCGCCAAACCAATCGAGGTTATCGAGAACCTGAGTGTCGGCTGGGGAATGAGTGACGCGGACGATTTGTTTCGCGAGAGCGACTTTGTTCTTTGCAATTTCGTCGAGGCCCTTCAAATCGCGCTCGACGGTGTCCTTTGGATCGCCGATCTGACCGGTGGCGCCACCAACGAGATAATACGGAGTATAGCCGTGGCGAACGAAGCAGGCGCACATCATGAGAGCAGCGAGGTGGCCGATGTGAAGAGAATCGGCGCTAGGGTCGGTGCCCCAATAAAAATTACGCGGAGCTTTGTCTAGGTCTGATATCTGGTCCAGCGTGTGCTCGGCAACGAAACCGCGCCACTGGAGCTCTTCGGATAATTGCATGGAATACTCCTTTAATAATTATTTTGGTAGGTCCGGCTGGAATCGAACCAGCATTGTATCCTTAGAGGGGATATGTCCTATCCGTTGAACGACGGACCCATACATTAGATTATATCATCTGTTGGGGGTGGCTTACCAGCGTTCGTATTTGCTTTTGATATCTGGTTTGCGCTCGTCGGCAATGTTGTGGCTTGTGGAGATTTCGGCGAGGTAAACCGGGAAGAGGCCGCTTGCGTGGCCGAAGATTTTGGTTTTTGGCTGGATGGTCGTGACGGCGCCGAGCGTAATGAGCTTGTCGCCATAGAGGCCGATGCGGGAATTGTAATCTTTGAAGAATTCTTGGGATGGCGTAAAGATGCCGCGGTGGCCGCGCCAGAAATCTTGGAGGACCGGCGGAACGACGCCGTTATGCATGTGGCCGGCGAGGACGAAATCGAAAGGCGCGAGTGTTTCTTGGACGTTTGGATCGGTTAGAAATAGCGGGGAATGGGTGATAAGAATCTTCGTTTTTTTGGCAGGAAGTTTTGCGAAGCGGTCTTTGACGGCGTCGAGCCTTTCGCGGAGAATTTCGATGTTCTCGCGGCACTCGTTGGTGCTTTCGCCGTAGTAGATTGGGGGCAGAGTAAGGCCAAATACGAAATGGTTTTCATTTTCAAATTCGGCGTCGTCTAGCAAAAAGACGTTCGGTATGTTAGCGAGTTCCTGGACGAGAATGCTCGGTTCTTGGTAGACGCGGCCGCGCGCGATATCGCGGCGGAAATAGTCGTGATTACCGAGGCAAAGGCAGACTGGAGCGACGGCGCCGAGATGTTCGAGCCAGGTTTTTAGGCGGGCGCGTTCGGCAGTCGTATCGAGCGCGTCTTGCTCGTCAACGATGTCGCCAGTGATGAGAATGAGGCTCGGCTCATCGGCCTCAGCGCGATGGAGGATGGCTTTTAGGCTCTCCGAAATGCGATCATTAAAATGAATGTCGCTGATGGCGAGAATCTTGTTTTCTCTCTGTTCTGGCTTATAGAAGCGGTAGTAAGTCGTATAAAACGATTTCATTAAACCAATTATACCAGTTATGGCATATTTTTTAAGATTTTCGAGACTTGTGGAACAGATGAAAATAGCTTATGCTAGAGGTGTGTATTTAAGGGAGGGCAGAAAAGGAGGTGTGCCCAATATGAAAACAAACACGAAATATATTTTTGTAACCGGCGGCGTCATTTCTGGCGTTGGCAAAGGTATTATGGCGGCGAGTATCGGCGCTATTTTAAAGGCAAAGGGACTAAAAGTCTCGATGCAGAAGTGCGATCCGTATCTAAATGTAGATGCCGGGTTGCTTAATCCACGCGAGCACGGTGAGTGTTTCGTGACCCAGGACGGAGCTGAGACCGACTTGGATCTCGGGCATTACGAGCGTTTCCTCGACGAGGAAATGACCGGTAACTCGATTTGGACCTCTGGCAAACTTTACAAGCGTTTGATTGACGCGGAGCGGGCAGGTGAATTTGGCGGGCACACCGTTCAGCTGATCCCGCACGTGACTGGTATGGTCCAGCAGACTTTCCTCGAGAATGCGAAGCATTTTGGTTCCGACGTTCACATTGTTGAGATTGGCGGTACGGTCGGCGATATGGAAGGTCAGCATTTTATTGAAGCGATTCGCGAATTTGGCAGCAAGGTTGGCCGTGAGAATTGTCTCTATGTCCACGTTTGCTATGTTCCTTGGCTTTCTACCTCTGAGGAATTCAAGACGAAGCCGGCACAGAATTCTTTGCGTGATCTTCGTGAGTTTGGCATTATTCCAGATATGGTTGTCGCCCGTATGGACGTGGACCGCATCGTAAAGGCGCCACAAGTGGCAAGAAAACTTGCAACGTTCTGCGGCGTTTCTGAAGATTCAGTCGTTCTCATGCCGGACGCAAAGTCTGTCTATGAAGTCCCGCTTAATGCAGTGAAGGGCGGCGTGCTTGCGCCACTTGAGAGATTTATTGACCATGGCGACCCAGATATGGGCGAGTGGGAAAAGCTCGTGAAGAAAATTGAGGCAGCACCGAAGAAGACTGTGAAGATTGGTCTCGTTGCGAAGTATATCGACAATACGGATACTTACCTATCTGTTACTGAGGCGCTCAAAGCGGCGGCTTGGAAGAATGACGTGAAGCTTGAAACGGTTTGGATCAACGCTGAGGAGGCGACTGTACGTGATTTCGAGCAGGTCGACGGTATCTTGGTGCCGGGCGGCTTTGGCTCACGTGGTGTCGAGGGTAAGATTTCTGCGGCAGAATACTGCCTCAAAAACAACAAGCCTTATCTTGGCATTTGTCTTGGTCTCCAGACGGCCGTGATTGCAGCGGCGCGCATTGGTGGACTCGAAGGCGCGAACTCTGAGGAGCTCGATGCCCCAGAAGGTAAGAACGTGGTATATATCATGGAAGGCCAAAAGGGCAAAGAGAGCACCGGCGGTACGATGCGTCTCGGTAACTACCCGGCCAAATTGATTAAGGGCACGAAGATTGCAGATCTTTATGGTGACCTGAAGGTAGTTGAGCGTCACCGCCATCGCTATGAGGTGAACCAGAAGTTCATGAAAGAAATCAATGCGGGCGGACTTATCATCGCTGGCACTTCGCCAGATGGTAAGTTGGTCGAATTCGTCGAAGCGCCGAAATGCGACTACTTCGTCGCAACGCAGGCGCATCCGGAATTCCGCTCTCGTCCATATCGCGCACATCCGTTGTTTGACGGCTTGATTCAGGCTGCGAGCAAATAATTCAAGGCATAGGAAAAGGACTGTCTCATAATGAGGCAGTCCTTTTTGGTTTCCGATGACGATATGAGGTGTTTAACTGAATTCTATGGAGAAATCGTCATCGGTTTTGTTCAATGCCGGTGCAATAAAGGGGATTTGTTGATGACATGTCGGCAATGAACGGCACGGCTCTAGGGCCGCAGAAAGGAGTACTATGGGCTAGAGGGAAGTCTTGTGCAGCAGCCGCCTCTAGCTTAGAAAATAGGCCACCTTCAAATCATTGTGTGGTGATTCGGGGAGAAACCTATGTGCGTGCTCTTTTCATTTTGGAACGTGCAATATTATACCCGCGTCTCGCGAGTCTTTGGATATTTGTGCTATTATAGCATGGTTTTATAAAAAATGCAAGCATAATTTGGAAATATCAGGGAAAGATGGTAGAATATAGGCGATGGATAGTTTGAAAGACATTATTTCTACAGTTGTTAAGAGGCTTTATGGCGTTGATGCGCCGGTCGAGTTCTCAGAGGTGCCGGCGGAAATCGCGGGCGATTATTCTTGTAATGTGGCGATGCGCCTGGCGAAACAGGCGGGAAAAGCGCCACGCGATATTGCGAATGAGATTATTGCGGAATTGCCGCGTGAATACGAATACTCTGTTGCAGGGCCTGGCTTTATCAATATTACTGTCCCTGGTACGGCGCTAGTGAGCATTCTTGAGGATGCTTGGAGCGATGATTATGGCTGCAACGAATCCGGCAAGGGTAAGATTGCGGTGTCGGAATTCCCAAGCACGAATATGGCGAAACCTTACTCGGTCGGGCATCTCCGCCCCGGTACGCAGGGCTGGGCTGCGAAGCAAATTCTCGAGGCGAATGGCTGGAAGGTGATTACTGACAACCATCTCGGCGACTCTGGCACGCCATTCGGCATCTGGGCGACGGGCTTCAAACGCTCTGGCAAGTCGATTGATGATGTGACGATTTATGACCTTGGTGAGATTTATATCCAGATGAAGGCCGATATGAAGGCCGAGGAAGCAGCAGGGGAGCATGCGCTCGCAGATAGCGCGCAGGATTGGCTCCTGAAGCTCGAATCTGGTGATACCGAGGCGAAGGAATTGTCTGATAGATTTAATCAGATTTCGCTTGATCATATTCATTCCGTGATGAAGCGCATGAATCTTTCGACTGATTATGAGCTCGGCGAGAGCTTCTTCGTAGAGCGCGGCAAGGAACTCGTGAAGAAATTCCTCGCAGAGGGCAAGTTCGTCCAGAACGAGGACGGTTCCGTTATCTGTCCGCTCGATGAATTTGGCATCGAGGTGCCAATGTTGATGTTGAAGAGCAACGGTGCGGCGCTTTATGCGACGACCGATTTGGCGTGTCTAGATTATCGTCTTCACGAATGGAAGGCGGACCGCCTCATCTATGCGGTGGGCGCTGAACAAAAATTTTACTTTGAACAGCTTTTCGCAGTGGCAAAGAAACTTGGCTGGAATGCTGAGATGATGCATGTTTGGTTTGGCACGATTGATCAGATTTCGCCAGAGGGGAAGCGCGAGAAAATGTCATCCAGGAAGGGCGTGGTATTACTCGAAGATATGCTAAACGATGCGACGCGCCGTGTGCGTGAGAATTTCGCGAGCGAAGAGCTTTCTGATGAGGACGTGCGCAAGATTGCGACTGGTGCAATTAAGTATTCAGATTTCGTGGCCGATAGGAAGATGGGCATTCTTTACGATCCAGAGAAGATTTTCGCTTTGACTGGTCAGTCTGGCCCATTCTGCCAGTATGCATGCGTGCGTATGCGCAGGATTCTCGAGAAGAATCCAGAGTTTGATGATGACTTTACTGGGTATGATTTTGCAACAGAGAAGCCGATTCTCACGAAGCTTTTGGCGTTCCCAGGTCTTGTAGCGTCGATTGCAGATAACCTCGAGGCGCACAGGATTGCAGGGTATTGCTTCGAGCTCGCGCAGGAGTTGAACCGCTACTACGAAAATGCGCCGATTGCGACGGCCTCTACGGAGGTGAAGAATGCGCGTTTGTGGACGATCGACAAGGCGTCAAAGGTGCTTGCAAAGGGCCTAGACCTCTTAGGAATTGAGATTCCTGACAAGATGTAAGCATTGACATTTTGGCTCATCTGTGATATAATGTAAAGATAGTGTAATTACCGGGGAAACCCGGTTTTTAAGTACATTATCAAGGAAAAACGAGCTTTCGGGCTAGTTTTGGCAAAGGGGAGCCGAAACTAGCTCGAAGGTAATACCTCGCGCCTACGAACTAGAATCTTATCGCACCATGGAGGAAGAAAACATGGACAAAAAGAACAATAGAGGCAGGTTTAGGAAGCACGATGCAGGAAAGTCTCGCGGTGGTTACAGCCCGAAGAAAAAGGTCACACTGGAAAATCTGATGGCAGATTTCCAGGTTGTAGGACCGGAATCCGAAGGAATTGAGACGCCCGAGGACTTAGCAGAGCAGTACAAACTGGCAAAGGCCCGTATCGAAAGGGTCCTTGAGGGCGGCGAATCTGTTCCGGACGAGATTTACGCTGGAACTAACAGCAAGGGTGTCTATTGCGACATTCACGTTGACAGCCCCGAGGTACGCTTGGTCAGATTGCATCTGACCGAAGTGTACGAAGCACTTCTTGCGGTTGATTCCGCTGAGGCGCTTAAGATCTTCAAGGAAAATTACGTAGACGGTCTCTACGGTGCTGGAAGTAAACTCCCGTATGTAGAGACAATGATTACGATTCTCCAGAAGCAGTACGCTGCTGCGTGACTTCCACGTTTTTCCTTATTAGCCCTCGGGTAGAAATATCCGGGGGTTAATTTTTTGGGCAAAATTAACGCCTCGGGCTACTTGCCCGAGGCTTTTTGTGATTTATTTGTTCTTTCTTAGATTTCGATTGCTCGTTTTTCCTTTTCCCAGTCCCAGACGCTTTTATTGAAAATTCCTGACTCTGCGTATTCCAGAGCAGCATCTTCGAGTAGCTGTGAAGATTCGCTGAGCGCAGAATCGTTCTCGTTGATTCGTCCGAGTATGTAGGCCATGAAGGCGCACATTATTAATGCGTCTTGCGAAGTGCCGACTTGATTTCGCCAGGTTATGCCGATAAACCCGTCGTCGCTGCGTACGAATAGCGTACAGACATGCGACGTAGAGAGGTCTTTTCGGTCGTTGTCTTTGCCGATATGGAAAGCCGCGTCTTTTGCGCGTCCATCCATAACGTCATTAAGAGCGTCCCAAATCCGGCTTCTGTGAACTTTTTCTGCTTCGTCTTGTGAGTCGAAGGGGAAGTAGCCTTGTACCAGACGGCTTGGGCAGGTTATGCCGTCGATTTCTCTGTAAAGAGAGATAACGTAGGCATCGCCTTTTGCCGAATGGTTTCTTCTAGTGGCTTGTTCTTCTCGGAGAGCGGTGGCTATTCTGATTGGCGGAAGATAAAACTTCTTTTTGATAGTTTTTGCGGTTCGATGGTTTGCAGTAAGCATTTAGCTCACCTCCTTTGGTTGATGGTAAGATACAAATAAATCTTCCAAATTATATCACAGATTGCTAAAAAAGTCAATGTTTGCTATAGTGGAGTTAAGTAATTTTGAAGGGAAAAATATGGCAGAGAAAGCTAAGAAAACAACGAAGGCCGAAGAGGCAAAACCTGTCGACAAAAAGGAAGCAGCAAAGGCAAAAGCAAAGGCTGGACTCGGCAAGCTTAAGAACGGCGGCAACGGCTTCAAGGAATTTGTCAAAGAGCAGAACGTGGTTGGTCTCGCCGTAGGTTTGATTCTCGGTACTGCCGCAAAGGGCCTCATCGATACTTTGATTAACAAGGTCGTGATGCCACCACTCGGACTTCTTCTTGGCTCGACGAAGGGCCTCGAAGGTTGGACGATTCCACTTGGTGACACCGGTGCAGTAATCGGTATGGGTGAATTCCTCAGTGTCCTTATCGATTTCTTGGTCCTCGCACTCGTTGTCTATATTGTCATTAAAGCTTTGAAGCTCGATTCGAAAAAATAATGGCGCGAAAAAAAGACGAAAAATCCATGCTCCTATGGATTGACCTTGAGATGACTGGTCTCTCGCCAGAAGAGGACCGCATTTTGGAGGTTGCTGCGATTATCACGGACTGGGACTTGGAAGAAAAAGCGACCTATACCGGCATTGTGAAAGTCGACGAGAAGATCATTAAGTCGCGCATGGTTGGTGAGTTCTGGGAAGAGAATCGCGAGTCCTATGAGGCGCTGGTGGCGCAAAATAAGGATGGCAAGGCGGCTGCGACGATCGAGAAAGAATTGCTCAAATTTGTCGATAAGCATTGCAAGAAGGCGACGGTTTATCTTGCAGGGAATTCGATTCATCAGGATCAGAAGTTTATCGAACGCGAATGGCCGAAGCTCAATAAGCGCCTACATTACAGGCAGCTTGACGTGTCGGCGTGGAAGATTTATTTCGAGAATGCGCTTGGCAAGAAGTTCTTGAAGCCGGAAAATCATCGCGCTTTGGATGACATTCGCGGTAGTATTGAGGAATTGAAATGGTATCTGAAGACGATATCTTAGCTTACGCGCGTGGGCTCGAGGGGGTGAGCGAGCGTACGGAAGATGGCATGCTGATTTTTGAGCGTGCGAAGATTTTTCTCTGTGTTGAAACTGGTACGAATCCGTTGCGCGTAGAACTACGCTGCGATAGAAGGCTTAGCCAAACTCTACAAGAACGCTATGAAAGCGTGATGGGGAGCAGAGCGTTAGGGCGCAATGGCATCGAAATCATTTGCTCCGGACAGTTGAGCGCTGATGAAGTGCGCGACTTAGTGCGTCACGCGTACGAAATTTCTGCTGAATAAAAAAGTTCCCCGCGTACAACGGGGAACTTTTTGTTGCTGATTAATGAGTGTCTACCCAATCTTGGAATTGATCTTTGAGCTGAGTTAAATCAGTTTTTGATTGATTAACGACATTTGTGAAGCTTTGATTGTTGGATTTTTTGAGCGCTTCATTTTCGTACTGAATGAGTGTGGAAACCTGATAGACGACATTCGTGGCATAGACGCGGTCGATGTTGCCAGCGTAAGATGCGTCGAGAAGCTGGTTTGTAATGTTGTTGATATTTGCGCTTTCGGCGTTCGAGACTTCTTTGCTGATTTTGTCGGTCTTCACGCCAACGGCGCTAACGACGCCGCCGAGGGAAGTGTCGGTTGTGGTAAGGACGGAGAAGAGAGTATCAGAATAAGAGCGGAGATTGGAATCGCGGATTTTATCCTTGTACTTCGTGAATGGGTTATTGTAGTTGCTTCCGCTAAGATTATGGATGCGCATATAGACGCGTTCGTAAGTCTGGGTGACCTTTGCGTTAGCGTTACTAATAACGACACCGACGGAAATAATTGCGATGAGCGCAACGGCACCGGCTGCAATAAGTTTAATGAGTGTCGGGGTGAAAATGATACCCGATTTCACTTTGCCCTTAACGGCGATTTGATCAAGATATTCCTTGCCATTCATACGCTCATTATAGCATAAGCGGGATTCTGTGGTATGATAAGGATAAGAATTTTGGAGGTTTTTGTGAAAAAACAGCAAAAAAACAAAAAGATAGCTTTGCCTGTTTTAGCGGCTGTTTTTGCTTTGGCGGCGTTAGTGGTTGGTTTTACGATTGCATATAGCCGCGACAGATCGATACTTCCGAATGAATTTGACATCGCAAAATACCAGACGGAGGTGATCGAGGAGTTTACGAGTCCATCGAACTGGACGACTTGCGAAACGACCCCGAAGACATATCAAGTTGTAAATTATTCCGACATGCCAGTGTCTGTTCGCGTGAAGGTTGATGAGTCGTGGAAGAGTAGTGCTGGACGGTCGTTGCCGCTAGTGAGTAATAACTCGAGAGTAAGGATGGCGGTGATAAATTACGCGAATAGCGCCGATTGGACACTAAAGAGCTATGGAGGGCGTCAGTATTATGTCTACAATACGGATCTGCGGCCCGGAGCAAGCACTTCGACGCTGATGACTGGCGTGACGCTAAACTGCGATGCTGATTTGGGCGCTGATGTCGACTATAATAATGCTGAATACCACCTGCTATTGACGGCGCAAACGATTCAGGCAGACAAGAGGAGTGAGGCTTGGCGGACGCGCGTTACTTGGAACCGAGAGTTCCAGAGCGCATTCGATTATTGGATAAACGCAAGTGCCATTACGGATGGCGATGTTTGTAAGTCTTCAGATGCTGGCACTCAGTATAAAGCGATTTCTTGCGTGAAGCGACTTGAGCGTAGCTACACTAACCCGGTGGGGACTATAGCCCCATTCTATATCAGAGGCATTGGCGGTGGAGATAGCCCATTGTTGGCATGGCTGAGTGATGACTACAGGACTCTTTATTGGTATACGGAGGCCGACGAAGTATACCTTCCTTCAGATTGTTCGAATTTGTTTTCCAATATGTACTTAGAGACGCTGGATAGTTTGGAACAGGTTAATACTTCCGAGGTTACTAATATGTACTATATGTTCTATTACGATACCAACTTGAGCGACGTAAGTGCGCTCGCGTCTTGGGATGTGTCGAATGTGTCTAATATGAGGTATACATTCTTCTATACGATGTTAAGCTCTTTGGAGCCATTTAGAAACTGGGATGTTTCTCGCGTGACGAAAATGGACATGATGTTTACTCAAGACCGGAAGAATTATGCCGTCTCTTCTGCTGAGCCGCTGAGCGGTTGGAATGTCGCAAATGTGGTCGATATGAAAGGCCTATTTTGGAATTTCGAAGATTTCGATGCAAGCAGCTTGAATGGGTGGACTTTGAATCCGAATTTATGGTATGACTCTCAGACGTTTGGCTGTTCCGTGACGACGCCAACTTGGTTTACGCGTGAACATAACCCCTGCAGCTAGTATAGAGATGATAAGTATTTTGGAGGTTTTGTGAAAAAACGATATACGGTTCAAAGAAAAATGATACCAGTTGTGGCGTTAGTTTTTGCGCTTGCGGCGGTCGTTATTGGGGCAACGATTGCGTATAACAGGGATCGTTCTGTCATCTCGAATGTTTTTGAGATTAGTGATTATCGGGTGGAGTTTTCTGATACATTCCAGAGCCCGTCGAATTGGCTGACGGGGCAGACCGTGCCGAAAGAGATCAAGGTTACGAATCGGACGAATACGCCGGTAGTTGCGAGGGTGAAACTGACCGAGACTTGGGATAGCAAAGACGGCATGGGTTTGCCGCTCGTCGGCGCGCAGTCGAATGTGCGCATGGCGATTGTGAATTATCTTGAGAATTCTGGCTGGACGCTTGATGGCACTTGGTGGTACAGTCCAGTGCTGCAGCCGGGTGAGACGAGCACGTCGCTCATTACAGGCGTAACACTGAATGAAGATGCGGACCTTGGCGCGGATTGGCGTTATGGCGGTGCAACCTACAAGCTAAGCGCGAAGGCCGAAGTGATTCAATCGGAGCTTGCGGCGACCGAGTGGCATAAGAAAGCGGTGGTTAGCGTATCCTCGATTGTTTCGAGAGCGGCGGCGCTCGGCAGAATACTGAATGATGGATATGATTTTGTTCGCTCCGACACAAAGATTGATATGAATGGCCAGGATAGCGATTATTATATTCATATTGATTCGGAGTCGAACACCCCGGTTTATATGTGGTTGGTGGACCATACGCTTTATTGGTATTCTGACGCCGATGATATTTATTTAACGAATGGGAGCGAAAACGGCACGAGTTGGACCGGGTTTTATTCTGGCCAAATGTTGTTCTTGAAAAGTTTGACGGGCATGCGTGATTTCAATACGTCGAGGATGAAGTCGATGTACGAACTGTTCATATACCCAAAAATGACTTCTCTTGATGGTCTCGAGACATGGGACGTATCAAACGTGACGAACATGCATAATATGTTTTATTATGGCGGTGGCGATGGGGCAGTGACGGATATTTCTGCACTGTCTCGATGGGACGTATCGAATGTGACGGACATGTCTTATATGTTCTCTGGGAATAATGAGATAGCAGATGTCACGGCGCTCTCCGGTTGGAATGTTAGAAATGTTTCTAATTTTACCAATTTTATGTATAGGACGGCGATAGACGAAAGCATTTGCCAGCTGGCGGACTGGCCGATAGTTTTTTCTGGCAGTACGCCATCTATCTCTTCGATGCTCTATACGCTCAGTAAGAGTCCGCTTCTTGATGGCACGTGCCTTGAGCCATGGAATGTCCCGGAAACGAATGGCCAACGAACTAATGTCCTGAACAAAAGCGCGTTCACTCTTCCGACTTGGGCGCAGTGGCATTAGTTTCTCTAGAGATGCTATAATATAGGCATGGAGGATGCCAAAGAGGAAATTCGGGCGCGGCTCGCAGTTGAAGATGTGATTGGGCAATACATCGAGTTGAAGCGTGCCGGCAGAAATTTCAAGGGGCATTCACCTTGGGGGACAGACAAGACGCCGAGTTTTATGGTTTCGCCAGAGAAGGGGATTTGGCATGATTTTTCGAGCAACAAGGGCGGCGACATTTTTACGTTTGTGATGGAAATGGAGGGCTGTACCTTCCGCGAAGCACTGGAGAAATTGGCGCAGCAGGCAGGTGTGGAGTTGAAGCGCTATTCGGGTGACGATAAAAAACAGCAGCAGCACAAGGCGCGACTTTATGAAGCTTTGGAGCTTGCGACGAAGTATTTTCAGTATTGTTTGACAAAGAACAAAGACGTCATGAAATACGTTTTCTATAAACGTAATCTCAACAAGCAGACGGTGGCGAAATTCCGGATTGGCTATGCGCCGAAGTCGGGCAGGGCGCTCGTCGATTTCTTGACGAAGCGCGGTTTCACGAAACAGGAAATCGAGGATGCGGGTCTCGTGAATCGTTTTGGTGGCGATCTTTTCAAAGGCCGTATGACGGTGCCGCTCATGGACGTCTCGGGACGCGTGATTGGCTTCACGGCACGCATTATTGAAAAGGACGAAAATTCGCCGAAATATCTCAATACGCCGGAGACTTTGCTCTACAATAAGGGGCGCCATATTTTCGGTCTCAGCCAGGCGAAGGACGCGATTCGTCGTTCGGAATTTGTGGTCGTAGTCGAGGGGAACATGGACGTGATTTCGTCGCATCAGGCTGGGGTATGCGAAGCGGTGGCGACGGCAGGTACGGCGATGACCGAGATGCATCTCAAGAGTTTCTCGCGCATGACGAACGATATTCGTCTCGCTTATGATGGCGACGAAGCGGGCGTGAGGGCGGCTGAACGTGCGATTAGTATGGCCTCGAAATTTGGCATTTATTTGTCGGTGATTGACGATTATCATGGTTGCAAGGATGCAGACGAACTTATTCAAAAAGATCCGGCTTTGTGGCAGAAGGCGGTGAATAGTTATCGTCCGGCGCTTGAGTGGTTACTCGAAAAATACGAAGGGCAATATAACCTAAAGACCGAAAAAGGTTTTGCGGAATATGCGGCGGCGGCGAAGACTTTGATTGACGACGTTGAGGACGCGGTGCTTCGCGAGAAGTACGAGCGCCAAGTTGCGGACCGGCTCGGTATTTCGCTCGAGGCGTTCCGTGCGAAGAAGGTCAAACAGGACACGAAAAAATTGAAGAAGAATGTCGCGAAAAAGGGCGATCAATCGAAAGTGTCGAGAGCAGAGCAGAATCTTGCGGCACTGATTAAAAATGGTGTTAAATGTGAGGACTTTGAGCCGGCCGAAGGGCTAAATGCTGACGAGCTCGATTTGATTTTTGAAATGAACTACGCGCAGATGGACGGCAACCAGCGCGAGCGTGAAGCGAAAAACTTGCAAAAAATCGTGGAGCGCGAACGGATGCAGGCGGAGCGGGAAGAGCTTGCCGAAGCGATTCGCGCAGCAGAAGAGGCGGGCGACGACGAGAAAGTCGATGAGTTGATGCGTAAGATGCAGTCACTCAATTCGCGAGCGAAATAATTTTGGTTTTCCTATCTAATGTGTTATAATTTGCGATGAATGCGCTGGATTAGCGGGCAAGTTTTTGTTTTACTACCCATCCAGATAGAAGTTATTTAAACAAAACAAAGATTGAAAAAACAAAGAATAGCAACTTATATAGGGTTTTTATGGACGACGAAGAGAGAGACCTACAACTAGATAATTTAGACGAAATGGGCGGCGGTGACGATTACGTTGACGAGCCGAGTTTTGACGATATGGACGAAGAGGGCGAGGAAGATATTGCGAACCTCGATCTTGAAGCCGGTGGTTATGATGAAGTTTCCGATGACTCAGTGAAGCTTTATCTCCGCGAAATTGGTAAGATTCCGCTCCTTAGCCAGGAAGAGGAATATGAACTCGCACAGAAAATCATTAACGGCACGCCAAAAGAGCAGAAGAAGGCTAAGGACAAAATGGCTGAGTCAAATATGCGTCTCGTGGTTTCGATTGCGAAGCGCTATTCTGGCCGTGGTCTAGACTTTCTTGATTTGATTCAGGAAGGTAACACCGGTTTGCTCCGCGCTGTCGAGAAGTTCGATCCGGACAAAGGCTTCAAATTCTCGACTTACGCAACTTGGTGGATTCGCCAGGCGATTACGCGTGCGATTGCCGACCAGGCACGTACGATTCGTATTCCAGTACACATGGTTGAAACGATTAACAAGGTGATGCGTATGCAGCGCCGTCTCACGCAGGATCTTAACCGCGAGCCGACCGTCGAGGAAATCGCAAAGGCGATGGGCATGGAAACGGACAAGATTGAGTATGTCATGAAGATTAAGCAGGATATCGCATCGCTTGACGCATCCGTTGGCCGTGATGGCGACGATGACGATTCTTCGCTCGGTGATTTCATCGAGGACGAGGACCGCATTTCGCCAGAAGATTCTGCCGCAACGCAGCTTCTCAAGGAGCAAATTGCTTCGATCCTTTCGACGCTTTCCGATCGTGAACAGAAGATTATTAAGATGCGCTTTGGTATTGGTGGCGGGAAGAGCCACACGCTCGAGGAAGTTGGCGCCGAGTTCTCGGTGACGCGTGAGCGTATTCGCCAGATTGAAGCAAAGGCTTTGACGAAGCTACGCAAGAACAAAGACACCAAAAAATTGCACGAATATTTGAAATAAAAAACTCTCTCATGGAAAACAGCGTTCGGCCGGCCCGTCGTTACGGGAGGCCGCCGCTTCGTACTCGGCCGTAGCCTCCGTAATGTTTCCATCGAGAGAGTTTTTTATTTCAGAAAACGGGTAGGTTTTTGTTGTAATTTTTGAAAAGCATAAGTATAATGGGAGTATGGAACAAAGTGGGCAGGTAAATGCTGGTGCCGCTGCAGCGGAACCGGTACAGACTCCGGCACAAGAGCCGGTTACAGAGGTGTCCCAGGATATGACACCGCCAGCGCAGCAACAGGCAGCTCCAGTAGCGCCGGCCGCGCCGATGATTGCAAAGGAAAATATTCGCATCGAGAATCTTCTTGAGGAATGCGTTCGCACGAAAGCAAGCGACTTGCATATTCAGGTCGGTCTTCCTCCGATTCTTCGTATTGATGGTGCCTTGCAGCCAGTTTCTGGTTATGCCGCTCTCGACGAGCCTACGGTCGAGCAGTTGGTTTTTGCCACACTTGAAGAAGACCAGAAGCAGATTCTTATCAAGGATAAGGAATTTGACTATTCGTTCTCATTCGGCGACCTCGGTCGCTTCCGCGTGAATGCCTTCCATGAAAAGGGCAACCTTGCTGCCGCATTCCGCTTAATTCCAAATCAGATTCAGACAATTGCTGAGCTCGGTATGCCACCTGTCGTGACGAGCTTTGCAGATTTCCCGCGCGGGTTGGTTCTCGTGACTGGTCCTACTGGTTCCGGTAAGTCTACGACGCTTGCTGCGCTTGTTGATAAGATCAACACTGAAAAGGCTTGCCACATTATTACGATTGAGGATCCTATCGAGTTTACGCACAAATCGAAGCGTTCGGTAGTGGTTCAGCGTGAAGTCCACTATGATACTTATTCCTTCTCGGCAGCGCTTCGTAGCGCACTCCGCGAAGATCCAGACGTAGTGCTCATCGGTGAGATGCGCGACCTTGAGACGATTTCGGCAGCGATTACGATCGCAGAAACTGGTCACTTGGTTTTCGCGACGCTTCACACCAACTCAGCATCGCAGAGTATCGACCGTATGATCGACGTGTTCCCGCCACATCAGCAGCCACAGGTGCGCTCGCAGCTTTCGAATATCCTCATGGGTATTTGTGCGCAGCGCCTCGTGCCAGCAATTGGTGGTGGTCGCGTAGTTGCAGCAGAAATTCTCGTGGCTAACCCGGCAGTTCGCTCGGTGATTCGCGAGGGCAAGACACATCAGCTTGATACGATTATCCAGACTGGTGCAGACCAGGGTATGCAGACGATGGATCGCACGCTCGTTAAGCTCGTTCAGACGGGTGTTATCACGCACGATAATGCACGTGAGTTTGCGGTTGATCTACAAGAATTTGAAAGGTTGTCGCGCGGATGAAACGCTTTAGCTACAAAGCCAAAGAGCAGGGCACTGGTAAGGTAATCAAAGGCACGATTCAGGCCGAGAACGAGAACGTTGCCGGTAAGCTTTTGGTTGATCGTGGCTATGTGCCAGATATGATTCGCGAGGAAGGCACGAGCTTCGGCGAGAAGTTGAACCGTGTTACCGCGAAGGACCGCATTAACTTTACGCGTCAGTTTGCGACGCTCGTTGGTGCTGGTCTTCCGATTGCGCAGTCGCTTCGTACGGTGATTGAGCAGACTTCGAACAAGGCAATGAAGGCCGTGGTTGAGGAAATTTTGGCTGACGTAGAAGCAGGTCATACGCTTGGTGATTCGTTCGGCAAGCACAAAGACGTATTTAGCAATGTTTATCTTTCTTTGATCAAAGCTGGTGAAGTTTCCGGTACGCTCGATGAGAGCTTGAAGCGCATCGCTACGCAAGAGGAAAAAGATGCAAAGATGATGGGCAGCATCAAGGGCGCAATGGTCATGCCGATTATCACGCTCGCTGTGATTTTCGTCGTCTTCCTTTACATGATGCTCGCGGTTGTGCCGCAGGTGGAAGGTCTTTACCAGGATCTCGGCCAGACATTGCCGCCATTCACGCTGTTCCTCGTTGCACTAAAGGACTTTATTCTTAATTTCTGGTGGCTCGCACTCATTATTCTTGCCGGCCTCGTAGTTGGCTTCTTGCAGTATAGAAAGACCGAACCGGGTATTCGTATGGCTGCAAAGGTTAAACTAAACGTGCCGATGTTTAATGGTTTGTTCCGCATGCTTTATATGGCGCGTTTTACGCGCATCTCACAAATTCTTCTTTCGACCGGCGTGGCGGTGCTTGATACGATGAATATCGCCGGCGAGGCCACGAACAACGTGATTGTCTACGATGAAGTGAAAGACGCAATGGAGAAGGTCCAAGCTGGTAAGGCAATGTCCGAATCGTTGAAGGATAAGGAATATATCTTGCCGCTCGTGCACCAGATGGCGGCGATTGGCGAGCAGTCCGGTAAGATGGACGAGATGCTAGGGAAGGCCGCGCAGGTCTTCGAAGACGAACTCGACGAGAAAGTTCAGGCAATTTCTTCGGCAATTGAGCCGGTGATGATGATCCTCCTTGCTATCCTAGCTGGTGGTTTGGTCGGCGGTATTTTGTTCCCAATCTACGCGCTCGTAAACGAAATCGCCTAAACCCTTGCATTTTGCTTATGTTTTTTGTATAATAACGTTAATTGCGGTTTTTCGCATCGCAAAATAAACAAATAAAAAGGAGCTATATAATGGCTAAAAGCAAAAAAGGGTTCACGATCATCGAGGTGGTCTTGGTGCTTGCTATCGCAGGTTTGATCTTCCTCATGGTCTTCATTGCGCTCCCAGCGCTTCAGCGCTCACAGCGTAATACTCAGCGTGAGGACGATATTTCTCGCATCCTAACTGCTGCTAACGATTACCAGACAAATAACCACGGCAAGACGCCATTCCATAAAGATGGTGGGAATAAAGGTGTTGATGAAAATTTCGTAAAGCGATACATCGATGACACTTGTACGTCTTATGATGAGAATGATGGTTATGGCTGTACTGGCGACGAGATGCGCGATCCAGATGGTACTAACTACAATATGGACGGTAACACTTCTATTAAAGACACAGGCACTGATGATAGTGTGATTGATGCTACGAATTTCTCTGATGCAAAGCATACTATTCATGCAGTCACCTATGCTACGTGTGGCGACGAAAACCAGGCAGTAAAAGGCACTGGCGAACGTCAGTACGCTCTCTTCTACATGCTCGAGGGTAACTCGATTACTTGTAACGATAACCACTAATCTCGGTTAGGAAAGAACCTCCCGAAAGGAGGTTCTTTTTTGTTCGTGGTAGAATATAGATATGGACATAGTTTTTATGATTATTTTGGGGGTATTTGGTGCGGCATTTGGCTCTTTTGCATGCTGTCAGGCTTGGCGAATTTACAAACACGACAAGTCAGCGCGTTCGCACTGCATGAATTGTAGCTATAAGTTGAAATGGTACGATAACATTCCGGTGCTTAGCTGGTTGATGCTTGGCGGGAAGTGCAGAAAGTGTCGCAAGCCAATCGGTGCGGCGGAGATTTTGTCGGAGCTTGGTCTCGCAGTGGCGTTCGTGTTGTCTTTCGTGTTGTGGCCACATCATCAGCAACTCGTTGAGCTTTGCGGATTTGAGATTGCGAAGTTTGCGCTATTCCTCATTCAACTAGTGTTGTTCGCGATTTTGTTCGTCTATGATGCGAAGTGGAAGGAGATGCCGGTTCCGATTTTGATCGCGAGCTGCGTGCTTGGTGTGGCATTTTGGGTAGTGAACTTTATTAAAATAATTGTTCTATTTGGGTTTGACCAGATGACTTTGATTCAGCTTGCGGGTGCGATGCTGATTTTGCCGGGGTTCTACTATTTCATGTACAAGGCGAGCAAAGAGAAGTGGGTTGGCAGTGGCGATGCGATTCTGTGCGTGCCACTCGCGATGATGCTAGGGAATTTCTGGCTCGCGATGTTCTGCTTGTTCCTGTCGAATATGATTGGTAGCGTGATTATGTTGCCGGTCACGATTGCGAAGAAGGAAAAACATGCGATGATTCCGTTTGGACCATTCCTTATCTTGGGCTTCTTGGTTGTTTATTATTTCCAAGTATTATTCCTAAACTTTATTAATGGATTCTAGAATGTTTGTTGCGGATCTCATTAATGAATTCCTGGAAGCGCTCGAGGTAGAGAACGGGCGCAGCCGCTTTACGACGCGGAATTATGAGATTTGCCTCATGCGAATTCTCGAGTTTAACGGTGAGATTAGTGATGGCGATATGAAGCCGGACGATATTACGCCGGAATGGCTCAGGAAGTATCGCCTGTGGCTGAACCGCTACGAGGTACGCGATGGGCACGGCAAGACTTTGTCGGTGACGACACAGGCGTATCATCTGGTTGCGCTACGCGGGTTTTTGAAGTACTTGACGAAGCGGGGGATTAAGACGCTTGATCCGACGCTCGTGGAGTTGCCGAGAACGCATCGACCGCAGGTGACATTCTTACACGTGGACGAAATAGAACGCATTTTTAAAGAGATTCCGCTCGATACGGAGACGGGGCTTAGGGATCGCGCGATTATGGAGTTATTATTCTCGTCGGGTCTTCGCGTGTCGGAGCTAATCAATTTGAATCGCGATCATGTGAACTTGCAGCGCAAGGAATTCATGGTGCGCGGTAAGGGGCAAAAGGACCGCCCGGTGTTTATTACCGACGCGGCGGCGGAGGCGATTGAAGATTATCTAGCTGAGCGCAAAGATTCGTTGCCGGCGTTGTTCCTTAATAACTCGCGGAATACGCCACTCCAAGGCACTTCGGGGAATTATCGTCGTTTGACGCCGCGCAGTATTCAGAGAATTATTGAAAAATACGTGCGCGCAGCTGGGATTACGAAGCATGTGACGCCACATACTTTTCGCCATTCGTTTGCGACGGATTTATTGATGAATGGGGCAGATTTGCGCTCGGTGCAATCGCTGCTCGGCCACGCGAATATTTCGACGACACAGATTTATACGCACGTGACCGATCCGCAGCTTCGCGAAGTACATAAGAAATTCCATAGCGATATCTAAAAAGGAGGCAAAATGGAAAACAACGAATACCAAAACCAACCGATGGCGCAGCCCGTAGCGCCAGTTCAGCCGATGCAGGTTGCGCCGGCGCCGAAGAAAGACTCGAAGACTGGCCTTTACGTAATTATCGCGGTGCTCGGTGTTGCAGTGGTGGGGCTAGTGATCGCTTTGATTATCGTTTTGATGGGGTCTGGCAGTAAACCGAACGACAAAGCGGCTTCGAAGACCGAAGAACAGGAGGAGTCGTCGGAAGTAAGTCTAGTCAAGGAGCGCGACAAGGAGCGTAGGGCTCGTTTAAACCACTTCGTGATTGCCGCTCAGGATTATCAGACAAACAATAGGGGGCAAACGCCGTGGGCTGATGGTGAGACGTCGGAGAAATTCGTGCAGAGATATATTGATTCGAAGTGCGTGAAGATTACTGACGATGTTTATAAAACGACGGGCAGCGTGGAAGAGAAATATAAGTGCCAGGATGGGGCGGCGGAGTGGCTTGACCCGGATGGGAATGCATATGGCTTCAAAGTCATAAAGAATATTGAGGATAACCTTACGGATAACGGCACAAACGATGCTTCAATTCGCGGCTATCTAGGTAAGTGGCCGAACGGCTACAAGATTGTTGTGGTGCTGAATTCGTCTTGCAGTGATGAAGGCGGTGTGGTTACGTGGCATAATGCGCCGCGCCAATATTCGTTGTCGATGCGTCTCGAGGGCGGCGATATCGCTTGCGTAGATAATCATTAATTATGGGCTTTAATCTGTTATAATAATCGAAAAGGAGTTTTTTATGGCTGATAAAAAAGAAGCTAAGAAAATTGGAAGTGCAGCAAAACAGGTCGCTGCCGAGACGAAAAAGGCAACCGCTTGGAATATCGGTTTCACGAAAGAAAATAACCCAGACGGTTTGATCCAGCGTACGCTTATCATCTTCAAGCCAGATGCAGTTCAGCGCGGTATTGTTGGCGAGATTCTTTCTCGCTTTGAGCGCGTTGGTCTCAAGATTGTTGCGACCAAGATGGTTAACCCAGACAAGGATCACTACTATCATCATTACGAAGAGATTTCGAAGATGATTACTCGCCGTGGTCAGAAGGCTTTCGATCTCGTCGTCGATTTCATGATCTCCGGTCCAGTGATTGCAATGGTGCTCGAAGGTGTCGAGGCGATTCCAGTTGTCCGCAAGATTGTCGGTTCGACTGAGCCAATGGCGGCAGATATGGGTACGATTCGTGGCGATTACGCGCACGTTTCCTTCGGTTATGCTGATGCTCGCAACGAAGGCGTCGCAAACCTCATCCATGCTTCTGGTAACGCTTCTGAGGCAGAGCAGGAAGTTTCCTACTGGTTCAAGCCTGAAGAGATTCAGATTTACAAGACGCTTTCCGAGAGATTTACTCGCTAGATTCTGACATATGTAATAAAAACTGCCAAACATATTAGACTTATGCTTGGCAGTTTTTTTCTTGCCGGGCTATTTTAAGTCTTCAAGTTGATTGTGGAGTTGAGGATCCGGAGTCGGAAACTCAAAAAAGTTACCCGCCGTAGGCTAAGGTAACTTTCAACCAACGAGGTCGGGAGTCCTAGCCCCTGACCTACTGCGTATAGTATAACAGAGTGATATAATATTGAGAAGTGGCCCAGTAGCTCAATGGATAGAGCGGCTCCGTCCTAAGGAGAAGGTTGTGCGTTCGACTCGCGCCTGGGTCACCATTTTTGTGCTTATGGTAAAATATAGATATGGAATTTGAAGGCCAGAGAGAGGGGGAAGAAGTAAAATATGTGTTCCGTCGGCATTTTGTGACGACGATTCGCGGTTGGCTTTGGTTGATCATCGTGACGGCGTTAGGATTTGTGCCGAGCCTGATTTGGCCAAATAATAGCGACATGTTCTGGGTCTGGCTAATCTTCTTTGCTGTTGGTTTGATGGGTGCAGTTTATAGCTGGATGCTATGGTATTTCAGCTTCTATATCGTGACGAATGAGCGTTTGCGCCAGACGCGCCAGAAGGGTTTCTTCCAGAAGAGCGTCGTCGATCTCGAGCTCGGCAGGATTCAAAACATGAGCTTTGGCGTGCATGGACTGTTCGCGACCATCTTTAATTACGGTTCGATTTTGATTCAGACGGACGCTGGAGATTTGGTGCTCAGCATGGTCAGCCACCCCGAGACAGTGTATAATGAATTAGAGAATACTTGGCATGAAAAAAGATAAGAAAAAAGTTGTTACTCAACAAAACCTTGAAGAAAGTCGTGACGAAATTTTGTCGAAAGGCAAGAAGTTCCGCTATCCTTTTCAGTACTCTAAGCATCGCTTGGTGAACAATGCGATTTTGATTGCTGTTCTCGCTGTGATTGCGTTTGGCTTCATGTGCTGGTTCCGTCTATATAAGGCGCAGGATACTGGTGACGTGATGTATCGCTTTGCGAGGACTTTCCGCATGCCGGTTGCAAAGATTGACGGCGTGAATGTGAGCTATGGTGACTATTTGATGCTTTATAGAAGCAGCATTAAGTCGATTGAGCACCAGCAGGGTACGCTTGATGATTCGAAGGATTCTGAGCGTTTGAAGGCCTATTACAAGCGCCAGGCGCTTTCCGATGCAGAAGATTATGCCTACGCGGCTGCGAAGCTTGCTGAGGCAAATAACAAGGTCACGGACGAAGAGATTGATGAGGTTATTCACGATCACAAGATGATTGATGGCGAAGAGCGCAGCGATGCGGCATTCCAGGGCATTATTCGTGAGAATTTTGGCCTCAGCATGGACGAGTATCGTGACATGATTCGGATGACTTTGTCGAAGAAGAAGTATGCCGAGTCGATTGATAAAACTGCGCAGAAGATGGCAAAGGAAGTTCAGGCGGCAATCGATGGGGGAGAGAAGGACTTTGCGAAGATTGAAGAGGCCTACAAAGAGAATGATATCTTTAGCTTTGAAAGCCTTGGCGAGATGGTTGATGCGACGAACCTTGACTCTGGCCGTGCCGCGATGGCGATGAGCCTAAAGGAAGTTGGCGATATTTCTCCGCGATTTGTCTCAAAGAATGGTAACGGGTATTATTTCGTGAAGTTGACCGAGCGTGACGGCTCGAAAGTGAAATATGATTCGATCTGGATTCGTTTCACTGAGCTAGACAAGGTGCTCGAGGGCTTGCGCGCCGACAACAAAGTCGAAGAAATGATTGAGCTCAAAGATGTCGCGGACGACAAAAATGAAGAGTCCGACCAGAAGTCTGAGAATTAGTGGCTAAAATAGTGCATTGCGATAGAGGCGGCGACGCCTAGGTTGAGACTGTCGACCTGGTCGCTTTGGCGGATGAAGACTGGCGTGGCGCCAGTTTTTTCGCAGAAATCTTTCGGCAGGCCAGCGGCTTCGTTGCCGAAGATGAGGGTGAGGTCTTTATCCTTGCAGCTTGCCGTGATGCTATCTAGGGTTTTGGCATTTTCGTCGAGCATGAATGCGTAAAAAATGTGGCTTTCGCTCGGGTAGATAGAGGGTTCGTTCGCTACGTAGACGAGCAGATGGAAAATCGCGCCCATAGATGCGCGGATGACTTTTGGATCATACGGGTCGACGGCCGGGGGGACGATAGTGATTTCGTTGAACCCGAAGGCAGCGGCGCTACGCATGATGGTGCCGAGGTTGCCGGAATCGGAAGGATTGACGAGGATAATGTCTTTTTGGCCGGGCATGCGCAAAACGTCGCTCTGGGGCTCGTAGAGGCATTCTTTTCTGAATTCGGCGGCGAGGAGGCAGTTGTCTTTGGCGCCGAGGATATTGAAGGCCTTGGTCGATTCGATGATTTCGAACTTCCTGGCCTTTAATTCGTCGAGGATTTTTGCCAGGTCGTCGCCGTATTTGTCGGCAGGGCGGAGAAATACGCGCGTGATGGCATTCGGATGAGTTTTTAGGAGTTCGGCGACAAGAGTGGCGCCGAGGGCATAGCTGACCTCTGAACCACGTTTGTATTTTTGAAGCTTCATATCTTACTATTATATCAAAAATCTTATGTTTTGTCAAGAGGGGGCTAGTTCGAGAGGACGGTGAAGTTGCTGGTTGGGGAGCCTTGCCAGAATTTGTCGACGTTGACGCCCCTTGCGACGGCGGCATCGAAGGAGTCTTTGCCGTCTTGGTCGATGTAGACGTTTTGGAGATTTGGCATATTGAGGAACATGCCGGAGAGGCCTGGGTAGTGAGAAGTGTTGCCAGTCTCGTAATAAATGCCGGTACCGGCACCTTCCCAAGAGTCGTTGGTAAGCTTGCCGAAATCCCAACCTCTGATGTCGATTGTGATGAGGGGTGTCTCGCGGAACATTTCGCCGGACGCTAAGAGATTGCTTGTATTCCAGCCAGAGAGGTCGAGCGTTCCGTTATCTCCGACGAAGGATGTGGCGCCATTGAGGAAGCCGCCTGCGTCGATTAGATTGGCGGTGTTCCAGTGCGAGATGTCGCCGAGGGTAGTGAGGGATCTTGCATCGTCGAACATGTCATACATGGTCTTGGCACTAGAGACATCCCAGCGAGATAGGTCGAGCGATTCGAGCTTGAAGTTATCGCAGAACATATGGTTAAACGATTCGACTTTTGAGACGTTCCAGCCGGAGATATTGTAATGCGTCATTTGTCCGGCGCCGTAGAACATCGTTGTCATGTTGGTAACTTTTGAGGTGTCGAAATTTTCGAGGCCAATAATCTCGGCTAACTGGCCGTTGCCAACATAATTTTCGCCGACGGCAAACATCGAGTTCATGCTCGTTACGTTACTAGTGTCCCAGTTGGAAACGTCTAGCGACGTGAGGGACGAGTTGAGTTTGAACATATGACTCATGGAGATCACTTTACTAGTGTCCCAGTTGGAAACGTCTAGCGACGTGAGGGATGATGAATACCCAAACACGGTTCTCATGTCCGTCACGTTACCAGTATCCCAGTTTGAAACATCTAGTGATGTGAGAGATGAGCAATAAGCAAATAAAGCCCACATGCTCGTTACGTTACCAGTGTCCCAGTTCGAAACGTCTAGTGCAGTTAGGGAAGATGCCTTTTGGAATGTCCCCGACATGTCCGTTACGTTGCTAGTGTCCCAGTTTGAAACATCTAATGACGTGAGAGATGAGCAGTATGCGAACATAGTTCGCATGGTTGTTACGTTGCCAGTATCCCAGCTCGAAACATCTAGCGATGCGAGAGAGGAGCAGTTGCCAAACATGGATTCCATACTTGCTACGCTACTGGTATCCCAGCGAGAGACGTCTAGCGACGCAAGGGATGAGCAGTTATAGAATGCATATTGCATAGTTGTTACGCTGCTAGTATCCCAGTCTGCTATGGCGGGGGCACTTGTGAGGGTGCGCATATTCCCGAACATGTGGATCATGTCATTGCCACCCTTGATTGTGTGGGAGTTGGAATAAATATAGATAATTCCGGCGTCATCAGTATTATCAAACCAGGCATAGATTGGCTCTGATCCCTCGGCGGAAATAATGCGAGCTTCGTCGGTTATGTCGAAATTCGCAGGGAGCGTAGAGGCATCAAGGATTGTTTTGATGTTATTGTCTACTATGTCGCGAGGAAGGCTGTCGCCGATAGTGTTGCCGGCTAGTGCCTTCAGTTTGCCGTTGACGGTTTCGCCTGGGGCGAGGACGGCGCCATTTATCCATATGTCTTTGTTGTCTGCTTCGATGGTCTGGATAGTGGCGCTCAGCGTATAGGTTCCGCCGAGGTATGGGGTGCCGACGAGGTTGGCGGCGCAGTTTAGCGTGACGTCGGTCATGAATGGCGTGCTGGTTTCGCCTGGGGCGAGGTCGGTCTTGTAATAATAGTAAGCGCCGCGTTTTTCCCAGTCGGCGGTATTTATATTAATAAGCGCGAGTCTTTGCGTATTTCCGTTCGTATCGACGAAGGTGAGGGCGAGCTCGTTGTTGTCTTTATCTTTCCAACTTTCGGCGATCTTGATGCGCGCTGCGACTGGGACGTTGCCGTCATTGCGGACGGTGATGACTTTGTCGGCGGTTTGGCATGGGAGCCAATCGGTTGGCGCAACGAAAGTCTCGATCACGGACGTTTTGGTTGCGGCTGGGCGGAAGACGTTAGGGAAAAGCATGCTGTCGCTATTGAATGCGATTGTGGCACCGACGGAGAGAAAGAGCAGGGCACCAAAAATAGCGACAAATTTTCTATTCATGAGAATACGGAACTTTTTCACTTGTTTGTTTTGGCCTATTTATATGATTAAAATTTAGCATAAGTAGAATAAAACGTCAAGGTAGTTCTAAGATGAGGGGCGTGCTATAATTAGTGCATTGCGGGTATCGTATAGCGGCTATTATGTTTGCTTCCCAAGCAAGAGATGAGGGTCCGACTCCCTCTACCCGCACCAGAAGCCTTTCGGGGCTATTTTTTGAGTAAAAAAATAACGCCTGACGGCGTATTTCTTGTAATGGCGGGCCCGACGCGACTCGAACGCGCGACCTCCTCCGTGACAGGGAGGCGCTCTAACCAACTGAGCTACGAGCCCTTACTCGACTAATTATAATGGAAACCGTCATGAAAAGCAAGAAGAATGTGTTATAATACCTGTATTGCCGTTGTAGCTCAGCTGGTAGAGCAGCTCATTCGTAACGAGCAGGTCGCTGGTTCGATCCCAGTCAACGGCTCCATTTTTTTGGCTTGAAAAATTGATAAGTATATAACGCTCATGGTAAGATAGAAGTATCGTGAGAGGTAAAACGACTGATTTTGGCCGTAATAAAAAACCGCTTCTTTTTGCGGTTCTTTTGTTCGTGGTCGCCGGAATTGGCTTAACGATTGCGTATAATAGCGCGGTGCATCCGTTTTCGAATGATTTCGGCGTGGCGGGCTACAAGACTTTAGTTTCGGAAGATTTCGTGTCGCCGACGAATTGGACACCATGTGACGAGGCTCCGAAGACCGTGTTCGCAAAGAACGAGAGCTCGGTAGATGTTTCGGTGCGCTTGAAATATAACGAATATTGGTTGGCGGCTGATGATATTACGCGTTTGCCGCTCGAAAGAGATGGTGCGAGACTCGTGTCGATTGTGTTCCAAAATGAGGACGACTGGGAATTGCGCGACGACGGGTATTATTACTATAAAGTAGCGTTGTCGCCGGGCGCTTCGACGAGCTCATTATTCGAGAAAATAGTGTTTAACTGCGAAGCGAACATGAGCGGCCGTCAGACCTGCACAGAAACTGCTACCGGCACAGTTTGCGAAAGACCGGCTGATGAATATGAGGACGCCCATTATCATTTGGCGATTCGTGTCGAAACGGCGCAGTCCGATGTTGCGTCTGACCATTGGGCAAATATTGCGAAGGAGAGCATGATTATGCTCGACGTGGCACGCCGCTATTATCCAGTGAATGAAATTAAACGGTATATAGATGTGCTGTCGGTGAACAAGAATTCGACGTTGCAGATGCATTTTACGGACGATGAGAATGTCGGCATCGAATGCGATTACCTTGATCAGACCGTGGCAAATGCGACGTACGAAAACGGCGTTTATACGAATAATGCGAACGGCAAGAAGTTTCTGTCGTATGCGCAGGTGCGTGAGCTGATGGATTATGCGGATGCGAAGGGCGTAGAATTTGTGCCAGAGATTGATATGCCGGCGCATATGACTGGGTTCCTCGATTTAGCCGTGGCTAAGTTTGGCTACGAGGCAGTACGCAGCCATGAGTATGGCTATGCGTGGGGCACGGGCGAAGAAGCGGACAGCGTCGACATCGTGCGCGAGCAGGGCAAAAACTTCATCAAAGCGCTTTATGATGAATACACAGCTTTCTTCAGCGACAGAAAATACTTCCACATGGGCTTTGACGAATATACTTTCCGCATCGACGAGAAGATCGATTTCGCTAACGAAATGTATAATTATTTGGCGCAAAAGGGCTTCAAAGTTCGGATGTGGAGCGATGCAGTCACGAAGACGAATATCGACAATTTGAATACTAATATTGAGATTATTTATTGGGGTTGGTGGGCAGATGTTGAGCAATATGGTTATGCGACGGTGCCGGATTTCCAGGAGCGCGGCTTCAAGCTTATTATTACGAACCGCTTCTATTTGTTCTTTGTTCCATCGGTTGAGACGATGACGGCGGAGAATAATGCGCGTACGATTCGTGATATACGCGAGACGTGGGAGCTCGATCGTTGGAACTATACGTTCCCAAGTAAGCTCAACACAAGAAACGGAATTTTGGGCGGGGCAGTGTGTATTTGGGGCGAGAATTCGGCCGGCGTGAGCGACGAGGCGATATTCCAGCAGGCCTCCGCAATGTACAATGCGATGTATCCGAAATTGGATACGCCATCAGGGGACACAAATTGACAAAACATATAACCATAAGCTATATTTAGGACAGGAAAAGGTCGATGAAGAGAATTAAGCAAAACAAGAGCAAAAAGTATCTTTTGATTACGCCTGTCTTAGCTTTGGCTGTGGTGGGTGCTGGTGTTTTGATTGTCTATGCGTTGAGCCATAATACTACTGTTGTGACGAACGATATTCCGGTAGGGACTGGTACGGTTCAGATTGTCGACGATTCCGATCCGGGTTTTGGCAAGAAGGAAGTGTCGTTCGTGAGCAGCGATGCAAATAGCATTCCGATGCTCCTCAGGATTGGCTACAGCGAGACCTGGAAAGATAACAGCGACAATGTTGTTAGTAATGTGTATAACGGCAATAATGTCGTGACGAAGACCTGGACGAGCGCATTTACGAATGATTTTGTAGATGGCGGCGATGGCTGGTACTATTACAAAAAGTTGCTTAATCCTAGCGATAGCGTGAAGGTGATTACGGCGATTGCGCTCGCAGAACCTTCTTATGCGGCATACAATTATGATTTGAATTTCCGCTTTGAAGCGATTCAGGCAGATTCGGCTGCGGCGACAGCGCTTTGGTCGAAAACTGCGACGATTAATACTGAAACTAGCGCAGTAACATGGACGTTCTAAGAAAAATAGTTCATGTTTTGAGCTTTATTTGTTATGGCCTCATTGCGATTTATGCTTTGATTTGCGCTCCGATGATTTTTGGCCTAAAGCCAGAGGTAGTGACAACCGGCTCGATGATCCCGACCTATAATATTGGTACGATTATTTATTACAAGAAAGTCGATCAAGCAGAAATCCAGGTTGGCGATGCGATTTCGTATCATATGAATAATGGTGAGATTGTGACGCACCGGGTGGTCGAAATTGAAAATGGAAATTATATTACGCAGGGCGATGCAAATAACGTCAAGGATGCTTCGCCGGTGCCATATAGCAGCGTAGAGGGCAAGATTGTTGGCCCGGTTATCCCATGGCTTGGCTTTGGGGTGGCTTTCGTAAATACGCATCTATTTGTCATTCTTATCGTAGTAGGCATACTACTGGCGGAATTCTTGCTAAGTAATATAAAACGTGATAAGATAAGCGTAAGCGAGAAAGGTCAAGAAAAAGAGAAAGAAGAACAGGCCTAGCTCATTCAAGAGATTATAAATAACTTATAAATGAAAGGGAATCAATGAAGAATAAAAAACCTATCATCGCGCTCGCAGCCTTGGTCGCAGTCGGCCTCGTTGGCGCAACCATTGCTTACTTCACAAGCGAAGTAACGCTCGATAACGTTTTCACGACTGCTACTTATAAGACTAAGACGACTGAGACTTTCTCGTCTCCAACCGACTGGCTTCCAGGCACTACTACGCCAAAGACCGTCGTTACCGAGAACGAAGGTACGATTCCTGTCGTCGTCCGCGCAAGCTTGGCTGAAAACTGGAAGAACGAGCAGAACCAGGATGTTGCGATTTCGGATTATCGCGACTATACCACGATCAACTTTACGAATATTGGCACTGGTAACAATGAGTGGACGCTCCATACTGATGGCAAGTACTACTTCAACCGCCAGCTCGCCGCAAAGAGTGGTGACACGGTTGACTCTACCTCGACTTTCATCGAAAGCGTCACTTTGAACGCTAATGTTGCTTCTAGCCAGACCTGCACCGAGACCGGTACGATTGGCCAGGGCACCTATACGAAGACTTGTACGACCGGCATTGACGGCATCGGCAAGGGTACTTACACTTTGACAATCACGATTGAGACTGTTCAGGCCGACAAATGTGCTCAGGCTTGGACCGGTGCTCCAACGAGCATCTGCCCAACCAATTAATTTGTAAAACAAAAATTTGTAAAATACAGGAGTAGTTGATGAAGAAGATATTTATAGCATTACTAGCTAGTATCATCATCGCTACTCCTGTTTTTGCTGAAGAGAAGAATAAGGTCTTCATCTACGAACAAGACGAGAAGATTTATTATGATAGCAAGCAATTCGATGATCGATTTATGGTCCATGAGAATATGGTCCCTGGGGATTCATATAGCGATACGCTCGTGGTCGAAAATGGAACATCGTATGAGCACGATATCTACTTCAAGGTTGCCCTAGACGAGGCGAATACGGAAAATGCTGAGGATCTGCTCGATTATATCAGCATGAAAGTTTACGTGAATGATGAGCTATTCTATGACGGCAAGGCGAAGGGCAAAGATTACAGAGGTGAGGGCGTCGATCTAACTGACGCGGTGCTAATTAAGCGCTTTGCGGCACACGAATCGGTTTCGATGCGCGTAGAGACGCATTTTGATGAAAACTACGAAGATATCGATAATCACGATACGGCGCATACGCACTGGCTATTCTATCTTTCAGACCAGCCAGAAAAGCCAGAAGAGATTACGCCGAACCCGCGCACGAATGACGACTTCTCGCCGTGGTATTTCGTTATCTTCGGCGTGTCCGGGGCAGTGCTTATTGTAGTGATTGTTTACGAAGTTATTCGGAAGAAAAAAGATAAAAAGAAATAGTTAATATCCCCGCCCTTAACGGGGATATTTTTTGTTCAATTTATGGTAAAATAAGGATATCGCTATGAAAGAATTAGCAGAAGATTTCAAGTCGATTGCGAAAAAAGATCGAAACTTGTTTTGGTGGATGACCATAGATTTTTTGTTTAGTTTATGGCTATTTTTGATACCGATTTTTAACCTGAATTCGGGTCGCGCAAAGATTTGGGCCTGGTACTCGGATATTACCAGCTACGGTCAGAGCGACTGGTGGTATCTCCTTTCATTCTCGATTATCGCATTCACGTTTGGCGTTGGGCATATTTTGCTCGCAGCGCGCCTATATTCGAAGCGCGGGAAGGACATTGCGCGCCTATTCCTCGCTATTTCTATGATTATTATCATAATTGGGATCAGATTCTTGCTGAATATTCTTGGAGAAGGCTAAATGTCGAAGGTCATTGAGGTCCCGGTCGGGAAACGCTCGCTTAAGTATCGTTTTTTTGAAATTTTGCCGTTGCTGCTTAGCGCGGCGATGATTGCTTTGTTGTTTATTCTGTCGGCAATTAATCCTGTGCTAGCCTCGGCGTATTTGCTCGTGATTGTGATCATGAGCTTCGTGAAGGCAATTGGTGTCGCGGTACGCACGATTCAGGGCTATAAGCTATTGAAACGCGGCATGAAAGTGAACTGGTCAAAGCGCCTGAATGATCTTGAGGACGCTGCCGCTAGCTATGACAGACTAGTTGGCACGAAGAGCGACGCGTATGACCACAAGCAGCATTTGCGCAATCTTTGCATGGTTGCGGCGGCAGAGGAAGGGTATTTCCCGAAGCCGAGCTCAATTTACCATGCCGTGATTGTGACGATGTACAACGAGACGCTTGATGTGCTTGCGCCGACTTTCGAGAGCCTTGCAAATGTAGATTATCCGAAAGAGCGCATGATTGTGGTTCTAGCCTACGAGGAACGCGGTGGCGAGGCGGCTGAAAAGGTCGCAATGACGCTCCAGAAGAATTACGGCAAGAGATTCGGCACTTTCCTTATGTCTAAGCATCCAGACGGCTTGAAGCACGAGGTGATTGGTAAAGGTGGCAACATTACTTATGCCGGTAAGCTGCTCAAGAAATATGTGAAAGAGCAGAAGATGCGCTTTAGCGACGTGATTGTGACGACGCTTGATAGCGATAACCGCCCGCATAAGTGCTACTTCGATCAGGTTGCATATGAATATATTGTGCATGAGGATAGGAAGCGCTTGAGTTACCAGCCAGTGTCGCTATTTACGAATAATATTTGGGATGCGCCGGCGGTGACGCGCGTGATTGCATCAACGAACTCGTTCTGGAACATTATTTGTGCAATGCGCCCGCATGCGTTGCGCAACTTTGCTTCGCATTCGCAGCCGCTTGATGCGCTCGTCGAAATGAATTTCTGGAGTACGCGTACCATTGTGGAGGATGGACACCAATATTGGCGTTCTTATCTGTATTTTGATGGAGATTACGAAGTGTTGCCGATTCGCGCGCCGATTTACCAGGATGCGGTGCTTTCGGATACGTTCTGGAAGACGCTCAAGGCGCAATGGGTGCAGCTCAGGCGCTGGGACTATGGCGCATCGGATGTGGCATATGTTGGCGACAATTTATTCTCGAAGAAGAGAACCGCGCCGATTTTGGGGCTATTCCCGAAGTTTATCCGCTTGCTCGATGGCCACGTGACGCTCGCGGCGACTGCGCCAATCGTGATGTTTGGCGGTTGGGTGCCGATGCTGTTTAGCGTACATTCGCGCGATCTCGTGTCGCATAATTTGCCGACGGTGGTTGGTTGCGTAGAGGCCGTTGCGGCGTTGGGCATCTTTATCTCGCTAATTTTGTCCATCAAGATGCTCCCGCCGAAACCGGCAAAGTATCGTAATTCGAGGAAGTTTATGATGGTTTTGCAGTGGGCGATTTCGCCGATTATCTCGATTATTTATTCGTCGTTCTGTGCGTTCTACTCGCAGTTTCGCCTTGCATCGGGCTTTTATATGGAGAAATTTGACGTTACCGACAAGGCTGTTAAGAAATAATCGTTGCTAGTTGTCAAAATCATTGAACTTATGCTTCACGTAGACGCGTCCTCGCGTTATTTTTGTTGCAGACATTAATGTGGAGGTCAATATGGCGGGGCCATGAGAGTATTTTTGTTGCGATTAATAAAATAAATAGGAGGTGAAATGAATAAAATTTTGATTGGTTTGCCGGTGCTAGCGCTAGCGGCTGTTATGACTGCGTCGAAGGTTTCGGCGACAGATGGAGTGATGTACTCTTCGATGCCGGGAGCGAGAACTTCGATCCCGATTATCCGGAGAATTTCTAATATTGGCGGGAAGATTAATGCAAGTTTTCGGTTTGAATTCAAGGCGAAGGAAGGGAACCCGGCGCCAGTAAGGGGCTTACAGACCTCAACGGCAATTACTGCAGTTGATGGCGGTACGCGAGACGGCGTGTGGACTTCAAACAATTCATTGGCGATTGGAAGCATGACGTTTAGTAAGGTTGGCGATTATGCGTTCGAGTTGTCGGAGGTCTATTCGAGCGATGAAGAGAATTTTCCGATCGATACGAATAAATATGAGGTGTATTTTCGTGTAACGAATAAGCTAGACGAGAATAATAATCCGACGGGCGCGCTGAATGTGGAACTTATGGATTATTTATATAGCCAGAAGGCCGACGGTAAGGTCGGGTTAAATGGCGCGATTTTTGAATCAGTGGGAAATTATACGCATATCGAGCTCGAGAATAAAGTAACGGGCAATGCCGCGGATACGGATAAGTATTTTAAGTACCAGGTAAACTTCGAGGGAATTGATGAAGGCGCAACGCTTGCGGTTGTTGGCCAAGACGAACGGGTCGAATATGGCGGCGAGAACGTCGTGACATCTAGCGAATATACGGTCGGCGCAGACGGACTGATTGTGTATTTGAAGCACGGGCAATCGGTGACGATTGGCGAGCGTACGAATCGCGGAACGACATACAATGAGTTGCCGCAAGGTACGAGCTATACGATCACGAAGCTAGATGACGATGATGGTTATACGACGAGCATCGATGGCGAAGCGGGGCTGGCTGTGACGAAGTCGGTTGTAAGGCCGGGTGCGGCAGATTTTGCGGCGCACAATACGACGGTGGCGGGAAACAACAAGGAAGCGGCCGTGAATACAGGTGCGTTTATTAGTGTGTGGCCATATGCGGCAGTGGCGGTCGTGTGCCTTGGCGGCGCAATTGCAGTGCGTAGGGTAACGAAAAACATCTAAAATGAGGCGTCTGAGGTCCCCGAAGCGCGAATGGGCGCGTTTCGGGGCGAAAGCAGGGGCGATGGTGGGTTTCGCGCTGATACTGGCGACTGTTTTTGGCATTTATCGGGTGGAGGGGGATGACTATGCGCCAGACGTAAAGGACGGCGACCTGCTGGTGTATTTGCGTTTTCTTCCGCCAGAAGTCGGCGAGTTGGCCGTTGATGGAGGCCGGATTGTTCGAGCTGAGGAGTCGCGCGCGGGAAGAGGTAAAGTGATATGGAGTATACGAGTCCGCGATATTTAGTAGTTCTGCGTGGTGTTAGTTTTATGCTGGATGCTGTAGAGATTGTGATTCTTTTTGCAATATGCGCGTTAGTCTCCTATGCGATTTATGATGGGGTGAATGCCGGTCGAGAACCAAATGAGATTGCTGAGCTTCGCGAGCAAGTCGCCGAAGACGTAGAGTCGTTCGAATGGCGCGAGGGGATGGTGGCGTGGTTGAGAATTGATGGTACGCGTATAGACTACCCCGTGATGCAGGGCGACGACAATAAATGGTATTTGACGCATGATTATCTTGGCCGCTACGCTGCGAGTGGAAGTGTATTTTTGGATTATCGCAATCGAGCAGACTTCGGGGACTATGTGTCTATAATATATGGTCACCGAATGAACGGAGATTTGATGTTTTCGGACGTAGCGAAATATGCCGATGACGAGTTTTTTGCCGCGCATCAATCTGGGCGATTGTTCGTGCGGGGTGGGGGATATGAGCTGCTGGCGATCGAGTATCGGGTGCTGTCGGTCGAAGACGGAATATATAGCAGGTTAGACGGTTCTAGTTTGGGGCTTGGCGACGACAAATATATTATTCTGTCGACTTGCGACCGCGCGGCGAGGGCGAAGAGAGATATCCTAGTGCTAAGAGCTCGATCTCTGTAAGCCGACAATAAAAATATGACCCTACGGTCATCTTTTCATCAAATGGTGGAGTGTAGGAGATTGCCTTTCGCTTGCGCTCAAGACATAGCAGGGCGTCGCCTCGGAAAATCCGAAATGCAAGCATTTCTCAGTTTTCGCTCGGCTCCTACTGCTACCGAACTCTACGAGTTCTCATCTCCTACATAGTTCAACAAAAATATGACCTTACGGTCATCTTTTCGTTGAATGGTGGAGTGTAGGAGATTCGAACTCCTGACCTATTGATTGCGAACCAATCGCTCTACCAACTGAGCTAACACCCCATGGCTAGGTATTATTATACCATAGTATAATAGATGCATGATTTTGTTCTGTGATTTTGATGGCACTTTGAGCCGAGAGGAAATTCCCGGTGATTTCGAGCGGAATCTGGAGGCCGTGAAGCGTTTTCGTGAGGCTGGAAATCTTTTTGTGATTTCGACTGGTCGTAGTGTTCCGAGTTTGACAGAAGATTTTCCGGATTTTTGGGATTACATTGACTATGTTGTAGTGGATAACGGTGCGGCTTGTCTAGACAAGGATAGGAAGGTACTTTTTGAGTGCACATTCCCGGAAGAAGTTGCGAAAGAAGTTGTCGAGTATGTTGATAGCAGGTCGTCGGGGCACCATGTTGGCTACACTTTTTATAAGAACTGCGAGGAATATGACGAGCTGTCGGGTGCGCAGACGAAGGTGCGCATTTGGTTCGACGATGACGAGTTGATGGAGAGGACGGAGAAGGAACTCTCCGAGAGATATCCTGACCTGAAGTTCTATACTGGGCATCATGCGGCGTTGGCGCTCATAAATTTTGAGCCGGATGGAGACTTCGTCTGCTTGCTTGATGTTGCGGCTAGTAACGCCGGCAAAGAGCGCGCGCTCGAGCGCTTGGCGGCGATGCATGAGAGCGAGCATGCGGTCGCGGTCGGCGATGGTAATAATGATATCGTGATGTTGAAGGAATTTGACGGCTATGTGATGAGCAGCGCCGCGTCGTTCTTTGTGGAAGAATTCGACGAGGAACATCGTGCTGATTCGGTGGCAGATTTGATCGACAGGCTAATGAGCCAGTTTAATGCCGAGCAAATGGTTGTAATTCGCGATATTGAGCGACAACTTGGTTGCCGTGTGCGCGATTTGGCCCCGACGTTCTATTCTGATGGGGCGACTGATGCGACGGTGTTTGGCCTGGGCGGGAAATATCTCGTCAAGATGGCGGATGCTATGACGGTGCGGACGCAGAAGGAGTTTTTGTCGCGCGTGCCGGAGGGTGTTTTCCAAAAACTTTTGTGTTCGAATGAGAGCTTGGGCTACGAATGTTTTGAGTTTATCGAGGGCGAGCATTTTGACGGCTCGCTTATTGATCCGAAGGAGGCCGTGAACCAGATTGCAGCAATCGTTGAGTCATACCCAGAGTATCCGCATGATAAGTATGGATTCTTGAATGACGAGAAGGCGAGTTGGCGTGAGTTTTTGCTCGACGAGATTGATTACGCCTATCGAACGATTACGGACGTTTCGCAGGAAAAGGTGCTTGCAGCGGTCGAAAAGATTGGTTTTACTCGTCCGAAGCAGTATTTGATGCATGGCGATTTTGGCACGCATAATTTCTTGTTGTCTAATGGCAAGATTCGCGTGATTGATCCGATGCCGGTAGTGGGGGATAGGCTTTACGATTTTTATTTTGCGATTTTGTCTGATACGGATATTTTTGCGGAGCTTGGTATGGATTATTATATGAACTTCTTTGGTGAGTATGAGCCGGAGTATAAGAAGGCGCTCCTTATCGTCGCGCTCTATGTTCGCATGAGCCGTGCGGCGGTTTATGATAAAGATAATCTCGATAAGTACAAAAAGTTGTACGCCAAAATTTGATATAATAATAGAGATGCGATGGCCGAGAATAGGCGATAGCTCGCAAGGCTATTTACGGTGGCGTAATGCCCATCTCGCATCTCCAGGATTTTGATTATGAATGCAGAACAATACATAAAGAACGAGCTTCGGAAGCTGAAAGAGCCGTTAGGGATTCAGAAATCTGAGGATATCGAAGCGCAGATTGTTCAGTTGCTTTTATCTAAAAAGTTCCGCAAATATTCGGCAAACGAGACGCTAATTCAGCACGTGAAAGATGTCGTGCATTTTTGCGTGAGCCGCAATCAGCCGATCAATCTCACTTTCTTGCATGGTGCGTATAAGCTTTGGCGACTCGATGAGGCGCCAGAGGTTGATTTTGCTGAGCTGTTTTCTTTGATGTACTACACGAAGTACGTGAAGCCGGTTTGCGAGATTTATGAGCCGGGGGTTTGGTTTGATTTCTTTGTTGACGATTATATAGTCGAGATTATGGACCATTATGCGCAGGAGGAGATTGAGGCTTATATTCGTTCTTACCAGGCGGCGATGGATTACCTAAGGGCGTACCAGCCTGCAAATTTGAAGATGACGATTACGCCGGTAAGTAGCGCATTCGCGTCGCGCGATGAGTTTGAGGCGAAGCTTGCCGAGAGCTTGGCGAAGACGCCGATGCCGACCTATGTGGACGAAAAAGATATTGCGACAATCGAGCTAAATGTGCGGTTGGCTGAAGGGCAGGCGGACGATCCGCTCTGGCGGGAAAAGGCTGCACAACTAGAAAGTGCTTATCTCGCGATCAAAGGTGGTACCGGTTATCATAAGGGCCGCGAGGACAAGATTTTGGTCTTTACGCAGCCGTTGCCGTCTGGCTCGACGATTTCGCTCGGCACGACAAAGTCTTCGATTGCGAAGTTTTGGGTTGGCGTAGGTGCCCTGAGGGCGGATGGAGATAGTTATAAAATGTTGGTGCTTTCGCCGAAGCAATTGGCGAATGCAGAGTGTGTTTTTGAAGACGTAAATATTGGCCTCGATGGTAAGAATTTTAAGAAAGTGAGAGTAGTGAAATGAGGCTATATCTAGCAAGCGAAGAACTAGGCAACCATGCGGATGTGCTCCAGAAGATGGCGGACGAGGGCCGCAAGGTTTTGTTTATTGGAAATGCGCATGATTATTATGATTCTGAAAAGCGTGCAGATTATTTATATCGAAAGAGTCGTTGCTTGGTCGACGCCGGGTTCGAAGTGACGGAGCTTGATCTTAGAGATTATTTCGGCAAGCCAGATGAGCTTAAGGAGTACGTAGAAAGTTATAGCCCCGATGTGGTCTTTTCGGTTGGCGGCAATGTATTCTTGCTTAGGACGGCAATGGAACTCAGTGGTATGGATGAGATTATTAAAGATGGCGTAGCAGGCGATAAGTTTGTATATGGTGGTTACAGCGCCGGTTCGATGGTTACGACGAAGAATCTACGTTACTACGGCCACGATTATTTGGTACCAGAAGCGGTTCCGGGGCTTTATGGCGTCGAGGCGGAGCTTGATGGACTCGGGCTAATTGACGAATATATGATCCCGCACTGTGATGTCGAGAAGCACGAGGCTACCTCGGAGCTCTATAAGAATCGTATCGAAGCCGACGGGAATGTGGTACTACTACTCAACCAGTCGTCCGTATATGTAATTGATGGCGATAAGAAAGAGCTTTTGCCGTAGTTTGCAAAGTTAGAACCATAATCCAGGTCGATATTCTCGATAGCTTGGGTTAAACAGGGTATAATCAGATTACGATGGTGTATTTGGATTATGCGGCAACCAGCCCACTTTTACCGGAGGTGATTGATGCTATGCGCGAAGCAGAGCAGCGGTATTTTGCGAACGCCTCGGCACTCCACACTCCGGGCCACCTCTCGATGAACAAGATTGAGGAAGCGCGCGAACTTTTGGCGAAACTCATCAACGCTGATCCTAGCGAAATTATTTTCACGTCCGGTGCCTCTGAGTCAAACAATACCGTAATTCGCACTTTCGAAGGGCACAAAATTATCACTTCGCCGCTCGAGCACCACTCAATTATCGAGGCCGCGCGCGTGCTTGGTGGTAACGAAAAACCCGCCCTCTATTCCTGTATGTTGGCGAACAATGAAATCGGCGAGTTTTTGCCGATTGCCGATGTCGTCAAAAAGGCTCACAAAGAGGGTGGTTCCGTCCATTCTGACCTCACACAGGTGCTCGGCAAACTCCCGATTGACGTAAAGGCGCTCGATCTGGACTATGCAACCTTTAGCGCGCACAAAATTGGCGGCCCGATTGGTGTCGGCGCGCTCTACGTCAAGAATGGCGTTCCGTTCAAGCCTCTGATTATTGGTGGCAATCAAGAGAAAAAACGCCGCGGTACGACCTACAATACGGTCGGCATCATCGGTTTTGGCGCTGCGCTAAAATACCTTCTCGACCACAAAACCTGGGAAATTTACGATACAAAAATCCGTGCCCTGCGCGACGAACTAGCTCAGCGTATTCTCGAGGAAATTCCGGGCAGCAGCCTCAATACCGACCTCAAAAATTCGCTTCCAAACATTCTAAACGCCTCTTTCGAGGCGGCCGAGGGTGAATCTATCCAGCTTTATCTCGACGCCGAAGGTATCGTTGTCTCGACTGGCTCCGCCTGCGCCTCTGGCGACATTAAGCCGAGCCATGTTCTGATGGCAAAAACTGGCGACGCCGAAGTGGCGCATTCGTCGATTCGTTTTTCCTTCGGTCTCGATAATACCGAAGAAGACATCGACAAAGTTATGGCGGTTTTACCGGGAATTATCGACCGCCTACAAAAAATCAGCACTATCGAAAGGAAGACAAAATGAACGAAGGGCAAGATTGGATTTATTCAGACACCGTGAAGGACCATTTTATGAACCCGCGCAACTTCTTGTTTGGCGACGAATCCCAGTTCGATTTTGATGCAGTCGGCATCGTTGGCAACCCAATTTGTGGCGACCAGATGAAAATGTATATCAAGGTCAAAGACGACAAAATCGAGGACGTCCGCTGGAAAACCTACGGCTGCGCCTCGGCCATCGCCTCGACTTCTGCGCTGTCGGAGCTCGCCAAGGGCAAAACCCTCGACGAAGCTGTAAAAATCTCCGCCAAAGACATTGATGATTATCTTGGCAACCTCCCAAAACACAAATTCCACTGTTCTGTTCTCGGCCATCAGGCTCTCGCCGACGCCGTCAATAAATACCGCGTACAAAAATAGCCCTCGCGGGCTTGATGTGGTGGGTCGCGAGGGGCAGCGGCTCCTAGCGGAGCCTTGATTCGCTGGCGTCGCCTCGCAAATAAAAATGCAAGCATTTTTGCTTGGCTCGGCTCCTGGCTCGCACGAACCCTTTGGGTTCTCGCCCCTTGCTCGTGAACCAAAGAAGTATTAAAAAATATCCCTGTGGGATATTGTTTAATACTTGGTGGGTCGCGAGGGGCTCGAACCCCCGACCTCCTCGGTGTAAACGAGGCGCTCTAGCCAACTGAGCTAGCGACCCAACAGAGTGATTATAGCACAAAAAAGCTCAGTCGGAAAACCCGGCTGAGCTTTTTAAAAGTGGTAGTACTAGCCTTGTTAGCCTTCTAATACAATATCGATTGCATTGTCGATGAGAGTTCTGAAGGGAATACTGCGAGCGCTTGCTGCAAATTCAGGGAAGAGGCTGGCGAAAACAGGTATTTCTTCTTCCTCCATGGAAGCGTAGAGCCTGTATAATTCGTCGTCTGCATGATCACGTGCTACCTTGTACCCGAGGAAATAAGCAGCGTCCTTCGTGAACGCATAGCAGCCTTTGTTCTTTGCGGCATCTGTAATGCCCCTGAGAATACGGTAGGTCTTTGCCCAAGCTGTTTTCAATGCTGCATCTTCACTAGCTCCTGCCTGACGACGGATCTTATAAACCTGATATGCAACATCTGCGAACGACAATCCGTGGCTTGCAAAATCAATAACGGCTATCGTCAGAGGGTCGGGGAGGCTGGATCCGCCGTTTACCCAGACGTCGCTCATTTTTGCTTCACCCTCGTAGTGCGTCTCATCGGGGGATTTAGCGAGGATGTCCGCGAGAGGCTCCAGAGGTGTTCCGCGCAGAATTTCCTTGAAGAACCTTTGTCCGTTAGCGCTGCCGCGCCAATGACAGAAGATTTCGTGGCAAATGAGCTCTGCGGCTTTGGCTCCGTTAACGACACGGTCTTTCGGTATGACTATCATCGGTTCACCGCTTTCGTTAATATCGCGGACGTCGATAGCTGCACAGTTGTCCGATATCTTCACTTTCCAAGGGGGAACGTCAAAGTAGAGCATCGCTCTGTAGAAAAACCAACTAAGCTTTTCGGCACCGATTTCGGTGATATTCGACAGCTTGTTTCTGATTTCCGCGTTGATAACGCTGAGTTTAGCTTTGTCTTCGGGCGTCAACTTTTTGTTCTCAAAATAGAGATCAATCGCCTTCTCACAAAGCTCCTTTGACGGGGCACTAAATACGCTCGACAGGGCACTATTTGTCGCCTCGTCGTCTTTGGCGAGAATCGATTTTGCTGCCAATGCAATTTTCATTGCTTTGCGGGCGCGCTTCTCGATAAGTTCGAGGACGGCTTCGTCCCTGCGGTTTTCCGGTATGACGCACTCCTGGATTATTGCGAGCGCTTCCGCTATCTTTTCGCCACCATCTGCCACCTTGCGAAGAAGTTCTTCGTTGTAGATGAACTGAGGGTTGAGCTCGAGCGGGAAGCTAGGGTTACCGATATCCCCTTCGGATTCCTTTTTGAACTGTTCAGCGAAGGGTTCTTTGGCTGCCTCAATAAAAGCCGCTTTGGCTACATTGAGGTTCTTGGGGGTAAGGATTTCTACGGTGTTTCCCATGTTATCTTTGATACATGTTGCTGCTGCAGAAATTTTGTCTATGTTGCGGTATCTCATTCATAAGTACCACCTTTCTTTAAAAGTACAAGTGCTGCCGACATTAAAAATAATGGGGCAGAACTCGCCTATTCGATTATTATAGCACAAACGCGTTAAAAAGTCAATAGGCGCGAAGGTAAAAACGTTATCGCTGCTAGGGGAAAATGTGGTAAAATATATGGGTATTAATTAATCAAGAAAGGGCAGCGATGTCAGAAGAATCACTAGTTATGAAGCAACGTCATACGCTAAGCCACATTATGGCTGCAGCGGTAAAGAGGATTTATGCTGGCACAACAACATTGCAGTTCGGTGTTGGCCCAGCGATTGATGATGGCTTTTATTATGATATCGACTTCGGCGGCGTAAAGGTTTCCGACGAAGATTTGAAGAAGATCGAAAAAGAAATGCGCAAAATTATTGCGCAGAAATTGCCGATGGTTTATAGCGAGAAATCTCGCACCGAGGCTTTGAAGTGGGCAGAGGAGAACGGCCAGAAGTTTAAGGCTGAGCTCATCAATGATTTGCCAGATGAGGAGACGATTTCGTTCTATACGCTCGGTGAGTTTGAGGATCTTTGTAAGGGGCCTCACGTTGAGGATACCGGTAAGGTCGGCGCGTTCAAGCTCGATAAGGTTGCCGGCGCTTACTGGCGTGGTGACGAGAAGCGTGAAATGCTCACTCGTATCTATGGCCTCGCATTCGAAACTCAGGAAGAGCTCGATGAATATGTGAAGAAACAGGAAGAAGCAAAGGCGCGCGATCACCGCAAGCTGGGAAAAGAGCTTGATTTGTTCTGCTTCTCGGAGCTCGTAGGCTCGGGCCTTCCGATGTTCACTCCGCGCGGCACGATTCTCCGCGATATTCTTAATGATTTCTCGCAGAGCTACCGCATCAAGGCGGGCTATCAGAAGGTTTGTATCCCACATATTGCGCTCGTTGACCTCTATAAGACCTCGGGGCATTATGAGAAATTCCCAGAGATGTTGCAGTTTGTAAGCCAGGAGTCTGGCGACCACTTGGCTTTAAAGCCGGTGAACTGCCCGCATCATTCGCAGATTTTTGCTTCGCAACCACGCTCATACAAGGAACTTCCGATTAAATATCTCGAGACGACGATGGTTTACCGCGATGAGCGCAAGGGTGAGCTCGGCGGCCTTAGCCGTGTTCGCTCGATTACGCAGGACGATTCGCACGTGTTTTGCACTGAGGACCAGATTGGCCAGATTTTTGGCGAATTGATTGCCGCGGCGCAGGATCTTTACAAGCGCATCGATATGAACCTAAAGCTCCGCTTGAGCTTCCGCGATGATGGTGATGGTTACACTGGCACGCCGGAGATGTGGGAGAAGGCGCAGGGCGCGATTCAGGCAATGGCCGACAAGCACAAGATTGAATATTTCATTGGTATTGGCGAGGCTGCGATGTATGGCCCAAAGATGGACTTCATGGCAACTGACGCCTTGGGTCGCGAATGGCAGGTTGCAACGGTGCAGCTCGATTATGCAACGCCGACGCGCTTTGGGCTCGAATATACCGCCGAAGACGGCAGCAAGAAGACGCCGGTGATGATTCACTGTGCCTTGGTTGGTTCGATCGAGCGCTTTATGAGCGTGCTCATTGAGCATACGGCTGGCTGGTTCCCATTCTGGATGGCGCCAGAGCAGGTGAGGGTGCTCACGATTAATGATTCGGTTGCGGATTACGCTGAAAAGATTCGCAAGATTCTCGATGAGACCGAACTTGACGAGCCGCTCGAACACCGTGCGATTCGTTACACGTTTGATGATCGCAATGAGAGCCTTGGCAAGAAGATTCGCGAGGCGACGAAGATGAAGATTCCTTGCGTCTTGATTGTCGGGCCGAAGGACGCTGAGGCCGGTGAGGTTTCAGTGCGCCTTCGCGACTCGGAAGAGAAGGTGAAGCTCGATAAGCTTGCCGAATATCTACGCAGCCTATAATCTACAAAACGCCCCTTCGGGGGCGTTTTTTGTGCTACAATAAACATAAGTAATTTAGGGAGGTAATAATGGATAATTTGGCAGCAGAACCAGTCGCAAGTGCGCCAGTTGATCGCACTGTGCCGGCGGGTATTTCAGCGCCTGTAAAGAAGGGCGGTAAAGGCGCCGTGATCGCGGCAATCGTGTTCGCGTTGATAGCGGTCGGTCTTGGTGTTTGGATCGCAATTTTGCTCATGAACCCAGCTAAGGGTGGCGAGTCTGGCGGTAGTTCCACGAATGGCGGCAATGCCGGAAATGGTGGTTCGGCCGGGAATACCGCATTGGTTTCGAGTCAAGATGACGAAATTCAGAGTTTACTCGATGCGATGGAGAATGCATTCCCCAATGGGGGCTATTCGGTCGATAGAATCTACAGCGATTATGGTTTGCCAATCAAGGTTGGCGATAAGCTTTGGACCGAGTCGGCCAGGTCTTATGGCGCCTTTGTCAAGAAGTATGACGGTAGTGAAGGCAACGCTACTGAGACTCGCAACAGCGCTATCAGTGTCCTAAAAGAGAAAGGGCTAAAGAGCGTTTCGGTCCCAATTTTTGGCTACAATGGCCTTGAAGCTGACACTGATACTACTAGCTACTTTAAGAGCGACGATGGTATTTATTGCCATGTTTCGGATATTTCCCAGGTTAAGGGATCTGGCTATAATGAGGGCTATTCTTGGTTTGAATACCAATGTATGGATGAAAAATGGTTAACTGGAGATAATAAAAAGTTGGCTATTGATTTAGCTGCTGCCTACAACAACACCAAGGACGGCAAGCAGTATCCGATTAGCTATATCGGCGGCGCTCTTACGAGAAAGATTAAGAAGAATCCAGCTGGCACTTATGAGACTATTACGGTCGGCTTTGCGGATGCGGTCGCACTATTCTACCGCAAAGCGGGCGGCGAGTGGAAGTATTTCACCGCAACGCAGCAGGCAATTTCTTGTAGTGAGTACAACACCGCTGAGCTCAAAGAGGCCTACAAGGGCGAGAAATGTTGGGATGAATCTTCCAGCAAAGACGTTACGCTATAATTAGCGAACATTAAGAGGCGCGTTAAAGCGCCTCTTTTTGATGGTAAAATAGATTTATGACCAAAATTTTTGAAGGGTTAAATCCGGCGCAAAAAGAGGCAGTTGAGACTTTGTCTGGACCGGTTTTGATTTTAGCGGGCGCGGGTTCCGGTAAGACGAAGACTTTGACGCACCGCATTGCAAATTTGATTGCGAATGGGGTTTTGCCGAGTGAAATTTTGGCACTGACTTTTACGAATAAGGCGGCGCGCGAGATGCGCGAGCGCTTAGCGCGACTTTTGGATCGCGAAAACAGCTTTAACTTCATGCCTTGGATGGGAACCTTTCATGCGATTTGCGTGAAGATTTTACGCGTCGAGGCAGCGAATGTTGGCCTCGATAAGAACTTTGTGATTTACGATACGGATGATCGTTTGGCGCTGATAAAACGCGCAATGAAAGCGCTCGATATTAGCGATAAACGCGTGAAGCCGCGTGCGGCAGAAGCAGCGATTTCAAAGGCAAAAAATGAGGGCAAGGATCCGGACGAGATGCTTGCCGATGCGTATTATCCAAATCAGCGCGATATTGCCGCGATTTACGAAAAATACGAAGACATGCGAAAAGAAGCTGACGCGGTCGACTTCGACGATTTATTGCTTTATGTAGCACGGATGATGAAAAGCCGCAAAGATATCCGCGAGAAGTGGAGCAAACGTTTTCGCCATATCTTGATTGACGAGTATCAGGACACGAACCATATTCAGTACCAGATTGTCAAATTGCTAGTAAATGAAGAACGCAATATTTGTTGTGTGGGCGATGACTGGCAGTCGATTTATTCGTGGCGCGGAGCGGATTTTACGAATATTCTCAACTTTGAACGAGATTTTCCGGGCGCGAAAGTGATAAAACTGGAGCAAAATTATCGCTCGACGCAGAATATTCTCGATGCGGCACAAAAGATCATTACGAAGAATACTCAGCGCAGCGATAAAGTGCTATTTACGGAGGCGGGGAAGGGCGCGCCGATTACAATTCATCAGGCGCGCGATGAGCAAGACGAGGCGCGTTGGGTGGCGACAACCATCAAGAAGCTGCGTCGCTCATTGTCGGATTACGCGGTGCTATATCGCACAAACGCGCAGTCGCAGGCTTTCGAAAAAGTATTTATGGAATATCGCTTGCCGTACAAGTTGGTTGGCGGTGTACGTTTCTATGACCGTAAGGAAATCAAGGATATTGTTGCATATTTGCATCTAATCGTGAATCCGCGCGATATTATTTCGTTGACGCGTGTAATAAATGTTCCGACCCGTGGTATTGGCGAGAAATCGGTGCAGAAGATTCTAGCGGGTGATATTGCCGGCCTGACGGCAAAGACAGCGGCGGCGTATGAGAAATTTGCGAAGATTTTGAATGATTTGCGCAAGAAGAACGCGAATGGCGCTAACCCAGCGGAGATTATCGAGGAGTTGGTGCGAAAGATTGACTATCGCGGCTATTTGAATGAAGACGAAAAGCTGAAGGCTGAGGAGCGCAACGAAAACGTGACGGCGCTCATTGGCGAAGCAGGGACCTACGAGACGCTCGATGAGTTCTTGGCGGATGCGGCTCTGATGTCGTCGTCGGATGAAGATGCAGGGAAAGACGCGGTGACTTTGATGACTTTGCATGCTGCGAAGGGTTTGGAATTTCCAGTTGTGTTCCTGGTCGGGCTCGAGGAAGGGTTGCTCCCGCATGTTCGCTCGATGGATGAGTCAGCAGAGGATGTCGAGGAAGAGCGCCGTTTGACTTATGTTGGCATGACACGCGCGATGCAGGAGCTGTTCCTGAGCTTTGCGAATTCGCGCTTTATGTTTGGCGGTAGGACCTATAATTTTCCATCGCGCTTCTTGAACGACCTCGGATTTAATCCGTACGGCTCGCACGATCTGGATGGTGACGGGTTCAATGATTTTGACGAAGAAGATAATGAAGATCCATTCCCGGAAGACTTGCCAGTTTTCTACTAACCGCTTATACTTATATTAAGTATGAAACGGGTCAAAGGTGTATTTAAAGCGCTGTTGGAGCATGGTATTGTTTTTTATGGCGTAATGATCGTATTGGTTATAACTGCGCTGGTTAGCTACGGGCTGATTAACAGGAAGAGCGCAGAGGCAGCGGAAACGATAGATTTGACGGGGGACAACATCAGCAATTCATACAAGCTGGAAGTAACGCCTATTTTTACGGGATCTCGCCCCTCGGGTTTTTCTGCTGCTGAGAGCATGGCGATTTCTGATGACGGATATATCTATGTGCTGCTTGCTCCGAATACGAGCGATACGACCCAGGGGAGCGGCAACTACTATAATCAGAAAGCAAACAAAATTAAAGTTTACCAATTCAATGCCAATGGCTCTATAGGAAGTGGTCACGCTGACGCGTCGTATAAGCTCGGTCACGCAAACGGAGCTACCTTTGATAGCAAGAACGACGATGTTTTGGTCGCATCACACTTAAGCGATTCGGCAAAATATGGTGAAATCCTCAGGTTCCATCACAATGACGGCATGCTTACGCATATGTCTACGTTTTATCAAACGAAGGGTGACGGCTCTCGTTTAAGGGCCAATAGTGTTGCCTATAATGATTTGGACGATTATATTGTAACTTCTGTTCGCACTAGTACTGGTAATCCGTCGCAAGGCCGTATCATCATGATAGATAATAGCGACGAAAATACTAGCCATAAGCTAGAGTCGTATCTTTGGTTTGATTACAGCCCTTCGTTATCGAATCAGGACATCGCATATCACAATGGATATGTTTATCGTTTGACTCAAGAAGTTGGGATTACTAGCAACGGTACAACGACGTATTCGTATGGCAAGAAGAACGTAGGCGTCATTACTCAATTAAGCGGATATGCTAAGTCTCCGGCTAATTGGCACCGCTCGTATTTCACGTCGTCTCCTTTGTGTGAGATCGAGAGCATGGCGTTCTACAAAAATGTCCCTTACATTTTATATAACAACTGTAGTGATAGCGGCCAGACGAGTGGCGCCTTTATGATTGCGAAAGTTACAAAAGTGGCTACTAAGCCAGGTGATAGCAATCCGACAATGAGCACAGATTTGAACAAGTATCTTTATCACAAATTCAAGATTAACTACAACGCGAATGGTGGTACTTGGTCGGGCAGCGTGAGCACAACGAAGGATGCGATCGTTGGCGTGCCGCAGAATATCATCTCCGACAGACCGACAAAGGCGAACAAATATTTCCTCGGTTGGTCGACGAGCGCGACGGCCACGAGCGCTACTTATAGCCCGGGCAACGAGTACGTAAAAGCGTATGGTAGCAGCGAGAGCGACGTTACGCTCTATGCGGTTTACGAAGATTATTATACGGTTTCATATAATGCGAATGGCGGCACTGGTGCACCAGCGGCGCAGACGCAAAGAAAATCCCTCAACGTAACTATCCCGACAACTAAACCGACGAGACAGTACTATACCTTCAAGGGCTGGGCGACATCGAGCGGCGGATCGGTCGTCTATAATCCTGGCGATACTTATACGAACCACGTGAACGTTACGCTCTACGCGGTCTGGGCGCCTATCCAGTATAAGGTGACGTATTATCCGAATGGCGGCACTGGTTCATCCTGGTCGACAACGTTCAATGCAGCAGATAGCGTTGCGATTTCGACGACGAAGCCATCGCGAGAATACTATACCTTCAAGGGTTGGTCGACCAGTGCGTCGTCAACCGCTATTACCTATACGGGTAATGGTGGCGAGACTTTTTCTGGCCATACAAATCTTAATCTCTATGCAGTCTGGGAAGTTCAATATTATACGATTAGTTTCAACGCGAATGGTGGTTCTGGTGCGCCTTCGGCCGTAAAGAAACCGAAGACCGAGTCGCCAATTACGCTGCCGAGCAACAGGCCGACACGAAGCGGTTTTAGCTTCAAGGGTTGGGGCACAACTAGCGGTGGTGCTGTGGCGTACCAACCATCTGCGAGCTATTCTGGTCGTTCGGACGCAACGCTCTACGCAGTTTGGGAGGAAAATGTAACGCCTCCTGCAGATACGATTTATTACTTGTCATTTGACGCGAATGGCGGCGAAGGCGGTCCTGGTACCGTTGAGGTTAGGAATTCGATTCAGACGACAATTCCGGCCGGTGCGCCGACCAGAGATGGTTATGTGTTTGATGGCTGGGCGGAGAATGCCGCTGGCACTGGTGCTCGCTATCATGAAGGCGAAGCAGTTAATATGAGCGGCGATAAGGTACTATATGCCGCATGGAATCTTGATAAGATTTGGATTGATTATGATGCGAACGGCGGCTTTGGTGCGCCTGCACGTCATGGCGGAACGGCTGGTTCGATTGCGATTTCGACAGTAATTCCAACGCGTAACGGCTATAACTTTGATGGTTGGTCGGTTCGTGGCGGGTCTTCGGTAGAGTATAGGCCGGGTCAGAGCTACTTGGGCGACAGGAGCATTTCGCTTGTTGCGGTTTGGTCGGAGAATACGATTGGCGTGAACTTTGATCTCAAGGGCGGTAAGAGCGGTCCGGGCAGAATTAGCGCGGCGCCGCATCATACAGTGACGATTCCTGATATAAATGCAGTGAGAGATGGCTACGGATTCCTTGGATGGAGCATCCTTCCTGCTGGTTTGATTGTCGATTATAATCCGGGCGACGAGATTGATCTCGAGGATGCTGAAATTACGCTCTACGCGGTCTGGAGTGAAAACCAGTACGTCGTTTCCTTCGATGCGAACGGCGGCGTTGGAGCGCCGACTCCGATAACAGGTGCGGGCTATCGATTTATGATTCCGCATTCTAATCTTGGTCGCGTTGGTTATCTCCATATTGGTTGGAGCAGAGATCCGGAGGCTACTACGCCAGAATATGTCGCAGGCGATATATATACCGATGGTGTCGACGTGACGCTCTATGCGGTTTGGAAGGAAGAGGAGTCGGACCCGATGAATGACGATAGCGATTCTGATGAGGGAGATGACGAGGAGAGCAGTGAGGGTGGCAGTGAGTACGACGATGAGCCAGAAGTGGCTCCGGAGGGCTCTGAGACGCCTAATACACCTAGTATGCCGAATACGCCAAACACTGAAGCGACTAATATCTTTGGGCTCTCGGCGATCATGGTAATGACGCTCACTTGCTCCTTGCTGCTTGTCTTGAAGGAAAAAGCACGACGCCGTTGATTTTCTCCGGCGTTTGTGGTAAAATTATCGCAATATTAGCTCAGCAGAAGGCGACTCTAACAGAGAGTTTATCGAGCTTCTGCTTTAACCAAAGGAGTGTTCATGCGAGAATACGAATTAACCGTGCTCATTCACCCTGATTTAGAGATGAATCTCGAGCCGGCAACCGACAAGATCAAGACTTTGATCGAAGGCAATGGTGGCAAGATTGTCAAAGAAGCCAACGAAGGCAAGAAGCGCCTCGCCTACCAGATTAAAGGTCAGGATTTTGCGGTTTACTACTATTACGAATTGGAACTTCCTGCCGCAGCACCAGCGAAGATTTCTTCGGTACTCAACATTACCGACGAAGCTATCCGCTACTTGCTCGTAGCAAAGGATCCACGTCGTGAGAAGCTCATGGCAAAACGCCAAGAGCGCAAAGCGCAAGAAGATAAAGAGGAGGAATAACAACAATGGCGCGAGGTTTTAGCAAAGTTATAATTGTGGGCAACATTACGCGTGATCCAGAATTACGCACTACGCCAAGTGGCACGCAGGTTTGCGGCTTCTCGGTAGCAGTCAATCGCAATTACAAGGATAATTCCGGTGAGCAGAAAGAGAATGTTTCGTTCTTTGACTGTTCTGCTTGGGGCAAATCTGGTGAGATTATCGCGCAATATGCCAAAAAGGGTAGCGGTATCTTAGTCTCTGGTCGTCTTGAACAGCGCAGCTGGGAAGACAAGGAAGGCCAGAAGCGTTCCCGTGTCGAAATCGTGGTCGAAGACTTCAATTTCGTCGGTGGCGTAAATGGTGACGGCGGTAACGGCGGCAGCAGTAAGAGTTCTGCAGCTTCCAGCGACGTCGCTCCTGATGATATCAGCGAAGAACCAATTGATTTAAGTGATATTCCATTCTAAGAAAGGGAAAAATGAAGAGATACAAGAATGATCCAGATATGTATTTCGACTATCGCGACGTGAAGACTCTCCAGCGCTATGTCGATGCATACGGCCGCATTGAGCCAATCAGCAAGACTGGTCTCTCTGCAAAGCAGCAGCGCCAACTCGCTGTCGCAGTTAAGCGCGCTCGCCATCTAGCATTAATGCCATTTGTCGCAGCAGCATAATAGAGGTCTGATATGTACGGACCAACTGATTTAAAGAAAAATACGCTCATCACCCTCGATGGTCAGCCATACAAGGTTGTTGAGTATTCCCAGAAGGTTATGGGTCGCGGTGGCAGCATCGTGAACGTTAAGGTAAAGAACCTTATGACCGGCGCTCTTCTTCCAAAGACCTTCAAGGGCCAGGAAAAGATTGAGCCAGCAGAGGTCACGAACCAAACTGTTCAGTACCTCTACAATGATGGCGAGAAGTTCTATTTCATGGATCCTACTACCTTTGAGCAGTACGAGCTCGCAGCCGATATGGTTGGCGATGCGAAGGACTTCCTCAAAGAGGGTTCTGAGGCAGAAATTCAGTTCTATAACGAACTTCCAATCAACTTGAACCTACCAAAGAACGTCTGGTTGACGGTCGAATACACAGAGAACGCCGTAAAGGGCGATACCTCAACTTCTATCGTTAAGGATGCGAAGCTCGAGACCGGTGTAGTCGTAAAGGTGCCTGCATTCATTAAGAATGGCGACATCGTTTCGATTGATACGGAGACTTACGCTTACCGCGAACGTCAGAAATAAGATGAATTCTCAGGGGAAAACTAGTGATGGCCAGGACAAAGTTCTGGTCATTATTGGTCCCACGGGGTCGGGCAAGACGGGACTATCGATAGACGTGGCGCTAGAATTGACGCGCAGACGTGGCTTTTTGCCGCCCGAAACGGCTGCAGAGGTGATTTCGGCGGACTCTAGGGCGATTTATAAAGGAATGGATATTGGAACCGCAAAACCGACCATTGAGGAGATGAAGGGTGTGCCACATTTTGGTATTGACCTAGTCGGGCCGGGCGAGCGTTTTACGGTTGCTGACTTCAAAGCCTATGCTGAACAAAAAATTAAAGAAATTAGAGATCGTGGGCATCTGCCGATAATTGCTGGCGGAACAGGGTTGTATGTGGATGCTTTGATATATAATTATTCATTTTCCGAAAATGCGAAAAAAAGTTATGCAGACCGCGACGAGATGTGTTCAGATTTTCTCGTTGTTGGTATCGACTGGCCACGCGAACAATTACGTGAGCGCTTGCGGGCTCGTGCCGAGCAATTCTTTAATCAGCCGATCGAGGATGAATGCCGCAGAATGGCCAAAGAATATGGCTGGGAGTGTCAGGCGATGAAGTCCAATATTTACCCAATTGTTCAGGATATGATGGATGGGAAAATTACTCGCGATGAAGCGATCGAATTGTTCATCACGGATGATTGGCATCTGGCTAAGAGGCAGCTTACTTGGTTTAAACGCAATCCAAATATAGTATGGTTGCCACTCGATAAAGCAAAAGAGTTCATTTTGAGCCAGTATGCTTAATAATTTTAGCCGTTTTGTGCTAAAATTATACTAAATATGAACAAAGGGACGGTAATGCAACTAGATAAATTGTTCGGTTCGAAGACTAGGGCGAAGCTTCTCGGACTTTTCTTTGATAACCCAGAAAAATCTTATTATGTGCGTGAGATTACGCGCGTGATTGAAGAACAGATTAACTCGGTTCGCCGCGAGTTAAATAATTTGTCTTCACTTGGTCTCGTAAAGACCGAAAATTATGAAAATAAAGTATACTATTCGGCTGATATGAAGCATCCTTTTGCTCGCCCGATGACCGAAATTTTTGCTCGTTCTAGCGGCAAAAAGAGCATTACCGAAGGTGGCCGTACGGCTGGCAAGGAAGAAGTCTCTTCTGTTTGGGAAGAATATGTGCGCCCAGTGGCAAATCTTGTCTCTGGTCTTATCGTGACAAATCGTATTCCGGGTCAGGATGGCCTCGATTTGTTGATTATTGGCGATGACCGCACTCACAAGCTCACGAAGTGGGCCGAGGTTGTCGAGAAGCGTATGGGCAAGCCGCTCAATTACGCAATTATGAGCCGTGAAGATTATATTTATCGCAAGAGCGTCCGTGATAAGTTCCTCGCCGAGGTCTTGTCTCTTCAGATCAGCGAAAAATATGATCCAGATAGGATATTATAGGGTAAGGCTGAAATAGGAGGTAAAATGTTTGAACTAGAGCTAAAAAACCCAGAAGAATTAATTATTCACGACAAAGATAAAAATGTCGCGATTAACATTGCTGAGTCGACCATCAAGGCTGATCTTCGCGTCGGCACGATTGGCGGTGCAGGCGAGTTCGAGATTGGCGATCTTGCCATCTCAGCAAAACCGCTCACCGATGGCGGTATCATGTATCGCGTCGTAGTTGAAGGCGTTAAGGTCGGTCTCGTCGGCAGCACTGCGAAGATCGAGGACCTCGATGAGCTCGGCCCTATCGATATTCTTGGCACCAGCAACGCAAAGTTTGTCCCCGTAGTTGAGCCAAAGGCTGTCATCCCGATGGGGAATATGGACTTTGCTGAGGTGAAGGGTAGCGTTAAGACCGACCGCAAGGTGAAGGTAAAGCCTTCTGCGCTTCCTGCTACACTCGAAATCTGGAAGATGGACTAATAAGAATACGGCCTTACGGGGCCGTATTTTGATGGCGGATTTTATTGACTGTTTACGCTTTATGGGGTATAATAGATAACAGTTTTTAATTAATAGTAAAGAGAACAGATATGGCAATTTGTGAAATTACCGGTAAAGGCAAGATGTATGGCCACAATGTGAGTTTTTCTCAGCATAAGACTCGCAAGGTTTTCAAGCCTAACGTTCAGAAGCGCACTTTCGTGATCGACGGTCAGAAGGTCAAACTCAATGTTTCGACTTCTGCGCTCCGTACGCTCAAGAAAAAAGGTCTTTTGAAATAAAAATACGCTCCGAAAGGGGCGTATTTTTTTGGCCCGAGCAGTTTCTTTTAGCGATGCTTGCGGCTAAAGATGGCTAGTGCGGCTGTCGCCATGCCACTACCGGCAAGAATGGCGACATATTTTGCGATCTCATCGAGCGTCTTTGGTGTGTCTGGCTGCGGCTGCGGAGTTGGAGTCGGTTGCGGTTCCGGATCTGGAGTCGGAGTCGGAGTTGGGGTTGGGTCTGGGGTCGGGGTTGGATCCGGAGTCGGGTCTGGAGTCGGGTCTGGAGTCGGATCTGGGGTCGGAGTAGGGACATAGTCGCGCGGGTCGACGTCGGTGTCTGCAGGGTTGGTAGTATATTTGTCAGTGTGGACGAGATTGACTATTAGAACTGCGGGGTCGTCGGCGGCTGGGCGAATGCTATAAGCGAGGTTTGCAAAGTTTTGGTTCGTAATATCTAGTTCGTTCATTGGAACTGGAGTATCCCAGACAGTACCGAAGGCTTCGTCCTCCGCAATAGTTTCAGCCATGTGCTCGAAGTTTAGGTTTTTGCCGGCTCGGGCATAGGCGTTACCATCGAACTCTTGCCAGCTGTCAGATTCGAGAATTACGCCATCGCGGCGCATCGCGTAGACGATGAGGTCGGATTTATCGAAATCGGTATCGTCTTCATTGAGGAGTACGATTGGGTGGTTGGAGGTGAGATAGAGGACTTCATCGAGCGGATAGAACTTACCAGCAAAGTCTGCGCGCTGTTCGCTCGCGGCATAGTCTTCAGTCTTTGCCGTAGAGTAGGCATAGATGTCTGTCGTTTCTGGAATGGTTGGACCGACGACGACCGGGATTGGACCACGAGTTGGTGGAATATAGCCATCGAGGCTCTGATCCTCGACGATAGTGTCGCCCCAGATGAAGATACGCTTCAAGTTATTATCTCTCGTGAAGGCGGCATTCTTGATATCTGTGATCTTGTAGTCTACGATTGCCTCTTCGAGAAGTCCATCGTTGTAGAAGGTATATTCTGGGATGGTGGCGCCGCTGAAGGTGCGAGGGATGGTGACCTTCTTGAGCTTTGGCATATTGGCAAAGCTATGGCTCGGAGTGGCATCGAACTTTGCCGCCGTGAGGTCGAACTTGCTGCTAGCGTCGCCGAGCTCGGTAAAGCCGGTGCCAGAGAAGGCGTTGGAGCCCACTGTAATGACTTTATTCTTGGAACCTGGGGCGAAGAGGAAGGTATCTAGTTTCTCGTCGTCCACGAAGGCTTGTTCGCCAATTAATGCGAGATCTGGGTCGCCCGTTGCATCAACCTTGGTGAGGTTAGTACAACCATCGAAGGCAGCAAACGAGATGCCGGTGAGATTCTTCAGGATGACTTCATTCATGTCCATATTCCAGAACTCTTGGTAGCCGGTTTCGGAGACGTTGGCGCTAAGGGCTGGGAGGGTAGGCGATTCAACGACGAGCTTGTCTAGGCTCGAGCCCCAGAGGAATTGGTGGACAAGTTGGCCGTCCGTATTGTCGTAGGCGAGAGCCGGCTTAATAGTGATGGTGCCGTAGTGAACATCTTGGCTCCCGGCATTGAAGGCGGACCTGCCGATGTGCTCGACGGTGGATGGGATAGTGAGATTGTCTGCCATATTCGCATCGTAGAAGGCGGCTTCGTTGATGGATTTGACGCCCTCTGGGAGAGCGTTCGTGATTTTGCCCGTTGCGCTTTGGAAGGCGGCGCGGTCGATGGTCTCGGTGGTTGCCGGGACTTCGAATTCGTTATCGATTACGGCGTCGTGGAAGGCGCCTTCCGTGATGGTCTTGAGACCGCCTGGGAGGATTAGAGTGCCGATATTTGCGCTAGCAAAGGCATATGGCTGTTCCGTGATTTTAGTCCAGTTAGTGGCGCCGAGATCGACGGACGAGAATGACATACCGGAGAAGATGCCGGTCGTACCATCGATGTCCGTTACGTTTTTGTCCGTAAAGACGAGAGCGCCAAATGAGTTAGCGGCATCAATCTGGCCAGTACATTTTTTGTATTGCCAACCGAAACCAGGTTTCCAAATTTCTTCCTCGCAGGTACCTCGCTCTTCTGTTTGGTTGAATACGGTATAGAAAGTTTCTACCGTTTCGGCGGCGTAGGTGGTTTGCGAATCGGGGATGAACGTATCGTCGAGAACTCTATACGTCGGGTACAGGCCTTCCGTATAGTCGATCAACGATTGTGGGAAGCTGGCGTATGTTTCTGGGCCAGCGTAAGGTGCAGTCGTGATTCTTGCCCAATCGGCGTCGATTGTGATGTCGCGGAGGGTAGGGATTTGAGCGAAGGTCGCAGGACGGAGGAATTCGAGCGTGTCTGGAATGTAGACGTCCTGGAGGCGCGTGCCGCGGAAGGCCTCGAAGCCTAGGCGCTTGAGGCCCGTAGCGTTCAAGTTTGCAGTTAAGCCTTTATCGCCCCAGAAGACGCGGTCGCCAATATATTCGAGACCTTCTGGCAGATGCTTGATATTGGCGCCATCTCCACAGGTCCCGTTATTGCACAAGAATGCTGCGTCGCCGATGACTTTGAGTGTGCTCGGTAGGACTAATTCGTCTTCTATTTTCGTCTGGGTGAATGCCATTGCGCCAATCGTTTCGAGGCCGCTAGGAAGCGAGAGCTTGCGGATTTGTCCATGGTGGAAGAGGAATGGGGCGATAGCCTTCCACGGTGTAGCGCTAAAGTCTACCTCGTCGGCAATTACCGAGACGAAGTAGTGGCCGGTAGGGCCGGACATTGAAATAGTGTCGCCGTAGCCACTACCGTCGGTGTTGACAATGCCGCTATAGCGATAGCCGTTGGCGGCCTGGACGAACGGTGCGGTTGTTGCTTTTTCAGTAAAGGTGATCTTTCCATATTTTTGGAAGTAGCCGTCAGAAGAATTTTCGGCACGGTCGAGCCCCCAGCTTTGCCTAATGTCTTCTGAGTATTGTGACCTAGATACGCCTTCGCCACCAAATTGAGAGAGGAACTTTTTGTACGTATTGCCTTCGGCGCCGCCGATCAAATTCCAGGAGTCGTCGTCGAGCAAGACTGTGCCTGCGAGGATGAGATTGTCTGGGTTGAAGAAGTCGAGGTCGAAGGTGACGTCGCGAATGCCAGCACATTCGTGGAACACGTACCAGCCCATGTATTCGAGCTTATCGTAGAGGTGGATGTTTCTGACGAGAGTCTCAGAGAAGGCGTCGTCGCCGAGGAACTTTAGATTCGGGAAGTCGACGTCGATTTCGAGGGTGAACGCCTTTTTGAAGGCAGCTTGCCCGATGAATTCGATGTCTCGCGGAATGGTAACTTCCATATTTGGATACCAAGCGGCGCCGAAAGCCATTGCGCCGATGCCTTTGAGGGAATCTGGAAGAGATATTTTTTCAGTCCTTCTTACACTCGTGTACGAACAGTCGATCTCATCTTTTGTGCAATACGCAATCGGAGAGCCAAACTCCCAGCCCCATTGATCATGGCCAGTAGCATCGATGAACGACATGGCGCCAAGATGTTCGTAGCCGTCGCCGACGGTGATTTTCTTTAAACTATGGAGATTCATGAAATAGAACGGAGCAACGACGTTTTTCTTTTCGTCGGGTTTCGCCCAGCGTTTTTCTGGTTCGGTTAAATCCTTGCCGCAGTCGCGATAGTAAAAGCTCCAATAGCTGGCATTTTTGCTTAGGTATGGGCAAAATTCGCGCGTGGATTCGTTGCTATGATAGTTCATGTTATTGTCGTAGTGGTATACGTAGTCATCAATCGTGAGGTGATCTGCGCTCACTTGTTCGTCTGTGGAGTATGGCGCGAGCACAATGAGCTCTTCGAGCTTCGTATCTAGCGCATTTGGGCTCGAATGATAGCTACTGTCGCCGAGGACCTCGGCGAATGGATGAATCATACCGCTTCTTAGCGTATCGTAGGCGACCGTGGCCTTCTTTAGATTGTCGTTGCCTATGAAGACCTCGACTTCGAGGCGATTGATGGTTTTTGGCAGATAAAGTTCGCGGAGGTCGGTGTTTCTGAAGGCGCGGTAATCGATGCGTTCGACGCCGGTAAGGTCGATTTCGTTAAGACGTGCGCCTTCGAATGCGCGAGCCTTGATGTGTTTGATGCCGTGGGCTCCGAAATCGAAGCTAGTAAGATTCGCGCCGGCGAAAGTGTCCTCAATAATCGTATCGATGCCGCTTCCGAAGGTGACGCTTTCGATGTGCTGGCAATCTCTGAAGAGGCCGGCGCCGGTGTCGGTCGTGTTGATCGTGATGTTCTTGATGTTGGTGTTTGCGAAAATATTACTACCGCCATAGACGTTACTATCGATGACGATGCTAGTATTTGCTTCGTTGAAGGTGGAATTGGCGAATGCGCCCCAGCCGATGTAGTTGAAGTTTGATGGTACGAAGTTCGTGAGTTTTAGTTTGTAGCCGCCGAAGGCTTTGCCGGCGATTTGAGTTTCAGTTTGAACTTGCCTGCCTTCTAGAATATAGCAGCCATTCCAGTCATAGCTGGTAGCAGGAGCAACCCAGCCGCCCCAGATAACTTGGCAGCCGCGAAGGTCTGCGACTTGCTGATGGGTAGGAACGTAGGCCTCTTGCTCGGCTTCGGTCATGTTGTCCCAGCCCGAAATGTACTGCTCGAAGTGGTCTATCTCAATAGGCGTAGACTCAATGCAGAGAATATCGTTGTATTCTTCTTCGTAGTATCGTGGGTCCATTTTGCAGGTCGAAACGGTAACTTTGAGGTCGCGGCCCGATTCGCCGATGACCATATTTGAGCCAAAAATTAGTTCAGTCTCTATACTAGGATTGATCATTGGCTTGACGCCAAAAATCTGGATTTTGCTGGTATTGGTCATGTCGAGCTTGGTCGTGTCGGCGGTTGGAGCGCGGCGAGTGAAGGAAGGGTAGTTGGCGTCCTGTTGGGTCGAGTTGGCGTTTTTGAGCAAGTAGGTGTCGAGGTCGGCGGAGGCGCCCGGGACGTTACTCTTGAGCCAATCAAGGGAAGGGACGACAACGGTGGTTGCGGAAGGAGTCTTATCGTAGAACTTAATCGTAAGTTCTTGCGGTTTGTCTGCGGTGGCGTCTTCGAGGATATATTCCCAGCGGGCGTCGCCGTTTTCGACGATGCCGCTCCCCGCAGCGAAGGTGTTATTACTAAAAATGAACGCTAAAAATAGCGCGCAAAAAGCAACAAAGACCCATTTGTTGCGTGTTTTTATCTTGGACATGACCTCTCCCTTTTTGTATGTTTTTTTGACCCTTTTTTCTAGTAAAGCATAAGTGTTTTGGGTTTGCAAGTATGTTAATATAATATATATGAATTTTGGCTATATTGGGTTGGTATTGGTTTTGTCGGTTGGCTCAATTATCTTGCACGAGCTGGCGCACGGCGTAGTCGCTTATTGGCTAGGCGATCAGACCGCGAAGCTGAGCGGCCGCTTGACGCTCAATCCGATCAAGCACATTGATCCGTTTATGTCGATTCTATTACCGGTGCTCCTTGCGATGGCAGGGATGCCAATCTTTGGCGGAGCGAAGCCGGTGCCGATTAATACACGTAATCTGAAGGGTGGCGTCTGGGGCTTTGCTCTCGTAGCGATTGCTGGGCCGCTAACGAATCTAATTCTAGCCTTCATTTTCTTCTTGTTTGGGCATTTTACGGGGGCATTTTATGTCGATGGCTTTGGCGGGATGCTTTGCTATATAGGTATGGTTCTCAATATGGGCTTTTGTCTCTTTAATATTATTCCGATTCCGCCGCTTGATGGCAGCAGGGTGTTGTATGCGTTAGCGCCAGATGGAGCGAGGAGTTTTATGGAGTCAATAGAGAAGTATGGCATCATTATTATCTATGCCGTTATTCTGATTGGCGGTACGGTTTTCTCGAAGTATATGGCGACTGGGCAGAGCGCGCTCATTGATGCGTTCTACTGGATTGTGGGTGCGCGGTAGTAGTATAATAAAAGTAGCCCCTTCACACATGATTTTCCTGAATAATCATGTTTCAGGGGATTCGTGGCGGCTAAACCGTGGTTTAGGCGCATAAGAATCTACCCACCGTGTTCTTATCACGGGAAAACTTGTGAAGGAGCTAACAAAGAATCTGCGCTAGACGCGGATTTTTTGATGCTTATGGTAAAATAGAAGTAATGAAACAACGGATTCGGGTGACGGCAATCTGTAAGAAAGATGGCGACATCTTGCTTTTGAAGCGCGCTGGTGGGCGTATGGATGGCGCGGAGATTGATTTTGAGCTCCCGACAGGGAAGATTATCTTTGGCGAGCAGCCGGAAGAGGCGATGGCGCGTGTGCTTTATGAAAATACAGGGGTACAGACCGCTAGCATGCAGTTGATGGATGTGGTGACGTTTACGAATCTCGTTGGATCGTCGCAGCTCGGTAGTCTTTATATTGTTTATGAGGTCAAACTGGGCGAAGAATCAACGATTAAGATGACGTCCGAGCGTTATTCTTCCTATAAATGGACGCCATTAACAGATACGACAAATTTGCCGCTCGATGAGGCAACGATGATGGTGCTCCAGATTACTTCGACGAAGGGCGTCGAGGTGAAGCCGAAGCTTCGTCAGATCGGCGGCGAACAGGTGGCGCCAGAGAGCGATGCGGCGACGGTCTATACCGATGGCGCAAGTCGTGGCAACCCAGGCCCAAGCGGTATCGGATATTATATTATCGGGACGGATGGGCGCGAGCTCAAGCGTGGCGGCGAATTCCTTGGAATGTCGAACTCTCGTTTGGCCGAATATTATGGCCTCAAGGAGGGCATCGAGCAGGCAATTGAGCTTGGCCTCAAGCGCGTGAGCTTCATCAGCGATAACCTAATGATGGTAAACCAGATGAATGGCGTCTATAAGGTGAAGAATCAGGACCTGATGCAGGTCTACATGGACGTTTTGGAGCTTCTGAAGAAGCTTGAGAGCTACTCCTTTACGCACGTGCCACGTTCGCAGAATACTGAGGCTGATTCGGAGGCGAACAGGGTAATCGACGAGGCCCTCGCTAGGGGCGAGTACTAATCTGTGATATAATATACGTTAGCTCGTTCAATGTAGCCGCTGGCCTGAAAAATGGCGAGAGGAAAGTCCGGGCAGCACAGGATACGATAGTTGCTAACGGCAACCGCGTGCAAGCGTAGGAACAGTGCCACAGAAACAATACCGCCTTCGGGTAAGGGTGAAAAGAGTGGGGTAAGAGCCCACAGGTTTTACTGGTGACAGTGAGACGGGGTAAACTCTATCGGCTGCAAGGAGACCTAGATACCGTGATCCGCGGATGGTCGCTTACCGCTCGACTTCGTGAGCAATCGCGAAGCTAGATAGATGGCTACAGGCTGCACTCCGGTGTAGTTACAGAACCCGGCTTATCAGAGCGAGCCTCAAGCTACGAACTTTCTTTCGAAAAGAAAGTTCGGGCAAAGAAACTTATTTCATCAAAAAATCCACGCACATGTCGTGGATTTTTTGAGGTTTAGTAAGTGCTGCCACGTTCTTTGTCGAGTTTTTTGTCGCTGTCGGTGGCGAGATACTTGATGAAGACGCCCTGAGCGAGAGCATCGCCGCGCTTGAAGCTATGGGCGACGGTATCTTCGTTTTGGACTTTGACCCAGATATGGCCTTCGTTGTCTGGGTTGTTGTAATAATCCGAGTCGATTACGCCGACCTGGTTACAGAGGCGAATGTTATATTTGAAGCCAGTTTTACTGCGGTCGATAATCAGGAGAGCCTCATCTGTCTGGAAGTGGGCCTTGAGGCCGGTAGGGAGCTTGGCGGTTTCGCCCGGTTCAAGAGTCAGATCGGATAGGAGAGGGAAATCATAGCCAGCGGACGCAATAGAGTCGCGGTGCGGAATGGTTAGGCTTTCATAGAGGTCGCGGTCGTCAGCGACGTCTTTTTTGAACTGTTCGAAGCTAATCTTTTCAAAATCTCTCATAAGATAATTATACCAACAAAATATCTCCCCGGTTAGGAGGAGATATTTTTTCTCAAGCTAGTTACTTGACGCTTTCGCAGATAGCGGTGAAGGCTTTTGGATCGTTGACGGCGAGGTCAGCGAGGACCTTGCGATCGAGTTCGATACCTTTGTTCTTCATGCCGTTGATCAACTTGCTGTAGCTGATGCCGTTGTCGCGGGCCGCATTGTTAATGCGGGTGATCCAAAGAGCGCGAAGATCGCGTTTCTTATTGCGGCGATCACGGTAGGAATAGCGCAATGACTTGATAACACCTTGCTTCGCGAGGCGGAAGCTACGGGTGCGGTAATGCTGCATACCCTTGGCAGCAGCGAGAATCTTTTTGTGCTTTGCGCGAGCAGCAACTCCACGTTTAACTCTCATGATTAAGCTCCCAATGCAGTTTTAACGTTTTTAGCAATTTTGCCCTTGACGGTGCCAGGGGTCTTCATGTTGCGCTTGCGCGCCTTGGACTTCTTAGCCAAGATATGGTTGCCGAAAGCACGTTCGCGCATAATCTTACCAGTCTTGGTAATGCGGACACGCTTAGCGGTACCCTTATGGGTTTTAAGTTTTGGCATGTTATACCTTTCCTACTTTAGTTAATATTCGAGACGCTTTGGGGTGTAGGGAACCGGTGGGCGTCTGTGCAGCCTCTACTTATGGCGAACCGTAAAGCTGAGGTTGCGTCCGGCCATCTGAGCTTTGCCATCGACGACAACGTCGGCGCCAAGCTTTTCGATGATGCGATTCATCAATTCATCGCCGATCTCCTTGTGGGCCATTTCGCGGCCACGGAAAACGATCATGATCTTGACGCGATCGCCATCCTCGAGCAATTCGAGGGTCTTGCGGACTTTAATATTGAGGTCATTCTCCCCAATTTTCAAACCGAGCCTAATCTGTTTGAGTTCGCTGCTCTTGGCGTTCTTCTTCGCACGAGATTGTTCCTTCATCTTTTGGTACTGATATTTGCCCCAATCGATGATCTTAACAACTGGTGGATTGGCGTTAGGGGAAATCTCCACTAAATCCAAACCTGCGTCGCGAGCCTTGAGCTGCGCATCGCGGCTAGACATAATGCCTAACTGCGCTCCATCAGCACTTATAACGCGTACCTCGGGATAACGGATGTCTCCGTTGATGCGAGTACGAGATGTAGGATTACTGATAGTTTTGCTCCTCAAAAATTAGACTTGTTATGGGGTAGATTATATCAAAGGGGGCGAAAAAATGCAAGCGGTTATTCCAGATTTGGACCGATATCGCGGAATTGGAGCGCCTCGAGGACGTGAGCGGCTTCGATTCGGTCGGATTTGGCGAGGTCGGCGATGGTCCTGGCGACCTTGATGAGCTTGAAATAGCTGCGAGCAGAGAGACCGAGGCGCCTTGCGGCGTCCTCGAGGATTTGGTTGGCTTCTGGTGTTCGTGGGCAATGGAGCGTCGTCTCGTAGGAGCTAAGCGTTCCGTTCTGCTTGCCTTGGCGGGCTAGCTGGCGCTTGGCAGCAGCCGCGATCTGGCGTTTAGCACTAGCATGTTCGTGAGTGCTAATTGTTGTATTTTTTACTAAAACAGAGCTATCGACGCGCGGCATGCGGATGGTCATATCTATTCGATCGAGCAACGGGCCGGAAAGCCGGTGGAGGTAGTTGACGCGCTGGGTGGGGTTGCATTTACATTCGTGCCGGTCGTCACCGTAGTAGCCGCAAGGGCATGGGTTCATGGTGGCGATGAGCATGAAGCTTGCGGGGAAACTGACGCGCTGTTTGGCGCGAGCGATTGTGATTGTATGGTTTTCGAGCGGCTGACGAAGGGCTTCAAGAAGGTCGCGACGGAATTCGGGCAGTTCGTCGAGATAGAGCACGCCGGTGTGGGCGAGCGAGATTTCGCCGGGCAAGTTGCCGTCGCCAATCAGTGCGGCGCGCGAGGCGCTGTGGTGCGGCGCTTGGAATGGGCGCTCAGTTAGTACTGAAGTGAGGTCTTTTGCCGGTGAGTGAATCTTGGTAGCTTCGATGGCTTCTTGGCGGCTGGGTGGCGGGAGGAGCATTGGCGCACAGGAAGCAAGCATGCTTTTGCCGGAGCCGGGCGGCCCGTAGAGCAGGAGATTGTGGTGGCCGGCGAGTGCGATAGTGAGTGCGCGTTTAGCTTGCTCCTGACCAATAATTTGATCGAGAAAACCATAAGCATTATCTGTATGTGTATTTTTTACAACACTTGATTTGGTGTAGCTTTGGTCGAGCGAAGGTTGAACAACTCCTTTAAGCGTAAGCACGAGTTCGGAAAGGGAATTAATGGGGGTGATGTGCAAGTTTTTTAGACGCAAGAAGCGCACCTGTTCGGCGTTTGCGGAGGGCAGAAAGAGTTGTTTGAATCCGTGTTTTTCCGCACACTCGGCGACGTTTATTATGCCTCTCACGGGCCGTATATGGCCGTCTAAGGCCAGTTCGCCCACGAACATGGAATTCGCTATGTCGTTCGTCAAAAGCTGGCCTGTGAGCGCTAAAATGTTGACGGCGATGGCGAGGTCTAAGTAGTTTCCGGACTTCTGTAAGCTAGCGGGGGCGAGGTTGATGGTGAGCTTATCTTTTGGGAAGTAGAGCCTTGAATTGTTGATGGCTGCACGGATGCGTTCGCGGCTTTCGTCGATTGTCCTGCTGGCAAGGCCAACGATTTGGAAACTGCTGAGGCCTCTCGCGAGACAGCCTTCGACAGTGACGAGCTCTGCGCCGAATCCTTTCGGTATTGATGAATAGGTTTTTGGTGTTTTCATCCCCGGAGTGTAGCTCGCCTTATCTTGAAAGAGAAGCTTAAGTATGATAAAATCTCTGTTAGGTCTGGGGCTGACAAAGCTTAGACGGATTATTGACAGTATGCAGGCGAGTCGAGTTGTACCGTAAGTACTCTAGTAAATGCAGACAAAACTGCTAGTAAGCATGTGGCATACATGCCAGCTTACGCCTAAGATCTTAACTTATTAGATCTTGTCGAGTCACTCGAGATACCATAGCGTGATTTCGGTATTATACACTTTGGTATGAAGGTTGGCCTCCTGGCAGGGGCTAGCACGAAAATTTAGCCATGGCGTGTGAGGGTTTTGTTTATTCCAGCCCCACTTTAAGCCAAGATTAAAAGAATAGACTATGCTCGTAGAATGCGTACATGGAGATTTTTCGGACCCGGAGGCAGTATCCGGCAGCTCCACCATTAGTTTTGAAAAGAGAAAACACCCCCTCGGGTCAAGAGAGGGTGTTTTTGTTTGTTTTTAACTCCACACTGTGGGCAGATTTGGGTCAGAAAACAAAAAAGGAAAAAGGACCGGCAACTGCGAGTAAAACCGATCCTTTTTCAAGTGGAGTGTGGAGTTATATTTTGGAATCGATTTTTGTTTTTGGCCTTTGCGCAAAGATTTTACTCAAAAGCTACCTCTATAATAAGCCCCCCATAATGCTAATGTCAATAAAATAAGTGTTGTAATATTTACAATATTCTTGTGCAAAATGCGAGCATGTTGTGGACGAAAATACAACACAAAAATGAGCAAATAATAAAAACAACATGCCGGCCGGAAATGAACATGTGGCGTGCACGGAAAATCGCGTTTTGCGCGGCCATGTTGGACTGAGCGTTACATGTCGAACACGAATTGATCGCAAAGTAGGGGCGGGAAATGGGGTTTGTGTTGTAAAACTGACAACAAAACGAACAAGCGAATTATATCTGTTAGAGCAGTGTTTGTTGTAAAAAATACTACAAAAATTGAACAAAAAGATTATTGACTTTTCGGTCCCGGTCTGCTATAGTGAAGCTATGCTTGAACAGAAATAAAAACAAGCAAAACAAACATAAAAACGGAGCGTGAATGGGTTAAATAAATTGTATTTGGCGTAGTAATAGCTTATTTCTAGCCATAAATTACACTCTAGGAGTAAGCTAATAGCTCCGCCAAAGCTTAACGAGAGTTAAGGAGCGTAGAGCGCGTAAAGAGCAAAGTAGTACTAGCACATTGATACCCACATAACAGAGAACTACAAAAGCACTTTGCAGGGACTATGCCTCTCTATACGAGAGGCGGTCAATGAAGCTAATAGGTAGATCTAAAGGTTGCGGCTTTAAGTAATGTATATATTTGCCGGATAACCCTCTCTACCTTTAGCTTTTAGGAACGAACATCTTGTGAGGGGGCGAGGCCAGAATGGGGCTTCAGAATTAGTCGTGAGTGGTGCAGAAGCGCATGGTATAATGGGCTTATGCATAAATTACTACTAATTGTGAGTGCTATCGCATTCGTTATTCTGATGGCTATGATGTTCCTAACATCACCGAGCGAAGTAGGTCCGGTAGGTGTTTTAGTATTTTTTACAATATCCTACTTGTTCTTCTTAGGGCTTGCAGTACTATGCTGCAGGCTGTTTTTTTGGCTTCGCAGCAAGATGGACAAGGCGAAGGCTGGGAATGTCGAGAAGAAGAGTTTGCGCTATGGGCTCGTGATTGCGATCGCCCCGGTTACGCTTATCTTGGCGTGGTCATTTGGTGGCATCACGATTGCCGAAGTTGCACTAATTTTGGGGCTTGAGATACTTTTGTGCTTTTTGACGTCACGTAATGTGATATAATAATGCTTATGGATATAAAGGGAGGTTCTAACGCCGCTATTAGTGGTGGCTCGGGCGAGAACACCGAGATTTTGAATGCTTCCGAAAATCTGATGGGGGCAGTCGACAATTTTGAAAACGTACCTGATACTGAACAGGGAGAGATTGATGCGCCGCGTGCTGAGGTGACGCCTCTTTATCCTGAAGAGCCGCGCATTGAAGAGTCAGAGCAGCCAACCGCAGATACTGAACAGATTGAGCCAAGCGAGCAGCGCGCTGAAGTGACTGAGCTAAACTCCGGATCCAGTGAAGACGCGCAGGTCGAGCAAGACGCCGAAGAGTTCGGTAAGATAGTCGACCTCCGCGTGAAGCGCAACGAGGACGACATCGATAAGCATGTCGCGAGCGAGTTCTATGGGCACATGAAGAAGTACGGATATGATCCATATGCGCAGGCGAAGATATTTTTCATCGATGGCTGGAAGTACAAGAAGGGGGCGTTTAACAGAGGCGTGGGCGATGGCCTAACTGGCACGGGGGAAATTGCGGCATGACATTAGAAGGGGTGGCGACAATTGTGGTGGTGACAGTTGTGCTGATTGTGGCCGCTATAATAGCCTGGAAACTTTACGTTAACTCGAGGAGATCGCGCAAGAATTATGCTCGCTCTTTGAAGTTGGTGCCGATGTTGATTCATTTGCCACCGAGCACAGATGACGTCCAGGTGGGTGGCCGTGACGAACGCGATGTGATTGGCGAGCAGATTTCTGAGGCGCAGGTGATGTATAGCATCATTGCGTCGACGGTGAAGAAGGGCTGGAAGTCGAAGATTGAGGGGCAGAAGCATCTGAGCTTTGAGATTATCGCGCACGATGGCTATATCAAGTATTACGCAGTGGTACCAGCAGTGCTAACAGAGACAGTCAAGCAGGCTGTGACGGCGTCTTATCCGACGGCGCGTCTCGAGGAAGTCGATGAGATTAACTTCTTTAGCAAAGAAGGCAAGATTGAGGGCGTAGTTGGTGGCGAGATGCGCCTCAAAGAGGAGTTCCACCTGCCAATTGCAAGCTACGAAGATACGAAGCGCGACGCGAGCATCGGTATTATCAACGCGATGTCGAACGCTAAGAAGGGTGATGGCATTGGCATTCAGATTTTGTTCCGCCCGACGGATGGTAACTGGGCGAAACTCGCGCAAATGAAAGCCAATGACATTAAAGAAGGCAAAAAATCCAAGAAGGCAGGCAGCGGCGCATTGAACAAATTAGTTGTCGGCGCGGGTAATTTAGTTGGAGACCTAGCCGAGGCGCTTTGGAAACCGCCTGAGGCTCATGAACAAGACAAAGGCAATCCTGAGCAGCATCAGCTTTCGAATCTCGATCAGGAGAGAATTCAGCGCATCGAGGAGAAGACGAAGCACCCAGGGTTCGAGGTACTTATCCGTGTCGTGGCAAGCTCGTCGACGCACGCAAGAGCGGAAGGTTTGCTCGGCGGCGTGGTCTCGGTATTCTCGCAGTTTGATTTGCCGCAATACAATGGGTTCAAATACGATTTCTTGAATAATACGAGTGAGTTGACGCGTAACTTCATCTTGCGCTGGTTCCCGCAGGAATCCAATAGCATGATTCTGAATAGCATGGAGCTCGCAAGTATCTTCCATTTGCCGAGCCAGAACGCGATCCCGACGAGCCAGGTGGAGCGCCAGGCAGTGAAGCAGGTCGATGGTCCGACTAAGATCCCAGAAGAGGGTGTGATTCTTGGCGTGAATGAATTCCGCGGTGAGCAGAAGGTGATTCGCCTGCAGACAAATGATCGTCGCCGTCATACTTACGCGATCGGTGCTACGGGTTCTGGTAAGTCTGTGCTCCTCGAAAATATTGCCTATCAGGATATGTGCGATGGGCGCGGTTTCTGTTTCATCGATCCGCATGGCGATGCGGTTGAGTGGCTGCTTAGTCGCGTGCCGCAAGAGCGCCTCGAGGACGTGATTCTCTTTGAGCCGGGTAGCATGGATAACCCGGTCGGTATGAATATGTTTGAGTTCGACCGCGAGGACCAGAAGGACTTTATCGTGCAGGAAGGTATCAATATGCTCGTGTCCTTGTACGATCCAGGACAACAGGGTATGTTCGGCGCGCGCGCTCAGCACATGTTCCGCAATGCGGCACTCCTCCTTATGAGCGACCCGAATGGCGGTACTTTTGTCGATATTCCACGCTGTTTCATCGACCCAGAGTTCGTGAAGAGTAAGTTGCAATACGTCAGGGATAGGAACGTCTTCGACTACTGGACCAAGGAGTTCCCGGCAGCGCAGAAATCTAATGATGCGGGCGAGGTTACGACTTGGTTTGTCTCGAAGTGGGGCCCATTCCTTTCGAATAAGATGATGTGCAATATCCTTGGTCAGGTGAAGTCCGGCTTTAATCTGCGCGATATTATGGATAATAATAAGATCTTGCTTGTGAATCTCTCAAAGGGTACGACCGGTGAGCTTAACGCAAGGCTTCTCGGTATGATCTTCGTGATGAAGTTCCAGGCTGCAGCAATGAGCCGTGCTGATACGCCAGAGGACGAACGCAAGGACTTCTGTCTCTTCGTGGACGAGTTCCAGAACTTCGCGACAGAGAGCTTCGAGTCGATTCTATCTGAGGCGCGCAAATACCGCCTGAACCTCGTGCTTGCTAACCAGTTTATGACGCAGCTAACAGATAAGATTCGCGAGGCGATTATCGGTAACGTCGGTACGATTATGTCTGGCCGTATTGGCGTGACGGATGCAGAATTGATGGAGAAGGCGTTTACCCCTGTGTTCACGGCGGAGGACCTCCACAAGCAGCCGAACTACAACTGGATCGCAACGGTGATGATGTTCAACACGCCAACGGCGCCATTTACGATGCGCTCGTTGCCGCCGATGGGCGAGGGCAGCCCTGAGCTGATGCATACGATTCGCGATTATGTACTTACGAAGTATGGTCGTCCACGTGCGGAGGTTGAAGCGGAGATTGAGGCGCGTCTAACGCCTTCTACGCCGGAGAAGAAAGAGGAATCTGCGCCTGAGGCGAATGCGGTTGGCAAGGCACCGGCGTCGAAGAAGACCTTCCTTGATTCCTGGCTAGAGAAGAGGGCGGCAGTAGAGAAACAGAATAAGGCTAATGCGGGCGCGGATCCGACACCGATTACTGTGCCGAAGGCCTCGGTTGCGCCGACTGCGAAGATGGTGGAAGAAGAATCGCGCGACGAAGCAATAGGTTTAGTCGACAAGGGCGGTGCTGCAGTGCCAGAGACAAAGATTGTGACAGATAAGGATGAATTACTGTCGTTTAAGCCGGCTGCACCAGCTACGCCAACGCCAGCTCCAGAGGCGGAAGCGCCAGCGGAGAAACCAGCAGCTCCGGCAGCTCCTGCTAAGCCGGCTGCTCAAGCAGAGGATAATGGTGGCATTAGAACAGAAAAGAACAACGCAGACGAGGTCGTTCTTAGGTGGCGCTAGAGCATTAGGAAGATGTGCTAATATAAAACAAAAGGAGGAAAATGTTCGAGAAGGTCAAGGGGGATAAGGAAAAGGATGGTGACGGCGCGAACGGCTGGGAAAGCATGAAAGAGGTGGAATTCCGCCAGATGAGCGATAAGTTAGAAGATACCAGAGAAGCGCGAAATGCCACTTTTGAGAAGGCGGAAAAATGTATGCCTTGGCAAGAAAAACAGCGCGCGGAACTCATGGAGGAATACGATAATCTGCAGAGAAAGGCAGATCATCAGAAGGAAGTAAGAGACTGGAAGGCCAAAGAGGTGCGCACTGAGCGCGATAGAAATATCGAGACGTGGGGTGCGAACATCCCAGATAGTCAGGCTCGGGGTGCGCATGGCGCTGAGGCGAGCCATTTGAAATACAAGAAAGAGCGATACGAAAAAGCTCAGAAAGAATTGGCGGAGATTAAGGACCCGAAAGAGAGAAGAAAGGCTAAAAAAGCATACGAAAAAAGAGGAACGGTTTGGACAGGAAGGGACGATGAGGCCTATCGGGAAGCGAGAGACGTTGTTGGCGCGGCGGCTGCCGAAGCATATGGCCGAGCGAAGGAAAAACATTATAGAGAACTAGCTCAGATAAAGAAGGCGCATCCATTCAAGTTTAGGAAGAAGGCGAAGGAGATGGGTATTACTGTCCAGAAGAAGTGGGATAATCCCCATACATCATTGTCTGAGTATCGTAGCTTACATTTCGCACTAGAGCATCTAGCGCCAAAGAAAAAGGGCGAAAAGAAATAAAAATACACGAATCCGTGCCAAAAGCGCGGATTCATTTTTATTCCAAAAACCATATAAATATATGGTTTTTGGGCCAGAAGGGCCTTAGAAGCGATTCTAGGGCCCTTATACTTGATTTTTTGGGGTGAGTTGTGCTAAAATAGTTATGTTATATAAAAAAGTTGAGGTAAATGTAAAATGGCTGCAGCAGCTAAGAAGTCCGGTGGGGCCGACGAAGAGTACAATGCGTCCGAAATTCAGGTTTTGGAAGGGCTCGAGCCAGTGCGCAAGCGCCCTGGTATGTACATCGGCTCAACTGGTTTTGATGGCCTTCATCACCTTATCAAGGAGATTGCAGACAACTCCATCGATGAGGCGATTGCCGGTTACGCTACCCATGTTAAGGTTACGCTCCTTAATGACGGTGGCTGCCGTGTCGATGATGACGGTCGTGGTATCCCTGTAGATATCCACCCAAAAACAAAACTATCTACACTAGAAACAGTATTAACAGTGCTCCACGCTGGCGGTAAGTTCGGCGGCGGTGGCTACAAGGTCTCATCCGGTCTCCACGGTGTGGGTTCTTCGGTCGTGAACGCGCTTTCGACGCACATGATCGCCGAGGTCTATCGTGACGGCAAGATTAACCATATCGAGTTCGATACTGGTAAGACCGTAAAGCCTATCGAGGTTACTGGTTCGACTGACAAGCAGGGTACGAGCATTACGTTCTATCCTGATCCAGCAATCTTCAAGGAGACAACGACCTTCGATTATGACTGGGTAGTGAATTATCTTCGCCACCAGGCATATTTGACGAAGGGCATCTTGACCTCTGTTCATGACGAGCGCACGGGCAAGACCGATTCCTTCTACTTCGAAGGTGGTATCAAGAGCTACGTTCGCCGCTTGAACGAGGGCAAGGAAGTAGTTTCTGACGATATCTTCTACGTTGAAAAACAGGTCGAAGACAGCGGCGTCGAGATTGCAGTTCAGTATAATGATTCCTTCTCGGAAACGATGCGTCCATTCGCAAACAACGTGTTGACCCCAGATGGCGGTACTCACGTCGTTGGTTTCCGCACGGCAATGAACCGTGTTATTAATGATTACGCCCGCAAGAACGGTCTCCTCAAGGAAAAGGAAGACAACCTCACTGGCGACGATATCAAGGAAGGTCTCACCGCGGTTATCTTGGTGAAGCTTCCAGATCCGCAGTTCGAAGGTCAGACCAAGAACAAGCTTGGCAACCCAGAGGTCCGTGGTTATGTCGACAAGGTTACGAGCGAATACTTCGCCTACTATCTCGAAGAGCATCCGGACATCGCAAAGAAGATTGTTCAGAAAGCTACGCTTGCTGCACGCGCCCGCAAGGCTGCTCGTGCTGCTCGCGATAACGTTATCCGCAAGGGTGCGTTTGAAGGTCTCAACTTGCCTTCGAAGCTCGCTGACTGTTCTTCGCGCGATCGTACCGAGTGCGAGCTCTTCATCGTAGAGGGTAACTCCGCTGCTGGTTCCGCAAAGGAAGGTCGCGATTCGAAGATTCAGGCAATCTTGCCGCTTCGTGGTAAGGTGCTCAACACCGAGCGCGCACGTCTCGATAAGATGTTCGCGAACGCCGAGATTGTTTCGCTTATCAAGGCGCTTGGCGTCGGTATTGGCGATACCTTTGATATTAATGGTCTGCGTTATTACAAGATTGTGTTCATGACGGATGCCGATGTCGATGGTGCGCATATCTCAACTTTGCTCCTCACATTCTTCTTCCGCTACATGCCAGAGGTCATCAAGGCTGGTCACGTTTATCTCGCGAAGCCGCCTCTATTTGGCCTCATCAAGGGTACGGGCAACACTCGTAAGATTGAATATATCTATAACGAGGAAGCACTCGAACAGACGCTTGCAAAGCGTATCGAAGAGCGCAAGGCTGCCGGTACGAAGATTAACCCAGAGGACGAAACCTTCAAACAGGCGGGCTATACTGCACAGCAGCGCTTCAAAGGTCTTGGTGAGATGGACGCAGCTCAGCTCTGGGAGACCACAATGAATCCAGCAAATCGTACGCTTATCCGCGTGAACATTGAGGATGCCGAGAAGGCTGACGCGATCTTCACGAAGTTGATGGGCGACGAAGCAGAACTCCGTAAAAACTTTATTCAATCGAGAGCGGCCACGGTCGACTTGGATGATTTGGACTTCTAGGAGGGAATGAACTATGGTAGACAAGAAAAAACAGATTGAAAATCCAGAAGACGAGCGCGACGAGAGCAAAGTCGGTAACGTGCCAGATAGCGCGGACGACAAAGGCGTCGACGAAACGCTCGGAACCACCACTCCTGATGAAGAAGAGATCGTAAAGGTTGGTGGCCTAAAGGCGCATCTCGCTGAAGATGGCGTCGAGGAATTGACAGTTGAGAACGTGATGGAAGACAGCTTCCTGCGCTACTCGATGTCGGTCCTCATTGACCGCGCACTCCCAGATGTACGCGATGGTCTCAAGCCGGTGAACCGCCGTATTCTTTACGCAATGAACAAAAACGGCTGGAAGGCTCCACACGCAACAGTGAAGTCCGCTCGTATCGTCGGTGAAGTGATGGGTAAATACCACCCACACGGCGATTCGTCGATTTATGATTCGATGGTAAACCTTGCTCAGCCTTGGAAGATGCGTTATACACTCGTCGAAGGTCAGGGTAACTTCGGTTCGATGGACGGTGATGAACCAGCTGCATCGCGCTATACCGAGGCCCGCATGGACAAGGTTGGCGCTGAGCTTTTGACTGATATCGAGAAAAATACGGTTGATTTCCGCGATAACTTCGATGGTACCGAACAGGAGCCAGTGGTGCTTCCTGCAGCATTACCGAACATTCTCTTGAATGGCCAGATGGGTATTGCCGTCGGTATGGCGACGAATATCCCGCCGCATAACCTCGGAGAGGTCGTCGATGCAACGATTGCTCAGATTGACAATCCAGATATTACGCTCGAAGAGCTCATGAAGCACGTAAAAGGTCCAGATTTCCCAACTGGTGCTGAGGTCTACGGTGGTGCACCGATGAAGCAGGCCTATGCAACCGGTCGCGGTTCGGTGACGATTCGCGCTGTTGCGAATATTGAAGAGAAGAAGAACGGTCGCTTTAACATTGTTATTACAGAGGTGCCTTACGGCATGAGCAAGGAAGCTTTCGTTGATAAGGTACGCGAGCTCGTGATGGCAAAGAAGCTTGACCATATCGCTGACGCACGCGACGAGTCCGCTCGTGGTAAGGTGCGCGTCGTAGTCGAGCTCAAGAAGGATGCCTTCCCGAAGAAGATTTTGAATCAGCTCTATAAGCTTACCGGTCTTCAGACGAGCTTCCATTATAATGTGCTCGCGCTCATTGATGGTATTCAGCCAAAGGTGATGGGCCTCAAGGAAATTCTCGCGGAGTTTATCAAGCACCGCCAGAAGGTGGTCCGCCGCCGTACGGAGTTTGACCTCCAGAAGGCGAAGGAACGCGCTCATATCCTCGAAGGTCTCAAGATTGCGCTCGACCATATTGATGAGGTGATTAAGACGATTCGCGAATCTTATGACGACGCAGATAAGCGCCTCATGGAACGCTTTGGTCTTTCTGAGATTCAGGCTGCCGCTATCTTGGCCATGCAGCTTCGCCGCCTCCAGGGTCTCGAACGCGATAAGATTGAGAACGAGCTCAAGGAGCTCCATGAGCTTATCGCTAAGCTCGAGGCAATCCTTGCTTCCGAACAGGCAATTCTTGATGTTATCAAGGAAGAACTCCTCGCGATGAAAGAGAAGTATGGCGATCCTCGCCGCAGTAAGATTATTAATCACGAGCTCGGTAAGTTCGCTGAGGAAGATTTGATCCCAGATGAGGAGAGCGTGGTGCTTCTTACCGCACAGGGCTACGTCAAGCGTGTGCTTCAGAACGACTTCAAGAAGCAGAACAGAGGCGGCAAGGGCCGTCGCGGTATGACGACCAAGGAAGAAGACGTGATTGACACGATTATCTTGGCCAACTCCCATGATTATCTGTTATTCTTCACGAACCAGGGTCGCATTTTCCGCATCAAGGCTTACGAAATCCCGCAGTCTTCGCTCGTTGCGAAGGGCACGGCTTCGGTGAACTTGCTCAGCTTACACCCGGAGGAAAAGATTACCTCGGTGATTAAGTCTGGCTCTGATGCTGGCGATGACGGTTATCTCTTCATGGCAACCACGAAGGGTACGATTAAGAAGACTTCGCTCAAGGATTATGCTAATATCCGTACGAACGGTCTCATCACGATCAAGCTCGATGATGGTGACGAACTTCGCTGGGTACGCGCTACGACCGGTGAGAATGAGATTATTATCTCTACCTCCGCTGGTCAGGCAGTCCGCTTCAACGAGAAGGAAGTTCGCCCAATGGGTCGCGCTGCTCGCGGTGTCCGCGGTGTGCGTCTGCGTCCAAACGATACAGTGGTCGGCATGGACGTCGTATCTGATCCAGAGAACCAGAAGCTCATCGTTATCTCTACGAAGGGCTACGGTAAGATGACGGCTGCAATGAACTTCCCACCACATAAGCGTGGCGGCGTGGGCGTTAAGGTTGCGGCTATCACCTCTAAGACTGGCCCAATCGCAGCGGTTCACACGCTCGACCCAGAGGCAAAGGAAATCATCATGATGTCCACCGATGGTCAGGCAATCCGCGTCGCAGTTAAGGATATTCCGACCCTTGGCCGCGCAACGCAGGGTGTCCGCGTGATGCGCCTCAATGACGGCGATGCAGTCGCTTCAATCGGTATTCTCCCGAAGGAAGAAGAGGAAGAAGAGGACGCTGAGACCGCTGAGGCTCCTGCTGAGAAGGCAGAGAAGCCGGCAAAGAAATAGGAAACTCCTAGCAAAAAATACCCCTGTTAGCGCAGGGGTATTTTTGGTTGACAGTTGACATTTTGCGGCTTTTGTGCTATAATGGATAGATACGTGCATTACTATTGCTAGAACATTAAGGCGAAGCCCACGAACGCGGGAGTTCTCTCTTTGAAAATCGCATTGACCAAGGATATTTTTGAAGAGGCTATATGGAAGGTCTAGCATAAAAGGGAAATAAACGGGTAGCGTCAGATAGGTGAAGGCAAACGATTTTAACCCGATGCTTCGGTGTTGGTTGATTATCTGCGCGTAAAAACAAGATTGAGGGCCTGCTTCCGGGCTGTTTAAAAATCTCCCCCCGAGTTAATGTACGTATACCAATTTATCCTCCCCCACGGATGTGGGGGAGCTCTTTTTTGTGTTAAAATAAGGTCATGGAAAACATAGAAGGGCTCGGTGGGCTGCTAGCATTCATAATCGGATGGTTTGTAGCGCAGACCGGTAAATTGATTGGGGATTTGATTAAAAGCAAGGGGCGCATGAGCGGCCGGGAGATATTTGATTGCTTCTTCCGTAGTGGAGGCATGCCTAGCGGCCACACAGCGAGCTTTACGGGCCTTTCGACCTTCTTTATTGGTCAATATGGTGTTTTCGCGCCAATCACCGTCCTAGCGCTTTGTATGACGGTTATAGTGGTATATGACGCGGTGAATGTCCGATACGCCGTGGGCGAGCAGGGCAAAGTCATCAATCTCATGATCATGGACCGTAATTATAAGAAGAAAAAGGTGAAGGTTGTCGAGGGGCACACGGTGCCACAGGTGATTGTTGGGGCGTTTTTGGGGGCTCTCATCGGCGTCTTGATGGCGCTTTGTTTCTAGGCCAAAAAATAACAGCAAAAAGCCCAAAAATAGGCTCCTAAAATGGTTATGTTTAGGGGTAGGGCAGAAAAAACGCAAAAAAGTCAAAAAATCTCGAAAAAAGTGCTTGACTTGGCCTTCAGGATGGTATAAGATAGGAGATAGTTTTAACTGCGAGGTGGTCCATTTTCGGACGCTTGTTAGTTAAGGCTCAAGTTTTTTAACAATTTAGTGTGCAATTAATTATCATCGTCAGTCTTTTATATTGAGTTTTCAAATTCAAAAATTTTTATGGAGAGTTTGATCCTGGCTCAGGATG
>JAFWSJ010000002.1 GCA_017524405.1 Candidatus Saccharimonadota bacterium | reverse complement strand
ACTATTGGCGATGTTGAGCAATATGTGAATCAGATTTTTACTTTTCTTAGGCAGCAAGAGAGTGTCTATCGCCAGCTTCTATCTAGCGATGCGCCAACGGCCTTCCTGAGCCAGCTTGAAAGCGGTATGACGCAACGCGTTCTTTCAATTATGCGCAAAAAAGGCATCGAGGACAAAAACGCCGAGTTCGAGCTTTTAATTCTTACGAGCGGCACTTTCGCTATTTTGCGCAAATATTACCGCAACGAAGTCTCTGTGACACTCGAAGACATTCATGACTACCTTAGCCATAAGCTTCGAATAATGTTTGAACGATATGTCAAGTAATCTAATCGGGCTGTATTTTTCTTAATAGTTCGAATCCCTTTGCTTACTTTCAAGTTCTATTTCAGGAAAGCGATTGATAATGGTATCGTATAATGATTAGAAGGAGAACAAGCTTATGGAAAACGACAATATCAAAAAGAAAGACGTTACGAAAGAGAAAATTATTCTCTTCGTAATTGGTGTATTAGTGGGCGCAGTTATTTCTACTGCGGCTTTCTTTGTTTTCGCAAAGACTTTGGGAACTAGCAGTAACACTAGCGGATCATCGTCGCAACAAATGCCTGGTGGCGGTACTCCACCAGAAATGCCTAGTGGCGAAAATGGCTCAAACGGCCAAGGTGGCACTCCGCCAGAAAAACCAAGCGACGAAAATAATTCTGAGAGCAATAGCTAGAGAAAAGGAAGGAGATTATAGTGAACAAGAAAGATAAAATTACATATGCCGCTATAATCGCCGCCTTGGTTGTAACTCTAGGTGTATTGTGGTTCTTGATTATAGATACGGTAAACTCTAACTATACTACTAGTGGGGGTAGTGCACCAGCAATGAATGGTGGCGGCGGTTCATCATCCGCGTCCTACTCGGCAGTTAAAGAGATTACGTCGGACGAGGATATCACGAGTGGCGAATTTTCATCATCTAACGCTGACGAGAACGCCATTTCCGTATCCGGAGATATTACGGCCACTTTATCTGGAATTACAGTCACTAAAACTGGTGATTCAGACGGCGGCGACAATACTAGTTTTTATGGCACTAACTCGGCTATTATCGCTAAGAGTGGTGCGAATTTAAGCATTAAAAATGCTAATATTGCAACTGACGCAACTGGCGCTAATGGCGTATTTAGCTATGGCGGTTCAGCTACGACTAATAATTCATCATCTGACGGCACTACAATTAGCATTTCCGATTCCACCATTACCACAAGCAAGGATAACTCTGGCGGTATTATGACCACTGGTGGTGGCGTAATGAATGCTGAAAACCTTACTATTACTACAGCCGGTACTTCCAGCGCAGCGATTCGTTCAGATCGTGGCGGCGGAACTGTTACGGTAAACAAGGGCACTTATAAAACGACCGGCAAAGGCTCTCCGGCTATCTATTCTACGGCAGATATTACCGTAAAGAACGCCACACTAATCGCTACCGCTTCCGAGGGCGCAATTATCGAGGGCAAGAATAGTATTACGCTCGAAAATGTATCTTTGACTGACACCAATAGCTCGCTTAACGGTCAATCTACTACTTATAAGAATATCTTCCTTTATCAATCTATGAGTGGCGACGCGGCAACCGGCAAGGCTGTCTTTGCTGCCAAAAACTCAACTATCACGACCAATAAAGGCGATAGCTTCTACGTAACGAACACTACCGCGGAGATTAACCTTGAGAATAACACGATCGTGAACAACGATGATACTGGCAACTTCTTAAGGATCCAGAAAGATTCTTGGGGCAAATCTGGCAGTAATGGCGGCACAGTCACGCTTAATATGACTAATCAAAAAGCCACTGGTAATATCGTCGTAGATTCTATCTCGAAGTTAACAATGAATCTTGCTAACGGTTCATCGTTTAGCGGTGCTATCAACAGTGGCAATACGGGCGAAGTTGAGCTTACCTTAGATAGTTCTAGCTCGATGACTTTAACGGGCGATACTTATGTTAAATCGCTCACAAATGCCGATACGACAAACAGTAATATCCATGCAAATGGTTATAAACTTTATGTGAATGGCACTCGGGTAAAGTAAACAATAAAGCCGGCTACTTAGTGTGGTCGGCTTTTTGTTCCATTGTCGTTTTTATTGCCCCCGCATCCAAACCGCCCCCCCGTGTTATAATCGACTCATAAAGGAGAAAAAATGAAAAAACTAAAACCGATTATCTGGGGCGTCACCATCATCGCGCTTGGCGTGCTTTTTGGTGGCAGTGCGCTCGGATTATTTAACTTTAATATATTCTTTGATGGCTGGTGGACGCTATTTATCATTGTCCCTAGCGCCATCGCATTGCTTACCGAAAAAGAAAAACTATCGAGCCTCGGCTTCCTCGGCACTGGCGTAGTTTTGCTCCTCGCGGCACAGGACGTATTCTCGTACGACGTAGCTTGGAAGGTCATCGTCGCGGTATTCTTGGTCGTCATCGGTCTCACAATCATCTTCCGTGGCGCCATTTGCAGTAAAAATGACAAGGAAGTCGAAAAGAAAGTTCGCGAAATCGGCAAAGACGGCGAAATGGATGCCCAGACCGCAGTCTTCTCCGGTAGCGACAGAGTCTACAATGATAAAGAATTCTCTGGCGCAAACCTCGTCGCAGTGTTCGGCGGCGTCAAGCTAGATTTGAGAAGAGCTAAATTCACTAAGGACACCGTCATCAAAGCTTGCTGCGCCTTTGGTGGTATCGATATTATCGTTCCAGAAACCGTCCAGGTCAAAATGAAATCCGGTATCGCACTCGGCGGCATTTCCGATGAGCGCAAGGGCGACACGGAAAAGGGCAAATATACAATTTACCTAGAGGCGGCCGGCGCCTTTGGTGGCATCGAGATTACGGACAAAGATAAGTAGTAATTACAAATAATAGCTAGCCGATTGCCATCTAGCTATTTTTGTTGTCGGGGACTAGAACGCCAAAATTCCGAGGTGCTCGAGTAGGATTTTTAGGCCGATAAGAATCAGAATGACGCCACCCGCGCCTTCGGCCTTTTTGTCTAACTTGTCGCCGAACTTGTTTCCGATTAAGACGCCGATTGCCGACAAGACGAAAGTGGCGGCGCCAATTATTGAGGCCGAAATGATGATGTTCGTTTCTAGGAACGCGAATGCGACGCCGATTGCTAGGGCGTCGATGCTTGTCGCAATTACGAGCGCAAACATGTCCTTGAAGCGAACGCTGTCGATTCGTTTATTTTTCTTCTTCGAGAATGAGCCAACTATCATCTTTATTCCGATAAAGGACAACAAAATGAATGCAACCCAGTGATCGATGTGCCCCATGAAGCTGCTAAAAGTCTCCCCTAAAAAGTACCCAATAATTGGCATCCCGAAGTGAAAAATACTAAAATAAAGTGCAATCAAGAATACGTTCTTCCAGCTCATCTTTTTTATCGAAAGCCCTTTGCAGATAGAGACCGCGAAAGAATCCATGGCTAAGCCGATTCCGATTGTTATAATCTCAAGTATATTCATCGCCTTATCCTCCATTATACCCAGTAATTAAAAAATATGTTATTATATCCGCAACGTACGTCGTGGTTCTTTGTGATCATTTTTGGTGATTACGCACGAAGCATATCGCGTATGCGTGGCTCAAATGAGCGCGAAATGCTTAGCGTTTTTTACGTACGGAAACTGTAGAAACGGGGTAAATGTCCCATGAAGAAACTTATCGATGCCAAAGGTATCCCTCGTGATACATTTGACATCTGCAGCATGGAGAACGCTGATGGCACACGGATAGGTGCAAGCGGTACCGATTGTTGCAGTTGTTATGCAGGTGGTTGCGGCTAAAGCAGAAGAAGGTCGCGGCAGCAGTCACTAGCAAAAATCATTAGTAGTACTCACCAGTTTAGTTCCAAGAATAGAGGTTTCGGTTCGCACGCATGCCAAATAAACCTCACCCTAAGCCCGGGCTTCGTCCCGGGCTGCTTTTATGCCTTTTTATCCGAACTCAATACAGGCTAGACCAATAATACAGACAACAATTGCGATAACGCGCTTGATTGTTTCGCCCTTGGTGACACGTTCCTTGTCAACCTTCGGGAAAATGAGCGGCAGAAGAACGCCAAGCCCCATCACTGCAAATGGCTGGACGCTCTGCGATACGAACGAAACGAGCGCGACGGAGGCCATAAGACCCGCCCAGGTCGAAAGTACGTTTCCGAATGAGCTAAGTAACTCATTCGTGAGATTTAGCCCGATGATTGTCTTCCCGTTTGACTTCATCATGTCATGGAACGATTTGCGGAACGATTTCAGGAAGATGTAAATCAGGGCACCGACGACGAACTGCGACGCATTCGTCCAGAACATCATCTGGTTAAAGTCATGGTCGAGCGTTACGTAGCGCTCCAAAATAAACCAAATCGCATAGGCAATTGAAACGAGCGTCATCATGCCGAGCGTGACAAGTTTTCCCTTCGCAAAACGTTTTTTGGACGGTTCATAAGTAACGAGAATTGCGGCGAGTGTTGCGATAAAGCCGCCGACAAGCTGAATCGGCGAAATAGTTTGATCCGGCAAAATTAGCGGAGAAAGCACCAGCATGAAAACCGGAATCAGCTGGAACATAATAGCGACAATTGTTGTGTCCTCGCGGCTGAGCGACTTAAAGTAGAGTACGTATGCGAACGAAACGAGGACCGAATTGCCGACGAGAATCAGGAAGCTCTTCCAGTCGAAGCCGACCGAGCAGCCGCAAATGAAAAAATAAATCACGGACATTACGGCGCCGGCAATCAACGTCGAGACAACTAGCAGTGATCGGTAATCGGCGTGCTTCACGCCCTTCGAAATCAAAAACTTATCGATGTGGTTTGTCAGTGCATATAATGTTGCCGCCGCGATTGCAAGGAGCGCCGGAATTATCATAGAGCACCTTGGATTTCGTCGTCAGTCGCATCCTGGTAAAGACGCACTGCCTCGGACCACTCGCCGCCATTGGCGTCGTCTTCGAGCAAATAGCCGCTCTCGCCCGCTGGTGAAGAATGGGAAATCGCGACTGGCAAAACCTTCTTGCCGTTCCAGTCGACAGCCTTCACGAACGAATTCGTGCCCCAAGCGGCAATTGCCCACCAAATTGGGTAGCAGAGAATTACGGTATCATAATCCGCCCAGCCTGGCACCTCAGTCGAGACGAGTTCGATGTCGCGGAGCTCTGGGTTATTGAACTCTCGCGTCGCGCGCGAGCCTTCGTCCATATAGTTCAAGTCGGCCTCGGTATACGGTTGCTTCGCTTCGATCGCAAAAAGATCCGCGCCCTTTAGCTCGGCGATTTTCTCGGCGATTTTCTTAACATGCCCTTGGACGGAATAATAAACTACAATCGTTTTGCTCATACTACTTTCCTACACTTTCTAACATTTGTTGCGTGGTCTTTTCGAATTCTTGTTGAGATTCTTTGACTCGCTCATTGAACTTATTGCGGCTATCAACCATCGCGATTATCAAGATAGTAATGCCAACCGCTGCGATTAGGAAGAAGACGCAAAAGATCGCAATAAACATTCTGCGGACTGGGCGCAAGCTAACATCTGCAGCTTTCAGCGCATCCATCGCTTTCTCGCTCAGGTCGGAGATATTGGTATCGTACTCGACCGCGAATTTACGGCGGCAGCTCTCGCATTTCACGTCGCGCTCGCCAACTTTAAAATCTAGATTTCCGCCACAATTTGGGCATTTCTTCTCAATAATTTTCATCTTAGTTCAATTATACATTATTGCAACAAAAACCTCCCCGGCGAGGGGGAGGTTTCGGTTTTTAACGTCTGTTGCGGCGAATGATTGCAACTGCTGCGCCTGCGAAGAGAGAGCAGGAGCCGAAGAGTGCGACGTATCCGAGAATCGTATCGCTGGTCTTCGGGTTGCCGTTTTCTTCGGCTTTTTGGTCAGTAGACGTCGTGGCCTTTTCGGTTTGTCCGGTAGTAGTGGCGACTGTTTCAGTCGACGTAGTTTCGGCAGATGCGCCTTCGCTCGTATCAGTTACTTCGTCGTCGCCGCGGCCGTACTCGATGGCTTCGTCGTCGCCGCGACCGTATTCGATGTTGTCGGTCGAAGTGTCGCCCGCATTGCTGGAGCTATCGGTATCGGTTGCGCCGGCTGCAGGAGCGGCTGCCATTAGCCTGCGAGGAGCGGCAGCTAGAGTCTTGGCGGCGCTAGGAATGATTGGAGAGCGGAGCTGGATGGAGGTCGTCACGACCTTCCCGGTAATTCCGTCGGTATAGCTAATCGTGGTATAGCGATCACCGTTTTCGTCAGCAGCGCCAACTTCGTAGCTAATATTTGTGAAGTTCTGGCTCGTAAAGTCGAGATTGTCGACGGAGATTGGTGTTTCAAAGACTGTACCGGCTGCTGGATCAGATTCGACTGTTGCAGCTTCATGCATGAAGTAGAGGTCTTTGTCTGCGCGCGGGAAGGCGATGCCCTCGTACTCGCTCCAGTTGTCGGATTCCATCACGATGCCGTCGCGGCGGAGTGCGTAGACTTTGACGTCGCCGTTGAAGTCTTCGTCGGTTGGTAGAGTGATGCGGAACTTGTCGGTAGTAATATAGAGAACTTCGTCGAGTGGATAGAACTTACCTTCGCCGGTGCGGCCGTTTGCAAATGTTTCGGCCTTTGCGCCAGTGTAGGCGTAGATGTTTGTCGTGGCTGGGATGACTGAAGCGGCCAATGAGCTATCTTCGATATCCGTATCGCCCCAGAAGATGATGCGTTTGAGCTTGTTGTCGCTGTCGAATGCCATATCTTCAACAAGAGTTACGCCTGGAGCAATTGCGACCTCTTCGAGCTCTGGGCTGTTCGCGAAGGTGCCCGTTGGAATTACGCCATCGTTGAGGTTTTCTGGGACATAGACAGACTTGAGCTTCTGCATGTTCGTGAAGACGCCTGGGCGCGCTACGAACTTAGCTGCGTCGAGCTCGAATTGAGCATCCTTATTGCCAATCGTTTCGAAGCCGGTATTCTTGAAGGACTCTAGGCCAAGCGTGACGGTCTCGTTTGCGAGGCTATCCGCGAACTTGATCACGTGGAGGTTCTCGCAGTCAACGAAGGCTTGATCGCCGATCGCGCGGAGCGCGTCATCGCGGCGCATCACGACCATCTTAAGGAACTGGTTCGATTCGAATGCGTTGTTTGGGATTTCTGGCAGAGCGGTAATGACTACTTCTTCCATCGGCATATTCCAGAACTGTTGGGAATTGCCCTCGCCAGGTACGGTTGGGAGCGTAGAGGAGTGGATGATGAGCGTGTGAATGTCGGAACCCCAGAGCATCTGGTGGACAAGCTGGTTATTAGTGATTCTTTCGTCAATATTACCTTCGATCGAAACCGTGTCGTAGTAGACGTCTGCGTCACCTGCGTTGAAGGCATCTACGCCGATGCTTTGGACGCCTGCTGGGATATAGAGATCGTCGTTAAGGTCAGCGCCGAAGAATGCGGAGCGGCCGATAGTTTCTACGCCTGCTGGGACGAAGTTATCGACGCTACCGATTGCCCACTGGAAGGCTTCATCGTCAATCCTAGTGATGGTGTCTGGGAGATTAACTCTACCAAACTTTGCCTGGAAGAAGGCGTCTTCGCCAATCTCCGTGATCGTTTCCGGAAGGATAATCTCACCGACCGTTGTGTTTTGGAACATTGAGGTTGGGACCTCAGTCATGCCTTGCAATTCGCTAAGGTCGATTCTGCGAGCGTTGATGCCGTAGAAGTATGCGTTCTTTCTGTCGCAATCAATTACGTTGTTTTCTTGGTCTTTACAGACGTCGCCTGCAGCTGCTGCTTCTGCCTGGCAGTTGCCGAAGCCGCCGCATGGCATGCCTGCGTTAGCGGTGAGCTTGATTGTTCCGAAATTGACGTTCTTTGTGTTGTTGAAGACCCAAGCGAATGACGTGTAATAGCCTGAATCGTACGGGAAGACTGTCGAATTGTACAAGTTAACATCAATCGTGAAATTCTTGAGCGTTGGCACATTGAAGAACACATCTGCGCTGAATAGCTCGAGACCTTGGTTGAGCACGACATTGCGGACGCTAGTACCATAGAACGCGCCGTAGTCCAATCTCCTGAGATTTGGGTTGTTCACGTCGACTGCAACGCGATCCTGCTGATAGAAGGCGAGCGCGCCAATGTCCACGAGTGACTGTGGAAGGGAAGTAATCTTCACGCTGCCGATCTTCTCGCCATTCGCATTCGACATGAATGCATTCGGCATGATTGTCGTAAGCGTATCTGGAAGAACTAATTCTTCCTCGATCTGAGCTGCTACGAATGCATTACTATCAATCGTTTTTAGGCCACTTGGGAGGATAACTTTCTTAGCTTTTACGAACTGCATAGACGTACTTGGTATAGTTTCCCATGCTGCATCTCCTAAATCGACGGTGTCCCAATAGGCACCAACGAGGAAGCTGCTATAGTCGGTTGGTGCGGTTGTGGATTTATTAGTGAATTTGAGACTCTTGTAGTGACGCTTGTAGCCAGTGACCGAGTTCCACTCCGCTGGACGGTATTCGTTGAAATTGAAGTCTTCAGGGTAGTAGCCTCTGTCTAGGTATTTGTTGGTAATCCACATGCCGAACTGTGAGCGGAAGTCGCCGCTACCGGAATCACTGCTCATCGTCAATCTTCCGTCATAGATATCGGTGTCGATGGTGAGGTCTGTATAACCAGAGTTGCCGGCAAACACTTCTTTGCCCATGTATTCGAGCGAATCGCCGAGGTAGATTTTATTGACATTTATACCGACCGCGAAGGCGCGGCTACCAAGGTAACGGAGCTTCTTCGTGTTCAAATCCTTGATAGTACCAGCGTTGACATAGAATGCCTGGTAGCCAACGTATTCGAGATTAGAAGGGAGTTTCTTGATGGTGAAATTCGGGTTGTTTGAGAACCACATGAACGCTCTAGGGCCGATGGAAATGACGGAATCTGGAATAGTGAGCTTGACGTTTTTTCGGCCCGCCTCCCAGTTGTAGTAATTACAGCTACCGGCATAGCCCGGGCAATAGTTCTGGCTCTCCCCTAATTGGTTCGCATAGCCTCGCATGAATGCTTGCTCGCCGATATACTGGAAGCCTTCGCCGATAGTAAGTGTATCCAGGCTATCTAGGTCCGCGAAGAATTGGCGCGGAATGATGTTTGTTGCGTTATTAAGCAACCAGTCCGGAATGTCTGCTGCAGCGCCAGTGTATTGGTCCATAAGGTTAGGATTATAATCCTTCGCTGGGTTAATCGTGAGGTGTCTCAAATTAATCATTGAATCGTCTGTCGACAGAGACTCGCAGTGCGAGTTGACGGCGTTGGCGCAACCAAATAACACGCGCGCTATTGCGCCACCGCGCCATTTACTGTATTCGCTGCCCAAGTCCCAAAGATCGAAGTTGATTGTCATTCTTCTGAGTGGGTTCCTCATGAAGATACCGACACCAAGCTCTTCGATGGACTTCGGTAAGGTGACCTCGTGGATATTGTTATCTACGAAGACAACGTTGCGAATCTTCGAAAGAGTCTGGCCGAAGTCGATAGTATTAATGCCAGCATTCTTGAACGACTCGTTGCCAAGGGTGGCATGCGAGCCGGTAAAATCTAGGGAACCGAGATGCGTATTTTCGAAGACGTTCTCCTTGATTAATGCGAGATCGCTTCGAATCGTTAAGCCGGTAAGGCCAGAACCTTCAAACGCGTAGCGACCAATCTCGGTAAGTTTATTAGTATCGAGGGTTTGTTTGAGGTTCGTATCGCCCTGGAACGCGCGGCCATAAATGGTTCTTGCATTATCGCCGAACGAAAGGCTGGTAAGGTCTAGACAGTGCCAGCAGATACCCTCCTGGATTTCGGCCGCGTTGATTGTGAGGCTATTGATGTTGGAATTTGCGAATGCGTAGCCACCAGTCGATTGGTTGCTGCCAATCGTGATATCGCGGTCTTCATCGTTGAGTGTCGCGCCCATGAATGCGCGCCAGCCGATGTACTTAACTTTATTGAGATTCGTTAGATTGACTTTCAAGTTTTCGAATAGGCCAGGCTTGTTTGAGCTAGAGGTTGGATCATACCAGACGCTATTGGAGTCAATTTTTGCCTGGATATCGGTTGGGTTACCGATGACCATGTCATCGCCAAATACGAGCTCAATTTCGGTGTTCTGGGAGTTCTTGAAGAGAGGGGCGAGGTCGGCAATTTGGACCTTCGCGGCATTGGTCATATCGACCTTCGTAAGAATCGGAGCGACTGCGGCACTTGCTTCGCTATCCGTGGTCAGGTTTCGGATGTAATATGTGTCAATTGAATTGATGTTTGAAAGGGAGCTCAGTTTTCCTTTTACCTCGGTCAGGGAAGGAATTGAAAATACGGTGTTGGTTGCATCTGCGACGGTCTTGAAACCGATCGTCAAAACCGGATCGTCTCCGTCGGTATTGTAGCTGTATTTCCAGGTTGTACCGCTATTATCGTTGAATGTCCCCTCTGTTGCTGCATAGCTAGGCTGCGCTAGCGCGAGACAGCCAATACCTGCCAGCAATGATGCCGCAGATATGCGTAAAACTTTATTATGAGTATGACCCATAAAACCTCCCTTGTTGGTGTGCCGTATTTGTTTTAACTGACCTTATATACTACCACTTATAGCATAAGCGAAATACATTTGCAAGTACTTTTTTGCAAGGTTTTACAATTTGTCAAAAATCTCTCATATTTTTATGGCAAATAAGCACTAATTTTTTGCTCGCTTATGCTAAAATATATATAGACAGGTTTTTATATGTTTAGAGGTAAAAAGAAGATCCTGGCTTTGATTCTATTGTCTTTTTCGATTCTTTTTGCCGCTACGACGAAAACCGCTTCTGCTGCAGATGTCATACACGTCACTACTGCAGACAATCTTGTCGGTGCGCCAGGCTATTATCTTCTAGAGAATGACATCACGCTAGCTAATAGAAAAATTACATTTAACGGAACGCAAAGTGTTTATACGCTCGATCTCAACGGTCACAAACTTGAGGTAGGAGCAGATAGCTATCTCCATGCTAAAGGGGACGTTATTATTAAGGACAGTTCCGAGTCTGGTGCTGGATACGTCCTTGGCTACAATACTAGCTCCACGGTCCAGGTTGGCGGCAAGAACTCGGATGACAGTGTCTACCTTGGCAATCTCACTGTCGAATCCGGAACTATAATCGCATCTACGGACACTTCTGTCGCCGTGCTAGTTTATAACGGCAGTTCTGCTACTATTAACGGCGGCGATATTGTCGCGCTAAAAGATGACAAGGACTATGTCGCCGTCTATAACTATGCCGGCTCGACACTCACGGTGAATGGCGGCACTATCGAGGCCCAGACTGCGGCCATCTGTAACCTTGGCGACGTCTATATGAATGGCGGTACTGTTTATTCGGCAAAAAGAATTGCGGTCGTAGAGGGCAAGAATTCTACTTTTGAGCTCAACGACGGCGTCATCAAGACGGACTCTGACGACCAAGCGGTTACACTTGCCGATTCGGGAGCCAAGTTTACGATGAATGGTGGCAAGATTTCTGCCATTAAGCCTGTTACCGAGGATTCGCGTGGCGGCACTGGCATCACGCTCTTCAGGAATTCGGAATTTATCATGAACGACGGTCTGATCGAATCTACCGACGCCGCAGTCATGACAAACGGCTCCACTGCGGAAAGCCCAAACACGAGTATTAATGCAAAAATTACCATTAACGGCGGTACGATTACGTCCGATAGCCATGCGATGTATATTCCGCATATCAATGGCGTCACTACTATTACTGGCGGCAATCTAATCAGCGGCACGACTGCTATCGAAATTCGTGCTGGCACGCTCAATATTTCCGGCGGCGTATTCGTTGGCGGCGACAATTATCGTGTCCGGCTAAATGATAGCGGTACGACCACCGATGGTGCGGCAATTGCAGTCGCTCAGCATAATACTAAACAGCCGATTAGTATAAACATTTGTGGCGGCATCTTCCATGCTGCCGTTCCATTCTCGGAGACTAATCCGCAGGGCAACGCACCCGAATTTACTCAGACGATTGAAGGCCATATCGGCAATAGTTGCTCTGAAACGCGATTCGAATCTACTAGCGATAAGGACATCGTTAGCGAGGATATCGAAAAATTCATTACCGGCGGCCTTTATACTCACGATGTAGCAGATTTCGTTGCGGACGGCTACGGATCAATCGTTGAGGGCGATGATGGCTATGCGGTTTATCCTATCCGCCGCGCTCAACTCGTATACTTCAAGAACGGCAACGCCTCGCTGTCTGTCAGCGAGACTCTTGCAGGCGAACCAGTTTCTATTGACGCTACACCAGACGAGGGCTATGAGCTAGCGGATATTTCCGTCGCGAACTCCTTGGGCAACCCAGTAGAGGAGGCAGGCGATACTTATGTGGCGCCAGACGACGATACCTTCGTGTGGGTAGTGTTCCGCGCCGCTAGCGCACCAGAGCCAACTCCGACCCCTACGCCGACTCCGACTCCAACTCCGGATCCAGAGCCAACTCCGGCACCAGCCCCAACTCCAGACAAGAAAGAGGAATCCACTGAGCCTGAGAAGTCTTCCGACTCGCCGCGCACGAATGATGATATCGAAGATTACTTCACGCTATTTGGCGTCAGCCTAGTTGTTCTCGTAGTTATTGGCATCCGCCGCCAGATGGCTAAGAAGTTAGCGTTGTAATATTTACAACAAACACTAGATATAGCGTAAAAATACTATTGACTACACTATATATAGCGCTTATGATTAAATTATGAAAAACATAGTTTATTTTGAACCAAGCGATAAAACGGTCTTCGACCTAGACCGTTTCAAAAAATCTCTAAATAGTTATGCGAAGGTCGAGACTAAGGACATCGAGGCTGGTCTTAAGACTCTCGATAACTACGAGAACCTTCACGTGAGCCGCCTTGTCGAGCTCGGCACTCAGCTCCTCGTCCGTAGCGACGAGGCCGCCGCGAAGAAATACTACGACGATCATGCTCAATATTTTGGCGCCCAATTCGAACGCCTCCGCCGTATTACCGGCTATCTAGTCGGCTCGCTCGAGCGCTGGAATGATGGCAAGAAGGCCGAGGAGGCTGCCCGCGTCAAGCACTCCGTCAACTCTGCGATTGATGATGCCGCTCGCGCCGAGCGCCTCGAAGAGCAGGCCATTGCTCGCAATATCGCCTATGCCGCTTAATAAGATATAATAAGGGCATGAAGTTATTGCTCCATACTTGCTGCGCTCCGTGCAGCGTCTATTGCATTAAGTCTTTGCGAAAAGAAGGCATTGAGCCGACTCTATTTTGGTACAATCCGAATATTCACCCATATTCCGAATATAAGGCGCGTCGCGACTGCCTAAAAGAGTATGCGAAGCAGAAAGAAGTTGAGCTCGTCCTCGAGGACGCCTACGGCCTCGATGAATTCATTTGCCAAGTCGACCCAAAGCGTCTCGATACGCGCTGCGAAGACTATTGCTACCCGAAGCGCTTCCGTAAGGCCTTCGAATACGCCAAGGCAAACGGCTACGATACCATTACGACCACCTTGCTCTACAGTATTTACCAGAAGCACGATAAAATCGCTCAAATCATGCAGGCGATGGCAAAAGAATATGGCGTAGAGTTTTTATATCGCGACTTCCGCGAAGGTTGGCGCGAAGGGCAAGATGAAGCTCGTGCCGCCGGCCTCTATATGCAGAAATACTGCGGCTGCGTTTATTCTGAAGAAGAATCTGGCCTCGGCCGCGAAATCGCAAAGCAGCTAAAGAAGCAGGGCGTTTCGCCGACTAATGCCAATGTCCGGAAGATAATTGAAGAGCTTAAAGAAAACGGGATTATCTATCCCGAGAAATTGAAGGGAGAATAATGAGAACTGAAACAGATTTTATGGGCAACGAAATGACTTTTGATTGCATGGGCTGCGATATTACGAGCGGGAAGTTGGCGATTCCTGGTGGCATTATTTATCAAGGAACTTCGGCCATTCTCGCCGCCGATCCTGAAGTGCCAATCCCGGGCTTTCTAGTCATAAATGCGAGGCGCCATGTCCGCTCGCTCTCCGAGCTGGATGATGCCGAACGCCATGAGGTCATAGACATCGCTGTGGCGGCCGAAAAAGCATTAAAAACGCTCGGCGTTTCCGAAGTGACGCTGGTTCAGGAAGAACGCTCATCGCATTTACATATCTGGATTTTCCCGAATTACGATTGGATGACTCAGCAGTTCGGTAAGGGCGTCAGCTATCTCCGCGACATCATGCAATACGCCGAGGAGCATGCGGATGATGCGACGAGACAAGAGGTGCTTTCTGCTATCGAAAAAGTCCGCGCCTATTTCGAAGAGCACGGAATCAATGGATAAAAAATATCTCCCAAACGGGAGATATTTTTATTTAGCGACCATCACGTAGGTTGAAGTGTTTGCGCTTCTCGCTGTGCTTGTGGTTGTTGTTGCGGTTCAACTTTGCAGTTGGAACCTTCTTGCCCTTAGTCTTGCGTGCCATAATCTATAACCTCCGAAATTATTTGTCAGCTTTGGCGGCCTTTTTGGCAGCTTCTTTCTGAGCTTTTGCGACCTTGTTGCCGCGGCTAGCCTTGAGGGCCTCTGCCTTCTTAGCGCGAGCCTTGAAGCGGTCGACGCGACCTTCGGTATCGATAATCTTTTCTTCGCCCGTGAAGAATGGATGAGATGCGCTAGAGATCTGCACCTTGACGAGTGGATACTCCTTGCCATCCGTCCACTTGATGGTTTCTTCGGACTTAGCGGTGGAGCGAGTTAGAAAAGAAAACTTTGCCTGCTCATCGGCAAACACCACAAAGTCGTACTCTTTAGGTTGAATTGATTTTTTCATAATTACGACTAATTATATCAGATAAAAACCCATAAGTAAAGCATAAATCTGCCGAGCACGCAAAGCGTCCAAACATGCTAAAATATTATTAATAATAAACAGGAAGAATATATGGATTCCAAAGAAACTGCGACTTCCTCTGAACCAGCTCCGCTACTAGGTGGCAAGAAGAAGGAAGAGAAGCCGAAAGCGAAGGATCAGCCTGCTGAAAAGAAGGCCGATAAAGCTCCTCGCAAATCAAAAAAGAAACTAATTATCCTGATTGCTGCTGCGGCGGCCCTCGTTGCGGGCGGCGTCATTGCGCTAATCATCCTGCTAAACCTCAATAGGGGCGGGGAGGGCGAGACGGTCTTCGATACTGACGCATTCTTCGTTCGCGAAAACCGCGACTCAAGCGGTAAGTATGCACTATTTAAGAATGATGGCAGCCGTCTGACGGACTTCAACTTTACGTCTACCGGTACCTTTATTAACGGCTACGCTACGGTTCGCAATGAAGAAGATCAGTTTGGTATTATTGACCATACTGGCAAAATGACCGTTGAATTTGGCACCTACGAGCGCATTTATGAGCTTGGCGGCCTCTTCGAGGTCAAGAGCGGCGATAACGCAAAAATCATCAAGGGCAATGGCGAGGATGTCGCTGAGGGCTATGTAGACTACAAGCGCAACTATGACGCCCCGTATGTCGCAATTGAGACCGCGAGCAATCAGTACAAGCTCTATAACGCCTACGGTGATTCGATCGCGGAGTTCGAGAGCAAGACTAAGCCGACCTTCGAAACTCGCGACAAGCGCGTCGCGACCTCTGTCGCATTCGACGGCATGCTAATGTTGCTAAATAACAAGACCTTGAAGGTGGCCGCCTCTATCGGAACGGACGTCCGCTACATTCTTTCTGATGTTTCAGCCAACGAAAAAGTCTTTACTCTCTCGAAAGAAGAATATAGCGACCGCACCATGGCTTATGTCATTGATGGCTCTTTGTACGAACTCGACAGAAAGTGTTCGACGATTACTATCAACGACGACGAGAGCAATAAGGATCGTTACTATCTAAGCTGCAAGAACGACGACGGCACCTTCCTAATTCGCGACAATAAGATTACGGATATTCCAGTAAGCGACTATAGCAATCGCTACATCATTTATGACGAAAACCACTATGGACACTACGATAGCAAGGAAGCGAAGTTCCAGATCTTCGTTAATGGCGAAGAGAAGAAAACCGTGAATGCCGGCTATACGCCTTCCATCACGAGAAGCGGTTACTCGATTCGTGACTACAAGGATAAGATGATCGCCCTCTATAATACCGATGGCGAAATCGTCTATAAGCTTGATGGCATCACCTATGGCGACCTCTACGGCGTCGATGAGAATGGCAATATTATCGTTCGAGACCCGCGCGAGAGCAAGAGCGATGATCGCCAGTATCTAGTCAACAAAGACGGCAACATCGTTTCGGAAAAATTTGCTTCGATTTCTCGCCGCGGTAAGTACTACTCTGCTTATCGCTACGATACGAAGAAGGCCTACCTGCTCGGCAGCGACGGCAAGATCATTATCGAAGGCGATTACAGTAGTTTCGACTTCTACAAGAAAAATACGGTTGCCTTTGGTCGCAAAGATAGTCAATATGACTTAATCGACATTGACGGCAAGTCGGTCAAGGTTAGCGAAAAGGGTTCGATCTCCTTCAACGAGAGCGGCTATTTCACAATCACGACCGATGACGAAGTGAAGTATTACACTCACTCCGGCGATCTGTTCTATACGCAAAAATAGAATCAAAAAATAGCCCCCGGTAAGGGGGTTATTTTTTATAGAAGCGCTTTGTGATCTCTTCGAGATTTTGGACGCCGTTTTCGAGTTGATAGTAGTGATGAATATAAAAAACTAGTACCACGACCAGTATCGCAGAGATGCCTTCGCAGCCCATGACCATCGCGGTGCCCCAGGCGCCCGGCGTCACGACAAATGGTAGAAAAATCGAGATTGCAAAAAAGAGAATCGTGAATAGGGCGAAAAACATCGTAACAACCAGATGAATAAAGCGTTCGTGCTGGAACTGCGCAACCATAGCGTTATGATATGCGCGCGACTCTTCGGTCGGATGCTCGCTGAGCGACTCAGCTTCTTTAATATAGTCTTTTAGCTTCTTGTTCATGAAGCTATTTTATCACGCTTATTCTTCCGTGGTTGGCTTCAGAGCGCGTTTAAGCATCTGTCCGCTTTCGGTCAGATAACTGTCGATGCCAGTCTCTTCGTCGGCTTTGCCTGGTTTGTATTTTTTATTTACGATTGCCGAGGCCTCATCTTTGTTCGAGAATGACCAATATACCCAGCTAATTTTCTTTTCATTTAGGTAATCTTTCCAACGCGTGAACGCCTCTTCGTAAAGCTTGCCGTCACCAGTCGAATCAGTAGCGCCGCACTCGGAGACAAATAGGGCAAGATTCTTTTCGCGGAAAGCATCCATGCGTTTGCGCAAAGTGACATTATGTGAGCCTGAATAAAAATGCAGAGCATAGGCTACGTTGTCGAAGCTGAGCGGTTCTTTGCCGACCGGAACGAGATCTTTACTCCAGTCCGGAGTCCCGACGATAATAAGGGAATTTGGCGCATGTTCGCGAATCTTCGGGATGACTTCTTCGGCGTATGGCTTAATGTGGTCCTTCCAAGTAATGTCTTTGCCGTTCGGCTCATTGCATATTTCGTAAATCACGTTTGGCGATTCGGCATATTTTGCTGATACCTCATCAAAGAACTCGAGCGCCTCCTTCTTGTAGGTCTGCGGATTATTATCATTCAAAATATGCCAGTCGATAATCGCATACATATCGAGTTCAATCGTTGCGTCTACGAGCTCGTAGAGCTTGTCTTTGAGGCTAGGATTTGCGACGTAGCCATTGTCGTCTGGATTGACATACATTGCGACGCGGAAGACATTTATTCCGAATTCGTCTTTTAGCTCCTTGATGCTCGTGTCGTTATAGAGCTTGCTATACCACTGGATGCCGTGTGTGCTAATGCCGACAAGCTGGACGTCTTCGTTATGCTGGTTCACAATGCGTGCACCGTCCACGCGAAGCTGACCGTTGTACGAAGCGGTGCTTTTATCTACTGGTGGCCTTGTCGCGAAAAAGATTACCCCTCCTGCGATTGTCGCTAATGCGATGAGAATTGCGATAGAAATGAAAATGATTTTCGTTTTCTTTTTGCTCATGAGCCTCTCTTGAGCAAACCGAGGTAAGATTTGATTCCGTAATGCTTTACTGCATTAGGCCTGAAATTCTTGTACTGGCGGCTGCGGCGGAAGTCGAAGAGTAGGGCGAAGAGCAAATAGGCAGTGTTGATTGCCATCCAAATAATTGGAATGAGGTAAAGATTAATGCCGGTATCCTGGACACGAATCGCTGCCACGACGATACCTGCGATGTTTGCCCCAAAGAGTAACAAATGCGCAATAGTGAGGCGAAGGTCGCCGCCGCGCTTCTTGTTATTATTACCTTTTGGCGTAACGCTAAACTTCTTGCTAGAGATGCCGATGAGCTCGCCAAAAATCACGACAGCCATGTATGGCGCTTGGATAATCTCGTAAATCTTTGACCAGGTCGACGATTTGTAGCCGCGCTCGAGCCAGTCGATAACGAAACGCTTGAGCAAGTACTGTGTAAAGAAGATGATCGAAAATACGACGAGGTCGCCCTGAATTGCAATGATACCGATGAAGGCGAAGAGAAGCGGCAAGATCATGTAGAGCATGCGCTTTAGGCCGAAGCACCAGTAGTTGATCGCGACAAAATAGTCGAGGCGCTGACTGAGCTTCAAGCCTCTGAAGCGGAAAATGCCGTAAGCCTTTGCAGTCTGGATGCAACCGCGACCCCAGCGTGAGCGCTGCTTGAGGAAGGCCGGAACGCTGTTGACGCTCTCGCCATGCGCGATTACGTCATCAATCGCGATACCGCGGAAACCTTTGCGCTCGATGAGCATACCGGTTGCGACGTCCTCGGCAATGGTTGCCTGTGCGAAGCCGCCCGCTTTCTTTAGGGCAGTGCGCGACAAGACGCAGTTCGTGCCGCACATGATAACAGAGTTGGTTTTATTGCGTGCAATTTGAATATAGTGGTAGAAATAATCCTGTTCGAACGGCGTTTGCTTGTTGAGTCTAGCCTGGAAAATATCCGGATTATTAAAGCTCTGCGGAGCCTGCACGAAGCCGACCTTTTCATCGTCATGGAAGAATGGTACGGTCTTGATAAGGAAGTCTGGTGTTGGACGCATGTCGGCGTCGAAGATAGCGATATATGGGGAATTGGTCACTTTGAGCGCATGGTTGTAGTTACCAGCCTTTGCGAAATTATTATTGTCGCGCACAATATGCTCGGCGCCATATTTCTTCGCGAGCTTCTTTAGGCTATCGCGATGGCCATCATCGCAAAGATAAATATGGACCTTCTTCTTGCTCGGATATTTCATCTTCGAACAAGCCTCGAGCGTCTTCGCGAGAAGATCTTCGTCCTCGTTATAAGTTGCCACAAATACGTCAACATCTGGATAGTCTTCATCCTTGATCTTCGGTGCCTTTGGCGACACTTTTTCTGGGCGAAGAACATGCCAGAAGTAGACGCCGAACTCGAGCGCCTCAATGAGCTCCACAATAATAACGATCAAGCCAAATATAATATCAATCGCATAAAGGTTAAATGGCATTGTGAAGGCGAGACGGTATCCGATATATACGACAGTCGCGGCCAACGAGATAAGATAAACTAGTAACTTCAATTTTTTGACCATAATACTTTAATTATACGACATCAAACAAGATAGACGCACATTTCGTGCGTCTATCTGTGACGGGGGGTCCTAACTTTATCTACGGCGGCGAACGGCGAGCAAGAGTGCGCCTACTGCGATGCCGCTACCGGTGAGAATGGCGCCGAACTTTGCCACCTCATCAAGCGTCTTTGGAGTATCTGGTTCCGGTTCCGGTTCTGGTTCTGGAGCTGGGGTCGGCTCTGGTTCTGGTTCTGGCTGTGGGGTTGGAGTTGGCTCCGGTTCCGGTTCCGGTTCTTTCTCGTGCTCACGTTCTTCGTCGCGTGGGTCGATGTTGGTGTTGGCGAGATAAGTAGTGTATTTGTCCGTATGCTTGAGGTCAACCGTGAGAACTGCTGGATCGTCAGTTGCTGGGCGAATGAGGTATGCAAGGTTTGCGAAGTTCTGGTTCGAGAGATCGAGCTCTGCGATTGGAACTGGAGTATCCCAGACAGCACCGAAGGCTTCGTCTTCAGCAATGGTCTCAGCCATATGTTCGAAGTTTAGGCCCTTGCCAGCGCGAGCATAGGCATTGCCGTCGAACTCTTGCCATGAGCCAGATTCGAGGATGACGCCATCGCGGCGCATTGCGTAGACGGTGAGGTCAGATTTATCGAAATCGGTATCGTCTTCTTGGAGAAGGACGGTTGGATGGTTCGAAGTGAGATAGAGAACCTCGTCGAGTGGGTAGAAGGTGCTATCCATGTCTGCACGCTGTTCGCTTGCGGCATAAGCCTCAGTTCTTGACGTAGAGTAAGCGTAGATATCCGTAGATTCTGGGATGGTTGGACCAACCACTGCGCGGGTGTTGCCGCGGGTAGGCTGGGTGTAGCCATCAAGGCTCTGATCCTGGACGATGGTATCGCCCCAGATGAAGATACGCTTGAGGTTGTCGTCGCGGGTGAAGGCTGCGTTCTTGATGTCGGTGATCTTGTAGTCTACGCTAGCTTCTTCAAGCAATGCATCGTTATAGAAGGCGTACTCTGGGATAGTTGCGCCAGAGAAATTACGAGGAACGGTGACCTTCTTGAGCTTTGGCATGTTAGCGAAGGCGTGGCCTGCCGATGCGTCGAACTTCGCTGCGGTGAGGTCGAACTTAGTCGAGGAATCGCCGAGCTCAGTGAAGCCAGTGCCTTCAAAGGCGTTTGGCTTGATGGCGATGGTCTTGTTCTTCGAGCCAGTAGAGAAGAGGAAGGTATCGAGCTTCTCGTTGTTAAGGAAGGCTTGTTCGCCAATTACTGCGAGGTCTGGGTCGCCAGTCGCATCAACCTTAGTGAGGTTATCGCAACCCTCGAAGGCGGTATGGGAGATACCAACGAGGTTCTTTAAGACTACCTCATCCATTGGCATGCTCCAGAATTCTTGCTGGAATGGTAGATCTGGGTCTTCAGCATAGGCTGGGAGGGTAGAGGACTCGATGATGAGCTTGTCCAGGTCTGCGTTCCAGAAGATCTGGTGGACGAGCTGTTCGTCAGTGTTGTCGTAGGTGAGAGCTGGCTTGACGGTGACGGTATCGTAATGGACATCCTTACTACCAGCGTTGAAGGCGGACTTACCAATGTGGGTGACGGTCGATGGGACGGTAATATCGTCGGCGATGTCTGCTTCATAGAAGGCTGCTTCGTTGATGTTCTTTACGCCTTCTGGGAGGCCATTAACGATCTTACCGGTTGCGCCCTGGAAGGCTGCGCGATCAATCGTCTTGGTGGTTGCAGGAACCTCAAACTCGCCGCCAATCGTAGCGTCATGGAAGGCGCCTTCGTTCACGACCTTGAGGCCGCCAGGAAGGATGAGGGTGCCGATGTTTGCCTTGTTAAAGGCATAGGAATCCTCCGTTATTTTTGTCCAGCTAGTGGCGCCCATATCTACTGTGCCGAAGGTGAGGCCGGAGAAGAAGCCCGTGCTGGCATCAATCTCGGTTACGTTTTTGTCGGTGAGGATGAGCGCGCCATAGGTATCGCCAGTGTCGAGCTGGTCGACGCCTTCGTATTTGTACCACGTGTAAGTTGAGCCATCGCTATAGGTAGTGGTAACTGGGATCTTGTTTTGCTTTTCGCCAGATTTGCCAAAGACGGTGTAGAAAGTATCGATAGCGCGACTCTGGAAGTCGGAGAGAGGATCGAAGCCTTGGTTGCCAATTGTCTCGATCATCACCATGACCCATGGGCCAACGAATTCCTTCGAGTAGTCAAGTAGCGATTGAGGATAATATTGATACGTGTCAGGCCTTTCTAGCGGGGTAGAGATAAGGGTAGCGAGATCGGCATCTATCGTTATATCTCTCAGCGTTTCTATACAGTCGAAAGCGCCAGGAGCTAGGTACTCAAGAGTATCTGGTAGGTATACGTCGCGAATGCTAGTGCGAGTGAAAGCTTCTGCGTCAATGCGTCTGGCATTTGGCAGGTAGGCATCGGCCGTGAGGCGCGTATCGCCCCAGAATGCGTGGGAACCGATGAACTCGAGGCTCTCAGGTAATTTTGTAATTTTTGGCGTGAATTCGTCCACGCGAATATCCGACTGGCCGTTATCAAAGGCGCCATCACCGATTACCTTGAGCGTATCAGGCAGAACGAGCTCTTCGACGATTTTCGCCTGGCTAAACGATGCGACGCTAATAACTTCTAGGTTCGCCGGCAAACGGAGCTCGCCAATAACGGAATGGTTGAAGATGTAAGGACGGAGAACCTTCCATGGCGTTGCGCTGATATCGAAGACGTCAGCGGCCATATAGTTAAAGGTGATACCGCTACAGGAAGTTGGAAGATATGGGTTATATGGGTCTACGACGCCGTAGCCCATATTACCATACTGCTCTGAGGCGACGAGAGGAGGGGCGGTGACTGCCTTTTCGGTGAACGTAACTGTGCCGAACTTCTGGTGATAGTTGGTTGCTCTAGATTCGTATTTAAGACCCCATTTTTCGCGAACTTCTTCGGAGCCGATGAAGCCGCCTGGGTGTCTTTCGCCGAACATGCCTCTAAATTCAGAAGCGTAGCCATTGTCTGCTGCCCAGTAGCCGTATTGATCCTTCATAGATTCGTCTGCGATTGTAGTCGGCCAGATAATGAGATTATTTTGATCGTAGATATCTAGGTCGAAGGTGATGTCATTTATGAAAAAGCAATCATGGAAGACTGCCCAGCCCATATATTCGAGTGAGTCGTGCAAGTATATATTTCTGATCATGGTGCCGGTGAAGGCATCGTCGCCAAGATACTTCAGATTTGCGAAATCAACGTCAACGCTGAGAGGGTACATCCTCTTGAACGCCGCCTGCCCGATATATTCAATCCCGCTCGGAATGCTCATTTCGAAATTTGCAGTGTATGCACTACCACCGAATGCGAGCGAGCCGATGCCTTTTAGGGATTCTGGGAGCGAAACTTTTTCGAGGCTTCTTCCGCCGCCTGCGGTACACACCGTATCGCTTGGGGAGCAGGAGTTTATGGCATCTTCTATATACCACCCGCCGCTCCACGAGCCCTCGTCAACAATGAATGCAGAGCCGCCGATATATTCATAACCATCGCCTACGACGATTTTCTTTAGTCCGTGCATGCCCTGGAAATACTTTGGTGCGATAACATTTTTCTTTTCGTCCGGCTTTGCCCAGCGCTGTTCTGGCTCATACATAGCGTCGCACATATTGTCGTAAATATAGCTCCAATAGTTTGCGTTGCCGCTCACGTAGCCCATGCCACAGTTGTTCTTCCAAGAGCCGCCATCCCATGAGCCGGTGCTTTTTTCTGCATGATAGTTGCCGCGATCGTCGTAGTGGTGGGCGTATTGATCCATCGAAATATGGGTTGCGCTCACTTCTTCGTTGGCGGCATATGGCGCGAGAATGATTAGCTCTTCAATCTGCGTTGCGGGCTGAGCGGCGTCGTTATCGTACCAGTTATAGTTGTCTAGTACTACCCAGAACGGAAGGACGGTGCCGCTGGTCATGGTGTCGTAAGCGACTGTTGCTTTCTTCATATTGCCGTTATTCCTAAAAATTTCGACACCAAGCTTGTTGATAGATTTCGGAAGGTAAATCTCGTAGAGATCATTATCTTTAAAGGCCTGATAGTCGATACGTTCGATACCAGTAAAGTTGACCTCAGTTAACCTTGCGCCTTCAAATGCATGGGCGCCGATATTCTTAATCCCGGTATTCGTAAAGTCGAAGCTAGTCAAGTTTGTCCCCGCAAAAGTGTCTGCTACGATAGTGTCGGCATTGTTGCCAAAGGTGATGCTTTCGATGTTTTGGCAGTCTTTGAAGAGGCCTGGCCCGGTGTCGGAGGAATTGATAGTGATATTCTTAACGTTCGTGCCTTGGAAGATAAAGCCGCCGTGGAATGGTGCGCCCGTAATCGTGATGGATGTATTAGCAGAGTTAAAGGTGGATCCTTCGAAAGAATTCCAGCCGATATAATTAAGGTTTTCGGCGGTGAAATTCGTCAACTTCAACTTATAGCCCGCAAAGGCGCCGCCGGAACGGAGATGGTTAATGACCATAGGTTTATCGCCATAGCTCGGACGATACATGACGAAACAGGCGTTTTCGCCATAATTTTCATACCACCACGACTGGGTTACGAAACGGCAGCCAACTAGCTGCGTAGCTTCTTCGACGGTTGGCGAATAATTTTCACGCTCCTCGTTTGTCATGGTCTCCCAGCCTGGAACATATTGTTCGAAGTGCTCGTATGTTTTACCGCTTCTGACCGTACAATCATAGCTCGAGTTGTGCGTAACATCGCAGTATGGCAACCACACTGTCTTACTTACTTCGTCTCCGAGCACCATATTTTGGCCAAATACTAATTCGGTCTCCGTCTCAGGGTCGATGATTGGCTTGACGCCCATAATCTGGATTTTGGAAGTACCGCTCATGTCTAGCTTGGTCGTGGCCGCAGTTGCGGGGCGTCGGGTTACAGAAGGGTAATCAGTATCTTGCTGATCGGGGTCGGCATCTCTCAGATAATAAGTGTCGAGGTCGTTGTCTAGGGTTTCGCCAGCGGTCGTAACGAGAGATTTGACGTCATTAAATGACGGAACGACAACCGTTGTTGCTGATGGGGCTTTATCGTAAAACTTAATCGATAATTCCTGCGGCCTATCTGCGGCTGGGTCCTTTACTGTGTATTCCCAGCGTGCGTCGCCGCTCGTAATGATGCCGCTTCCGGCAGCAAAAGCAGAATTATTAATAATTACAGATAAGATTGCGCTTAACCCAAGAGCGCAAAAAGCAACAAAGACACTTTTGTTGCATGTTTTTATTTTGGACATGACCTCTCCCGTTTGTATTTTGACCCTTTTCCCTAGTAAAGCATAAGCTTTTTGCATTTGCAAGTACTTTTTCATAAAAAGTCGAAAAATCCATCGTGTTATAATAAAAAGCATGGAACAAGAGAGGTCTACGAAGAAAAAACGTTTTGATAAAAAACTTTTAATTCTGCCTGCAGCAGTTCTTGTGACGGCGGGCGTCGTTCTCGGACTGCTATTTCTCATAAATGGCGACGGTGAAGAACATACTGTTTACGATTCCGACGCATTCTTCATCCGCGAAACGAGTGCGACGAGCTCGAATTACGCGCTCTTCAATAAAAAAGGCGAAAAGAAAACGGATTTCATTTTCAGATCTGCCAGCGCGTTCGTGAACGGCCATTCGCTTGTTCGCAATGCCGATAACCAGTATGGCATTATTAACCAAAACGGCGACATGACGGTCAAATTCGGCGCTTATGAGGATCTCGAAACGCGTGGCGGTCTCTTTGAAGCGGTCGATAAAGACAGCAAACACACTATTATAAACGGCAACGGCGATGTTATTGTCGACAATTATGTTTCGGCCTTCGAGGCGGTCGGTGCTCCATATCTAGCCGTCGAGACCGAAACTGGCAAATACTCTATATATAATGCTACTGGCAGCAAGTTACTCGATTTTAGGAGCGAGAGCCGCCCGGTCTTTAATACTTACAACAAGAAAATGGCCACTTCGATGAGCTATGACGGCCATATCGTGATTTTTAATAATAAAACTCTCAACAAGATTAAAGACCAAGAAACGAACGCCGCATATCGTCTGAGCTCGACATCGGAAGACATGAAGACTTTCGTTCTTCGCGGCACCGAAGGAGACAAGAATGTTTGGGCGGTCGTAAAAGACGGAAAAATCAAGGAGTATGGCGAAGAATGTAGCAATATTGCGCTCAGAGACGAGACCGATTCGGTTGACGGGTTCAAGTATATGACTTGCACGAAAAATGACGGAGTCTTCCTTATGCGCGGCCTCGATATAACCGACCTGAATCTAACCGAAGACAATAATCACACGGTCGTTTTCGACGAAAAACATTATGCGCGGTTTAATGCCAAAGAGGGCAAGGCTACAATCTTCGTTGACGGCTCCGAGAAGCTATCCGTCAACGCCGATGTAGCGCCGTTTGTTCGTAGCCGCGGTTATTATGTGGCCAACAACAAAGAAAAGCATGCTGCGCTATATGATCTCGACGGCAATCAGCTCTTCGAGCTCAATACAAATCGCGGCAGCCTGCTCGGCTTAGATGGGAACGAGCGAATAATCGTGAACGATCCGACCTCCGGCGTAGTTAACGAGTACTACTACCTCGCCAACAAAGAGGGTAAGGCAATTTCGAAAAAATATAGCTCAATCTCGCGTAACGGCAAGTACTATTCCGCATTCGACTTCGTCAACAAGACCGGCGATTTGCTCAACTCGGATGGCGAAGTTCTTGTGTCTGGCAACTATACTTCGTACAAGTTTTATCGTGACGGCAAACTCATTTTTGGCGAGAACGGAGTGGACAAGCATGCCCTCATCGACGCGAAAGGCAAGAGCGCAAAACAGCTGCCCGATGGACAATTGTCGGTCGGAAAAGATGAATACTTTAGCATTAAAACCGACAGCGAAACCGTCTACTATACATTCAAAGGCAAAGATTTTTATCACCAAGCCAAGTAGCTGAATTCTCCCTGTCTATATGCTATACTATATCTAGTATGTTAGATATTAATTACATCCGTGCGAATCGCCAGAAAGTCGAGGATGCAATCCGCAACAAAGCCTACGAGATTGATCTCGACGAGATTTTGAAACTCGACGATTCTCGTAAGGAACTATCCAGAGAAATCGATGCTCTCCGCCAGGAGCGCAATCAAATTTCCGCCCAAATGAAGGGCGACAAACCAGCCCCAGAATTAATTGAGAAAGGCAAGGAGCTCAAAGCTCAGCTCGCCGAGAAGGAACCAAAGCTCGCCGAGATTGAGTCCGAGTATATCGCGAAGCTCAAGACCGTGCCGAATGTCCCAGAAGACGATGTCCCGATCGGCTTAACCGAAGACGACAATCAGGTCGCCGAGGTTTGCGGCGAGATCCCAGACATCAAGGACCCGAAGAACCACGCCGAGATTGCTATCGCGCGTGGCTGGCTCGACAAGGAGCGCGCCGCAAAGATTGCTGGTGCTCGCTTCGCCTACATCAAGGGCGATATGGTCAAGCTTCAGATGGCAATCGTCAACTTCGTTATGAATAGCCTCTCGAACGAGGATGTAATTAAAGAAATTATCGAGAAGGCTGGTCTTACGGGCAAGATTTCTGAGAAGCCATTTACGATTGTGCTTCCTCCGCTCATGCTTCGCACTGAGGTTTACGATGCGATGGATCGCCTCGAGCCACGCGAAGACCGCTACAAGATTGAGGGCCAGGAACTCTGGCTTCAGGGTAGCGCTGAGCACGTTCTAGGTTCGATGCACATGAATGAGATTTTCGAAGAGAAAGAACTTCCAGTTCGTTACCTTGGCTATGCTACAAGCTTCCGCGAAGAGGCGGGCACTTATGGCAAGGATATGGAGGGAATCTTCCGCATGCATCAGTTCGACAAGCTCGAGATGGAAAGCCTTTCGACTAAGGACACTTCTCGCGCTGAGCACGAGTTCTTCGTTGCGATTCAGCGCTGGCTCGTCGAGCAACTCGAGTTACCTTATCGCGTGATTCGCAAATGTACCTTTGATATTGGTAAGCCGGATGCTCGTGGCATCGACATCGAGGTTTGGCTCCCAGGTCAGGGCAAGTATCGCGAGACGCACACCGCTGACTACATGACTGATTACCAGGCTCGCCGTCTTCAGACCCGCGTCCGCCGCGACAATGGTGATCTCGAACTTGTTCATACCAACGATGCGACTGCATTTGCACTCGGTCGTATTATGATTGCAATTATCGAAAACTATCAGAATCCGGACTGCACGGTTCGCGTGCCAAAGGTTCTGCAAAAATATTTGGATGGAAAGGAGAATATCTAAATGATCGATAATATTGAAATTAGTGGCTCAAATTACAAGGTTGAGGAGAGCTTCAAGAAATATGTCATTAAGCGCATCGGTAAGCTCGATCGCCATCTTCCACGCAATAACCGCAAAGATGTCGTCGTAAAGGTTGTCGTTTCCGAAGTTGACCGCGCTCATGGCAACAAGTACGAAATCTCCGTTTCCATGGATATCCCAGGCGGCAAGGTGCTCGCCGCAAAGGACCAGGCATCGAACGTCTACGCCGGTATTGATATCCTCGAAGCAAAGCTTGATGGCCAGATCCGCCGCTTTAAGACTGAGAAAACTAATTACGACAAGAAAGGATTCCTTAAGCGCTTTTTGAAGAAGTAGGCTGTGGTATACTGGAACAATGAAAGAGAGGAAGTCAGATAAGAAAAGGGTGGAAAAAGTAGCCAAGACTCCAAAAGTCAAAAAGGCTCCTAAAGACAAAAAACCTACAGACAAACTAGCCGACAAGACCGCAACGACCAAAGTTTTGCAGCATATTTTTGGTGACGCTCAGAAGAAAACTCTTCATCGTCTAAAAAAGCGCGTCGACGAGATTAATAAGCTCGGGCCAAAGTATGCCAAGATGGACAAGAAAGAACTTGCTGCTCAGACCGAGAAGCTAAAGGCTCGTTTCGATAAGCTCAATAAGCAAGCCGTCGCCGCCAAGGCTGTCGAGAAGGTCAAAGGCAAGAAGGCTAAAAAGGACGACAAGAAAGCTCCAAAGAAGATCGATAAGAAGGCTCGCATTGCCGCCGATAACAAGGTGCTTGATCAGATTCTTCCAGAGGCATTCGCCCTCGTTCGCGAGGCGAGCGACCGCGTTTTGAAGCTTCGTCCATTCGACGTCCAGCTCATCGGTGGTATTGTCCTTCACGAAGGCAACGTTGCCGAGATGAAGACTGGTGAAGGTAAGACTCTCGTCGCTACTTTACCGGCATATCTTAATGCTTTGACTGGCCGCGGTGTTCATATCGTGACCGTTAACGACTACCTCGCACAGCGTGACGCTGGCTGGATGGGTGAGCTCTACGACTTCCTCGGGCTCTCTGTCGGTGTCATTATTAACGAAGCTAGCTTCCGCTATAACAAGGCTTATGAGAACGAGGATCACGACGATCCGCGCATGCGCCATCTCGAGCCATGCACCCGCAAGGAAGCTTATCTTTGCGATATCACCTATGGTACGAACAACGAATTCGGCTTCGATTATCTCCGCGACAACATGGTCAAGGATGCCGAATATCTCCGCCAGCGCGAATTGAACTTCGCGATCGTCGATGAGGTGGACTCCATCTTGATCGATGAGGCTCGTACGCCACTTATTATTTCGGCTCCTGCTGCCGACAACCCAGAGAGCTACTACCAGTTCGCTAAGGTTTGCGCTCAGCTCGCTGACGAAGACTACATTGTCGACGAAAAGCGCCGCACGGTTTCTCTAACCGATGCTGGCGTTGAGAAGGTTCAGAAGATTCTTGGCGTCGAGACTCTCTATAGCACCGAGAATACTCGCATCGTCTATCACCTCGAGCAGGCTCTCCGCGCAGAGACTCTCTTCAAGCGCGATAAGGACTATGTCGTTACGAACTCTGGCGAGGTCATGATCGTCGATGAGCATACCGGTCGTCTCATGCATGGTCGCCGCTATAACGAAGGTCTCCACCAGGCAATCGAAGCTAAAGAAGGTGTCCAGGTTCGCGAGGAATCTACCACGCTCGCTACGATTTCCTTCCAGAATTTCTTCCGTCTCTACAACAAGCTTTCCGGTATGACCGGTACAGCATTTACTGAGGCTGAGGAGTTCCAGCAAATTTACGCACTCGACGTGATTCAGATTCCACCAAACAAGCCAATTATCCGCGTTGATAAGGATGATCTCATCTATCGCACCGAGGCTGCGAAGCTCAAGGCGATTGCAAACGAGATCAAGAAATTCCACGAAAAGGGCCAGCCGGTTCTCGTCGGCTCCGACTCCATTGCGAACAATGAGCGCATCGCTGCCTACCTCGAGAAGGAAGGTGTTCCATTCGAAATTTTGAACGCAAAGAACAATGAGCGTGAGGCCGCGATTATTGCTAAGGCTGGTGAAAAGGGTGCAGTTACCCTCGCTACCAACATGGCAGGTCGTGGTACCGATATTAAGCTCGGTAAGGGCGTCGTCGAACTCGGCGGTCTCGCCGTGATTGGTACCGCTCGTCATGATTCTCGCCGCGTTGATAATCAGCTCCGTGGCCGTGGTGGCCGCCAGGGCGATCCAGGTACCACTCAGTTCTTCGTATCTTGCGAAGACGACCTCATGCGCATCTTCCAGGGCGACCGTATCTCTATGATCATGAAGCGCCTTGGCGTCGATGATGACATGCCGCTCAGAAATCGCATGGTGAGTAAGACCTTGGAGTCTGCTCAGAAGCGTATCGAAGGTTTCAACTTCGACTCCCGCAAGAACGTTGTTCAGTACGATAACGTCATTAACCGCCACCGTAAGGTTGTCTATACGATGCGTCGTAAGATTCTCGACGGAGATAACATTCGCCCAGAGATTGCTCGCCTCTACAAAGACGAAATTGCCGAGCTCGTTCAGTTTAGCTCTCGCGTAAACAAGAAGTTCGTTGATAACTTCAAGGCCGTCTTTGACCTCGACGAGGATCTCATCGAGTCCATCGGCCTCATGCGCCGCGAAAAAGACCGCAACAAGCTTGCAGTGGCCGCGGTTGAAGAAATGTACCATGATAAGGAAGTTGAATTCGGCGAAGATACGATGCGCAAGATTGAGCGTGAAGTATACCTCAACGTTCTCGATACTCTTTGGATGCAGCATCTTGAAAACATGCAGCACCTCCGCGAGGGTATCCACTGGCGTTCTGTTGGTCAGCGCGATCCGCTCGTAGAGTATCGCTCTGAATCCCAGAAGCTCTTCGATGGCCTCCAGCGTGCACTCCGCGAGGAAGTAATGAAGATTCTCCTCTCGCTCCGCATGCAGGAAGTTGCTGAGGTTTCCGACGACAAGTACGACACTGAGCTTACCAAGATGGCTGAAGGTGCTACCGAAAAGGGCGTCAACGAGGTTTCTGCCGGCGTCAAGAACATGGACGATGAGTTTACGAAAGATGAGCATGGCGTAGGTAAGGCCGCTGAGCGCCAGAGCAATGTCGGCACCAGCAAAAAGTCCGGCTCCGCTCGTAACACCGATCGCAACGCCAAGCGCAACGCAGCCCGCAAGTCCAAGAAGCAGGCTCGCCAGAACAAGAAAAAAGGTCGCAGATAATTGAAACACTCGATAGAAGAAGTTAAGCTCAAATCTGGTGGGCGGGGGCTTTTGATTGACGCGCCAGAATCGCCGGTTCTCAATATCCGGGTTATTTTCCGTGCCGGCAACCGTTTCGTAAAGAAGCCGGAGATCTATGAGGTCGCGCATCTTATGGAGCACATGGCTTTCGGCCGTAATGCCGAGTATCGCGACGAGCAGGCCTATGAGGCTGAGTTCACGAAGAACGGCGCCTACCACAATGCTTGGACTTCCGATTACTTTATTTGCTACGAAACCGAATGCGCCGACTTTGAATGGGAACGTATTTTGGGTCTCCAGGAACTTGCTGCCGCGAAGCCGCGCTTCTGCGAGGAAGAACTGGCCTCCGAGAAGGGCAATGTCCGCTCTGAGCTTACTGGCTACCAGAACGATTATTCGCGCCTAATTTGGCCGAAGCTCCAGCAGTCGCTTGGCGAAAACGTCCTGACTTATGGCGAACGCCTCAAGACAATAAATGATATCGAACTAAAAGATATTCGCGACCATCATCATCGCACGCATACAGCAAACAATATGCAGTTCATCATTACCGGCAATCTCCATGGCCGTAAGCGCAAGATTATTAGCATGCTCGAAGACTGGGATTTGAAACCAGGCGAGAAATTCGAAATTCCGCATTCTGACTACCAGGCTACCGATCCAGTCGTGATTCGCCGCAAGGACGCCAGCAATATGTGCTTCGGTTTTTCGTTTGTCCTGAACCGCCCGCTTGAGCCATCTGAACAGTATGCCATGGGCTGCCTCAACCATATCTTGAACGGAACGATGAGCAGCAAGATTTTTGGCAAGGCGCGCAAAAAAGGCATCGTCTACGGCATGGGCTCACAGACAGAGTCTGACCGCTGGTCTAGTACTTGGGATTTTGACGGGGAAGTGAACTCCGAAAACGCCGCCGACCTCTTCGACCTTATTGCGGTCGAGCTCGGCAAGGTTATCAATGGCGACATCAGCGAGGCCGATATCGCTGCCGCGAAGAGCTACGCGCTCGGTCGCCAGCAAATGCTCGCCCAAACCGCCGAACAAATCAGCAATTATTATCTCAAGGACTACATTACGACTGGTCGCTACGAGCCAATGTCTGACGCCGCCAAGATGGTCGAAGCCATCGACAAGAGCTCAATCGTTCAGCTCGCCCGCCTCTTCATGCAGTCCGGCATCTCCGGCCTCGCAACCGTCGGCACCATCAACAAAGCCGAGCTTGACGAGCTCTGGACCCGCATCCTCGAAACCGTATAAAAATTAGCCCTGTCGGGAATCCGGCAGGGCTGTTTGCTTGCAAATATGTAGGCGGTTTGCTTACATGATTGCCATCAATGCGGCGGCCGCGGACATAATCGCGAGCAGCACGGCTGTGGCCATATAGATTTTTATGGCCGTCCTGTGTTGGCGCCTCTTTTCGCGTTCTCTTTTAGAACTTCGATAAACGTCAGCATCGTCGTGCATACCATTTTTACCTCCTTTCCCCAAGAATAAAAGGGTATCTTCTAATTGTAGCATACATAAGCGTAATTGTCAAATATAACAGGGGTGGAACCCGAGCTTATTCGACGATGTATGGGCTGGTTTTGGTGCCTTGGCCCGAGACGATATGCGTGCCGGACTTGAAGGAAATGACTGGACGAACGCCTTCCCAGGTGCCAGTCCAGAGGTTAGTCATAATTGGGCGGTCAATGATGATTTGCCATGCCGAATTATAGTTGAAGAAGGATGGCGACATTGACCAGCAGTTGTTGTTTCCGAGATAGTCGCTTGTCGTGCCATCGAAATAAGAGCGGCCGGCTAGGTTCAATTCGTCGGCCGACGGCATGCCGACTTTGTGGTTTAGTTTGCCGTTGCCGTTCGTCGTATCGGACTTCGTGAAGGAATCGTGCTTGCCGCATTCGAGCGACGGCGTGACATTGCCGTCAGCGTTCTTGATCGAAAGACGCGAAAATGCGCCAAAATAGTTGTAGAGATAAGATGTGTCCGATGCGTTGGTGTCTTCGCCCTTCAGCGAACCGATCGCAATCGAGCGGTCGTTGCAATAAATCGCATCCTCAAGCTGGTCTTCTTGTGCGCTCGTGAAATTGTTCGAGAACCAGCTCTCAATAAGCTGCTTAGCGGCCGAATCATTCTCATTTGCGAACATTGCCGTCTTGGCTGCCTCGATATCATCGTAGCCGCCGATTGGCAGATAGTAAATCGTGTTCGTGTCGCGCCAGTAAGTGAACAAGTGGATGTAGCCAATCTCGGCGCTCGAGCAAACGGCCGCGCCGTTGGTGCAGAAGTAATGGTAGCGCGTGGCGGCGGCTTCTCGCGTATTTTGCCAGGAGCCAGTCAAGGCGTGTCCGGCAGTCGTATTGAGGGTATAAGTATCGCCGTCTCTCGACACGCTATTCGAGAACTCGAAAACCTGCGAAGAAGTAGTTGTGAGTGTCGCATTCTCGATGCGCGTACCGGTCATATAACCGACGTCGGCTGGGGAAGTGTCATTGCTATTGACGCTATATGGATCGAAATAATTGCCGATCAATGATTCGACGACTCGCGTTGACCAGTCGCATTGCATCACGCCGTCAATCTCTTTCGGCGGACCGTTGTAGATCATTTTAATCCCGCCAGTGTAAGTGGTGCGCATAATTTTCCAGCATTGGTTTGCCCAGAGAACGATGTTATTATCAATGACGCCGCGGAAATAGTAAACATCCTGCCCCTTCTCGGTATATTTATTTACGCCATTGCCATTTCTGACGCTGACGTCGTCCGAAATCTGCGCGCGGCGCGTGAAGTCGATTTGATAGCTCGGGTCATTCGCTTGGCTCGCGATGATATTGTAGAGATTTGTCCACTCATCAGCGGCATCTTCCTGGATTGTCTCGGCGGTAATTTTCAGATGATACTTCGCGCCTTCGTAATCGTCTTCCGGCTTCGTGCAGGTCATTCCGGCGGCAGTATTTTCGCAGACATTTTCGGCCCCGAGATTTGCATTGCAGCCAAAAACGACTTTCTTAAATAGCGAATTCGTCGATTCGCCTGGCGCTAGCGTGTGCTTGTAATAATAGTAGCCATTATCGCGTAGCTCCCAATCATCGAGGTTCTGCAGCGCGACATTAACTAATCTCACGTCGTCTTTTTCGAGCGGGAGATTTTTCGTGTCAGCAGCATCGCGCCATACTTCGTCATATTTCACACGTACTCGTACATTGACGCTACCTTCATTTTTTACGAATACGGTCTTCGTTTTTTCGTCGCAAGGCTGCCAATTACTTGGGCTATCGAATTGCTCGGTAGTTGCGGTCTTATAAACGCTCGGTCCGAACTCATTGCCGATTACGGAGCGGTCGTGGTTGTAAGCAATTGTAAGGCTGGCTACTAGGCTCAAGGCGCACAGAATACCACCAAATAGTAGAACTCTCTTTTTCTGCAGTTTTTTCATTTGGATTTTTGTGACCTTATCTAAGATTTATTTAAGCATAAGCGTCACCTCTGGTCAAGACGACAAAAATACCGACCCCGGAGGATCGGTATTTTGAATCTTTTGAACGGTATTAGGCTTTGAGCTCTTTGCCGCTAAGCTTGTTTGCAAAGTCGGAAAGATAGAAGCCGAGCACGCCACCCATCACAGGGAAGATGACGTAAGTGACCAGCATTGGCCAGAGCTGACCCATGAGCGCGTCAAAGCCTTCAGCGTTCGATGGGAGCAAGCCGTACATGAATGCGGCTGCTGGGTTCATGATGAACACGTTCTCTTGGATACCGAGGAATTGGCCGGTAATCACAACTGCGAAGAGCATAGCGAGGAAAACGCCACCACCAACGACTGCTGCGAAGGTGAAAGCGCCACGCTTGAACTCGAGCGCACGTGCGAAGAAGAACGCAATGATGATTGCGCCGATGAACTCAATCATAGTGATTGCCCAGAAGAAGCTGAAGCCTTCCGTAGCAGCGTTGAGTTGGTCTGCGGACGTGAGCGTTGGGAGCAGAGTGGATTCTGCCGTGATGTTGCCACTAGCAATACCCTGGTTGTAGAAGTAGCTAATGAGCATGAAGCCGATCCATGCGCCGATAAGCTGTGCAATGAGATAAAGCACACCGCGAATCGCCGAAACACGACGGCTAGCCATCATACCAGCGGTAATGATTGGGTTAATATGAGCACCAGAGAGTGCGAAGACCGCAGCGGTGATGCCGATATAAGCGAAGATCATGTAGAGTGGGTTGAAAAGACCGAGCGTCAAAGCGACGGCGGTAATGAGGCCCGTACCTACGATTTCACCAATCAAAGCGCCAATAATCTTGGTATCTTTGAAGATTGTTAGAATGTTTTCGTTTGGATCGCCCTTGCGAGCAAAGAATTCCTTAACCGGATTTTTCTTCTCGGAGACGATCTTGGTTTTTACTGCGCCCACCTTGGTTGCCTTGACTGCGGCTGCTTTTGGAGCAACTTTCGCGGCCTTGGCTGTAGTTTTCGACTTTGGAGCCGGCTTCTTTGCTGCAACTTTCTTGGCAGCAGGCTTCTTGGTCGACTTGGCTTTAGTTGTAGCCATTACACCTCCTTTTAATGTATATGAACATATTATAGCACATTCTGTTTGTGCTATACTTGATAGGTAATTAAGGAGGACCCGTGGGGATTTTAGTAGAGAAAGACGAAGAACGCAGCAAACTAGGCGAACGCATTAGCTCGGATTTGCGTGAGCGCGCAGAGAAGACCGCGCAGCGCGATGATCCAGATTTTGTTGAGCAGTCCGAATACCTCAAGAACATGCAGAAGACCAATCGTTTTAGCTGGTTCTGGTTTATCCTCGTCGCCCTCGCCGCGGTTTCACTCGTCATCATTTTCGTTATCCACTAGACTTGAGGCCCGCACTAGACTTTAGAGGCGGGCTTTTTCATCTCTGATAATGTGGTAAAATATATCTATTATGGCCACATTACAGGAACTAAAAAATGAGCTAAAGGCACTTGGTGCTGAATACGCAAAAATCAAGGACCTGCCGGCCGACCAACGTGCAGATTTTGGCAAAAAAATTAACGAACGTAAAAATCAACTAAACGCCGAAATCGCAGCCGCCGAGGCCGCTGCCGAACAGGAAGATGTCGCGCCACTCGATATTAGCGCGCCATGTGATATTAACGGGCAGATGCCAGAGTTTTTGACGGCGGACCAGGGCAGCCAGCATCCATTGATGACTGAGCTCGACCGCGTTATCTCGATTTACCAGAGCATGGGCTTCGACGTCGTCGAATCCGTTCAGCTCGATGACGAATACCATATGTTTGATAGTCTCAACTTTGCGAAGGGCCATCCCGCACGTGATGGTTATGATACCTTCCGCACCGAAGAAGGCTTTATCCCGCCAGCCCACACTAGCACGATGCAGAACCGCGTTTTGAAGGCGAACGCCCACAAGCTCAAAGAGGGCAAGGCAATTGCCGTCGCCGTCCCGGGCCGCGTTTATCGCAACGAAGATATCGACGCCACCCACGAGCACACTTTCTATCAGTGCGAGGGTGTTTATGTTTCCGAGGACTGCACGCTCGGCAACATGCTCGCAATCTTGCGCGAATTCTTTGAAAAATACTACGGCCAGAAGCTGAACATCAAGACTCAGCCAGGCTACTTCCCATTCACCGAACCAAGTCTCGAATTTCTCATCGAAAAACCCGCCTCCCTCGGTGGCAAGGGCGATGGTTGGCTTGAGATGCTTGGTTGCGGCATGATCCATCCGAATGTTTTGAAGGCTGCGGGCATCGACCCGACCAAGTACCAGGGCTTCGCATGGGGCGGCGGTATTGATCGTCTCATCATGCTTCGCTACCAACTCAACGACATTCGCTATCTCGAATCGGCAAAACTGGATTTTCTAAAGGAGTTCGCATGTTAGTTTCTCTCAATTGGCTAAAACAAGGCCTCGACAAAATCACTATTTCTGACGACGAACTCGTAAAGCTCATTGGTGCTCGACTCGTCGAAGTCGAGGGAGTTATCGATAATACCCACAAATACGACAAAGTTTATGCAGTTCAGGTAAAGTACTGCGAGAAAATCCCAGATACTCACCTCAGCCTCTGCAAGATCGACGATGGCGGCAAGGCCGAAGACGTTGAACGCGATTCTGACGGTTATGTCCAAGTTATGTGCGGCGCGCCAAATGTTCATGAAGGCATGTTTGCTGCTTGGGTCGCTCCAGGCGCAATCGTTCCAGCCACCTTTGGCACTGACGAGCCATTCAAGATCGGCATGCGCAAGATGCTCGGCAAGTATGATTCCTATGGCATGATGGCCGGCGCCGACGAAGTTGACCTTGGCGATGATCATACTGGCATCATCGAGCTCGATAGCTCTGTCGCTGAACCGGGCAAACCATTCGCAGACATCTTCAACCTATCCGACAAGATTCTCGATATTGAAAACAAATCCCTCACCCATCGCCCAGATACCTTTGGTATTCTCGGTTTCCGCCGCGAAGTTGCCGGCATCCTTGGCCAGAAGTTCACTTCGCCAGACTGGTATCTTGATGGCAAGCAGGATTTCGAGAATGACAAGAGCGTAAAGCTCGACATCGAGATCGACGAAAAACTCTGCCCACGCTACACTGCGCTCGTGCTCGAATCGACCGGCGCCGAATATCCAAAGACGATTTCGACTGGCGCTACGCTCCTCGCGCGCGCTGGCATGCGCCCAATCGATCCAGTTGTCGACGCTACGAATCTCTGCATGCTTACTTATGGCCAGCCACTTCATGCCTTTGATTACGACAAATTCGTCGCAGTCGGCGGCACCGATTCGCCGAAGATTATCGTTCGCGCTGCAAAGAAGGGCGAAAAGCTCGAACTTCTCGACGGTACGACGGTCGAACTCACCCCAGACGACATCGTAATTACGAGCAATAACGTTCCAGTTGCGCTTGCTGGCGCAATGGGCGGCAAGAGCACCGCTATCGACGAAAACACGAAGCGCATTATTCTCGAATCCGCAACCTTCAGCCTTTATAATCTCCGCAAGACGCAGATGGCGCACGGCATTTTCTCCGAGGCCATCACGCGCTTCACGAAGGGTCAGCCAGCCGGCCAGACTTTGCCGGTCGCACTTCGTTGCGCTCGTGATCTTCAGGCTTACTTCAAGCCGCTCGCAGCTTTCGATACTCAGAAAGAAACTCCAGAGCCAATCGTTGTCGACGTCACGCTCGCACAAATCAACGGCCTTCTCGGCTCGGATTTCTCGGGCAAGGACGTGAAGACGATTCTTGAAAATGTCGAATTTGCCGTCGAGCTCGATGGCGACAATATCTCGGTTACTGCACCATTCTGGCGCACCGATATCCATATCGCTGAAGATATCATCGAGGAAGTCGGCCGCCTTACCGGTTTCGACAATATCAAGCCGGTTCTTCCGCTTCATGCCACTGCCGATCCGAATCCGCTCTTCGCCCTGAAGACTCAGATCCGCAACATCCTTTCCGCGCGTGGCGCCAACGAGGTTTTGACTTACAGCTTCGTCCACGGCGACCTCATGGAAAAGGTTGGTCAGAAGCCAGATAACGCCTATAAGATTGTGAATTCCATTTCGCCAGATCTCCAGTACATTCGCCAGAGCATCGTGCCTAGCCTTCTCGATAAGAGCTACGGCAATCTCCGCGCCGGCTACGACCGCTTCGCGCTCTACGAAATGAACCAGGTCTATCCAAAGAATCTCGGCTTCGACGACGACAAGACTCCGCAGGGGCTTCCGCAGCTCGGCTTCGTCTTTGTGAGCAATAAAGAGCAGAGCAATTACTACCTTGCGAAGAAGTATCTTGAGAATTTGCTCGAGGTGCTCGGCGCGAAGTTTGAACTCGCCAAATTCACGAATAGCGCAACCAACAGCTACTATGAGCCAAAGCGCTCTGCCGCTATTATCGCTGGCAATATGACCATCGGCTATATCGGCGAGATTAAGGGCTCGGTCGCAAAGAGCTTCAAGCTTTCGCGCGGCATCGCAGCATTTGAACTCGATCTCACGGCGCTTCTCGCCCTCGCGCGCGGCGCAGCGGCGAAGACTTTCCGCCTCAGCAACTACCCATCGGTCTCTCGCGATTTGACGCTCACGGTCGCTGGCGACACCGCCTATGCGGCACTCGACAGCAAGATTCGCGACGCCTTGAAGGATTACATCTATAAGCTCAGCCCAGTCTCGATTTACCAGGCCGACGGCGCCGACACGAAGAATATCAGCTTCCATCTTGAATTCGCTCACCCAGATAAAACTCTGACAAAAAACGAAATTCAAGATATAATGGATAAGTTAGAATCTATTTAGTAGGGTGGCAATAACGGAGGTAATATGATTGTAAACGAAGATAGAAAAACGTCACCAAAACAGCGCATCATCATTGCAGCGATTGCAGTTTTCATGCTCGCTAGCACTTTCGCCCTCTATGTCGGCATCGTGCTAAATTTCGAGAACAGCGAAACTCAGTCCACGAACGTCAATAACCGCATGAACAGATTCGCTGAGCTCTATAATGATTATCAGAGCCGCAAGTCCGACCGCGCAAAGAAGCTCTCGGAGCAGTATTTTGAGCAGTTCAAGGGCTATCGCACTGAGGTAAAGGCTTTCAACGCTGCCGCCGCTACTTCGCTCGAGACTCGCGACATCGTTGTCGGCGAGGGCAGGGAAATCACCTACGAATACGCAGACGAGAAAAAGGAAGAGATCTCGAGTCTCGACACCAACTACGCCGCCTATTACATTGGCTGGCTATCTGATGAGAAGATTTTCGACTCGTCCTACAATAGCAAGGATGACCCAACCGCATTGAATGATCCGCTTATTGGTTCGTCCAATATGATTCAGGGCTGGATTGAGGGTATCGAGGGCATGCACATTGGTGGTGTCCGCGAAATTACCATCCCATCCGTGCTCGGCTACGGCGCTCAGGAACAGAATGATATCCCTGCCAACTCTCCGCTCAAATTTGTCGTTATGCTAGTCGAAAAGCCGGAAGCTCTCGAGGTTTCCGACGAGCTCGAAACGCTCTATAGCGAATTCATGGGTGGCTCTCTCCGTGCTCAGCAATAAAAAGCAAATCAATAAAAAACCACTTCTCGTCGTCGGGCTATTATTAGCTGCGGCGGCGATTTGCTTTACGGTCGCTTACAATGCGAATGACGCACATCTTGCCAATACCTTTACGATGGCGAAGTATCGCGTGGTTTCGGCCGAAGAATTCATTAGTCCAGATGATTGGAAACCATGCGACGAAACCGAAAAGCTGTTTACGGTCAAAAACGAAGGAGACTCTGATATTGTAGTGCGCCTCAAGTATGATGAATACTGGCGAAATCGCGCCGATACAACTACGCTACCGCTCGAAAAAGACGGTGTACGCCTCGCGACCATTATCTTCCAGAACGAAGACGATTGGGAGCTAAAGGAAGACGGATATTATTACTACAAGACTTCGCTGGCTCCTGGCGTGACTACTAGTTCGCTCTTCAAATCAGTGAAGCTTAGCTGCGATGCGAACTTTGGCAAAGTCAACGTCTGCCGCACGACTGCCGCAGGTACGGTTTGTGAAAAACCGGCCGACGAATATGAGGGCGCGAAATACCACCTAAAGATTACGGCCGAGACCATCCAGGCCGACGCTACGGACGAATGGAAAGAGACCATCGCCGGCGACGTCGAGGACCAGGTCAACCCAGACTACGACATCGACTTCCGCCGTCCAGCCATTGATTCTGACAATCTTTATCTAAAGAACGGCAATGGCATTAACCGCATGACTGAAAAAGGCCAGACGATCTATTATTATCGCGGCCAAATCGACAATAATAATGTCATTTGGAGCGGCCTCTGCTGGAAGATTGTCCGCACCACCTATACTGGCGGCACAAAGATTATTTATAACGGCGAGCCAACCACAGTTGACGGCAAACAGCAATGTCTCGCCACCGGCACCGCCGCGCAGATTTCGCTGAATGGCGCCAATACTTTTAGATTTAATAACAACCAAAATTCGCCTGCGGATGGCGGTTATATGTACGGCACGCGCTACGTCGCCGAACGTGTTGAGCCGGCCGTCAATGGATATGTTTTTGGCAATGATGTCTCCTATGATTCTGGCAACTATACTCTGACAAATACACTCACGCTCACGGATTGGAACTCGCAGCTTAGCTCCATCGCTCAGGACCACCACTATACTTGTCTCTCGAGCAGTGCAACTTGCTCCACAGTTTACTATCTCGACTATGTCAACGGGCCAGAAAAATACGCTTTCGCCCTCACCGGTGGAACTAATTTCGAGCAAATGAAGGCGGCGATGGATACTAACACCAACGATTCGGTCATCAAATCCACTATTGACGCCTGGTTCGAAGCCAAAGGCCTCGACGACGACGAGCTCGACGACGCGGTTTATTGCAATGACCGCAGCTATTATGCCGGCTTCCTGAAGGGAAAGACTACCGACATTGGCGTCTTCAATACAGATCATGTCTTCACTAGGGGCGTCTATTATAACCTCACTGGCGCGTATGGTCGCATCGCGGTCGACGTCTCGGAGACCGGTAGCAAAGACGGCCTCCGCCTCGACTGCCCGAACAAAAACGATGCCTTCACGAAAGAGGATACTGTCAACGGCAACGCCAAGCTCACCCACAAAGTCGGCCTCGTCACCGGCGACGAACTCACTTTAGCAGGTATCGGCTGGGAAGAGGAAAGCGACCGTAATTACCTCTATACTGGCCAGTTCTCTTGGGCAATGTCGCTCGATACCCAAGGTGGCGACAACAAGATGCAGGGCTTCGGCTGGACGACTTGGATTTGGGGCGGAAATGGCATGATGACTCTAGGGGCAGTTCGCCCGGTGGTTACCCTAAAGGCGGGCGCCGAGGTCGTCTCCGGCACGGGCCAAAAAATCAACCCATATATTATCCGATAACAGGGGAGAAAACCGTAAGCTCTATTGACTTTTTTGTGCTTTTGTGATATAATGAACTTGTGAGTGCCTTTTAGGCACTTCCACGATCCTAAAAATCACCAATAAAGGGGGTGTCTGCAATGACTATTGTTGTTGACAACAAAACTGTATTATTCGCAATTTGGGCGGTGTTTCTGTTAGGAGCATCGTTCATCGGGACCTTCGGCACCAGATTGATGCCGACAAAGAAGGAGACAAGACTGCCCTACATACGCTCGTATGTAGCGAAGTATTTTCTCGGGGAATCAGGCTATTATGAGACAGACTTGCCGACTAATAGCAAATTCGCGATCTATACTCCAAACGCGTTTTTTAGCTGTATCTATATAGCTATTACCACAACGATGTTCGGAAAGGCTTTTGCGGATCGCTACTTCCGCGCCATTTACGCTGCTATTCGAGGTTTATATCTCGGCAAGAATGACGCAGCGTCACATGGATGGGCCGTAGTGGCCGTTGCTATTGTTATAGTGGCCACGGTATTGTTAATGGTCGGGCTTATGTGGCTCGGCACTTGGTCAACAACTCTGACAATTCAAGAGCGTTGCAAAGAAAATGGATTCGTCGTCAAGGCTTATAGCCGTCGTGGCGTCGTATCTGTATTTCACTTTGTAGCGTCATCGATTGTTAGGGGCGTAGACAAGATGCAGGTAAAACTGCGTCACTCCATGCGTATGCGCACGGAGAAAAGGTGATTGAAAAGGTCGACAGAAATGTCGGCCTTTTTCATGCAAAAAACTTGCAATTTCGAAATGCTTATGCTTTACTAGGGAAAAGGGTCAAAATACAAACGGGAGAGGTCATGTCCAAAATAAAAACATGCAACAAATGGGTCTTTGTTGCTTTTTGTGCGTTCCTAGCTAGCGCATTATTCACCACATTCGGTGGTAGTTCAGTTTTTGCTGATACCGCAGGCATCGTCGAGAATGGCGACGCCCGCTGGGAATATGTTCTAACCGGCAATGATTTACAGATCAAATTCTATGACAAGACCCCAACCGCAACGACCGTTACGGTTCCTTCCCTCGATTGGCTGAAGAGCAATATCCCTGGCGTTTCAGCTGACCTCAACACCTACTTCCTCATGGACGCTGACCAGACCGCACAGGATGCAAACTACTCCCCCTCTCCAGCTCGCCGCACCGCAACGGCTAACACGACCGTCCTCGACATGACGAATACAAACAAGATCCAAATCCTTGGCGTCCAGCCAATCATTGACCCAGACGTCGAAACCGAACTCAAATTCGGCCCGGAGATGGTTATCGGCGATACGCTAAATAAAAGAGTCTGGATTCCATATTGCGACCTCGATGACGAGGGCGACGGCTATTATTATTGCCGCATTCACGAAGGCAAGTGGGTAGATAATGTCGAAGATATCGTTTCTGGCTGGGACAACATGTCCGAAGAGGAGCAGATTGCCTACGCTCCAACCATGCAACAAGGCGTTCAAAAATCTGGCTGCTACGCACTAGGAGAATACACTTACTGGGTTAACCCGACCATGTATGCCACATACCCATGCTTCGTTAAATACGAGAGCTATTATTATCCAGACGTTATCAATCAAAACGCACGCTCTGGCGGCGCATTCGCCGGCTACAAGCTCAAGCTCACGAATTTCGTTTCTAGCAACTTCAACTACATCGGTTGGAACGCATTCGCAAATACCACGCTCAACGCTGAGAATACGAGCGTAACCGTTGACGAAAAGTTCGCCGGTAGCTTCATTTTCCGTGGGTCGAACGTCAAAAACGTCACGATTAATTCGAATAATATTGGCGCCGGTATCTTCAAGGATTGCCAGAACATCGAAAGCATTACGTTTGGCGACGGCGTCGACACTATCGTTGAGGACACCTTCGCCGGCACCGACCTCACTAGCTTTGACTTCGGCGCCCACGGCATCAAGCGCATTAAGGCCCGCGCTTTCGAAGGATCTCGCCTAGAATCTATAGACCTCACTGGCGTCGAACGCCTCGATTATCGTGCCTTCAAAGACAACGATATTGTCGAGCTATACCTTCCAAAGTCTATCAATTATTTGCAGGCTCAAGTATTCAAAGGCAACGGCCACATGAAAAAAGTCACCGTCGCCTACGATACGATGACGAGTGGCACTACCCATGCGCTCGCCATCGTGCTTGATGGCGCTTACAGCACATACGGCACTGAAAACGAACCAGAAAGCACAATCGAAGAAGTCGTCGTTCTCGCCCCATATGCCGCTGACGAACAAGTTAGCGCAACTCACGTCACTATGGAAGATTATGCCTTCCACTACGACCAGGACCAGAATTATCATTCAGAAAGGGTTTATCCTCGCTACAACTGCGGCGTCGGATACACGGACGGCAACATCAACTATTGGTATGGCAAGATCGGTTGCGACAACCAGGCCATCGAAACAGAAAAACGCTGGATCAAACCAGACGAAATGAAAAATGTTATCGCCCCGGCCTATTTCGATAGCTTGCATAACTTAAAGAGAATTACCGTTGGCGAAGGTTATGAATATATTGGCGGCTCCGCTTTCATCGACACGCAACGCGACCCAGGTAGCGCCGCATTTTATGCAGCAGGAGTCGTAAACAACTGCAGCAGAAGCAGCGCCGAATGCGACAACTACGAGGCCAAAGCAGCAAGGCCTATCGAGAAAATCTCCCTACCCAGCACCTTAAAGGGCGTCGGCACACTTGCGTTCGGATCCGCATTTTACCCAGGGATGGAAGTAAACCTTCCTACTTCCCTCGAATTTATCGGCCAAGGCGCATTCAAGCAAATGTACACTCTCGAAAACGACATCGACCTTCCGAACCTAAAGTTCCTCGGCGACGGCGCATTTAGCGGAACTCTCGTCAGAAACGTTTACCTCCACGACAGTCTTGAGTACATGGGCTGGGGCGTTTTCCATGATTGTTTCGGCCTCAGAGACATCACGTTCGACCTAGACGTATACGATCCAGACAATATGATCATTTGGTCAAAGACCCTACTTGATAACACCCTAAGCGGTTGGAACAACTATTACTCTAGCGAGTTCCACGGCTCGTTTGGCGATACTTCCAACTACAACCCGAGCGATGCAGGCTGTGCAGAATGGAACTTAAGCTGCGACTACAATAACGAGACGGTCGTCAAATTCGGCACTATCACCTTTACTGAGAAGGCAGTTCATGAGCCAAACTTCTCTTACTCGAGCACTATGAGCGGCGAAGGTATCTACAACATTAACGGCCAAAGCTTCGGTTCGTCTAATAACGGCGCAACCTTCAACTATATGAACGCCCAAAAGGTCGACTTCAGCGCTACGCCTTGGAAGGTGTTCCATCCGTACGGTTTCCATCACGCAAAGGTTAATGAATTAATCCTACCAAGCAACCTTGAGGTAATCGGTACTATGGCCTTCGCCGAAAACACCATCGAAAAAGAGGTCATTCTCCCGAATACGCTAAAAATCATCGGTGACGGCGCTTTCCAGTGCACCGGTCAGGGCTGTTCGCCGGATAACTCAATCATCATCACCAAGCTTCCAGCGAGCCTAGAATTCATTGGCGCTAACGCCTTCTACGGCGACAAGAACCTGACTGCCGACCTAAACGCTCCGAACCTAAGGCGCGTATATTCTAGCGCCTTCCAAAGAACCAGCCTCCGCGACGTATATATTCCGAGCACCGTCGAGTGGCTCCACAGCGGCACATTTAGTGATATCCCAACCCTACGTGATATTACAATCGATGCAGACTTTGCAACGCTCGTCGCTACCGAAGAAACGAGGCCGGACACATATCAATACTATCCGCAATCGTTAATTAATTATGCAGATAATGGCATAGTTCCTGCACACGTAATGATTGGCATTGAGCTTTATCGCAGCTTCACTCCGCAAAGCTATCTCGGGCCGTATGAAACCTTCTTCTCTATCTTCGGCAAAAATATGTCCTACCGAGTGGAAACGGATTCTTGGCCATATTACAGAACTGAGACAGGCGACCAGCTCGACTCTGGCCTTGCCTACGGCTCCCTCATCTTCACAGACAAAAACGTCACTGAGCTCGACGGTACTACCGGTATCTTCTCCGGCCTCAGCTTCGGCACAGTAGACATGGGTGCAACCAGCTGGACCAAGATTACCGAGCAGCCATATGCCTTCAATCAGGCAAACATTGGGACGTTGATCCTTCCAAATGGCGTCAAGACCATCAATGAAGGCGCCTTCCATGATGCCGTGATCGAGAACGAATTTGAACTTCCTGCAACGACGAAGACCATTGACCGTGCTGCCTTCCAAAGTGCAACCGGCAAGATTACGGAAGTTCTCCCAGAAGGCGTCAAATCCATCAACGAAGCTGCATTCTATGATGCAAATATGGCAGACGATCTCACTATCCCGGCAACCGTTGAGCATATTGGTAAATCCGCCTTTAACGCCGGAAGCCAGGACGTCCACTACGGCACTGTCACTATTAAGCCGGCACTCACCTACGACGACACGGACGATCAACTCGTTCATCAGTTCCTCTGGGGATCTAGCCTAGATAAACTCGTCATCGACTCTAGTATGCTCCCGGCCCTCGCGAACGACCCTGCTTTGCCTCTGAATCAGGAATTCTGGAACATGGATATGAACGAGGCGGTCGTTAATAATCTCCCGGGCATCTCCTACGGCGCCTTCGATAGCTGTACGAATCTCAAGACCGTAGACATGAGTAGCAACTCTGCTATTCGTATGATTGGTGAGGAGGCCTTCGTGAACGATGAAAAGCTCGACACAATTAAATTCTCCCCATCGATAAAGAACGAAACGATCACAGTGGGCTCCAATGCCTTCTCCGGCACCGGCTTCACCGAGCTCGGCGATTCCTCGACTAAGTTCGACCTCACAGCAGCGAAGTTCGATGCCACCCCAGGCCACTCCTTCGCTAACATGTCAAAGCTCAAGAAGGTCACCGTCCCTCGTAACTTCAGCGGCGCCACCATCCCAGAGTACACCTTCTACAACGACGAGCTCCTTGAAGAAGCTCGGGTAGACTACAAGATTACAGACATTAAGAACGCAGCATTTGCTCGCGACAACAATCTGAAGCGTATCTTCATCTGGGGCGATACCATCATCCAGGACCAGAGCCTTGATGGCTACACTCCACCAACTCGTGGTCCAATCCCAGTCGTCGTCGGTCCAACCATTCCAGAGACGACAGACATCTATGCCTACTCTACGGCAAAGACTGAAGACTATGCCGCAAGCGAACAACGCGCAGACTTCGCCGGCAAGTTCTACCCACTCGACGAGGTGCTCTATCTGACGAGCAACCATCCAACCGTCCTTCTCCAAGAAGACGATACCGATTTCGATAAATCTGATCTCGTCGTCTACGCAATGCGCCGCGATGGCATCATCCTCGAATCCGATAGCTGGCAAGAATTCGATGGCAATGCCTATGCCCGTGCTGGCAAGGGCCTCAACTTCGAGCATATGGCCGAGACTATTGCTGAGAACGAAGCCTTTGGTACAATCTGGGATACTCCAGTCCCAATGGACGAACTAGACCTTACGAACCAGAACTTCGCAAATCTCGCATATCTTATTCGCCCAGCAACTGATGATCCAGCAGTTCTCACGGTCGATCTTAAGCATACAGACAAATACACTACTTACCTCGCTAACACTAACGTCGACCCACGTGATGCTGAGCGCGAACGCGAACCAGATCCAACCCCAGATCCAACGCCGGACCCAGAACCAGAACCGGAACCGCAGCCAGAACCGACCCCAACCCCACAACCAGAACCGCAACCAGACACGCCAAAGACACTCGATGAGATCGTGAAGTATGTTGCCATTCTTACTGGCAGCATTACCGCCGGAGCCGTATTCGCCGTCATTCACCGCAAGCGCAGCTAGCTAAAAGCGAATAAAAAATATGCGTCAGTCGGTTGGCGCATATTTTGTTTAGTATGGCAAAAGCGACTGATACCAGAGCTGCAACTCTTCGAGGAGATACGGATCTTTGCCGGCTTCGGCGAGTTCCTGGATTGCGCGGATGTAATCGTTGGCGTGCGCTTTGATGCGGGCCACACGGTATTCTTCCCATTGTTTGCTTTCCGATTCGGAAAGGGAATTAGCGAAGTTTCGCGCCTTATAGTGAAGCAATAATTCCGGCAAACGCGAATCGACGAAATCTGGATGAAAATCGGCAAGCTGGTTTGCGGTGGCGCGGGCTACGGCGAGACATTTCGTCTTGTCTTGCGTGTCGAGAAAGCCGTCATATAGCGCGCTTTCGCTGTCGGCGGACTCTGGAAATTCTGGTTTCGCCTCGTTTTCGCTGCGCATACGTTCGATGAAGTCCGGATGGGCGAGCAGGGAATCGAGGTTCTTCTTGATAACTTCTTCGGTCAGGCCGATTTTTTCCCAACCACCTCCTTGGCTCAGCACGCCAAGCGGCGCCACGGCCGGGCAGTGGTTGTATTTTAGCTCCTTTACAGTCGGGAAGAATTTCGGTTCCTCCTCGGCGAGTAATTCGTCGAGATTAATGCGCAGGTCAAATACGAGTACGTTGCCATTCTTTGCGGGCGCAATTGGATAAGCAACAGAAGTTTTATTATGCGTGCTCGAATATTGCCCGCAGCTATAAACAAACGGCGTTGGCTTTTCGAGATTTACGAGCTGTTGAACGGCCTTCTTGCCGCGCATTTTTAGGAGATATTCGTAAAGCGAAGGCTGCTTATCGCGGATCAGCCGCGTTACGTCAATTAATGCATTGACATCGGCGAGTGCGTCGTGAGCATTCTCGTGCGAGATGCCATTCATTTTAGTGATGAGTTCAAGGCGGTTCGTCGCCTTACCGTCATCGGTCACTGGCCACTCGATGCCTTCCGGCCTGAGTGCGCGCGTCATACGAACGACATCGAGCAAATCCCACTTGCTGCGCTCGTCTTTCCATTGCCATTCGTACGGATCGCGGAAATTGCGCCAGAAGCAGTAGCGCATGTGTTCGTCGTCAAAACGCACCGAGTTATAGCCGACCGCGATCGTCCCGGGCGTAAAAATCTCCTCGAGCACGTATTTGCAGAATTCGGCTTCCGTTAGGCCATCGAGCTGCGTGCTTTGCGGCGTGATGCCGGTTACCATGATGGCGTACGGGCTAGGTAGGGTATCATCGGCGAGCTTGATGAGCAGATTCACCGGTTCGCCAATTGGTTCAAGATTCATGTTCGTGCGCTGTCCGGCAAACTGCATAATGCGGTCAACACGCGGACTAAGCCCCGAAGTTTCTAGGTCATAAAAGAAAAATGACTGTTCCATAAAACTATTGTATCATCTCTATTGCGCTCAAGTTTTTAATCTGTTATTAATCTTGCTATGATAAAAAAGTATGAAGAAGTTGGTAGGCATCAATTCGCTCAGATTTTTTGCAATCGCGCTGATTGTTGTTTATCATCTTTTCCGAAATATTCTTCCAGGCGGCTTCATTGCGGTTGAAATTTTCTTCTGTCTATCCGGTTTTCTTATTGCCGGCAAGTTGGTCCAAAATGTCCTGTCTGAAGGTGGGTTTAAATACGGCGCCTTCATCCTCGGTCGTTTGAAACGTTTGTATCCGACCTTACTTTTTTGTGTCCTTTTGACGCTCGCTTTTGGGCTCATGGTGAATCCAGATATTATGACTGGCGCACGCACGAATACCCTCGGCGCCCTGACTTTCACGACGAATTTCTTTGAGCTGTTTTCGGGCGGCGCATACGAAAACTCGTATCTTCCAAATGTGTTCGAGCACACTTGGTTTCTCGCGCTAATTTTCCAATTCTACCTCATCGTTCCGCTCGTCATGAAGCTCTTTCTCGCGCTCATCAAGAATCGCAAGAAAGCCCTGAAGACTTTCGGCGTTTCGATGATCGTGCTCGGCATTATTTCCTGGATTCTGATGTTCTTCTACGGCGGGATTTTTGGCATGCCGGATCGCGCCTACTTCGCGCTCGATTCGCACATGACCGCTTTCTGCTTCGGTGCCGCCTTTGCGGTCTTTAGCCAACTTTTCCCGCGTCCGCCGCGCACGACCAAGCGCCTTGCGGCAATCGCGATGTTCGCAAGCCTCGGCGTTGTTCTCGCGCTTTCGTTCGTCCTTCATTATGACAATCCGCTTACATTCATGCTCGGCTTGCATGCCGTCACGATTGTGACGCTCATTATTATTGCTTGCGTTATTAAGTTGCAGCGCAATATTCGCGAACGCCATAAAACCAATAACCTCGTTCGCATTATCGAAAGCACTGGCAGCCTCGCCTATGGTATTTATCTCTTTCACTGGCCGCTCTATATTCTTTTGCCGCAAATTCTCACGCCAGATACCGAGGAGTGGGGCTATGCTGTCGTTAATGTCGGCCTAAGTATTATTCTCGCGTCGGTTATTTATAACGTTCTACGCATCAAAAACCTACGTCGCAAGATTAAGCGCCAACCGCTCGCAGTGCGCATCGGCTATGCGGTCGCCGCACTCGCGCTCGTCGCGACCTCGACTATCACGCTCGTCCGTGCGCCGCGCGTTTCGAGCATTGCGGAACAGCTCAGCCAGAACGCTGACCAAAAAACTGAATCCGTTATTTCGACCGCATCGGAAAATACGGATTACTTAAAAGCCTCTCAGCTCCTCGAGCAAACAACGAAGACTCTTTCAGAAAAATTTGAACTCGCAAAAACCACGAAGCCGGAAATCGATCCGAATTCTGTTGTGACCGTTACGTCTGCGAACGATGCCGACGTATTAGTAATCGGGGACTCCGTCACGCTCGGCGCTAAAACCGCTATCGAATCGACGATTTCGAAATCGTATGTTGACGCCAAAGAGTCGCGCGGTATCGAGACCGCTACCGGTCTTATTGCGGGCTATGCTGCAAGCGGTCGCCTCGCAAAAACCATTGTGATTAGTCTCGCCACGAATGAGCGCAATATCACCGAACTGACTTTGCGCGACATCGTAAACGTCGCAGGGCATGACCATAATTTCGTGCTCATTACCGCCTATGCCGGTCCGCTCCAGCCGCGCGAAAAACAGAACGCCGCCTTGAAGGCCTTCGCCGATTCGCATCAGAATGTTTATCTTGCCGACTGGTGGTCAATCGCGCACAATAACTGGTCGCTCATGTATGCCGACCATATCCACCTCAACCCGGAAGGCCGTACGACCTATGCGAACATGCTGAATAATGTCTTGAAAGGAGTTCGCAAATGAAACGCCAGCGCATTATAGCAACCATCGCCTTTACGATTGCGCCGATTCTCGCAGGTGCGGAAGTGTTCTTGTTGTTCTTCGCCAAAGATCATCATGATTTTGCTGAGGCGCGCGAGCAGTCCGAGACAATTTCGGTCGAGCTTGGCCTAATCTCGGCTTCCTTCACGAGCGGGAACAAGACTCTATACTCCGAAGGCGTTTCTCGCTTCGACCAGACTTTGAGCGAATACCGCCGCAACGATTATATGAAGAATCATCGTTCTGATGTTTTGCAGTCGCTTGAAAATTATCGCGATGCGCTCCGCGACAACTCCGAAAAAATCGACATTTTACTCGAACTCCGCGCGGCGCTCACGGCGGTAACGTCTGAGCTCCATAATCTTGGCGGCGCAGAAGTCGACGCGGCCGGTCTCTATCGCGTATCTCACACGCTCGAGGATCTTGGCCTAGCGCTCGAGAAAATTGAGCTCGAAGATTTCAAAGATGTCCGCGAGAACCTGAGCAACTTCGCAAAAGATGCGCGCGAAATTGTCGACACGGCCGCAACCTGCATTTCGGTTTGTCCAGACAGTGTGTTCGACGATAAGATTGGCGAATTGAATGGTCTGAAGGAACGCTACGAAGAGCAATTCAAGTCGCTCGGTCTCGACTTCTCGAAGGAATTAAACACAAGTGAACTCATCGATACTCTCCGCGGTATATAATGAGAGTATGAAGAAGATTGTTTTTCCTGAAGCTAATAATGAGTATATCCAAGCTGCTGCCGCAAAAATGGCAGGCACCGTCGAACCGATTCTCGAAGCGAGCGACATGATTGCTGCTGCGCAGAAAGTGCAGAATGGCGAAGCGGATGCGGTTATTGCCGGCATCGACTTCTCGACGCGCGATGTAATTCTTGGCGTGCGCGAAGTGTTCGGCATGCTTGATGGCTACCATGTTTTCACTAGTATTTGCGTCGCCTACTTGCCGGACGGCCGCCGCTACATTCTTTCGGATTGCGCTACTTGCAAAAACCCAACTGCTGTTCAACTAGCCGAAATCGTGGAGCTCGTGAATGATGCTGCCGCAAAGATTCTTGACGACGAACCGCGCGTTGCGATGCTTAGCTTCTCGACTTTCGGTTCGGGCACAAACGATCCGTCGCTCGATAAAATTCATGAGGCCCTGGACAGTGTTCGTGCTAAGCGCCCAGACATCGTCGTTGATGGCGAGATGCAGCTTGACGCTGCCGTGAATGCGCGCATCGGCGAAAAGAAATCTGCTGCCCATGGCGGCTCACCAGTTGCTGGCCAGGCAAATGTTTTGATCGTTCCAGACATCAACGCAGGGAATATCCTTGCCAAATCCCTCGAGCAGTTTGCTGGTGCTCATATTGCTGGTCCAATCCTTCTCGGCTTCAAAAAACCAGTCTCCGATCTTTCGCGTGGCTCAACCGTCGAAGATATTGTTTTGACTGCAGAGTGCTTAGCTAAGCTCGCGTAACACCTTGACAAAAACCGCCCGTATCTGTTAAAATAACCATAACTGGTTTATAAAAAGGTCAAAAATGAAAAACAAAAACCATTTTCGATTCAAGGCGAAAAGCATTCCTGCTATTATTGTTCCCGCGGTTTTGCTTGGCGTAGTGGGCATGACCGTCGCCTTAAGCCGAGACGGCTCAGTGATGATGAACCAATTTAACGTCGCGGCGTATAAGACGCTCTATACCGAGGACTTTGAAGCGCCAACGAATTGGATTACCTGTCAAACCATTGACAAAACCCTGACTGTAACGAACGACTCGAGCTCGTCCGGGCCAGTTTCCGTTCGCGTACGACTTGAGGAGCAATGGCTCGATTCTAGCGATAGAGAAATGCCACTCGTTTCTGCTAATTCCGGCCTCACGATGGCACTGATTAACTATACCGAAAACTCTGGCTGGGTCAAAGACGGCCTGTATTATTACTATGAAAATGATTTAGCGCCAGGTGAAACTACGACTTCCTTGATTTCTGGCGTCACTCTGAACTGCGATGCGAATCTAGACTACGATTCTGGCGCGGACAAGGCGTATGCTGGCAAGCGCTACAATCTCAAAATGGTTGCCCAGACCGTTGAGGCCGAGCACAAGGATGCAAAGTCAGACCTTCATGACATGATTGCTTCGAAAGCTAAGCGATGCGACCCGGACTGGAGTCGCGGCTCAAAAGTTGACGACAATCCGAATATCTCGAACTGTAACGGCGTGAATGAATATACTGAAAAAGGTCAGACCGTCTCATATTTCCGCGGCGAAGTTCCAGATAACTATGTTATTTGGGCTGACTTCTGTTGGAAAATGGTTCGCACGACTTACTCTGGCGGCGTAAAATTAGCATACTATGGCACCCCAACTAATGTAAATGGTACGCAGCAATGCCCGAACGAGTTTAATCGACCGGTCATATCCGGCAGCTACACCGTGTATCACGGGACTTATAGTTCCAATATGTTCCCAATCAATTACTACGACCAGGACCACAGCGGCGAATATACGTATGCCGACCTCGGCTACATGCACGGCGAAAAAGTATATGGCGAAAAACACGACATAGAAAATGTGCCATATACGTTCTCTAGTAACGTCATTAGGGATGGCGACACTTATACGCTTGATATTAGCGAGGGGCACTCAATATCTGGCATATTTGAGGATATTCGGTCGGATATTTATGACGGTTACTTCTATTTTTGCACGAATGCTAGGACCTCTTGTGATGCCTCGGAGATTGGCTATTATATTGGGTATTACACTCCGTACCTGAACTATTTCAAGTACTATCCACTTGGCGGTTACGACAATATTGACGAGCTCAAAGAGGCCTCCTACCAAAACACTTACGACTCTATCGCGAAGACCGTTATCGAAACGTGGTTTGTCAATTCTGGTCTAGACGATCGCGAAAACGAACTAGAAGATGCCATCTTCTGTAATGATAGGACATTGACGACCACTCACCTCAGCTCGCCGAGCCTTGATTGCCCACTAAAACGCGATGCGTTCACGAAGAGCGACACTGCCAATGGCAACGGTAGCCTCGGATATAAAGTCGGCCTTCTTACCGCCGACGAGTACACTATGGCCGGCATGAGAAATGCTTATTATGACACTACTTATCTTGCTGGTGGTGGCTACGACTGGACAATGACGCCAAATGCTTCTAGCCAGCAGCGTACGGATTATCATGTCGTTGGGACATCTTATATGTTTACGCGCGCAATCGCGAATGATATCAGTAGCTTCCGCCCGTCCGTTTCACTGAAAGCTGGCGCGAAGGTTGGGATTAAAGGCGAAGGCACGGCGCAGAATCCGTATATCGTTGAGTTCTAATTATTTCTTTGCTCTTGTGATACCGTCGAGGCGGCCGCGTATATCGCGAAGGGAATTCATGTAGTAAAGGAATGCGTCGTATGGTGAATCGTACGGCGAGAAATAGGCATGCACGTCTCCGTCGTTGAAGTATTTTGTGCACATGTAATATGGATGATCGGAAGTCTGCAGCCTGCGCCAGTCTTCGATGAGCTTGCGATCGCCAGTCGATAGAACTTCTGGTTTCAATTCATAAACGGCTTTCATCGCTTCGTGCTGCATCGAGTTGCCGAGCCATGCCGACAAATCGCGCTCAGTATCAGCCCAAGTCACCGTCCATGGCATCGAAATCTCTGCCGTCGGTTCCGCGCTGTCGCAGGCTTCGCTGACGGTCATGAAATTATTATCTCTGTCTTTGCTCCATTGGTCGACGAGGCATTCGAAGAATTTGAAAATGCCGGTGTCTTCCCAAATGTTTTCGCCGAAAGTTTCGAAGTCCATGAAGAGATTGATGAGCGGTCCGCGCAAAGTGTCGGTCTCGACCCACTTCATGTACTTGTCGACCGTGAGCGGCCATTCTTTCCAATGCTTATCCGAGAAGCGGAATGCAATGTCGTCAGACAGGCGGTAATTCTTCATGAGGAGTTTCAATTTCTTGCAGCCGCTCGGACGATAAACAAAGTTTGGACTGCGCCATTCGAGAATCTTGTCCCAACCTTCTGCGAGGATGCCTTTGAAGCCAAATTCTTCGGCCCACTTCGCGAGGTCGTTATTATATGAAAGCTCGGTATTACGATAAACTTGCGAGCGGACACCGAAGAGCTTGTGGATGCGCTCCTGATGCTGCTTGACTTGCGCCTCGAACTCTTCGCGGTCGTAGAAGAACGCGAGCGAATGGTAATAAGTCTCTGCCACAATTTCGACGCGGCCAGTCTTCGTGAGGCGCTGCAAAGTCTCAATGACGTCTGGCGCCCATTTCTCGGCCTGGTCAAGGAAAGTGCCAGTAATCGAAAGCGAGAACTTAAAACCAGGGTATTTCTTGATGCATTTTTCGAGCAACTTTAGCATCGGACGGTAGGACTTGTCCGCGACCTTCTTGAAAATGCGTTCGTTGTTCGTGCCGGCATACCAATCCTTCTCGGTCCAATAGTCATGATCGTGGTCGACAGAAAAAATATTGTAGTGCTTTAGGCGCCACGGTTGATGCATATGGAAATACAGGACAAATGACCGCATTAAACTGAAAATACCTCTCTTATTTTAAAGAAGAATTAGAAGCAATTCCTCTTATGTTTCCTTACTTCATCATACACTTCTACGCACTTTTCTGCAACATCGTCCCAAGAGATGCGCGCGTATTCGTGCTTGATGCCGTCTCGTAAGGAATCCTCGAGAGCAGGGCTTTCAGCAATGTTCACTAATGCACTTGCAAGCTTGTCTTCGTCCCAGAAATCGTAACGCACGATCGAATTCAGCACTTCGCCGACACCGGACTGCTTCGTTACGATAAGAGCGTTGCCGTGGTGCGCTGCTTCGAGCGCGGTGAGGCCGAATGGTTCAGAAACAGAAGACATTACGAAGATGTCAGAGATGCTGTAAATGTCGCGTAGTTGTTTGCCGCGAATGAAACCAGTGAAAATCACATTCTTCGCGATGCCGAGGTCTGCGCTCATGCGCATGAGCTGTTCCTTTTGTTCGCCGTCGCCCGCAAAAAGGAAAACCATTTTCGGATGGATACTGATCGCACGTGCTGCGGCGCGCATGAGATGGAAGAGACCTTTCTGCAACGTGAAACGACCAACCGTCGAAACAATCGTATAGCCTTTTTTCTTCAAGTTTTCGAGATATTGGTAGCTCGAACCGTCGAAACGGTAGCTGTCATCGTCTGGCACGTCGAAGCCATTGTAGGCGACGTCGATTTTATCTGCCGGAATTCCGTAATGCGCAACAATCATGTCTTTCGTCGCGTGGCTCACGGCGATAATTTTATCTGCCCAAACGAGACCTTCGTATTCGATTTGGCGGATGAGCGGATTGCCGCCGTCCGGACCGCCACGATCGAATTCGGTCGCGTGGACATGCGCGACGAGTGGAATGCCGAAGTTCTTTTTCGCGAGAATACCAGCTTCGTATGTCAGCCAGTCATGCGCGTGCACAACTTCCGGCTTGTGATCCATGAGATATTTGTTCACAAAATCGCAGTAGCTTTTCTGAATGTCGCGAATCGACAAATTCTGCTGCGTTTTGGCTTGATGGAATTTCTTCTTTTCGATTTCTTTCGATTCATAAGCGCCGCCATAGCGAATCAATGGATCGATTTCGCAGGCAGACAAAACATTCATATATTCCAAGTGATGCTCGGCTTCGTACGGGACTACAAAATCAATATCCGCACCCATTTTGGCTAAGGATTTTGAAAGATTCAGACAAGCTACTCCGAGGCCGCCACTGTTGTGAGGGGGTAGCTCCCAGCCCAGCATCAAAATTTTCATGTCCCTAATATTATAGCACTAGCGGAATGGATTTTACAGAGAAAATTGCGAGTTATACAGCTCGGCGTAGAAGCCTTTTTGTTTCATAAGTTGGTCGTGCGTACCGGACTCAACAATGTCGCCTTCATTCATGACGAGAATGAGGTCTGCATTTTTGATCGTCGAAAGTCTATGCGCGATGATGAATGACGTGCGGCCCTTCATGAGTTTGTCCATCGCTTTTTGGACGAGCTCTTCCGTGCGCGTATCGACATTCGAAGTTGCTTCGTCGAGGATGAGGAACGGTGCGTCTTCGACCATACCGCGCGCGATCGTGATGAGCTGCTTTTGTCCAGCCGAAATCGAATCGCTCTCACTTATTTCGCTCGACAAACCTTTCGGCAAAGTCTTCACGAAATGCTCAAGGCCGACGGTCTTCATAATTTTCATTATTTCTTCGTCGCTCACGCCCTTGCGGTTGTAGACGATATTATCGCGCAGCGTGCCGGCGAACATCCAAGTGTCCTGTAGTACCATCGTGAAGAGCGAGTGAACGTCTTCGCGTTTCATGCGGCGCGTCGAAATTCCGTCGATGCGAATGTCGCCGTCCTGCAATTCGTAGAATTTCATGAGGAGATTGACCATCGTAGTTTTGCCGGCGCCGGTTGGGCCAACGATTGCGATTTTCTGTCCGGCCTTTGCCTCGGCCGAAAAATCGTTAATGATGGTTTTGTCTTCGTTGTAGCCAAAGCGCACGTGATCGAACTCGATATCGCCGCGAATTTTGTCTTTGTCTACGCGCGTTTCGATTTCTTTTTGGTCGCTCATCTCGTCTTCGTCTAGGAAATCAAATACACGGTCGCTCGCGGCTGCCGCAGCCTGCAGGCTGGGCATTGATTGCGCAATACGCGAAAGTGGGGAAGTGAAGAGTCTGACGTAAACGATAAAGGCCATGATTGTGCCGAATGTGATGGCATTGTTCGTGACGAGTAATGCGCCCGTGACGCAGACTGCGACATAGCCGAGGTTGCCGATAAAAATCATGATTGGCGGCATGATACCGGACAAGAATTGACTGCGCAAGTTTGCCGTGTAGACACGCTTGTTGAGCCGGTCGAATTTTTTGTCGCTCTCGCGTTTGCCGTTGTAGGCTTTGACGACGAGCAGGCCCGAATAGATTTCTTCAATATGCGCGTTGAGTTTGCCGAGTTCTTTTTGGCGCATGCCGAAATATTTCTGTGATTTGCCGAGAATTGCGCCGACGCCAATGAAACCGAGAATGCTTGCGCCAACTGCGACGAGCGCCATTGTCCAGTTCGTGATAAACATCATGATAATTGTGCCGAGCATGATGGACGATTCGCTCGTCAAAGTCGCGAGGGAATTGTCGAGACTCTGCGCGACCGTGTCGATATCGTTCGTGACGCGCGAAAGAATATCACCAGTCTGATTATTGTCGAAGAATTTGAGTGGCAAGCGATTGATTTTGCGCGAAATGCGACGGCGGAGTTCTTTTGCGAAACCGTTCGAAGCCTGCGCCATTGTGAGGCCTTCTGCGAGTTCGAAGAGCGCCGCGCCGCCATAGAGCAAAATCATGAAAATTGCCGCCGCCCACACTGCATTGATGTCGATTGGACCAAAGAGTCCTTTGCTAATCTCGTCGGTCAAAGTCGCGATTTTGTTTGGTGCAAGAATCGTAAATACGGAGCCGCCAATTGAGAAAACGATCGCGAGAATTACGAGAATTTTCGCGCCGCGAAGCTCGCGCGAGAGCCTGCGAATCGACGCGCCAAAATCTTTGCTCTTTTCTGCCGCCTGATTTTTTCTGCCGCCGTTAAACATTGAGCTCCTTTTCCGTCAACTGAGACAATGCAATTTGCTGATAAACTGGACAATTCTTCATGAGTTCTTGGTGGGTGCCCATGCCGACGCATTTGCCTTCGTCGAGCACGAGAATTTTATCGGCATGCATGATCGTCCCGATGCGCTGCGCGACAATGAGATTCGTCGCGTCGCCAGTCTGCTTCTTTAGTTCGTGGCGGAGCGCGGCGTCGGTTTTAAAGTCGAGGGCAGAGAAGCTATCGTCGAAAATATAGATTTCTGGGTCACGTGCGATTGCGCGTGCGATTGCGAGGCGCTGCTTCTGTCCGCCAGAAATATTCGTGCCGCCTTGCGCGATGTGCGCGTCGTAGCTGTCCGGCATTTTCTCCACGAAGTGCTGAGCCTGCGCGGTCTTGATAGCTTTCTTTACGGCCGTATCGCTTGTCTTTTCGCGACCATTGTCGCCGTAGGCTACATTATACGAAACGCTGCCGTCGAACATCACGGCTTTTTGCGGCACATATGCGATGCGATTATGTAGCGCTTCTTGTTTAAAGTCGCGCACATTCACGCCATCGACGAAAACCTCGCCGCTCGTTGCATCGTAAAAACGCGGGATGAGATTGACGAGTGTAGTTTTGCCGGAGCCGGTCGAACCGACAAATGCGACCGTCTCGCCCTTCTCGGCGCGGAATGAAATACCGCGGAGCAAGTATTCCTCGGCGTCTGGGTATTTAAACGAAACGTTGCGGAATTCGACCGTGCCTTTTTCGGCGGTCTCGTCGTCAAAATTGCCATCCTTGATCGTGATTTTTTCTTTCATCACTTCGTTAATGCGGCCAGCCGAAACTTGCGCGCGCGGCATCAGCATTAGTACCATCGTGACCATGAGGAAACTAAAAATCACATGAATTGCATAGGACGAAAACACGACCATGTCCGAAAAAATCCCGAGCCTGTCCGGCATCGCGGCGTTTGCGATGATATATGCGCCCGTCACATAAATCGCGAGCGTGACGCCGTTCATCACAAGATACATCGCTGGCGAGAGCAGCGAAAGCATACGCTCATTGAAGAGGTGCGTACTAGTGAGATCGTGGTTAACCTTGTCAAATTTCTGCTCTTGGTATCTCTCTGCATTGAACGCGCGGACGACTCGAATGCCAGTCAAATGCTCGCGGGTAACACCATTGATACGATCCGTCAATTTTTGGACAATTTTGAAACGCGGAATCACGACCGACAAAACGGAAATCATAACAGAAAGTAGGACCACGACCGCAATTGCCGTTACGGTACTCCACTGCCAGCTCTTGCCAGCGATTTTCGTGATTGCCCAAATCGCCGTGAGCGGCGCGCGCACCAGCATCTGCGCGCCCATCGCCACAAACATTTGGATCTGCGTGATGTCATTCGTCGTGCGCGTAATGAGGCTACTCGTCGAGAACTTTTTCACCTCGTGCATGTCAAGCTCTTCAACCTTGTCAAAAAGCTTTTTGCGCACATTCATCGAAAGGCTGGCGCTCGCCCTCGCGAAGCAGTAACCGGCAAAAATCGTCGCGAAGAATGCGCCGAGCGCGCAGAGCAACATTAGCCCGCCATTTAATAAAATGTCGCGAATATCGCTGCCCGGCGTCTCGACAAGGCGCGTAATTTCGGACATGAAATCTGGCATTTTTAGCTCGAGCCCCACCTGTGAAGCTACGAGCAAAACGCCGCCAATCAAAAAAAGACAATCTCTCTTGGTAAAGTTTCGGAAAATGCGGAACATACCATATAATCTTAAGAATTATCAGATAAAAAGTCAATAAAAAGGGTCCTGCATCGTAAGATGCAGGACCCACTTCTCGGAGATGCGATATACGCCGAGAAAGGAGCAATAGGCATGGGCTTGGTCGCGGGCTAACGAAATTGCACTTTGCGGTAGCACTTGAAATTGAATATTAAATTGTCTGGAGGTATCCCTTAAGCTAACCTAATGGTGACTTATGAATACATGAAAAACGCGGCCAAAGCCCATGCCAAAAACCTGCGTCTTCCAGAGCGCAAGCTTTCTGAGGATTATTATATACGAAAAATCAAAAAAGTCAATAAAAAAGGTCCTGTATCCGAAGATGCAGGACCCAAAAGAGCCAGAGTCAATTGCTGAAGATATATATCTCCTAACAGACGAAAAATGCGGTAACCTAATACGAAACGATCTTATCTTTAGAAAGGAGTAATTTTTGTTCTGCCCATAGATCGGCTCTTTTTAGCTACGCAATCGACTCTTATATATAGAAGCAAGCACCGCGGAAGCTATCAGGCGGCGCTCTTGCCGCAAATTATACCTATTTTTCGCAAAAAGTCAATTTAAAAACCCCGCAAATAAACTGCGGGGCCCGCCGAACGCTGGCGTCAATAGTACTAATAGCTGCCCAAAGGCGTTCTATGAGAGACGAATGTGAGATTGAATTGTTGTAGAAAAATCTCAGACCCTGCATCGCGTCGTCAGAAAGGGTCGGTAATATATGGTCATTCGTTTGTAAAAAAGCAGCTACGTTCCACGCGGAACCCGGTTAAGTGCTACAAAAGGGTATTATTCTTAACGATTCCGCAAGAGTTATTATATATGATTTTTTGAAAAAGTCAATAGAAAAGCCTCCTTAGACATACGTCGTCGGGAGGCTCGTTAGATTTGTTTGTCAGCTCTGTGGTGGCCGACTTGGCTATGAGACTTGTTTTGAAGAGTTGTTGCTATAAGAGGAGGGAACGTACAACCCCCTCTGTTCCTTATCGTTCTTCATAGTTGTTCACCTCGCTTTTCTTGATGCAAGAAAAGTTTATAAAAATCGCACATAGAAGGTGCACGTTTTTCAACTCTTTCTGTCTCTGTTCTCGTAAGGAACCCTGACACTGTCAGTATAATTTAGTTTTTGGGACCTCGATCTAGGGGTAGAATCTCAGGTTATGTAGCCCAAAAACCGGGCATGAGATACATGCTTACACTCATTATAGCACACTTCGCAAAAATTGTCAAGAATTTACCCTCAAATAGCACAAGTGGTATAATTTCTGTAATTAAAAGGGAAGGTTATGGCTAAGCGAAAAATGCGCCGTTCTTACGAACCAATGCGTCGCCGCATGCGTTTGTTTTGGATCGTGATGCTATTTTTTCTCGTTTTGCTAGTCGTTCTCGATGTTATCGTGGTGCTTTCGAACCGCGTCCGGCGCAATAATGCCCTCGATGCAGAGGTGGATTACTCCAAAATCAGCCTGAATGGGCTATTTCTCGGGGAAGAACCGGAGCGCGAGGTGCGCGATAATATTATCGTCGATCCAAACTATAGCTATTCTTGGAATAATATCTTGTTCGCGCTAGATTCGGAGGGAAGAATTAGTCGTCTCGGCTTCTTTACGACGACCGACGGCGCTAGTTTTGACGATGTTTCGCTGAGATACCGCGGTTATCCGCTCGCGACAATCTCAGATTTTGCCACTTATTTCGGCTACACGCGCATCACGAACTTCGGCCATTATCGCTATCTGACTTACGCCGACCTTCGCTACGGCATCGACATCACGATGATGGGCGGCAAGCTCTACAACGTCGAAATCTACAAGAAATAATCAAAGGCAAAAAGAAGTTAGGGCATACGCCTAACTATAATCAAAAAGATTCCAGGACATGCGCCTGGAATCTTTTTCATAATGAGTTCTTTTGACGTCGGGAACTTTTCTTTTGAAGAAAAGTGCCCGATTGCTTGGCAGGGGCGGCAAGACTCGAACTCGCGACACCTGGTTTTGGAGACCAGTGCTCTACCAACTGAGCTACGCCCCTAACTTTGCTAATTATATCATAAACCTGTGCTACAATAAGACTAACAAAAAGTGTGAGGTAAAAATGTCAGAGGGAACTTTGAGGCAGCTGTTGTGGAGCGGCCGCCAGGTTGAGTTCGAATTCAACCAGGAACGCTACCAGGTAAAACTGGTAAACTATGCCTTCAGTACGGAATTTGCGTTTGGCAAAAAGTACGGTACGAAGGTTACGTCAGCCTATTTTGACGACATCTATCTACGTCGCCACTATAGCTACTCATTAGCGGAGATGCTCCAGAGAGTGCCGAGCAGCCAGATTAGCTATTGATATGCTAAAATATAATTGATGTACAATCAATTTTCAGAGTTTATTAAAGACAAAAAACATATTTGCGTTATTCAGGCCGAAAATCCTGATGGCGATTCTTTGGGCGCCGCTTTGGCCCTCGAGGAAGCTCTTTCGAACGAGGAAGTGACGCTTTATTGCCCGGTAGATATTCCGAAATACATGCGTTATTTTGCTGGCTGGGACAGGGTAACGAATGATTTCCCGTACAAAGCCGACGCTTTCATTATCGTCGATACGGCTAGCTCGATTTTGCTATCGAAGCTGCTCGACGATCCAGTTATCAAGAATTGTCTCTATGAAACGCCAGTTTTTGTAATCGATCACCACGAAACTGAGGCCGACCTCGACTTCCCGTATCAGAGCATTTTCGAGACCGAGTCGAGCTGCTGCGCCCTATTGTTTAAGATTTTCAAAGATCAGAATATTGCCATCGATGCGCAGTGCGCCGAAGATTTGCTCTATGGCATCCTTTCGGATACTTTGGGACTTACTTCCCAGACGACTAGCGCGACGGATTTCCGCACTTCGGCTGAGCTCATTGACGCTGGCGCCCAGATTGCTGAAATGGAGGAACGCCGCCGCGATTTCTCGAAGAAATCCCCGCGCATTCTCGATTACAAAGCAGATCTCATCAAGCGCGTCGAATATCACCTCGATGGCCGACTCGCGACTGTGCTGATTCCTTTTGAAGACATCCAGGAATACTCTGATGAATATAATCCGAATGTGCTCATTCTCGAAGAACTCCGCCTTGTTGAGGGCGTCGAGATCGCTGTCGCAATTAAGACTTATCCAGACGGCAAACTAACGGGTAAGATTCGCTCGAGCAAACCAATCGCCGACCAGCTCGCTGGCTATTTCGGCGGCGGCGGCCATCAATATGCGGCAGGCTTCCGTATTTATGAAGACTACAATACTGTGCTCCCAGAATTGATTGACGCAACCATGAAATTGCTGGACATCCACTGATGCTCGACTGGTTCATTCATCGTGTACTGAAGATCCCGCTCACCATGCGGGTGCGCTACGATCATTGCGCGGTGGAGAATCCGGAACTAACAATCGTCTTCATCCACGGCATTGCTGCGAGTTTCGCTGCCTGGAAAAATACCATTCCTGAGCTCTCGAAGGATCGCGATTTGTCGAAGGTTCGCTTCATTGCCTTCGACCTCATTGGTTTTGGCAAATCCGAGAAGCCGAAATGGTTCGACTATGATTACGCCGCTTATCGCAAGACTATCACGCGAACGCTAAAGAAGCTCAAAATCAATACGCCGCTCATCATCTGCGGCCATTCGATGGGTTGTCTTATCGCGATGGACTATGCCGCGAACGGCGACTTACTCGTCGACCAGCTCGTGCTAATTTCACCGCCAATTATTCGCGCGAAAGAGGTCGCTGGCGTCCAAGATCAGGTCTACAGCCGCCTCTACACTGGCCTCAAGAACCATACTGGCGCCAAGCCGATTGGCGTTCTTGCTGGCCTCGTTGATTCGATGAGTAGTTTCGAGAAGCGCAGCCTCGACACGCAGGCTTTCCGCGAGACGATGGATAAGATTATCCTCAATAAGGACAACTATGCGCTCGCTTGCGACCTGAAAATCCCAATGGAGGTCATCCATGGCCGCCTCGATCCGCTCGTCATTGGGGCAAACCTCAAGTCTATCGCGAAGAACAACAAGCGTTTCCGTCTAACCGAAACCTTCGGCGGTCACGATATCGTCGGCGCCAAGGCCACGAAGTCCAACAAGATCCTAAAAGAAACCCTTATTCACTACTTGCTTCATGTCGATTTATAGTTTCGCTTATGCTAAAATATAAAGCATGAACGGGTCGGGCATCGATGTCTCTCGGATTAAAAAACGCATCGCTTTTTGCGACTATCTTTCTGTTGCGCAAATCTTTTTGCAGGATAATTTCTTGCTCGATACGCCGCTTGATCCAACTGACGTGAAGCCGCGCCTGCTTGGTCACTGGGGCTCTTGCCCAGGCATTAACCGTGCCTATGCCAACCTTAAGGCGGTTTTTCCAGAAATGCAGTTTATTCTTGGCCCGGGTCATGGTTTCCCAGCACTTCAGGCCAACCTCTACTACGATGGCGATTTGCACGAAGTGTGCCCAGAAGCTACGCCAGACAAGCGTGGCCTAGAGTTTTTGTGTCGTCGTTTTTCCTGGCCGTATGGTTTTCCGTCGCATGCTAGCCCAATGACGCCCGGCGTTATTTCTGAGGGCGGGGAACTTGGCTACGCGCTAGCTGCCGCCTATGGCGCTGCGCTCGGCAAGCCGGAAAAGTTTATCGCAGTCCTCATTGGCGACGGCGAGCTCGAAACTGCCACGGCACTTGCTAGCCTCAACCTCAACAAGCTTCTTGCGACCAGCGACAATGGTCGTGTCCTCCCGATTCTTCATCTGAACGGCTACAAGATTTCCGCCCCAACGATTTATGGCCGCAGCAGCGAACGCGAACTCATGCAGATGCTTCGTGGCTTCGGCTTCGATCCGGTCGTCGTGAATGGCCTTGATATTGACGAGTTCCAGTCGGCCCTCAAGAATCTGAACCCACATAGTTTCATTGTTATGAAGACGCCAAAAGGCTATGGTTGTCCGAAGGAAGTGGACGGCGTGAAGCTCGAAGGCAACTATGCCTCGCATCAGGTCCCGCTCCCGAAGGCAAAGACTGATCGTCATCAGCTCGAAATGCTCGAAAACTGGCTTAGAAGTTATCATTTTAAGGAGTTATTCCATGAATTTGCCCATAACGATTGACGAGCCCGGAAAAGAAGAGCATTCAATTGCCGACGCATTCGGCGAATGCGTGCGCGAGGAGCTCTACCAGAACAAGGATTTCTATTTCTTCTCGCCAGACGAAACTACGTCGAATAAGATGGAGGAAGTTTTTGATGCGACCGAACGCGCTTGGGCACTCGAGATGAAGCCGTGGGACCTCAAGCTTGCCGCGAACGGACACGTTATCGAAATGTTGTCGGAAAATACGTTGTTCGCCGTGATGGCGGGGCATATTCTCACTGGCGGCTCTGGCTGCATGACTTCCTATGAATCGTTCTTCCCAATCGTTTCTTCCCAGCTCGACCAGCATCTCAAATTCCTGTCTCAAAGCAAGCAGATCGAATGGCGTCGTGATGTCAGCGCGCTGAATCTCCTATCGACTTCTTGCTGGCAGCGCCAGGACCATAATGGCTACACACATCAGAACCCAGCTCTCATCTCGAATCTCCTCGCGAAGCCAAGTAATCTCGTGAATTGTTTCTTCCCAGTGGACGACATCGCCGCCCATGCGGTCTGGGAATATATGAAAACCTCGAAGAACGTCGTTAATCTCACGACTTTCAATAAGATTGATCTTCCGCGTTGGATCGACATTAACCATGCACGCTTCCAGCTCGAGCAGGGCTGCTCAATCTTCCAGTTCGCCTCCGATGACGATCCGGATATCGTAGTAGCAGCAGCCGGCGATATTCCAACCCGCGAGGCGCTTGCTGCGATTGAACTCGCGAAGAAGGACGCTCCAGAGCTCAAGGTTCGCTTCGTGAACGTCGCCGCGCTTTCCTATGGCGCCATCGGTACGACTGCGAGTAAGCTAAAACCTGGCGACTTCGATGATTATTTCACGCTTGATAAGCCAATCGTCTTTAACTTCCATGGCTATACCGAGACAATGCGTGGCATTCTCTCGCGCTACACCGATATGAAGCGCGTTTCGCTCCATGGCTACAATGACGAAGGTTCGACTACTACGCCGCTTGATGAGCTCGCTCGCAACGACTGCTCGCGCTACGACCTCGCCGCCGATATTCTAGAACGCACTGGCCATTACGAATCCGTCGAGAGATATCGCGATATCCTCGCCGAAAATGCTTTCCACGCTAGCCTAACTAGCCTCGACCAAGTCTAAATATTCAGGTATAATTAAGCTATGAACAAAATCGAACGTGCGATTATCTATATTCTGCGTGCCGCTTTCGTTGGTCTCGCCATCTTCTTCCTCGTTCGCATTCTTGTCGACCCAAATTACAACAAGTGGGGTGGCGTCATTGCTGGCCTCGCTTTGCCATTCCTGCCGCCAGTCGTCGAGAAGGTCTATAAGAGCCACATTTCGTTCCGCATTCAGTTAGTCTATTACGTCTTCCTATTTATCTCGCTCGATCTCGGCATCTGTCTCGACTGGTACAAGACCGCGCCGTTTTTTGACAAAATCGTCCACTTCGGGTCCGGCGTCCTATCAGCTCTCGTTGGCTACTATGCGCTCGTCTACTTCAAGGTCATGAAGAACCCGCGCGGTTTCAAGATTCTCTTCATCGTCTCGCTCTGCATGCTTGTTGCGGTCGGCTGGGAATGCTTCGAATTTTGCTGCGACAAGTTCCTAGGGCAGCACATGCAACAGCTCGTTTCCGTCGGCGTCGACGATACAATGTTCGATCTTCTTGCAGCAGCCGCTGGCTCCATTATCGGGGCAGCGCTCATGACGACGCCTCGCTTCGTCAAAATGCTCGAAAAAAACTAAAAAATCTCATTTCTACCCCTGTATTAGCACTCTTGACAGTAGAGTGCTAATGGACTACAATGGACTTAAGAATTAGCACTAACCCACCGTGAGTGCTAAACGAGAAAAGATTCCAAAAAGGAGGAATAATATGAGTAAGATTATCGGTATTGACCTTGGTACGACCAACTCGGCATTTGCCTATATGGTCGCAGGCAAACCAGAAGTTATCACGAACAGCGAAGGCGATCGTACGACCCCTTCCGTTGTGGCTATCACTAAGAAGGGCGACCGCCTCGTCGGTAAGGTTGCACAGCGCCAGCGCGTCACTAACCCAGAGAATACTATCTATGGTATCAAGCGTCTCATTGGCCGCAAATTTGACGACAAAGAAGTTCAGAACGACAAGAAGAACGCCCCATACAAGATTGTAAAGAAGGGCAGTGGCGTTGCTGTCGAATTTGGCGGTAAAGAATACACTCCAGAAGAAGTTTCCGCTATGATTCTTTCGAAGATCAAGGCAGACGCAGAGGCCTTCCTCGGCGAGACTGTGACTGAAGCTATCATTACAGTTCCTGCCTACTTCGACGATTCTCAGCGCCAGGCTACGAAGGATGCTGGTAAGATTGCCGGCCTCGAAGTTCGCCGTATTATTAACGAGCCTACCGCAGCCGCTCTTGCTTACGGTCTCGAAAAGAACGAGGACCAGAAGATTGTTGTCTTCGACCTTGGTGGCGGTACTTTCGATGTTTCCGTCCTCGAACTCGGCGACGGCGTCTTCGAAGTAAAGTCCACGAACGGCGATACTCACCTTGGTGGTGAAGACTTCGATAATAAGATTGTTGATTATATCCTCGACAGCTTTAAGGGCGATACCGGCATCGACCTCCGCGGTGATGCTGCCGCTATGCAGCGCGTCAAGGATGAGGCAGAAAAGGCTAAGAAAGAGCTCAGCACTGCTACGGAAGTTGAAATTAACCTCCCGTACATTACTGCTGACGCTGATGGCCCTAAGCACCTCGAGCTCACGCTCTCTCGTGCAAAGCTCGAAGAGCTCGTTGAGCCACTTCTCGCTCAGCTCGATGGCCCAGTCGAACGCGCTTTGAAAGATGCTGACCTCAAGCCAAGCGATATCTCCGAAGTTGTGATGGTCGGTGGTATGACTCGTATGCCGGCTGTCGTCGAACGTGTTAAGAAATTCTTTGGCAAGGATCCAATGCAGGGCGTTAACCCAGACGAGGTCGTCGCAGTCGGTGCTGCTATTCAGGGCGGCGTGCTTGCTGGTGATGTGAAGGATGTTCTCCTTCTCGATGTCACCCCACTTACTCTTGGTATTGAGACCATGGGTGGTGTTCGTACTCCACTTATCGATCGCAACACTACGATTCCTACCAGCAAATCTCAGGTCTTCTCGACCGCTTCCGACAACCAGCCACAGGTCGAGATTCATGTGCTCCAGGGCGAGCGCGAGATGGCTGCCGACAACAAATCTCTCGGCCGCTTCATTCTCGATGGTATCGCACCGGCTCCACGCGGCATTCCTCAGATTGAAGTTACTTTCAACCTCGATGCTAACGGTATCTTGAACGTTACCGCAAAGGATAAGGGTACTGGCAAAGAGCAGAGCATTACGATTCAGAACTCTGGCAACATGAGCAAGGAAGATATCGAAAAGGCTCAGCGCGATGCCGAGGCTCACGCCGAAGAGGATAAGAAGAAAAAGGAAGCTATCGAAGCTAAGAATATCCTCGAGAACACGATTTATCAGGCAGAAAAGATGCCGGATGAATACAAGGATAAGATTTCCGATGACGACAAAGAAACTATCAAGAAGGCCGTCAAGGAAGCCAAGGAAAAGCTCGAAAAGAGTGCTGATGACAAGGATGAGCTAGAGGCTGCAACCAAGGCCCTCAATGACGCCATCATGCCAATCGGCGCTAAGCTCTACAAGGCTGCAAGCGAAGATGCTAAGAAGGACGAAAAGTCCGACGATAAAAAAGAAGATGACGGCGCCGTTGAAGGCGAAGTCGTCGACAAATAATAGTGCGGCATGAAAAAGCGGAGTTTTAAACTCCGCTTTTTGTTGTTCTAGAAGAAACGCATTGCGGTGAATGGGAAGATGCGCATGACTGCTGGGCCGATAATGCGGCAGAGCGGAATGGTGCCGAGACCATTGCGCGAATCGTACGAATAAGAACCTTCGCGGTTATCGCCAGAAACGAAAATTTCGCCTTCTGGAACAATTACGTCGACGCTACCGGAAGTATGTTCCTTTGGTCCATCGGTGTCAGATTTATGCGTAGTGTCGTCAGGATGGAAGCCTTCTGGATGCTCGTCGTTGTAGACCGTAAGTATGCCGTTGTCGACTTTTACGCGCTCGCCTGGGAAGGCAATCACGCGCTTGATGATATACTGGTCGTTTACGTCGCTCAAGGCTTCGCAATTCGTGACTGAAGTGTTGCCGCCGTTCGCAAAGACGATGACTTGCCCGCGCTCTGGCATGTATTCCTGCTCGGCAAGGTGCGCGAGGGAAACCGGTACGCGGTTCACGATAACGCGATCGCCAGACTGGAGAGTATTCTCCATACTGCCGCCAATCACGTTGTAGCTACGGAAGATAAAGGTGTTCAGAACGAAGGTGCCGAGCGCGACTGCGCCAGCAAAAACCAAGAAGTTCAGAATGTCTTTTAATGCCGGGTATTTTTGCCCAAAAGTTGGTTTTTGCTCCATTACCTCATTTTACCATAAGAACAGTGTTGTGCTAAAATATATGTGTTATGGCAGATTACGTTTTGCTTCGCAAAGGGCGCAATAAACTCAGTTCATTCCTTCACATTGTGCTCAATATTGCTCTTGCAGTTGCAACAACCGCTTCGATTATTATTAGCGGTAGCTATGTCTTTGGCCTCGCCTTGGTGCTTCTTTCGAAGTGGCGCGTTATCGCGGTACGTCCGCGCTATTGGTGGGCAAATATTAAGAGCAACCTTGTCGACCTCATTGTGGGCATCAACATCGCTATACTCATCTTCTTGGCCGGTACTGACGGCGTCAATGTTTGGCATGTTTTGCTGACTGCCATCTATGCGGTCTGGCTCGTCATTCTGAAGCCACGCAGCGAACCGGCGATGACCGAGGTTCAGGCGATTTTTGCCATCTTCTTCGGTACTTTCGCGACGGCGCTTTGGCCAGCTCAATCAAATCCGATTTTCTGCATCATTAACTGCTTCATTATCGGTTACGGCGCAAGCCGCCACGTTCTCATGCAGGGCGATGACCACGACTATAACCTCACGACCTTTATTTGCGGCTTGATGATCGCAGAGCTTGGTTGGGTTTTCTTCCACTGGGCGATCGTCTATCAGCTCGGCCCAGGCACGACGCTCGCCTTGCCGCAGCTTCCAATCGTCGCAAGCATCCTGTTCTTCTTCTTTGCGCGCGGATATAAATCCGCCTCTCGCCACGACGGCAAGATTCGCGCAAAAGATATTCTCGCACCTGCAATATTTTCAGTTTCAGTTATTGCTGTGATGTTACTATTCTTCTCGGTAGCAAGTTTTGATATCTAAAAAAGGAGGCAAAATGGATCAAAAAACAGACAACGTTTTCGCGCAACAAAAACCAGAACCGAAGCCAAAAGCAGAGCGTGCTCCGCGCGCCCGCAATGGTGGACTTATCGCATTAGTTATTATTTCGTTACTTATCGGTAGCGGCGGTCTCGCGCTCGGGATTATTACGCTCCTTAGCGCAAAGAACCAGCCGGTCGCTACGACCAGCTCGGCCGGGTACTACACTGGTGGCAACGCTGTCGAATTTAAGGAAGATTCGGTTGCTGGCATCGCCCAGAAGGTGACTCCTGCTGTCGTCTCTATTCTCGGCGAAACCCGCACGAGCAGCCGCTCGTCATTCTATGGTGGCACTACCTCCCAGTCTGCCGGCACTGGTATGATTGTCACTTCTGACGGCTACATTATTACGAACAAGCATGTCGTCGAGGGCGTCACTAAGCTTTCTGTTGTGACCGATGCGGGCGACACCTACGATGACGTAAAGGTTGTCGGCACCGATCCGCTCAACGATGTTGCCTATATTAAGATTAATGGTGCGAAGGATTTGCCGACCGTTACGCTTGGCGATTCGAAGACGATTGGCATTGGCCAGCCGGTGCTCGCCATTGGTAACGCGCTGGGTGCTTACCAAAACACCGTCACTCAGGGCATTATCTCTGGCATTGGTCGCTCCATCACCGCTTCTGATTCCAGTGGCAGCAAGTCTGAGACTTTGATGGACATGATTCAAACTGATGCTGCGATTAACCCGGGCAACTCGGGCGGTCCGCTCGTGAACGCCGCCGGGGAAGTGATTGGTATCAACACCGCAGTCAGCACTTCAGCAAATGGCCTCGGCTTCGCAATTCCGATTTCGGCTACCAAGGGCATGCTTGCGACTATTACGGAAGGTAAAGAGGCTGCTCGTTCCTATCTTGGCGTTATGTATATTAACGTGACGGCTGAGGTCGCAAAGGAATACAAGCTTCCAGTATCTAATGGCGCCTATGTCTATAATTCCGATCGCGATTCGAGCGCTGTCGTTGAGGATGGCCCGGCCGATAAGGCTGGCATCAAGTCTGGCGATATTATTGTGAAGGTCGGCGACATCGAGGTTGGCCGTGCTGGTACGGTTTCGACCCTCATTGGCGAGTATAAGGCCGGCGATACAGTTACGCTTACGATTCGTCGTGGTGACGAGACGAAGACTATTAACGTCACGCTTGGCGCATACAGCAAGTCGAATCTATAAAGAATAACTCAAGACAAGAAAAAGGGCCGCTAAAACTAGCGACCCTTTTCCCATCTATAGGGCGGGGTAGGAGTCCCCAACACATACATCCGGAGAACTAAAATGGCAAAGACGAAAGAAACCGGATGCATGCTGCCACCATGAAAAATGTCAGTCAAAGCGGCCTGCTGGGCTCTGGACCTGGTCCAGATTATCCCTGAGCTGAGCGCTGTTGACTTGCCGGACTTTTGCCTTCTGGATGGCTGCCGCTAACTTGGCTGCGGCTAAATCATCCTCTAGCTGCGCATTTCCGACTCTTAATGCCTTAATCTCTTCGTCGCGATCATGATAGCTCTTTTTCGAAGCGGCGAGCTCCTCTTGGAGCGATGCGACTTCGGCTTCTAGTCGGGCAATTCTTCTGTTGCGAGCCTTTAATCGCCGTGATTTTCGAATGGAATTACTAATCAATTCGATGACGATAGATAACGGGAGTTTAACCTCGGCGTTCGGTTGTTTTAGCATGCTGAGTATCATGTGCGATTTTAGGTTGCCATTCTCGTCGCGAATAACTGGAGCATACTTTGCAGCCACTCCGTTTTCCGGGTTTGTAATGGTGACGCTAATGTCGTCGACACTGGTATCAATGGGCGTTTTCATAGGTGAACATCTCCTTTCAAAGAACTTTTTCCCTAGCGTATAGCTAAGTGCGATTTTTTGATTATAGCACTTTTCCGCGAAAAGTCTAGGGCAGTAAAAAGGGTCGCAGCGAATGGGCTGCGACCCCCAAGGAGAAAATGGCGGCTAAGCTTCCGCCTACAAATGAGTTTGGGGCTGTTGCCCCACAGCGCGCCCTCTAGAAATGGCTAGAGGAACGATTGCTAGCTATCGGATTCGGCGGCCTTTTTACTAGCCGCCTCCTCGGCTGCGGCGCGTGCCTCGTCGGCTTCCGTCCAGTCCCCCCAGTCTTCGGATGGGAATTCGGAACAACTAGGGGCAGTTTCGTCTTTCCTGCCGCATGCTAGCTTTTCGTAGCCAAGGAGAATATCCGTGACTAACTCGCGGGGGATAATAATATCCCCGACACTTTCTTTGTCCATCAGCATCTTTATGAGGCTGCCGACCAGAAGATTACCATCATTGTCGACGATGGGGACTTCTTCGTAGGCCTCTTTTCCTTTTGGTTTGTACTTGACTGTCTTTGTGCGCGTTTTCATAGGTGAACATCTCCTTTCAAAGAACTTAGTGCTAACCTGCACTAGATTTGATTCACTGATTATAGCACCATTTCAAGAAAAGTCTAGTATTCCTTCTCGAGGTGTGATATACTAGCGGAGTAAATAAATTTAACGAAACAGCTACCAGAGGTAGCAAAGGAGAAGGTATAAGATGCCTGTAAATGCAGATATCAAGGAGCTTCTTGCTGCTGGCGCACATTTTGGTCACAAGACCAGCCGCTGGCACCCAAAGATGGCTCCGTACATCCACAGCAAGCGCGAAGGCGCTCATATTATCAACCTTGAAAAGACCGTCGAGGCTCTCGATGTCGCTCTTCCAGAGCTCACCAAGCTCGCAGCTAAGGGCAAGAAGATCCTCTTCGTCGGCACCAAGAAACAGCTCAAGGATTCCGTCAAGGAAGCTGCTGAGTCTGTCGATATGCCATATGTCACCGTTCGTTGGGTAGGCGGTATGCTTACTAACGTCGAGACTGTCACGAAGCAGATTCGCAAGCTCAAGGATCTCGAACGCCGCATGGCTTCCGGTGAACTTGAGAAGCGCTACAACAAGCTCGAAGTTCAGCGTTTCCAGGAGGAAATCGACCTCTTGAACGAGCGCTATGGCGGTATCAAGGAAATGGCCGAGCAGCCAGTTGCTGTCATCGTCACTGATATGATCCAGGACAAGAACGCTGTTAAGGAAGCTAACACGCTTAACATCCCTGTTTTCGCAATCTGCGATACTAACACGGATCCAAGCGAGGTTGCATTCCCAATCCCAGCCAACGACGACGCTATCAAGTCCGTCAAACTTATTCTCGATTACTTCGCCGCTGCCATCAAAGAAGGCAAGGCCAAGGTTGCAAAATAATTAGTAAAAGGAGCTAAAAATGGCTGAAATCAGCATTGAATCAATCAAAAAACTAAAAGAGCTCTCTGGTGTGGGTCTTACTGATGCAAAGAAAGCGCTCGTCGAAGCCGATGGCGATTTCGACAAGGCTCTCAAGGCTATGCGCGAAAAAGGTTTGACCAAGGCAGAGAAGCGCGGTGACCGCGAAACTCGCGAAGGTATCATCGACGCTTACATCCACGATGGCCGCCTCGGCGCTATCGTTGAGGTTAACTGCGAGACTAGCTTCGTCGCCAAGACCGACGAATTCAAGACTCTCGCTCATCAGATTGCGATGCAAATCGCTTCGATGAACCCACTTTACGTCTCCGAAGCTGACATCCCAGCTGACGTCAAGGAAGCAAAGATGAAGGAGCTCGAGGCTAACTTTAAGGGCCCAGAGAACATGAAAGCTCAGATTCTCGAAGGCCAGGCAAAGAAAGCCTTCAGCGACAAGGTCCTCATGAACCAGCCATACATTCTCGATGATTCGAAGACTGTTGAGCAGTTCATCAAGGAAGCAATTGCAAAGACCGGCGAAAACATCACCGTCAAGCAGTTCAAGCGCATCGAGCTCGGCGTTGTCGAGTAATTAGAACGCATTAAAAAGAGACCTCTTTAAGGGGTCTCTTTTTGCGTTCTGTCATTCAGTCTCGGCAATCACTGGCCCTAACTCTTTACTCACATTCTCACTCACATTCTTGCAGAGCGTAATTATTGCCTTCCTAAAGCCGAAGAAAGATTTGATCAGTTCAGTAAAACGCATCGGCTCGAACTTATGCAGGCCTGCTTCGGCGATGACATAATCGCTGGACTGCAGCAATTTCGTCTTCAGGGCATCCTTGACGCGATCGAGGAAAAGCGCTTCGTATTGTTCTGACACTTTGGTTCTCTTCATCTTGTAGCCATATTTTCCGCCCTTGAGTTTCTTGAGTCCAGTGGTTTCTGTACACTCAATAAACAGATGGTAAAACTCGCCCTTAAATGTCGTCGTTTTGCTATCAAAGGCTGGTGCCCGAGCAATGACGATATTCAGTCTCGTGCCTTTAAGATTCTGGTCAAGGTAGTTAATGGGCTTACTCGGGATGATAGCTCTATCCGTGGCGTAGAAGATACTGTCCCCATATACCTCGTCGAAGAATCCATAACCTCGAGCTTCGTCGTCGTGGTATGCCGTCTTCTTAACCGTAAAAGCAAGCATCGGTCGAAGTTTCGTGTTGATGCTAAAAGCGGGCATTGTCTGTCTTGCGACCTCGTCAAATATCTCGACGAGTTTCGGATCAAGGTTGCCTAACTCTTTCCTATGAAACGCGTATTCCATTATTCTGTCACCTCCTGGAATTTTCTGACAAAACTAAAAAACAACAAGCCAAATGGCTAGAATTATATTATAGCACAGATTGCCGAAAAAGTCAATCCGTACCTCTGTCGCGTATGGTATAATTAGACTAATGAATGAAGAATATTTTGACGTCTTAGACGAAAATGGCAACAAAACCGGCATCACGAAATCGCGCAACGCGGTTCATCGCGATGGCGATTGGCATAAATCGGTCCATGTCTGGATTATCCGTGGTGGCGAGATTTTGCTCCAGAGACGCGCTCCCCAGAAGGATAGCTATCCAAACATGTTAGATATTTCTTGTGCAGGGCATTTGGATGCCGGCGAGGACGCGGTTACTGGCGCCATGCGCGAGCTAAAAGAAGAGCTCGGACTCGATTCTAATCCTAGCGATTTTGAATTGATTGGCCAGGTCACCCAGAACGCTCGTCCGCGCCCGGACTTCATCAATAACGAATTCAACGATATTTTCATCCTTCGCACCGATAAGGGGCCGGAGGACATGACTTTCCAGGAAGAGGAAGTCGCCGAGGTCTTCTATGTGCCGTTCGTGAAGCTCAAAGAGATGATCGAGAATAACGACCCGGAGCTCGTCCGCCACGAGGCCGAGTTTGAGATTCTCTTCGAATACCTCGACAATCAATAATTAAAGCTCCGCTATTTCTAGCGGAGCTTTGAGTTTTTTAGCGAGGGCAGTGCGGAGTGGCGCGGCCCCTTCTCATACAATCCAGGACGCAACGAAGCTGTCTGGCCGACAGATTGAAATCGCTGTCGTATTCTGCGCCAATCTTCTGCTCTAAGTAACTAATAATCTTGGAAAAACTTTCGAGGAATTCTTTCTCTTCCCAGCAGAGTTCGCTCCAGATTTTATAGTTAATATCAAGCCTATTCGCAAGATCGAACGCGTAGTTGAAGCTTGGGCGCCAGATCTCCCAGTCGGTAGCATACTTGAGGCGCTTGTTCGACTTACGCATGAAAGAAATGATGCTCTTGTAAGCTACAACGAGCTCATCTTCCTCCGCTGTCCTGCGCCTCGGGCTGTCTTCTTGCCACGGTTTAGCGGCGGGCCACTTTTTCTGTGCCGCGCTAATAGTGTCAAAAACCTTCTTGTATTCCTCCCAAATCTCGGGATACGGTTTGATTCGTCCTTTTGTCATAAAGAACTCTTCCCCCTTTCGATAAGATTTATCTATTATATCACACTTTGCCCGAAAAGTCAATATCCACCCCTGTTAGCGGGCGCCGCTTTGCTCTTGGGAGGACTTACGGAGGCTGCTGCCGAGTACGAAGCGCCAGCTACCCGTAAAGACGGGCTAGCTGGACGCTGTGCCTCCCAGGAGTAAAGCGGCATCCGCTAAAAGAGGTGGTATAATGTACTTTATGAGCAAATTGATTTTAATTACTAACCCGGGCAGCGCCAGCCGTAAATATGCGCTTTACGACGGCGAAGAACTCTTAGCGCAGCTCCATTTCGAGTATGTGGGCAAGAAGGTTGTCTGCACTCTTAAGGACGCCAAAGGTAACAAAAAAGATATCAAGACCGCGATCAAGGACCTCAATGAGGCTATCGCTGACGTTCCTCGCATCCTCAAGGAAGAGGAATATACTACTGAGCAGCACAAGCTTGCCGCTGTGGTTGTTCGCATCGTCGCCCCTGGCGATTACTTCACGAAGGACCACATTGTTGACGAGGAATACATGAAGAACCTCAAGATTGCCGAGAAGCGCAATCCGGTTCACGTTCCAACCACCGCGAACGAAATCCGCGGCATCCGCGAATCCTTCAAGGGCGTGAAGATTATCTCCGTTTCCGACTCCGCTTTCCACTGGGAAAAGCCAGATACGATGAAGTATTACAGCTTCGATATGGAGCTTGCTGACCAGACCGAAATCAAGCGCTATGGCTTCCATGGCCTCTCTTATGCCTTCATCTCCCGCTACATGAAGGAGCAGGGCATTCTTCCAGAGAAGCTCGTGGCGATGCACCTCGGTTCCGGTTCGTCCGTTTCCGCTATTTATAATGGCAAGGCGATGGACAACTCGATGGGCTACACCCCACTCGAAGGCCTCGCTATGTCCACCCGTGTTGGTACGATTGATGTCGCCGCTGCACTCGGCCTCAAGAAGGCCTTGAAGATCGAAAGCGACGAAGAATTCCTTCTTTACCTTAACAAGAAGTGTGGCCTCCTCGGTCTTTCCGGCTGCACCGACGATATGCGCGAGATTATCCAGAAGCGCGACGAGGGCGACCTCCGCGCAACGATGGCGCATTCCATCTTCGTTTATCGTATTCAGAGCTATGTTGGTCAGATGGCTGCTAGCCTCGGTGGCTGTGATGCCTTGGTCTTCGCTGGTACCATCGGCGAGCGCTCGGATGAAATCCGCCGCTTCGTCACCCAGAAGATGGGCTACCTTGGCTTCAAGCTCGACGAAGAAAAGAACCTGAACCCAGTCTTCGAAGGACGCCATGCGCTCATCTCGACCGCTGATAGCAAACCTATCTACATCATCTTTACTGACGAAACCGATCAGATGATCTACCGCGCTCAGGCCTTCCTAAACGAAGAATAAAGCACAAGCGAAAAACTTCTCTCCATGCTAAAATTAAGGTATGGAGAGATTTTTTGATTACTTTGCCCCAAGCCGCTACGATTTAAACCTAAATATTAGCCCAGAAAAAACCGATATTAACGCCGTAGCGAAGGTGGAAGGCGAGGCAAAGGCGACCACGATTAAGTTCCATGTCGAAAAACTCGCAATCAAAAGTCTCAAACTCGACGGCGAAGAGCATGATTATCGCCGTGAAAAGGGCGCCGTTATCATTGAAGGCGTCAAAAAAGGCCCGCATACTCTAGAATTTGTCTATTTTGCGCCAATTGAGGGCGATATGCAGGGTGTTTATCTCTCGACCTACGAGTATAAGGGCAAAGCCCGCCGCCTCGTTACGACTCAGTTCGAATCGCACTATGCGCGCGAATGTTTCCCATGTGTCGATGAGCCAGCCGCCAAAGCGGTGTTTGGCCTCACGATTACCTCTGGTACGCCGACTGATACGATTATCGCGAACATGCCGGTTGTGTCCGAAAAGACCGACGCCGAGTCGAAAACCGTCGTCTTCGAGGATACTCCGAAGATGTCGACTTATCTCCTGGCCTTCGCGGTTGGTGACTTCGTAAAATATGAGACCAAATCCAAGCATGGCGTGAAAATTACCTCTTACGCCTGCCTCCACCAGAAGGTTGAAGACTTGAAGTATTCTGCCGAATTCGCCGCCGATGTATTGGATTTCTATGACGATTGTTTCAAGACGCCGTTCCCGCTTCCGAAAATGGATCTCCTTGCGGTACCAGATTTCGAAGCTGGCGCGATGGAAAACTGGGGTCTCGTCACTTTTCGTGAGATTGCGATGCTCGCGAACGAGAAATCTTCCTTCGACCACCGCCAATATGTTGCTATCGTGATTGCTCACGAGCTGTCGCACATGTGGTTTGGTGATCTTGTTACCATGGAATGGTGGGATGACCTCTGGCTCAATGAATCTTTTGCAAATATGATGGAAGTCTATTCGACCGATAAGGTTCGTCCGGAGCTTTCTGCCTGGGACGACTTCTATACGAGCGCAATTCTTGGCGCCTTCCAGCGCGACTGCTTGCCGGGCGTCCAGCCAGTGAAAGTCCAGGTCCAGAACGTCGAGGATATCTCGAATCTCTTCGACGGCGCCATTGTCTACGGTAAAGGCTCGCGTCTTCTCATGATGCTGATGCGCCTGATGGGCGAGAAAAACTTCTTCCGCGGCCTCGCTGATTACTTTAAGAAGCATAAATATGGCAACACCAAGGCGAATGACCTCTGGGAGGCGCTAAGTCCGTACGCGCAGTTTGACGTTCGCCGTTTCATGACGCCGTGGCTCGTCCAATCTGGCTATCCGGTCATTACGGACGGGAAGCAGGAGCGTTTCCTCCTGACTGGCCGCACTGGCGATGAAAAATACCCAATCGGCAACCTCCGCGATGACCTTACTGGCCACTATATTATTAATCTGTCCGACGAAGAACTCGCCGAGAAACTCGCAAATCTCGATAAGCTCAGCCGCGAGCAGAAGATGCGTCTCCTCATCGACCGTCGTCTCCTCGCGAAGACTAAGCGCGTGAAGAGCGTCTCACTTTTGCCGCTTCTTCAGGCGTTCGCGAATGAAACTGACCCGATTATCTGGGAACTCATGTCTGCTGTCGTGGCCGATCTTAAGGTATTCTTCCGCCCGAAGAGCGTCGAAAAGCATCGTTTCATGAAGTTTGTCCGCGATATTGCTGTTTCGAACTACGAGCGCCTCGGTATTCGTGAGCGCGCCGGTGAGCCGATTGATGACACGAAGCTCCGCCCGATTATTATGTCGCTCATGCACTACGCTGCTGACGAGGACTATATTGATGCCGTCGACGAACGCTACAACAAGGTCTATATCGAGAAAGTCGATCAGAACCTACGCTGGATTGTTGCTTCGACCCTAGTCCGCAAGCACCCAGAACTTTCGATGAAATACTTTGGTGTCTATTATATGACTCCAGATTCTGCCTTGAAGCGCGACCTAATGGACGCCCTAACGGCAGTGCGCGACCACGATACGGCCTTTAGCTATCTTGAGAAGCTCAAGGACGGCACGGTCCGCCCGCAGGATCGCCATCTGTTCTATCTCCGTTTGCTCCGTAACTACACGATTCGCGACGAAGCCTTCCAGTGGGCTTTTGATAACTGGGACTGGCTCTACCAGGAGGAGGGCGACAAGACCATTCCGGATTATCCGCGTTATATGGCCTATTACGCCCAGACCGACGAAGAGGCTAAGATGTTCCGCGACTTCTTTGAGCCTCATCGCAAGGAGAAGATCCTCGCGCGCGACATCGCCATTGCCTTCGCTGAAATCGACGCTCGCCTCAAACTCATCGCATCCGATAAGGATGAAATATATAAATATTTAGGATAAAAACGCCTTTTGGTCCCAAAAATGCCAAAAAAGTCGAAAAAAGTCCAAAAATCTACAAAAAAGTACTTGCATTAGACGGTTTTTTGCGCTAATATAGATACAGTTTTTGATTCAAGTTCGATTTTGACGAACCACTGAACATAGTTTGATAAATACTGCGAGGAAACAAACTATAATTTCTACGAAATCAGCTTGTTTTCTTTCGTCTTAAAAATTTATCTTTTAACAATTTGGAATTAGACAACAATAGGAAATTTAATTGACGGTAATAGTGATTGAACTTCAATTACTAGTTAAGTCAATGCATAAAAAGGTACATAAGGGCACTGATAGTGGATGCCTTGACATTTGCAACCGATGAAGGACGTAGAACTCTGCGATAAGCTTCGGGTAGCTGAGAACAAGCTTTGATCCGGAGATTTCCGAATGGGGAAACCTAATACAAGTCATGTTGTATTGCCGTTACCTGAACACATAGGGTAATGAGACGGGTACCAGCCGAACTGAATCATCTTAGTAGGTTGAGGAAAAGAAAATAACCAATGATTCCGAAAGTAGTGGCGAGCGAAATTGGAATAGTCTAAACCTCAAGATAACCTTACGGTTTAACGACCAGAGTTATCAGGGGTGTTGCGTGTTTACACAATTTTTATGCTGAGCAGTTGAGCTTGCTTGACCGTTCGGCATAAAAACCATCAGCGTTAACTGAATGGGTAAGATTCGTAGTTGTTAGCGGAAGCGTTTGAATGGCGCGCCAAAGATGGTGAAAGCCCAGTATGCGAAAACAACTATTAGAACTTATATGTGTTTTCACAAGTAGGACGGGGCACGAGAAACCCTGTTTGAATCTGGCAGGACCACCTGCCAAGACTAAATATTGCAAATGATCGATAGCGAACTAGTACAGTGATGGAAAGGTGAAAAGAACCCCGGGAGGGGAGTGAAATAGATCCTGAAACTCAGTGCCTACAACGTGTCGGAGCCCGCAAGGGTGACGGCGTGCTTTTTGTAGAACGATCCAGCGAGTTAATTTTTTCGGCGAGGCTAAGTCAGATGATGGAGCCACAGTGAAAGCGAGCCTGAATAGGGCGACAAGTCAGCAGTATTAGACCCGAAACCGGGTGACCTAACCATGAGCAGGTTGAAGCTGCGGTAACACGCAGTGGAGGACCGCACCAGGGTACGCAGTAAAGTGCTTGGATGACTTGTGGTTAGCGGTGAAATGCCAATCGAACTCGGAGATAGCTGGTTCTCCTCGAAATAGCTTTAGGGCTAGCGTTGTGTAGTAGCATCTAGGGGTAGAGCTCTGAAAAGGTCTGGGGCCCGCAAGGGTACCCATCCTTATCAAACTACGAATACTAGGTGTGCAATCACGGCAGTCAGAACGGCGGGGCTAAGCTCGTCGCTCAAAAGGGAAACAGCCCAGACCATCGTCTAAGGTCCCTAATTAATACTAAGTGGGAAACAAGGTGAGATTTCTTAAACAGCTAGGATGTTGGCTTAGAAGCAGCCATTCATTTAAAGAGTGCGT
>JAFWSJ010000017.1 GCA_017524405.1 Candidatus Saccharimonadota bacterium | reverse complement strand
TAGGAGGATAGTTATGTTCCAGATCGCTGAGTTGTCCCGCTCCAAGGAAGCTTTGAAAGAGAAGGCTCTCCGCGCGCTTTCAGATGCAGGCGTCGGTCTTAATGAGACTGAAGGAAAGTCAGATAAAGTCAAAATCGTTTTCGCAGGCCAGTATTCTGCAGGAAAGTCCTCGATAATAAAGATGCTGACGGGCGACGATACGATCGCCACGGGCGCGAAAATCACGACCCAGGAGACCCACACCTACGAGTGGAACGGCCTTGAGATCGTTGACACTCCCGGCGTCCACACTTCCCTGCGCCCCGACCACGACGAGATATCCTACAAAGCTATCGCGGCCGCGGATATACTTGTTTTCGTGATCACGAACGAACTGTTCGATTCATACATGGCCGACCACTTCAGGCGCCTTGCGATCGATAAGGACAAGGCCGGCGAGATGATCCTCGTCGTCAATAAGATGGAGCGCGCCGCCAAGGGCAACACCGAAGAGCAGCAGAACATAATAAGAGAAGATCTTCGCACGGTGCTCGCGCCCTACACTCCCGAGCAGCTCCACCTCTCTTTCCTTGATGCACAGTCCTACTTGGACAGCGTTGAAGAGCGCGCTGAAGATCCTGAGCTTGCAGACGAGCTTCTCGCACGTTCCGGCTACGCGGAATTCATCGAGACGCTGAACGCTTACGTCGCAGAGAAGACACTTACTTCGAAGCTCACGACCGACCTCTATGTGCTCGACAACGAGCTCGACAAGGCGATCTCCGACCTCACACCGGGCTCCGAAGATGCCGACATCGATGCGCTCGAAGAGAACTTAAAGCAGCAACGCCACATGCTGATCGACACCAGAACGCGCATGCAAAGAGAGGTTACGGACATCTTCTCCGACTCGGCTGCAAAGATAAGAGAATACGGCCTCGACGCCGCAGCGCTCGTCGATACAGGGCTCCCCATGGAAGAGCTCCAGGAGAAGATCGCGCAGTACGGCAAGATGGCTGAAGACCTGATCGAGAAGACCAGGGTTACGGCTGACGACCACGTCCATTCATGCTTCCTCGAGCTCGGCCAGAGCTTCACGGACATGGAATCCACCGAGTTCTCGCAGAACCTCAAGATCAGGCTCGTCGACAAATACGACAACCTCCCTGACGCAGTAAAGAAAGTCTTCGTCACCGCGACAGACTTAGAGAAGAAGGGCGACATCCTGGTCGGCACACTCGTCAAATCCGGCATCCCTGAGATGCTCTCTCTTGCCGACTCTTCCTACAAGGCAATAAGGCTCACCGACAACACGCAGAACTTCCTTAGGACGTCGCTCCACTCCATGAACACCGGCACCAAGCTCATCGGCAAGGCCGGAAAAGCAGGACAGGTCGCATCCAAAGTCGCCAACAGATCCTCTTCAATCTTCGGTATGGTCGGCGTCGGCCTCGAATTGGTCCTCCAGTTCAAGGAAGACTACGACGAGCAGCTCAAGCTCGAAGCCATGAAGAACAACCGCCAGAACATCCGCTCTGAGTTCAACACGGCCGCCAATGCCCTCGAAGATTACGCCGCCGACTACGTCAAGCAGAGCGTCGTCTCCCCCATGGAGCAGTCCGTCAAATCCGTCGAAGACAACATCGCCGAACTTAGGACCACACGTGCCGACCGCTCCGAGATGTGCGTCAAGCTCGAAAAGGTCCAGAAGGAAGTTCAGACGCTTATCGCAAGAATCCACGACATTGCGTGATCGATAGAAAGTAGCTTCGGCCTCGCTTAATTCTGAAGCCCCGCCGCCCAAAAGGAGTACCAAATGTCAGACACAAAACTGATCCTCGTATGCAAAGATAAACCGATGTTAGATGATGTAGTTAAGATCCTCGTCGCTTCCGGCAACATTGCCGAAGACGAGATCGAAGCCTGGGAAGAAAAGACCTGGGACGTAAAACGCAAGACCGGTCCCATCCACACCAAGATGCTCTTCGTCGGCGACATAAAGGACACAACGTCTCTCGGCTGCTTCATCGACATCAAATACGAGCGTTGGGGCATCTGCTACGGCCTCAATTCGCGTTATGCGTTGATCACGACTGACACGATGTACATCAAGGACAACGCGCGCTATAAGGCGTTCCTGGACAACTATGAAGAAGCTGTAGGTTCGCTCTTCGAACCTGCCCCCACTGACGATGCCGCAACCAAATTCACCAAGACATTCGGAACAGTTGGTTTAGCCGTTGCTACCGGTGGCGCAAGTCTGGCTGCGCAGAAGCTCTATGATGACAACAAGATGCTGGCTGAGAAGACTTCTAAGCTGTGCTTGTTCGGTGCATGGCACTTTGCGGAGAATTGTCTGGAGGAGTTTGTGGGGGAGTGAAAAACAAATTCCTCATAATTGAAAAACAATGCGAATTATCAAAGTGTTTGAAATTATATCTAGCAACAAACTAGTGAATAATTATTCAGTTATGCTAATATTTTAATATAATCTAATATTTTTGGGGACATTTATGGCACATTCTAAAGCATTAACAGAAACTAAATTATGGAAAGAATATTGTAAAAAGATTCAAAATGAAACTGGCGCAGAGGAACGCAAAACTTGGGTAATTAAAGTCTTCAACGCCATGGAAGAACTGCTGAAATTAGCACAATCAACGTTTCCAAACTATACACTACATGATCGTGTACACATATTGAATGTTGTTGATTGCATGGGGGGATTATTAGGAACAAAAACAAGCAAACTTTCAATTGGAGAGATAGAAGTTCTTATTCTCACCGCTGCTCTTCACGATGCTGGAATGGTTTATTCGAAAGAGCAACGCGAAGAGATATTTAAAAACGAAATACATTTGGCAGCTATTAAAAAACGTTATAAGTGCGATATAAAAACTTGCTCTGGTGATAATAAGCAGGATTATCTTAGATATTTACATCCATTTAGAGTAAGTGAAGTAATACAATCAAATAGTGTTTTGAGGAACCTTTTCGAGAACAAGCCCGGTGACATAGTCGAAAATGAATATATTTTTGAGGTCTGTAAAGCTCACGGCCTAAATGCTGATGAAATCATGTCAAATAATAAGCTTGCATATTTGGAATATGAAGCAGTAGATTTACGTTTTTGCTCATTCATATTGCGCCTTTCAGATCTCTTAGATTTTGATAATTCACGAGCTCCTTCTGTGCTCTTCAATACAACTCCACTAAACGAAAAGAGTGAAGAAGAGTGGTTAAAACATATGAGTAGTAGAGGATTCCATTTCCCTAAAGCTCCCTCAACAAAAGAGTTACCATTTAAGGCCATTTGTGATAATCCAAATTTAGAACATGCAATAAAGCGGTTTTTAAATATCATAGATGATGAATTGTTGAATTGTCATAAAAATCAGTATGCTTTTCAAAGGGATTGGAAGACCTTTCCTTTTCCTTGGAGAATCTCACGGGAAGAAATTAGGCCAAATGGTTATGAAAGTGATGACTTTTCAATCACAATGGATCAACAGCGTATTTTGCAACTCTTTGCAGGAGAAAATTTATACTCTCAAGAAGATGTGTTTGTTCGCGAATTGTTACAAAACTCCATAGATGCCATATTGCTCAGAAAAGAATTTGATAATGGTTTTTCATTGGATAGTGCAAAAATTGAGATTTGGGACTGGGTTGATAACAATGGCATTCATTGGTTCAAAATAGATGATAATGGAACTGGAATGACCGTAGAAATAATTAAGAATCATTTTCTTAAAGTTGGCAATTCATATTATACTTCTGAAGAATTAAAGCGCGATTGGTGTAGATATAGTAAAACAAAAGAATGCAATGAATATCGAGGAATCAGTCAGTTTGGCATTGGTTTTTTATCCTGTTTTCTGTGCAGCGATAATATAGAAATATCAACAAAGTATTTTGATGAGTTAAGGAATATTGAGGAACACTCATATGAAACAATTTTACCCAGACGCAACGGACTAAGACTATCAATAACGGGCTTGATCAATTGGAAAAAATCAGCGAAAAAGATTTCTGGCAAGAATAATACCGGGTATTGTAAATATGTGACTGTAAAAGCTACTACTTTCTTTTAGTACATTTTGATTATTCAATTGTTAATATGCCTTGAATGCTACCCCACCTTCTCCATCGGTATTACCGGTACATCCCCTAGACATGCGAAGAGGTAGATGTCGCCGGGCTCGGCAGACGTAATTTCAACATAATATGCGGCATTATTCCTGAAGTTGTAACCGTTGGTTGTTCCGTCATCCAGATATTTAAGATCAACGTCCCAGAATTCAAAGCCGGCATAACTGACCTCTACGATTTTCGCTTTTCGTAAGGTCATGAGGTCTTTGCAGTTGCCGACCTTTTCAAGCTGCACATCATTATCCAGAATCATTTCCTGAATTGTGTTTTGGTAGAACTCCACTTCCCTGTAGCCGGGCTCGATTCCATTTGCGATAAAGATATCGCCGTATTCGTATTCATCCGGATCATGCTTCCACCAAACGGCGTCGACACCGTCGCCGTGATAATACTTGAGACGTATCTCCTTCTCTTCTGCCCAATCAGGTGACTTGCCGGCTATAACGTAGTAACCGGTGTAATAGAATTCTTGCTCGGTGAACTTTTTTTGCTTCGCCTTCCCGCACGAGACGACGCCAAGAGTAAACACTGCGACCAAAACCACAGAAATAAATGCTTTGACAGATCTCATATCATTTCCCTTCCCCATAACAAGATCAAAGCCACGGACGGCGGATCACACTGCCGTCCTTCAAATGTTCCTGTTGATACTTTACTACTTTACAGAGATCCTTGTCTATTCAGCCCGGCACTTGCTTCTCACCCTGCCGTACTCTCGACCGGCGGCTCAGATACGCTTACCTTCCCCACATCTTCAGGATATTTCCACACGATCGTGTATTCGACGCCGACGGCTTCGCCGATGCTCTTGACGTAGTTCTTGAGGAGCTCCTTGGCGTTGGAGCGCGCGTTGGCGAGAAGCGTCTGGTTCTTCTCGGCGGCGTTCATCATCTCGGTCTGGGCCTGCCTGAAGGCTTCTGTCTGCTCTTCGGGGCTGGGTCTTTTCGCATTCGGGTCGAAATAGAATGAATCCGCATTAAGCGAGTCCTCGCTGACGATCGCGTCAAGGACTACGGCTTCGGGCAGCGTGATGGTTACGACGTTGTCATCGCTGACTTCAACGCGGAGTTTGGAGACGTCGATGCCGATCGTGACGATGCCTTCGTACTCGACCCAGAAGCGCATGTTCTTCTTCTCCCAGAATTCGTACCATTCGGGATTGAGCTCACGGTCTGATTTGGCGACGTTATGGAAATAGCAGTCTACCGTCGCAAGCTCAGCGATCTCGCGCATCTCGGTGATCTCGATTGTCTGCTCGGGCTTCTTCTCTTCTTCCTTTTTCTTCGAATTGCAGCCGGCCATCGCAAGGAGGAGGGCGAATGCCAGGACACTGCTTATGAGCTTCTTCATCTTATGTCCCTCCATACGAATTTGACGGTGTATTTCTCGTCGAGCTTCTCGACGAAAGGCATTACGAGGCCCTTGATCAGCCTCTCGCCGTTCGCCTTGGCGTATTTGTAGATCTCGGCCTGGTTCCTCGCCTTCTCGGCGACATCCTGCTTGCAGATCTTGTATGCGTCGGCGGAGATCGTCTC
>JAFWSJ010000016.1 GCA_017524405.1 Candidatus Saccharimonadota bacterium | reverse complement strand
TGCTGGCCCACCCACATGCTGGCGGAGAAGAAGGTGAATCCGAGCATCACCATGAACATGCTCAGGTTGCTCTTGCGTCCGGCCGCATCGACCGGCGACGTCGTGTAGTCGACGTCGGTGATCTTCTTGTTACTCATATTGCTTCAGGATTGCGTTGATTGCGTTGACGCGCTGGAGGGCGATGGCTTCCAGCGAAAGGGCGGCGGCGTTCTCCAGGAGCGCCGACTCCTCGTTCCAGAGGTCCAGGAGGCCGGTTTCCGGCAACTCCGTGAAATGATTGACTTCCAACCACTCCTCGTAGGAGAGCGGATGGTCGTAGCCCAGCTTTTCCGCGACGAAGGCCACCGGGTCGATCTGCGCGGCCCGGCCCCAGATGCCTTCCCAGTACTTAGTCATCGAAAAAGGTTTCTACGACCTTGCCGAACGCTGTGGCCACAAGGTGGGCGAACTCGTCGGCGCTCCGCGTCTTGCTGTATCCGGCGTGACCGCAGGCCCCGGCCTTTGGGAACTCTTCGAATTGCTCGGAAAAGAAGAAACACTCCGCCGCATCGACGTAGCAATACCGATGATGGGGTAATAGACGAAAGAACGCCCGCTTAAGCGGGCTACAGACGAAAGACGAAAGAGAAATATAGGCACTTCGTGCAAAGACTCTAAAAAATCTTTCAATCTTTCGTCATTCGTCAATCAACAGCGTAATCTATCGTCTATCGTCTTTCGTCTAAAATAAATGCGTCAATTTTTTCCTTATAAGTTATACTCTCAGCAGTTGTACTGCAGGCATTGCCGGCGGGCTGTGCTCCATGACATCTGCGCCATGGAAGAGTTTTCGACGTATGGGGGGCTAGAAAAAGGCATTCCGCTGCTTTGCGTTTGTACGCACTGCGCGACGGTGCATGTGGCGTTTTCGCAGGAATTTGCGTTCTGCCGCAAAGACGAAGTTCATTCTGAATACGCAAAAATTTATGGACACAACCGAATTTTTCCCGGTGACTGGATTTACTTTGACGGGGCAATAAGACCTTGCGTGGTCAAAAGCTTTTTCCAATCGCAGGACAAGGATATCGTCGTCTATAAAAGAAACGGGCTTACAGACGAAAAGTACGAAGGCCCAAAGATTGCAATAGACCATGAAGTTTCGCCAGATGGCTACAAGCTTTTGCCGGCACAAAGCGTTTATACGTTATTGGGCGACCACGTTTACCATGTTCTCCGCAAGCAGTTTGGTATCGCGGTCGGTGTCGTAAAGGATGAGACCAAGGATAAACTAGTTGTGCAGATGGACGACGGCATGTTGATTTTCATCAGCTATCCGCGTTATGCCGAAAATCCGCCAAACGACGAAGTTACTTTCGTAGTCCGTAAAAAGTTAGAACACCTTTCGAACGGGCTCAGTGAAGAAGTGACTGTAGAAGCGGGGCAAGGTATCGTCTATTTAAAAGGCTTCGTGAACAGCCTTGCGACGAAAAAAGCCGTAAGCACATGCGTCAACGATATGTCAGGCATTCGCGGATGCGTCAACATGGTACGCGTGCGCAAAAATTCCAAGATGTCCGATAGCGATTTGGAACGATGCATCTGGGATATTCTTGACGATGCAGCCAATCCTATTTTCAAGTATAACGTCAAAGTAAAATCGGGCAACGCTCAAGTAACATTTTATTACGAAGACGAAGTCTATCCAACCGAATTGAGAGAGCAAATTGAAGGTATCCCAGGAATTATCTCATTAAATTTATCTGGAACTGCAATTTTAAAAAAGAATCTCGGGCAAAAGGAACTTTGTCATAAAATTATGGATAGAATCGCCTCTATCCGCTTCTTGAAAGATATATTTGTTCGCGTGACATACGTGGGCAACCGGTATTTGGTTGAAGGACGAGTCAAAAACATCGCACAACGTGAATTTGCACTTTTAGTGGTTGCAGGCCTTACAAAGTCCGTATCGGTC
>JAFWSJ010000015.1 GCA_017524405.1 Candidatus Saccharimonadota bacterium | reverse complement strand
TTATTCAATGTGCAGTCTACATTGTGATGGCATATTTATCGCTGACCGGATCGAGCATTTTCTTCATTGCGCTAATTATCGTGCAGTCGATTTTGATGGGCGCGACGATTGACTATGCGATTCTATTTACGTCGTATTATGTTGAAAACCGCAGTTACTTCAAAATGAATATACGCGATGCGCTGATTGCTACTTATAATCGTTCCATTAATGCCATTCTCACTTCGGCATCGATTCTAATTATCGTGACGGCGATTGTCGGCAACTTGGCAACCGCAATCGCGGCAGCAGTTTGCCAAGCAATTTCGTTAGGCACCTTCTGCGCGACTTTAATTATTTTGATTTTGCTACCTGCCCTATTGGCAACCTTGGATAGGTTCGTAGTTAAGAAGCCAAGCGAGAGAATTTCTGATGCCGAGAAAGGCGTCAAAAAACTGCTTCGGGGTTTTAAATCATTGTTATAATAATAACTAGAATATTGAACAATTATATCTTTAAAAAGGAGACCTTTATGGCATTACAGCTAACCGACGAATGGGATAAAGTATTCCCAAAAAGCGACAAAGTAAACCACAGAAAGGTTTCTTTTAAAAACCATTTTGGGATAGAATTGGCGGCAGACCTATATGAGCCAAAAGAAAAGAGCGGTAAGTTGCCGGCTATTGCGATTTCTGGGCCGTACGGCGCAGTCAAGGAGCAGTCGTCTGGCCTCTACGCTCAAACCTTAGCGGAACGCGGTTTTTTGACTCTGGCTTTCGATCCATCATTTACTGGCGAATCCGGTGGCGAAACTCGTTACATGACTTCCCCAGATTTAAATGTAGAAGATTATCAGGCCGCCGTAGATTATTTGTCTAATCTAGACGAGGCGGACGCAGACAAACTCGCCATCATTGGTATCTGCGGTTGGGGCGGTATGGCGCTTCAGGCCGCCTGTCTCGAAACTCGCATTAAGGCTGTTGTTTCTAGCACGATGTATGACATGACACGCGTAGCTGGAAATGGTTATTTCGACGCTGATAATAATAAAGACGCACGCAAAAATGCTCGCAAAGCAATAAATAATCAGCGTACCGAAGATTACAAAAATGGCGAATATAAGCTCGCTGGTGGCGTGGTAGATCCAGTTCCAGAGACGGCCCCGCAATTCCTTCAAGACTATCACGCATACTACAAAACACCGCGCGGCTACCATAAACGTAGTCTTAATTCTAACGACGGTTGGGCCATTCAAACTAACGGTTCCCTTGCGAACACACGCATTCTAACTTATGCTAATGAAATCGACATGCCAGTTTTGATTATTCACGGCGAAAAAGCGCATTCGCGTTATAATAGCGAAACGGCATTCGACATGATTACGGGTGAAACCAAAACCAACGGCGTAACTCCAGAACCATATACTGGCGTCTATCCACTCGGAAGCACCAAAGTTGGCAATAAAGAACTCTACATCGTAGAGGGAGCTTCACACGTAGATTTGTATGATAATCTTGATAAGATTCCGTTTGATAAGATCGAGAGCTTCCTAAAAGAAAGCTTTGAAGTTTAAATGAATAAAAAGCTAGCTATCTCTATTCCAATCTTGGTTGCAATAATCGTTTCAGTTGTCGTTACGACAATCATGGTGAACAATAAAGAATCAGACAAAGATCCAAATCTTTCGCCCGAAACAAATCAATCAATGAGCAATGAGGAAATGACTATGGATAAAGTTTATATAAATATTAACAACGAGAAACTTGGCATAGATTTAGAGAATAACTCTACGACTTCAGCCTTAATAAAACTATTGCCGCTAGAACTTTCAATGAGTGACTTAAATGGCAATGAAAAATATGTATATTTAAATGAATCTCTACCGACAAATACTTATAGCCCGAAGCATATCGAAGCCGGTGACGTAATGATATTTGGTGATAATTGTCTCGTAATCTTCTATGAATCATTCGACACAAGTTATAGCTACTCAAAAATTGGGCATATTAATAATTTGCCAAGCCTAGATGATGGAAATATTTCAATAAGTATTGGCGTGGAATAAAGATGAGCGAGAAAAGACAAGCGGATAAAGTAGTAGAACATATTAAATCTGAATATGGGGCGAATCCAGAATTCTTATGGCCAGATCGCTATCCAGGTTACGCAGTCTTCCGACATGACAATAACAAGAAATGGTTTGCATTAGTGGCAACTATATCCAGCAAGAGTCTGGGGCTAAAAGAAGATAAAACAATCGACGTTATTAATCTCAAGTTCGATAAAAATCAGACTTATGACTTCGCCGAAACGAGTGACCATATCTTCCCGGCTTATCACATGAATAAGAACAACTGGATCACTATTTGGCTTGACGGGACTTTACCGAACGGACTAATATTTGAACTCATTAAGAAAAGCTACTTACTCTCAGACAAATAAAAACACCGCCTTTCGGCGGGTTCAACTTCATGGAATTGGTGAGTCGGGTGGGATTCGAACCCACGACACCAAGCTTAAGAGGCTCGTGCTCTAACCAACTGAGCTACCGACCCACACCAAGCTAATCGTTTGATTAACAAAGTATATTTTACCACTTACGGTGAAAAAATGCAAGAGAAAATCTGTGCTAAAATAGAAGCATAAGCTAAAAAGGCCAGAAGATGCAAGAAAGCAAACCGGCGGCTATCCGCAAAACAAAAGAATTCACAAACTTATTAGCCGTGCGAGAATATGTAGAAGACCTCGCGAAGAACTGTTTCGCCTTGTACGATTCGTTCAAAAAAGCCATGAATGAGGACGAAGCGAGAAACGAACCACTAAAGTACGATCTTAGAAATTATAACTATCATACAAATTATTCCGATGCCTGCGAAATCCATGTTCGTGTCAATGGCAGCTCTACTGATTATAAGGATTTTGCAACTTTTCTTTCCGCGCTAAATGGCGGGCTCGTGCAGGGCGTTAGCGACATGCGCATCTTACTCAACATGAGCTACCGCTCTGGTCCGAACAATAGTCTCGTCGAGCATAACCACAAGTTCACGATTTCTTTTAGCCCAGAAAAGACGACTTTTCTTTATGAGGCGAATTACGATGATCCGACTATGAACGGTCTTTGCGACCAGATCCTCGCAAAGCTAGAAGATTTCCCTGCCACGACCACGATTTTCTCAAGGAGCGCTAATGAGTAGTCTAGCGTACGTCGCGAACGACCGCACAATTAGCCTTGAACCGCTAGTCGAATACCTCGAAAAAATTGACAACATCATCAAGAGCTACGAAAAGACCTACGAGGAAGAAAAACAAAAGAACGAGCCACTGCAGTATTCGTACCAGACTTGGACTCGCAAAGATCTCATGGTCAACACGAGCTACGACATCGGGCGCGTAGACGGCGGAAACGTCAAATACAGTTCGATTCACGAGCTAAAAAACGCCCTACTTTACCAGGCGTCCTCGATCCGCAATATCTATCTTTATCTCACCGTACGCTATAACGGCGAAAAAGTCATAGACCTGAATTTCACGATTTACGACCATGGCTTCAAGTTCGAATACGATATCAACGAGGCCGAACAGGAAGTCCAAAAGATTACTGACGAGTTCATCGCTAAAATCGAGGCGATGCCGCTCAAACTCGACCGCATCGTGAAATCCAAAAATGCGATTACTATGAAGGTCGGCTTCGGCATGGGCATGATTCCGGCAATTGTTCTCGGCGTCGTTAGCCTTTTCATTCCGCCAATGTTTGAACTATATCGTCAGTATTTCTTCGCGCTGCCAGTTCTAATGCTAGCGCTCGGATTCATATTTGGCATGTTTATGGGCGGGGCTAAATTAGGCAGCTCATATAGCAAAATCATCCCGACTAAATACGGCGGCTGGGACTCTCGCACTCGTTCGTCTTACCGAGTCGACGATATGGAAAAGTTTACCGGGGAAGTCGACGTTCTAATCGGCAAGAAAGCCGACCTCGCGGCGGCACGTCAATACATCGCGCGCAGCGAAAAACTGTTGCAGAAATTCATCCTGCCAGAACTAGCAATCGTAGCAGTGATTAGCCTCATCGCATTCTTAATCATTCTCATCGGCGGCGGTAAGTAATGCCGATTATTCTATGGATTATTTGCGGGGCGGTGGTGCTACTCGGCTTTACGGCATTTTTTGGAGCACCATACGTGCCGAGCCGAAATCCAGAAATGGAACGCGCGTTCAAGAAGCTCTATCCACTCGGCAAGAACGACCTGCTAGTCGATCTCGGCTGCGGTAACGGCAAGGTCCTAAAGATGGCGTCAAAATTTGGCGCGCGGGGAATTGGAATTGAGCTGAATCCCCTGTTCTTTTTGATCGCGAAGCTCCGCACGCGCGGCGATAAAAATATTTCCATTAAGTTCGGCGATATGTTCCGCATGAAGCTACCAGACGAGACGACGGTCCTTTACGTCTTTGGCGTCGAGCGCGATGGTGAGCGGCTAATTAGTCATCTCGAAGCGGAAGCCAAACGCCTCGGCCACAATCTAACGCTAATTTCCTATGCTACTCCCGCCAAAAAGCATCGCCCGGACAGGGAATTCGAAGCTTACTATTTATATAGAATTAAAACTCAATAGCAACCGCTAGATTTAGGTCGACGGCTTCCCTTGCCTCGATCGAAATAAACATCTGCTGACGATTTAGCTCGCCGCGAAGGAAGGCGAGATTAATGTCTTCTGTCGTGCCGATATAGTCTTCGCCACTAAGCGTCACGCGGAAATCTACTGCGCCTGCGAGCTCAGCCGGAAGCCCCTCCATAATGATCGACTTGAGCAGCTCATCGTTGCTGCCGTTGTTCACGATGTTGATGACTGAGCCGTAGCTTTCGCCTGGGTTCAGACGAAGCGATAGCTTCAATGATTTCTTGTCGAGCGATTTGCTAGCAGGGGAGACTGAGCTATCACTTTCGAGATAAGAATTCGCATCAAAACCAATGCTCTTAATATACCGCGAGTCCGCCGAAGCACTGTTCGCACTAGTAAGCTGAGCATAGGCCGTAAAGCCGACCGTCATAAATAGCATGGCGAAACCAGCCACAGAAATAATTGCGTAATGTAGATGTTTTTTGTGCATGTTTGTTTTTGTTGGTTTGTAAGATTATATTAGCATAATCTTTTTCGTTCGGCAAGAGGTCAATATGATACAATATAGATATGTTAGCCATTAGCTTTTTTGAATGGTGGTATTCCCGTGGTTGGAGCATTTATTTTCAAGGCTTCCTTGCCCGCCTCCAAAATACGGCCGACTCATTTTCAATTGGTTTACTTTTCAAAACGCTCTTCCAGCCATTCCGCCAGATCTCGACAACCGACGGCAAAAAGGCGACGGCCGGCGAGAAAATTATTGACGCGACAGTCGCACGTTTAGTTGGCTTCTTCGTGCGCGTGTTTATTATTATTGCTGGTATTATTACATTGATTTTAATGGCAGTTGGGGGAGTGCTACTTGGCCTGCTCTGGCCCGTCATTCCGTTGATGCCACTGGTCGGTGTCGCAGTTAGTTCAATTTGGGGGATTTGGTGGTGAAACAATATAGCTCATTCAGCCGTCGCGCCGCAGAAGCGCGCGCCGACAAAATCCTAAACTCTGCGCCGATTAAGTTGCTGCTCGTGCTCGCAATGCTAGCTCTACTTGGGTTTGGCGGATACATGCTTTACCTTCGCAATTCGCTTGGCTTCATTTTGATTGGCTGCGCATTCATTCCGCTCGTCGTAATGATTTGGGCAAAGTATGAATTGAAATATGTTCCAATCGGCCGCAGCAATAATATTAATGATTTGCTCAGCAACGAATGTCTTGCCAGACTCGGCCACGCGCCAGTGCCGGTCGAGGTGGCGCAGTGGCTTTCGAAAACACATAGCGGGGCATTCCTCGCTCGCCGTTATGCCATCACGCCGAATTTGCTTTCCGCAATCGCTGAGCGCATGCCGGTCGATATGCAACCGGTCTTCGAAAAAGCAATCGAGATTCGCGAAAAGACAAGCTCCGAAGTCGTTTCTGGTGGCGTGCTCGCAATTGCAATGATCGAATGTTATGAGGGACACGAGCAGTTGCTGAAGAAAATGAAGCTTGAGATCACAGATCTTTACGATGGTCTCCTTTGGTTTAATTATCTAAACGGCTTAGTGCGCGGCATGAAGCAAACTCGCCATACCGGTGGCTTTGCGCGCGATTTGATGTTCGGCTACACGCCGCTGCTTGATCGCTTCGCACAAAATATCTCGCGCCAATACGAAAACACGCGCGGTTCGAACGTGACGGTTTCTCTGCACCGCGAACAAGTTAAGACTATGATCGATATCTTCTCGAAGGGTGGTCGCCAGAACGCAGCCCTCATTGGTCCGGACGGTAGCGGTCGCAGCACGCTCGTTCATGAATTCGCGAACGAAATTCTAAATGCCGACAGCAATATTTCGTCGCGCGTGAAGTTCCGTCAGATTTTCAAACTCGACGCTTCAGCGCTAATTAGCTCTGCTTCTGGGCGCGGGGAAATCGAAAGCCTTGTTTCCGCAATTTTGAACGAAGCGATGCATGCAAAGAATGCCATCATTTGGCTCGATAATGCCCAGCTCTTCTTTGAAGATGCAACCGGCGCGGTAGATATTTCGAACCTGCTCTTGCCAGTGCTTGAAGGCGGGGCGTTACGCATTATCCTCACGCTCGATGAGCAGCGCTTCCTCGAAATCTCCGCACAAAAAGGCGCGCTCGCAAATGCACTAAACAAGATTATGGTCGAACCGGCCGACGAAGTCGCGACGATGAAAGTCATGCAAGACCGTGTGCCACTACTCGAATTCCAGCATAACGTTACTTATACATTCTGGTCGCTTCGCGAAGCCTATCGTTTGTCTGAGCGATATGTACACGATCTCGTAATGCCGGGTAGGGCAATCCGCCTGCTCGAAGCCGCCGCAAGCTTTGCCGAAAACGGCTTCGTTACTGACGCTTCGGTTCAGAGCGCAATCGAAAAGAACTACGGCGTAAAGATGCAGTCTTCGCAAGACGAGAACGAAAAGCAGAAACTTCTCAATCTCGAAGAAATCCTTCATAAACGCCTCGTCGGTCAAGACCTCGCGGTTCAGGCTGTCAGCGATGCCCTCCGCCGCTCCGCGGCTGGCGTCCGCAACGAAGGTCGCCCTATTGGCACATTCCTCTTCCTCGGCCCTACTGGCGTCGGTAAGACGGAGCTTGCAAAGGCAATCAGCGAAACTTACTTCGGCGGGGAAGGCAAGATTGTCCGCGTAGACCTAAACGAATACGTCTCGTCCGACGATGTTGCGCGCCTCATCGAAGACGGCGCAACAAATGAAAATAGCCTCACGGCGCAAGTACTCAAACACCCGTTCTCGGTCGTCTTGCTCGACGAAATCGAGAAGGCTCATCCGCTCGTTTTAACTACCCTGCTTCAGTTGCTCGACGAAGGCATCCTCCGCGATGCTAGAAACCGTGAAGTCAGCTTCCGCGACACAATTGTCGTAGCAACTAGTAATGCTGGTGCGAATCTTATTCGCGATTATATCGACCAGGGCATGGATATGTCTCTCATTAAAGAACGCCTCACGAACGACTTGATTTCGAACGGCGAGTTCAAGCCAGAGTTCCTCAACCGCTTCGACGAGATTTGCGTCTTCCAGCCGCTCACAAAAGAAGCGCTCATGACAATCGTAGATATCATCGTCGCCAGCACAAACAAGACGCTCGCTCCGCGCAAGATTTCCGTCACGCTCGAACCGGAAGCAAAGGCAATCCTCGTAGAGCATGGTTATGACCCAAAACTCGGTGCTCGCCCAATGCGTCGTATCGTTTCAAAGACCGTCGAAAATATTGTGGCACGCTCCGTGCTTAGCGGCGAAGCCGAATCCGGTGCAAATATCACCATCACGGCAGACATGATAAAAGCCGCGCTTTAAATAGTATCTTTTCTAATCGTCTCGATAATATTTTGACGGCTTACTTGGTTGACCGAGTAATGCATGATAACCGAGATGAGCAGCGCGACAACGAGCACTGAGATGATAATCGGAATTAGCGGCAATTCGTACGGTAAAGTTACGCCGCCATTGACGAGCAAAGTATGCACGCCATAGGAGATGAGGATGCCGAGTGGCAAGCCAATCAGCAGGGCACGGAGCGTATACAGGATGCTCTCGAGCCAAATCATACGATGGAATTCCTGATCGGTCATACCGACGGACTTGAGCATCGCGAATTCCTTTGCGCGCAAATGGATGTTGGTGTAAATCGTATTGAAGATATTCGTGACGCCAATGAGCGCGACGACTGCAATGAAGCCATACATGAAGATTGCGGCGAGCAGAATGAAGTTATTTGTCATCTCGCGTACGGAACCGACGTCGAGTCCATACATTTGGCGATCAGCACCTTCAGAAGTATCCATGCGTTCAACCAAGTAGGCCGAGATGCCTGCCGCAGCATCTCCAGGATTCGCGAAGAGATAGTCACTATACTCGTCGAAGTATAACTTCTCTTTCTCATAGTAGCTTTCCGAAATGAAGAAGGTCGGATAATCGTTCGCCTCGATACCCATTGGACGTTTGTCGGTCACTTTCGTGATTGTGAGCGGGAGCTCAGCAAGGTCCGGTTCGCCGGATTCTTTATACATTTTGAGCGTATAATTATCGCCCGCGTTATAGTCGAGAACATTCTTAACGGTCTGTGCGCCATTACTATGCGTAATCGTGACGTAACTATTCAAAATCACGGCATGCTCGTAATCGCCATAAATTCCGACCGAGCGGGCATATTTTTCAAAGTAGTTGTCCGAGAGAGTAATAGCGAGGGTCGAGCCAGATGTGCGGACACTGCGCTGAATGACATAATCATCGAGATGGAATTTTTCCGCGAGTTCTTTATATTCTTCGACGCTACCACCACTGACGATGTAATTCGCGCCAAAGTCCGGCAAGAATGCCTTCACGATACGTTGGCCATCAATGACGAAGCTCGACAGACCAACAAAAACCGCGACGCTCACGACAATCGAAATGACCGTTGTGCGATACTTCTGACGGCTGCGCTTCAAGTTTTTGCTCGCAATGACGCCACCGACACCAAAGTAGTTCGATAAGAAACGGCTAGTCTTCAGCTTCTTTGATTTGATTTTGATGTCCTGCGTGCTGCGAATGGCTTCGATAGGGGAGAGGCGGCTAGCGCGAATCGCGGCGGAAGCGCTAGCGAGCCAGACGATAATAATTCCAAGTAGCACGACGCCCGCATAGAGCCACCATGGCGAAGCAAAGCGCATGACGATGTCTTCGAGACCTAGTAGGGAATTCGATGCTAGCAGCAATAATAATGTCGCCACGATACCGAGGACGATGCCAACTGGAATCGCAATCGCCCCGATATACAATGCCTCAAGAATAACCGAACGACGGATTTGACGTGGCGTCGCGCCGAGGGAACTGAGCATGCCAAATTCATGGATGCGCTCCGTAGTTGAGATATTGAATGAATTACGAATAGTGAAAATACTCGCAATCGCAACAACGCCGACGATGAGCGCGCCGAGACAAGTAATGATAGTCGTCGTATTATAGTCGACGTCGCCATCATAGCGCAGAAGCGCAGTATGCTTGCGGCTAGTGATACCTTCCATGCCTTCGTCTTCAAAAGCATACATGATGTCTTTGCCGAAGCGAATATTGCGTTTCGGTTTCGTGTAGCGCACAAAGACAATAAACGAATGGTCGGCAGTTCGCTGCTCGTCGCTTAGGGAATCAAGGCGCGTATAGAGCTTGGCCGGAATCGGCTGGTCGCTGCCCTCCAAATATGCCGTTGCTGGCGTGAATGAGATTTCCTCGGCATAGTACACGCTCTCGACACCGACGGCTTCTTCTACGATATGAACCTTATCGCCAGGAACCGGATCAAACGATTCGTGGAAGTCGCCATATTCGGCGCGCTCGTAGCTCTTCATGCTTTCGAAGTAGCTAATTGGGATAGCGATGATAGTAAAAATCAGGGCAGAGGAAAGGGCAACGCCCAACATTGTGACGATGCTGCGCTTTAAATTGCTGCGAATATTTTGGAGCGTTAGTCTACTTAGAACGCGCATTACGAGTTCCCTTGTCAGAAACAATCTTGCCGTCGGCTACCGTAATGATGCGGCTGGCCTGCTTGGCGATTTCGAGATCGTGCGTGACGAGAATAATTGTCTGATGATACTTTTCATTGGCGAGCTTTAGAAGCTTCACGATTTCTTGGCCAGCTTTTGAATCCAAGTTCCCCGTCGGTTCATCCGCAAGGATGAGGTCTGGGCGGCCATAAAGTGCGCGGCCGATAGCGGTGCGCTGCTGCTGGCCACCGGAAAGCTGGTTCGGGAGATGATTCTCGCGGTCAGTGAGACCGAGATTCTTAATAAGATCTTTCAAATAGTTCTCGTCGATATCCCTCTTTGCGAGGTCGGCCGGCAGGGTAATATTCTCTTTTACGGTCAAGACCGGGATGAGATTATAAAACTGATAAATAATGCCGATATGATCGCGGCGGAAGAGGGCAAGCTTATTATCGTTCAGCTTCGTAATGTCGGTGCCGTCGATAATAATCTCAGACTTCTTCTTTTCGTCCGGACGATCGACGCCGCCGATGAGGTGAAGGAGAGTCGACTTCCCCGAACCACTCGCGCCGATAATGGCAACAAATTCGCCTTCTTTGATAGTTAAACTGACGTCGTCTACGGCCTTCACGAGGCTATCGCCGCGGCCGTAAGTTTTGGTGAGATTTTTTACTTCGAGAATGTTTTTCATATATAGTTCCTGGTACACCCGGAGAGATTCGAACTCACGACTTCCTGTTCCGAAGACAGGCGCTCTAATCCACTGAGCTACGGGTGCATGAAAATATTATATCACTTCCCTTTGCTTGACTTTTTGCCGGTTTGTTGTGAAATATTTGTTTTTACACTGCTCTATCTGTTATAATAGGCTTTAAGCGCACCCGTAGCTCAGTGGATAGAGCACTGGTTTCCGGTACCAGGTGTCGTGGGTTCGACTCCCGCCGGGTGTACCATTTTAGACCCCTTTTTATGGTAAAATACAGATATGAATATTCGCGAAAACGTTCCAATTTCTGAATTAACGACAATGCGCCTTGGCGGCAACGCTCGCTACGTGATCGAGATCACGAACGAGGATGAAGTTGAGCCGGCCTATGCTTTTGCTGACGACAAAGAATTGCCAGTTTATGTTTTAGGTTCTGGCAGCAACATTATTGGGCGCGACGGCGGCTTTGATGGCGTGATTCTTGTTAATAAAATCATGGGGATGGGTGTATACGACGAAGAACGCGATGGAACGATTGAGTTATTTGCGAACAGCGGCGAATTGCTTGACGATTTTGTGGCCTATTCGGTCGCCCGTGGTTGGCACGGCATTGAAGCGCTCAGCGCAATCCCAGGCACGGTCGGCGCAGCACCGGTGCAGAATGTCGGCGCCTATGGCCAGGATATTGCGCAGAGTTTGGTTCTCGTGCGCGCCTATGATCAGCTGCTCGAAGAGTTCGTAGATATTCCGGTTTACGATATGGACCTCAGCTATCGCCATAGTATCTTCAATAGCGGCGATAAGGTCGGCAGATACTTCATCACGAAAGTCGTCGTGCGACTCAACCACGACAAGATGGAACCACCATTCTATAATTCTCTACAGGCTTGGCTCGACGAACACGGCGTCACCGAGTACACGCCAGAAATGATTCGCCATGCCGTTTGTGAAATCCGCGCAGCAAAGTTGCCGGATCCAGCAATGATTGCCAGCAGCGGTAGCTTCTTTAAGAATGTTTATCTCACTTCCGACGAAGAAATCGAAGCAGCGAAAGCGCGCGGTATCCCAGTATGGGACGGCGGCAAGATCCCGTCCGGCTGGCTCATCGAACATGCTGGCCTCAAGGGCCAAGTTTTCCATGGCATGCGCGTTTCCGACAAGGCTTCCCTAGTCCTCATTAATGAATCTGCTCGCGATTACGCAGATCTCGCTGCAGCACGCGAAGAAATCATCCGCATCGTACGCGAAAAGTTTGGCTATACACTCGAGCAGGAGCCAATGGAGCTCGGCGAATGAAAGAATTAAATGGCCGCGAGCTCGCCGGCTACATCAAGGAGCGCCAGGCGCATCAAGTCAGGCATCTTCGCGCAATCAAGCACTTCCCCAAACTCGTGATTTTTTATGATAATGATAATCCGGTGATTTTGAAATATATTGCCCTCAAGGAGCAATACGGCGCAGACATCAAGGTCGATGTCGAAACGCGTAAGATCAACGCCGAGAATGCCGCCGATGAGGTTTCCGCTGCAGCCAAAGATCCGTCTGTTTCCGGGATTATCGTACAGCTCCCTCTTACAGAATGCGATGAGAACATTCTACAATTAATCCCAAACGAGAAAGATGTAGATGGTCTTCGCGGCGAACGCGATACGGCAACTGCGATGGCGATTCATTGGTTGCTCACCGGCTACAACGTCGAGCTCCCTTCCCTCAAACTCGCAATTGTCGGGCGCGGGAAGCTCGTTGGCGCGCCGCTGCTAAAAATGTGGACGGATAGCGGTTATGACGTGACGATGTTCCACCGCGGCGATGATTTATCTAAGTTGATTGATTATGACGTAATTGTGACGGCGACTGGCGTACCAAGCCTCATCCAGCCTTCCCTTCTAAAGCAGGGCGCGGTTGTTGTTGACGCTGGCACGGCCAGCGAAAACGGCGTGATCGTCGGCGATATCTCCGACGAGGTGCGTGAATCGCGCGACGATCTCACGATCACCCCACGCATTGGCGGCGTCGGTCCGCTCACAGTGGCAATGCTCTTCGAAAACGTGATTCGAGCTTGCGGAGAATAATTAGAGTTTTAAATAACCGCCCGGTGGGCGGTTATTATATTGGTTGCGAGATTGGCTAGATTCCTCCGCCGTCGCTGAAGGTTTCTGGCGGTCGTTTCATATTATCTTTAATCTCATTCACAGCCCGCGCCATGTTCTGCTGGAAGCGCTGCTGGCTGTCGCGAGCCTGCAATTCTGCCTTGGTTTTTGCGGCAGCGGCGGCAGCTTTTGCATCATTAATCTGCCGGATTGCGGCTTTTTGCTTCTCGCCGCTAATAGTAGACATCAGCTCGCCATCGCCGCTATTGACGATGCTCTGCGCCATTTTATCATTAAAGGCGTCAAGCCCAGCGGTGTCAACATTGCCGCTACCATCGGAGAATAGGCTGTTGAGAGTCAGCGCACTCACCTTAGCCCACTGCTCAGCAGAGAGCTTCGATCTCGCGCCGTCCCTATCGGCGTTACTCACGCCACCGAGAAGCTCATTAAACTTCTCTTCGGCCTTACCCGACGTATGAGTTGCCGCAGCGGTGGCCAATTGCTCGGCGTTAAACATAGAGGAGAGATTGAAGCGATTGACATCATTGCCACTGTCGTCTTTCGTTTTGCTAGCAAGGAAGCCCATTTCATCTTTCGTCATTCCGGCCAATACATTAGCTCCCATTCCCGAGAAGGCCTTGCCCATTGCGCCGTTGCCCATTGCGGTCGCAAAGCTCATATGGTCGTCATTACTGCCGAGCACCTTAGCGTAAGCCTTCCCAATTGTCCCGCCACGAGTTGCGAGGGTGGTCTTGAACTTCTCTAGTTGCTCCGGGTTATCCATAAACGCAGTGTTGCTAGAGACTTCGTCGATAAGGGCGAAGGCTTCATCGTCGTTCCCCGTCGCGAATAGCTGGGCGACGGCTGCGTCGAATTTTTCTGCATCATAACCGCCATTGAATGCGTCTCTACCCATATCCGCCAAAGCCTTCTTGCCCATAGTCTTTGTCATGCCGCCATAAAGATCAGCATTCTTTTTGAGATACGAGTCCTTGACGTTTTGTGCTGTGCGCAAACGCGCCCTTTCGCCAGTGTTAAGATTATTGCGTCCTTTGAGACGATCAATAGTACTTTGTGCCCTGCGCACATTCATTTGTTCCTTCTTAGCAGCAGCGACATTACGCATGTTTTCGGCCGTGTGACTGCGATCAAAGGCGCCCTTGCCGAGGCTAGTGGCACGAGACTTAAGGCCATTAGCGACTGTCGAGATGCCGCTCATAGATTTCATGATGAGTGACGGAATAAAGAATACTGGAGCGATAGAAAGGATGGCGGCAGTCAGGGCGAGCGCGAAGTTCGTGACCGCACCATCGCTTGCAGCAAGAAGAAGGATAGTAGAAACCATCTGCCCGCCATAGACAACCAAGCTACACATTGGGTAGGCTAGAAGGGTCGCCGAGAATACTTTTATCCACTTGCTAAACAGCCCCTTCGTATTTGGCAGCATGTAGGCAATGAATGCCAACGGAGATATTACGACGAGGATAACCGCCAACCCTTGGCGAACCGCAAGGAGAATGAGGAGGAAAATGATACCGATGATAATGCCGATGACGCCCAGAAGAATCGGGACAAGGATGGACCCGCCGGAGAAATGCCAAGCGGCTGCGACAATTGCCACGAGTAGAGCGGCGGCGCCGACGCCAGTCGCCGTCTTTACGGTCTTAGCCTGATCGAAGGCAAACTTTATTTCTTGACTGCCAACCATATCGTGCGTAATGCCATCGAGCATTTTCTTAATCCCGCCACCGGCAATGTTGGCAACGTCGACAGACGCCTGGCAAACGAAGAATGATATGTTCACGAGCAATGCGCCGAGAATAAGTTTTGGAAGTATTTTCTTGATGCCGTAGTTATCAATTCCGACGCCGGTTACCTGAGAAATGATAACAATTATGAAGATAATGATGAACACAATATTTGCGATATTGCGGAAGCTGCCCCATGCATCGAATGTGCCGTTTACTTTGCCATCAGTACTGAATAGCTTCGTGTTGACCTGAAGCATGTTTTCAATGAAGCTATACATGACCGTCGAAGCGGAGGTACCGTTCTCGATAATTGGACACGCGATCCAGTTTGAGCTGCCAGCAGAGTTATAGCAGTCCTTCTCTGCTTCGCCAAGATCGCCATCTCCAGGTTCGCTACCCTCGCCTGGCGTTGGCGTAGTATTGCTAGCAGAGTCCGACGGAAAATCTAGCACAGTATTGTCTGGCAAATCTCTGAAGAACTCCATAAGTCCTTGAAGGTCTATTGTGCCCGCGCCAATAAATGATCCCGCAAACTTGTAGGCATTGGAAGGATATTCTATCGCGCCATTATCCACAACACTATTAAATTTCATGGTGCCAGTTTGGTTCGTAACGTAGCAGCCTTTCGTTAATGTGGTCTTTCCGGGCTCGAACCATTTAATCGGCTCCCCATACGCACCGTTTGCCCCATCAATGCCGCATTTGACGATGCCGTTCAGCATTTTTTCGTTATTAAGATAGTCCATGTAGAGGGATATCTGCTCGCTCTTCGTCAGATATGCATGCTCTACCGCCCACTGTTTGACCTTAGCGCTATCGCCAAGATCGCCGGTGTATCCGGTGAGCCCTGCCACAACTTTATATTTGTCTGAGCTTGCAGGAGCCGTATAGGAACCATCCCCAACCTCCCTTTGGGTTTCTTCAATTATGGCCGTGCTAGTAGACACCTGCTCGGCAAAGTTTGCGCCGTATCCGGTATGGCAGATAGCCACATAGTTTCCGTTAAAATACTCCGGTGACGAATTCCATTGAGGCTTCTCTGTACATTTATACGGGGCCGAAAACACAAGGTATCCACTTGCTTTAGCCCTGGACCCAACAGATGGCATGGTTGCGCCGGTCCGGGTTGCAGCGCCACTATTGATAGCATTCAAAAGATCGTTTTTAAAATCACCTATCAGCTTGAATTGATATGAAACTGGCACTCCGCGAGATACCTCGATCGTCTTAGCGGATTCGTCAAGCTTAAATACGTTGTTGCCTTTATTATTCGAAAAAGACGGAACGCTAAAATCGGCGTATGGCGTCCCTAGGTCGCCTAAGTCAGTCCCAACAATCACATTCCATGACCACATGCTGTCCATCGAAGGGCCAACCTCAAAATTTAGCGTAAAGGGGTTTAAAAGAACATTGTTCGGGTTGCCATCAGTCCACGAACCGGCTCTCCATTTCGCAGAATAATCGGCGTCGTAGTTGTCGGCCTTGTGGTTCACGCCAAACACTTCAAGGCTGTCTACGAAGCGAGTGGAACTGTCGATCAGAGCGCATATCTGCGCCGTATAGCGCGGCTCCGTTAAGCTCCAGCTAGAATCAAATACCGCGTGTTCGTATTTAGCGACCGGAAAAGACGGATAATACCCGCCCGGTTTCGTCATTTTCCCCTTCCAAGTCACGTCCACTTTAAATCTAAAACACGACTTAGACACTTTGCCGTCCGTTTTTTTGTATGCCAGTTTTTCCGTAAGATATTTGTCACTCCACTCAATATGGGTCGCGCTGATCGGATTTTTAGTGCGGCTAAAAATGCTGCTCGTTTCGCTATTCCCCAAGAAAATATCATTAATAATGAGCCTAGGGACGCCATCTACTGCGGTCTTGTTGTTGTGATATAACCCGTCACCTCCAGCAACTCCCGGAAGAGGGATAGTTTGTTTTTTGTCGGCGTAAATACTGCCCGTATTGATTAACGATGCCGCATCCGTAAATGCGCTTAGGTTCGAAAATGAGTTGAAGTATTTCGGATCCCTATCGTCCGCATCGCCATACTCTACGGCAAAGCGTACGCCCTGCAGCATAGCTTTTGTTGTGATTAGGTTTCTGTCGTACCCGGAAGAATCAGCTCTGGCGCCCCCCGTAGTCAAAGTGACGATGAGCACAGCAGCTGCAGCGAACGAACCAACGACTAGTCCTATTATTTTTTTATTTCTCATACAACTCCTGCTTTATATTAAACATCTGGTTATAGATAGACTGGCGCTCGAATATAGCTTCGCTTCGCATTTTGTCGAGATATTCTTCGTATTGGGAGCGAGCATTATTGTAGCCTTCATCGGATTCCATATTAATGTCGCACGCGATATCGCCATAGTTTCTGTAATCCGATGGAAGACAATGGTGCTCGTCTAGATAAGCCACCATATTCAAGTACGTCTCTTTTGATTTTGCCCAGTAGTCAATATAGTTGTTGCTATGCCCAGAGCCATATGCATTAACTGATTCGTCGATATCTTTCGTGATGCCGCTCGTACCAAAATCGATGAATTTCCTAATAATCTCCTGTTCGCCTAGTACATTTTCAAGATAAAAGCTGGCATATACGTCTTGGACCGTGCCGCGGTATCCGTCCATGCCACCTTTTTCGTATAGCCCGCTTTCCGCAGCGGCATTATATTTCTCGTAGAAGGTTTCAAAGAGCTCCTTGAAGCGCTTGTTGTAGTTATCGTCCACGTTGATATATTTGTCCATAATCGTATAGCGGACGTCGTTGCTCGGCCCTCCAATGTCACTATCTTTTTCTTCGCCGTAAAGCACATAGTTCGCATAACGATTAAAGGCGGTTTTTACCGTATTAGTGCTTGGTCGACCGGCCTGCTTGGCGAGAAGAACTACGATGAGGATAATGCCCAGCGCGCCGAGCGCAATCGCAGAAAGAAGAACGATCTTTTTCGTTTTCTGCTTCCTAGCGACCGCTTCTTCATCGGCGAGAACAACATCGTTGACGGCCTGATTGAAGAAATCTGGCGTATTGTTCGGCATTACCGTCTGTTGCTGGGTCGCTTGATGCCCTGCGAACTTGCGAGTGAAACCGAAATTAATACGCTGCTTTGGGCGAGCGCTGCCCTGAACTGCCTGAGGCGAAACGCCCGCGGCGTCATCTGGGGACGAGACAATCATTTGACCGGGTTGTTGGCCCGGAGCCGCAGTCGGCTGTAGCTGTTCCAAACTCTCCGGTGAAGCGTCTGGGGATGAAAAAACTGGAGACTTTGGCGCGCCAGAATTCTCACCCTCATTCATACCTATAATTTTAGCATAAGCGAAATCTGAAAATCAACAAAAACCGCCCTAAAACGGGCGGTTCTATGCGAGGCTAGATGCCTCCGCCGTCGCTAAAAGATTCTGGCGGCTGCTGCATGTTCTGTTTTATTTCATTGACGGCCTGCGTCATACGCTGCTGGAAGCGCTGTTGGCTTTGCTGAGCGTTATAGTTCAATTGCGCCTGCTGAGCTCTAGCGTGCTCCGCATTCTGAACGGCCTGCGTCATACGCTGCTGGAACTGAGCTTGGCTGTTTCGTGCAGCCTCTTCTGCCTGAGCCGCTAGTTGTTCTGCGGCTGCCTTTGCAGCATTCTTTTGATTGATGAGATCCCTCTGTCTCCCACCAGAAACGCTGTTCATGAGCTCGCCATCGCCGCTATCTATAATACTCTGCGCGAAGGTCTCGTTTTGCGCATCGGTAAAGCCGAGGTCATTGAGAGTTTGCTCGCTCATCTTAGCCCACTGTTCTACTGATACCGTGTCTCTTACCGAAGCCGCTTGGCCAGTTGCACGAAGAAGTTTATTAAAGTTATCCCCCGCCTTGCCAGATGTGTGGGTAGCAGCAGCTGTCGCCAACTGCTCGTTTGTGAATAAATTAGAAAGGTTGAAGCTGCCACTTGATAGGAAGCTCATTTCGTCTTTCGTCATTCCAGCGATTACATTATCACCCATGCCTTTAAAGGCTTCTTCCATTTTGCCATCCCTCATTGCTTCGTTGAGACTCACCGCCCTGCCTGCTTTTCCTTGAACCTTCGAAAGGGCTTTGCCAATAGTGCCGCCTCTTTGGGCGTTAGTAGACTTAATCTTTTCGAGCACCTCGCCATTCAAGTTCGCCGCAGCAGCTCTATTGGACACATCGCTCATTAACTTAAGCGCTTCCTCGTCATTACCTGTATTAAAGAGCTGCGCAAGTGCCGCATCATACTTTTCATTGTCGAAGCTACCGTCAGCTCCAAACGCCTCGTTCCCCATTATTACGAGATCATCTTTGCTCATACCCCTTGCCTCACCTGCGTAGTAGTCCGCATTCTTCTTGTCGATGCCGAGGAGAACGTTTCTTGCCGCCCTCTTTCTCGCTCTACCCGTAAGGGAATTATCGTCTTTATAACGACTAAGCGCCCTGCGTGCGCTTCTGGCATTCAAATTGTCTTTTCTAGCCAAGGCGACATTGCGCATATTTTCTGCGGTGTGACTACGATCGAATGCGCTCTTGCCAAGGCTGGTTGCGCGAGCCTTAAGACCATTAGCGACGGTCGCAACACCGCTCATCGATTTCATGATGAGAGACGGGATGAAGAAGACTGGAGCGATCGAAAGGATTGTTGAGGTCAGTGCTAGAGCAAAGTTAGTGACGACGAGTCCTTCATCTGCCGCCTTAGCTGCGGAGAGGAGGATGATCGCGGAGACCATTTGACCGCCGTAGACGACTAGGCTACAGAGTGGGTAAGCTAAGAGAACGCCACCAAATAGCTTTGTCCACTTGCTAAATATGGATTTGGTATTCGGAAGCATATACATAACGAACGCAAGCGGCGAAAGAACGACGAGCGCGACCGCCAAGCCCTGGCGTACGGCAAGGAGGATGAGAAGGAATAGAATACCGATTACAACGCCAATCGCAGCGAGAAGGATCGGAACTAAGATTTGACCGCCCGAGAGATACCATGCTGCGCCGAGGATACCGATGAGAATTGCGGCTGCGTTAAAGCCAATGAAACCAGCACCTGCCTTTTGCTGCGCAAAGGAGAATGCGACAGAGCGGTTATTGCTCAGGCTATGTTCGATGCCCTCAAAGATATTCTTGATACCGCCACCAGTGATGTTTCCAACATCTACGCAGGCCTGGCATATGAAGTACGAAACGTTTACGAGAAGCGCGCCAAGAACGAGCTTAGGAAGGATTTTCTTAATGCCGTAATTATCTATGCCCACACCGGTGACCTGGGAAATGATCACTATTATAAACACAATGATAAATACAATGTTGGCGATATTCCGGAAAGCCGACCATGCTTCGAAAGTTCCGTTTTCGCCGTCAACATTCGAGAATAGCTTAGTGTTTACCTGGAGCATGCCAGTAATGAATGCCTGCATAGCTTCGGATGCTACGGAGCTGTTATCGATAATCGGACAAGCAATCCAGTTTGAACTACCAGCGGAATTGTAGCAGTTCTTGTCTGCCTCGGCTTCCGTGGTGCTAATGACGTCACGAGGATCGGTGCCCTCGTTGTAGCCTTCATTGCCGCCATTGTCCGATGGCATGTCTAGAACGAGAGATTCGTTGAGATTCTTAAAGTATTCAACAAGGCCATCCCAGCCTATCTTACCCGCAAACTCGCCAGCAAAGGCTGCGGCGCCGAGTCTCCTAGAAGCGTCACCGACCGCGTTGAACTGAGCCTTCAAATCTTTATTAGACGTGTTCTTGATATAGCACTGCTTAGAAACTTTTGTATCGCCGTCCTTGACCCACTTGATAGGATCGCCGTAATACGACTGTTTATCGGCCGGGACGTCGCAGTCTACGTCGGCGCCTAAGTTCGTATTCAAGTAGTGCATGTAGAGAAGTACTTGCTCGGTTTTCGTGAGATATGTCTTTTTGATAGCGAAGCTACGCATGTCGCTCGTATCGATCTTGCCAGTATAGTCATTCATCTGCGCAATCGCCCTATACTGGTCGTAGTCTTTACCAGTATAAACGCTATACGGGCCATCCCCCTCGTCCCCGGTCGCACGCGACACTACCTCAGTATCAGGTACTTCGGTCCGAATTGTCGTTATGCCAGTATTACCGTCATACGCACAGATAGCCTGCTGAGTATCGAAGCCGTAGCAACTATGCTCATTGCTCCAAGCAATATAGGCCGCATTGTAGGTTCCCCCAATCTTGCGCTCCCTTTTCCTCTCCTGGAAGTTCGAACCGTTAGTGATGCCGTTCATGATGTTATTTTTGAACGTGTCTATAGTAACGCCGTCCCAAGATACAGTGCCAATGTCTTTTAGCTTGAACTGTTTTTTCGTAGCGTCAATCTCGAAAGCATTCTCGTTTTTTCTTAGACGATATATGTAGCCAACGAGACCAATAATTGCAGATTTGAGATCCGTAATACGGTTCCAGCCCCAACGTTCATGCAGAACAGTCCCCCATTTCGAATACCAGCAGCCGACGCCGCCACCATCCCAATCGCAATTCATAGTCTGGAGAGATACAGATGCTGGGTCTACGGTCCAATACACATTGGTGACTTTTTTATCCTTATCATTGTAGTCGATACAGAAGGTGTCCGTATACCTGTCCGCCGACGCTCTAGCGCCATTATCGAACACATATCTCACCGGCACTTTGTATCGGATACACTCAGTCTTGCCGACTGCCTGATTGACGTAGCCGAACTTCAGCGTCAAATACTTGCCCATGTTAACGTTGCCGGTAGCCATGGTTTGGTTACCCATAGTGACAAATATGCTCTTTATGTCGGCAGCGTTCGTGCCACTGGTGTTTTTACCGGTAATAATGCCCTTGCAGCTCGCCATATCTTTATATGCCGTCTTGGAATTCTTAACTGCCCTGTCAGACCAGCTAGCAAGAGGTCTGTTGAGCGAATCGCTTTTGCTCTTATACAGAGACTCTAGGCCGGTATATGCGCCACTGTTCGCTACGTCGTCCATGTATCCGTCCGAGATACATTTTGCCAACCCTTGGAATAGCGCCTTTTTATCGATAGAGCTGCGGTAGCTCTCCCCGTCCGCGCTGACGTTCGTAGTCATAGCTATGCCTAAAGAAATGGCTGCGACAATTAGGACGAGAGCCGCGATTATCTTACTTCTTTTTGCCATCAAACGCTCCTCTGTAGTCAAATATGTAGTTTATTATTCCTTGTGTACTAATCTTTTCGTAATACTCTTGATCTTGCACAGACTGTTTATAGTTGGAATATGCCGTCTCCATGGCAGATACTTCTCCTGACGTAGGTTTGACGTCGCATTTCGCTTTGTTCGATGGGTCACCAAGGTAGCAGCTAAACTTACTTTCATATTCTAGTACCGCGATAAAACTGAGCCGAGCGTCTGCCCATGCTTTGATATAAGACGATTCCTGGAAGTCCCGGAGCGATTCGGTCTTAGCATTGACAAGAGACCTGAGCCCCTCCGCGCCTTCTTCTGAGAATTTTTCCGCCAGCTCATCTTCCGGAAGAGCGTCTTCTAGATAAATACTGAGGTAGGTATCATAGACAATCCACTTGTAGTCATTCATGCCGCCCTTTTCATATAGTCCACTTTCCGCGGCGGCATTATATGCCTTGTAGAAAATATCGAAAAGCTCCTTGAGACGTTTGTTATAATTGTCGTCCGTATTCACGAGTTTATCCATGATTGTATAATGTGCAGACTCGTCATATTCTCCGATGTTGCTATCTTTTTCTTCGCCGTAGAGCACATAGTTTGCATAGCGATTGAAGGCGGTCTTTACCTTGTTGGCGCTTGGCTGGTTGATACCGCTAACGACAAGAATCACAACAATCGTGATAGCGAGTGCGCCCAATACAATGGCCGCAAGAATGGCAAATTTTTTGTTCTTCTTTTTTTGCGCCTTTGCGTTATCGTTCGCGATTACGATGTCGCCAACGGCTTGGTTGAAAAACTCTGGTGCATTGCTAAATGTATTAGCGCGCGGCTGAGTCGGCTGCGATTCTTTGAATTTGCGAGAAAAACCGAGGCGCGGACGAGCAGGTTTGCCGGACGAAATTGACTGCGTAGGCTGCGACGGGTCTTCGTCTGGAAGGCTCGCGGCGGCAGAATATACAGACGCCGATGCAGAATTTTTCGGTGGATTATTTGGGGATGAAAAATCAGGAGACTTAGGCATGCCAGTATTCTCACCCTCATTCATATCTATTATTTTAGCATAAGCAAAATGCGAAAAGCAACAAAAAAATACCTCCGAACCCGGATGGGCTGGAGGTATTTTTCTAGTTTCCCGTCGTTATAAAAGCTTCTGGGAAAGCTCTATAGATTGGCGGTCAACTTAGTTTAGCTTTTTGCGGCTAATGATATAGTAACCAGCGGCGGTTGCAACAGCGGTTGCACCAACGATGCCGGTAACGATGCTAGTAGCACCAGTCTTTGGAATTTCAGGATCGTTACAGACCTTGCCCTTCACAGAGACGTTAGCGGTGTCAGACTTTTCAGTCTTAGCGTCGTTATTGTATTTACCCTTCGCGATGTTCGTGAGGGTAGAATCGTTACAGTTGTTTGCCAAAGCGGCATTAACCGTAGCGTAGAAGTAAACAGTAACTTCAGCACCCTTCTTGACGTTGCCAATCATGATGCCGTCGGCAGTAGTGATACCGTCGCTAACGGACTTGCCGTCAACAACAGTGCTGCCCTTGACATAGCTGATGTTTGCAGGAAGGATATCGCGGATAGCAACATTCTTGAGTTCGACATCACCAGTGTTCTTGAACTGGATGCGATAGCGAACGGTGTCGCCAGCCTTAACAGTGATATTCTCTGCCCAGCTGTTACCGCCCTTTAACTGAACCATCTTGTTGATGGTAAAGTTAGGGTCTTCGTTACAAGCCTTACCATTGACGAGCACGTCGGCACCGTCTTCTTTTGGCGTTGGAACTTCAGTTGCGTAAACCTGAGCGTTGTTATGAAGCTTAGAGTTTTCGCACTTCTCACCAACAGCCTGATCAACAGTAGCGTTGAAGTAGAGATAAGCACCAGCACCAGCAGCATAGCTACCGAGGTTGACGCCATTATTTACGATATTATCGCTGAGGGTAATACCATCCTTATGCGCAGTATTAACAAGCTGCGTGCTGCCCTTAACATAAGTCAAGCCAGCAGGCAAAATATCGCGAACCACGAGGTTGTTAACAACGGCGTTGCCGATGTTCTTCACGTGGATACGATAACGAACCGTGTCACCAGCCTTAGCCGTAACAGTTTCGCTCCAGGTAGAAGTACCACGAATCTTGACGTCCTTCTGGATTTCAAGTTCAGGCTTAGCTTCTTCCTCGAACTTTGGAGTTACGTGGAAAGTGAGGTAACCAGAATATTCATTACAGCCAGGAATCTTACCGTCCATTTGGTCGTAACCAAGGAGGTGACCCTTGCTAGTAAAGAGGTCGTTGCCGTCGTTTAATGCATCAAGGCTAAACGAACGGGTCTTACCATTCTTGTCGATGTTGTAATACTTAGCCGTACCATCGATATAGGCGAGGCTAAACTTCTTACCATTCTTGGATTTAAAAGTTGTTTCATCCCAAACAGTCTTTGGGTTGGCGTTGGAAGAGTTAATCTTACCAGCGACCGTGATTTCGCTTGCAGTGTCCGTAGGAAGGATCACGTAAGCGCGAACGTTTTCGGCAACAAGGTTGAGGTTAGAAGCAGCGTTGTTGTGGACATACATACGCACAACATATTCCTTGCCTTCCTCGACCTGAATGCCGTCTACATAATGGTTATTATTGCCGTTACCGGTGTATTCAGAAGCGGAAACGAAGTAGCGCTCATCACCAATAACGTTGTTAGTAATAGAGTTGAAAGTGACGTAATTAGCTGGTTTCTCCATCGTAAAAGTAGTACGAGCAGGACCCCACGCCGAAACTACGCCAGCGCCAGCGACGATAGCAGCAGCGGCTGCAACGCCAAGACTGACCTTAGTAAGTTTCTTCATAAATATTGATTCCTTTCTTTAGAAATAATTCCAAGATAAGAAGTTTGTAACAAACATTAGCCGTATTGTTAAACTTCCGCTCGCAAGTCAGATCGTTGCCGAATACAAACATGGAATCGAGGAGGGCCGTTAAAATTGGCCCTCCCCGAAAGGAGCTTCCTGTAAAAGGATGGGCGGGGATAAACCCCAAAACTGAATCATTTGTCGTCGGGGTCACCGTAATCGGCGTCCCCATTATTTATGCCGTCGTCCGCTACTCCGGGTTCGACGGACGGCGTTGTACGTGGTGTACTTTGTCCGGAACCACGGGAAGCGGGGGGTGACGTCGGCTTGGGAGTCGACGTCGGCTTGGGCGGTGTTGTAGGCACCGCTGTGGGCGCTGCGGTAGGAGCCTTTGTAGGCTCCGGAGTCGGAGTTACCTGGTTCGTATATGAACTAGGGCTCGTAGGCTCCGGGGTCTCGTCGACCTGGTTGTTGTGATTACCAGGATCAGACGGGGTTCCAATATCCGCTGCAGCACTGGGGTCAGTGTTGCGGATAACTGGATCTTGGTCCCTATCCTTCGGCTTCGTCGTCGTCGGCGTAGGCGTCGGCGTAGAAGGCGGTGGTGTCGTTGTCGGCGTCGGCGTGCTCGGAGGAGGCGTCGGCGTCACGGTTGAAGTGGGTGTCGGCGTAGGAACCGGAGGGATTATCGCCCAACGGTAATCAATTTTATTGATACCGATGTAGATTTCCCTTCCGTCCTTGAAAATGAATCTGTATACCCAGAACGGATATTTTTCATCATTCTCGCTCCTATAGCAAACTTCCATCTCCACGTTCAACGGCCAGTGGACGCGAACCTTTGCCTTATCGATCTCTCTAAGGTACTGCAGACCTTTTACGATACAGCAGTATCTAGCGGCGATAAGGTGATATTCTTTGGTTACGTACCACTTACCCGTTGTTACATCCTTCTCAATCCACTGTTCCCACCATTCGGTGGTTACAGGTTCATAAGAAGCCTGGAATTTGTTGGACCAGTCAGACTGACCAACAATTTTGCATTCCCTCAATGCCTGATCTACCCCAGTGAGATAGATAGGATTAGCCAAGATTTCTTCGCAGATTCCATCAAGTCCCTCAGGGGAGACATTGTAGGTCACCGCGTCGAAAATCTTGGTCGCCTCAACGCGAGGTTCGACGTCAATTTTAGTTGACGTTCTCTTGAACTCGCGTGGCTGGCCGTAAATCAGGAGGAGCTGCTCGTCCGTATAAGACGAAGCGTCTTCTTCGCTGACTGACGGCGTAGGCGTGGGGGTCGGAGTAGGCGTTGTGACGCCTATCGTGGTTTCTGTAGTCTCAGTTGTCTGAGCGCTACAGCCTCTCAATGCAGAGCCCATCGCAACGCAGAGCAGCACAAATAGCACTACGCCCAGTACGATGACTATGCACGAAAGGACTGATTTTTTCTTCCTGTCCATTTCAGTCACCTCCTGTTTTAGCGAGCGAGGATGTCATACCACATTACCGCGATTGCTACAAGGAACGACGGTCCCACGAGAGCGAGCCCCAGAATCAACCAAGCATTGAGTCCCAATGCTATGGTCGTTATGAGGATTGCTGCGAGTGAGACAAAGAAGAGAGCGATAACAAAGGCCTTGAATCCCTTTGAATAACCGCCAAACATCTTGTTGAGTGACTTAAAAATCTTCTTAAGCCACTTCAACTGTTCCTCGTGACGTGTCTGCCCGTTGGCATCTGCCATATGGATGTTCTCGTTGATGGAATTATGCTCCGCGCTGGAAGCATTTCTTCCCTCGATGATCGCAGCAAGCATGCGCTCGCGCGCAGCAGCTGCCTCTGCTCTCGCCTTCTTGATAAGCTTCTCGTTCGAAGCTACTGTAGGTCTAGCGTTAGCGTTGTTGGTCGGTACTACTGGATTGTTATTATTCTGTGTTGCCATTTTTAATTTCCTCCTAATGACAAGACTATCTCAGAACAACTCTCCTTCTTAGTTGTTCCTACGGCTGATAAAGTTCTTTTAGGTAAAACCTAATTGTCCCCATCGCCGGGAACAACTAGGTTGTACCCGTAAATGATTCAGTTGCTGCTTGTGTGCAGCAATGATCTGACTTGTTAACGATGCGCCTCTTATGAGGACGGTCACGCTCCCACAATTAGCTGTGCTTATTATATCAAACTTTTTACGTTTTGTCAATAGTATTACGCCATAATTTACAACTTAAGCGTTTTATTTTATACATAAGCGGAATAAGTGGTATAATAAGGGGTAAGATGGGCCTAAATGTTAAGCTTATTAAGCGTATTTCGAACACTTCCGCCGCGGATGTAATGCATAGCAGCGGCTACGCCCAGGTTGGCAACAGAGGTAACTTCGGCGCCGCGGATGCCACTACTTTTGCCGAGAGGCAGAAAATTGAGCAAAATCGGAAGCTAATACAGGGGTACAAAAACGCCCGAATCGCGTCCGATGTGAAGATGATGCCAAAAGCGCGCTCGATTGAGGAACAGAGAGCTTCCCTTGCGAGTGAATATAGCGACACTACGACCTCCCATCAGGAGTTTAATAACCGAATGGAGAGGGGCGGACTGCGCAAATATGACACGAGGCAGCAATATCTGGGGTCGATTAATAGAACAGGGGCCGGCGGCACCAGAGCGGCGCGCGCGGCGAGATTTGACGCCCCGGCGCGGCCGACGCCAAAAACTGGTGGATTTATGCGTTAAAAATACCCCTGATAACAGGGGCATTTTTATTCGGCGGTCTTTAGCTCGCGCTCGTGGGCCTGGAGGGCCTCGATGATATCCTCGATGTCGCCGTTCATAGCGGCGGTGATATTGCTACGGTTGTAGTGGATGCGGTGATCAGTAATGCGGTCCTGCGGGAAGTTGTAGGTGCGGATTTTTTCACTGCGGTCCCCTGTTCCGATGAGGGATTTGCGGGCGTCGGAGGCGTTGGCGCGGTCCTCAGCGATCTTGCGCTCGAGGAGGCGGCTACGGAGAACGGTCATAGCCTTGATGCGGTTTTGTTGTTGGGAACGCTCATCCTGCATGGCAACCACGATTCCGGTAGGAAGGTGGGTGATGCGGACGGCGGAGTCGGTAGTGTTGACGCCCTGCCCGCCATGGCCACCGGAGCGATAGATATCGATGCGGAGATCTTCGGGGTTAATCTCGAGATCGTGTTCCTCGGCCTCTGGGAGGACGGCAACAGTGGCGGTACTGGTGTGAATGCGACCCTGGCTCTCTGTTACAGGGATGCGCTGGACGCGGTGGACGCCGCCTTCGAACTTGAGTTTGCCGTATGGCTGGTCGCCGGAAACGCGGAAAATAACCTCTTTATAACCGCCGGCGTCATTGATGGACTCGGACTGGAGCTCCACCTTAAGGCCATGGGTTTCGGCGTAGCGAGTATACATGCGATAGAGGTCGCCAGCGAAAAGGCTAGCCTCATCACCACCGGCACCGGCGCGGATTTCGAGAATAGCCGGTTTGTCGTCGTTTGGATCGCGCGGAATGAGCATTTCGGCGAGTTTTGCCTCTGTTGCGGCGAGTTCTGCCTCGAGATCAGGCTTCATCTCGGCGAGATCTGGGTCCTGGTCGGCTTCGGCGATGTCGGCAACGAGCTGGTCGCGCTTCTTCCCTGTTGCGATTAGTTCATCAAGCTCCTGGAGGCGGCGATTTTTGGCAGCAAAATCTGGGTCAGCGTAAGCATTTGGCTGGCTAAGGAAATCTGTAATCTGTTGGCGCTCTGCCTCGAGAGCATCAAAATCTAAGTTCATGCCCATATTTTACAATATTTTTGGCTGTTTTTCTATGGCGTATCTGATATAATGGGTTCTAGCGGATCCATAGCTCAGTTGGCTAGAGCGCACGATTCACATTCGTGAGGTCACAGGTTCAAGCCCTGTTGGATCCACCAGAAACAAAAAAGACCCCGAAGGGTCATTTTTTTGTGCATTAGCCTTAACCTCTTGAATATACGCAACCGTAGCTCGTATCGCAATGCAATAGCTTCGGATATGAGACCTGAGACAAATCATAGACCTTAATTTGAGGGTGCCCCTCATACCACGATATATCTCCGTACACGGCAATATATCCCTTGCCATCATATCTGTTCAAAAAGTCCTGCCAGCTCATCATATTTTTCTTCGCGAAGAAGGCCACGAAACCATTTTTATAGTTTTCGTACTCATCTAAAAACAGATAGCCGTTATATTGCTTGAAGTACCCCGGACGAAAGACCACGCAGGTCCTCTTGCCGACATGATACCATGCCTCGTTAGCGGAAAGGCAGACACTGCCATTTTGTTTACCAGTAGCGACCTCAGACTCGCGTCGCTTTTTCTGTTCCGCCTCTCTATCTTTCTTAATCTCGTCCGCAGTCTTCTCTCTACACCTCTTCGTTTTGTAATTGTAGCTTTGCAAAGAGGTACAATCTGACGGAGATTGTTCTTTTAGAGATGGAAGAATGACGGCGCCGAGGATGCAACCCGCTCCGGCTATAATGACCAGAAGAATCGCTATGCTATTCGCCCTGAATTTTGAAGCCATAGCTCCTCCTATTCTTTCTCTTCCATGCTGTCATACCAGCCGCTAAAGCCAGCAACGATAGCAATGAAAGGAATAGCTAGTAATTGGCCAATAAATGACACCAGCCCGATTCCGAGTATGATTGCGACAATTGCCCAGAAAACCTGACCGATAGAAAATAGCCAGACGACGAAAGCAATATCGCCAATACCAGTTGCTGCGCCAAAGAGCGTCGCCAATATGGCCGTTAGCCCCTCTACGACAACAAAGACTTTGCGCTTAGCAATCATTGATATTAATAGTAAAACTGCATTAAAAATGAGCCAAGCGACCAAGAAGCCGAAATAGCCCAACAAGACAATTTGCCATATTTCCATAATATTCTCCTGAATAATTATGTATAATTATAGCATACATTGCCGAAAAAGTCAATACTATTTGTGTTACCCAGAAGCTATTAGATTTCTCTGACGAAGTAGCTGCTGACGCCTTCTTGCTCGGCAAGCTTCTTCCCCTCTTCGACACTGCCGACGTAGCCTAGAGGCGTGCCACCATGCTCCGAGTCAACGACATAGTAGATTTCGTCGCCCTCGATGCCGAAAATCTCTTTAATTCCCTGCCTCTCGACCTCTTCAACAGCTGCTCGCAGCGGTTGGCTGAGCTTACTACTGGTGAGCCTGAATCTTGGGGCATGCTCGTAGTGGTTGGTATGCATATCGTCGAAGAGTTTCTTTAGTCTTTTCGCTTCGTCGTCAGTCTTGAGCTTTACCCAGATGTCGTCCCAGTTTACGAGCGTTATCGTGAATCCGGCCTCCTTTACCTCTTTGGCGATTGCCATAATAGCATCTGGAAAATAATGGAATAGTTTATAGGCCACGCGGAAGTCGTCGCTCGTAATTCTATAAAGGCCGGCTTTCGAGAGGGCCGAGATATTAGTCGATGGGGAAATAATCCCGTGATTGCGGCATTCCTTGAGGTATTGCTCTCGGTCGTCCATAGTGTTAAAGGCGTCGCCGCGACGATCCTTGGCGATTTTTTCCTCGTCCTCCATCAATTCTTTCCAGTCGCAGCACAACACGACCTTGAGGTCCTGGAGCGAGAAATAGTCGATAGCGCATTTGTCGTTTTCCCAGTTGGAAACGGTTTGTCTAGTCGTGCGAAGCGCCTCGGCCAACTGATCCTGGCTGATGTTGTATTTTTGGCGCAATCTGCGCAATCTTTGCCCAAATGTTTCTGTTGCCATACTTCACTCCTTGTTTAGCTTTTACAACCTTATGATATGCCGCCCGGCTTGATATTTCTATCAATTATTTTATAAGTATATGTCAAAGACATTTTACATAATTCGCTAGTATATGTAAAGTTTGTTTTACATTGATGGGGCTGACCGCCAACGCCATACCCTTGCCGTGATATATTATTTACATGATGAGCAAAGTGAAGCTACAAATTATCGGAAGCGGTGCGATTTTCGCGACAGATGCGAGCGCGTCCGCCCTTATTGATGACAATATCTTGGTGGACTGTGGAGCCGGCACCTTCAAGCAGCTCCTCAGATTGGGCTGCGATGTTGCGAAAATTGATACGATTCTGATTACTCATTTGCATGCGGACCATTTTATGGATGTGCCGTTTATGATGCTGGCGGCGAAGAAAAATGGGCAAAAACTGACCATTTTCTTGCCAGAAGGCGGCGCGAAGGCTACTCATGAAATCGCAAAATACATCTGGAGCCCAGAGGGCACCACGGAATCTTGGTGGCCGCAGAATGTGGAACTAGTCGAATACCAGGACGGGGTGAATTTCACCATAAATGGCGCCACGGTAGAGCCCGTTAAGGTCGTACACGGCGAGCTAAGGGCTAGCGGGTTTATCGTCGAAAAGGCCGGCAAAAAGATCGGCTTTTCTGGCGATAGCATCATGTGTGACGGTATCAAGAAAATTGTGGAGGCGTCGGACTGGGCAGTTCTAGATACTTCGTGCCCGAAATCCGGGAGTGCGATTCACATGGGACTAGACGACATTTATGGGTTGTGCCACGCATATCCGGACAAGAAAATCGTCGCCACCCATCTGTTTGAGGAGACGCGAAAAACGATCCAGCAAGATGTCGCCAACCTCATCGTCCCGAATGATGGCGACGTCTTTGAGCTATAGCTCTAGCGGGCAATCAACGAGGAGTAGTACTCGCGAATTCGTTCTTCGGCGGCTCCGAGGTCGCGAAGAATGGCGTACGCGTGCTCAATATCCGTTTTCAAGAAGCAATCGTCATCTTTTAGGAAATCTCGAATAATCTGGTATTTTTTGCTATCGCGTTCATTATTGCTATTTTGGAGCAGTTCATCCGCGCGCTCGCGCAAAATATTTAGTTGGTCCATCTATCTTCCCTCCTGTTTTTCCGTAATAGTAGCCCCAGGAATTCTAGGGTCTTTGCGCTGAATGTATTCAAACGTTCCATCATTTAGTTTTGCCTGGATTTCATCGAGGGTGAGCGGGGCCAATTCCTGGCGGCTCGACAAATAGAAGTAGCTAGTCGTCTCTGGCTGCCTGTCAAAACCGGCGTTATTTAGCGCAATGATCGCGCAGGCCTCAAGCTGCGGCCCCTCACTGATGACGCCATTATTTCGTACTACCGCCACAGAGGCGTTATCTTTTTGCTCCTGCTCGCTAAACAGGACTTTTCTCAATTTCAGCGCGTAAGACATCGCGTCTATGCCACTGAGGCTAGTGTTTCGCAACTTTTCTAGCAAAAGCGACTGCTTTTCGGCAAACTCTACCGGCTTTAGGTTCTCGGTCAGCGAGTCGTATTCCCTTTTGAGGCCTTTTTCTCGCTCTTGCTCTAACACCAGATCATACATTTTGGAAACCGAATCCTGGAACTCGCGTTGAGTTTGTTCATTCTTGCTTTCGCACTTAAAGCCGGCGAGCGGTAGCCCCATTTTTACCCTTGCAATATCGCCGTGCAAGATGCTGCTTACTGAATCCGCCGTGACAATATACTTGTCATCCCTGAACGTTAGGTAGGCGTGGCCTTCACCATAATACTCGCCGACGATTCCTTCATATTCGCTCTCAAAATTCAGCCCCAGCTCGTTCAGCATCTTGGCGTAGATTATGTTGAATTCGAAGCAAACCACCTCGTTGTTTTCTGGCGTAATTTGCGACACGTACTCTATGTTTTTGTGCCGTTTGGCAGCTTCGCCTTTCTGATTTGCGGCCATAAATTTGTTGTCGTAAGTCAGAAGCGTACACATTTTTATGTAGATATAGGCGGCTTTTTCAAGACTAGAGGCATCTTCTGGCATTTGCTCAAAAATCGCGCTTCTAAGCTCTGGGTTTAAATCGGCTTTTTTGTATAGCGTATCGTGCGTCTCCATCAACTTGTTGACGGCACTGAAATCGATGAGCTCGCCACTCATTAAATGATTTATACGATCTTCTAGGGCGTCGGGCAATGCGTAATTGTCGATGACTTTGTTTTCCCCCAAATATTTCGCTGCGGCATACGCAAATTCCGTCTTCGTCAATTGGCCGATTTTGCCATCGGGATCTGTCGTACAGGTCTTTTCGAGTTCATCTGATGGCAAAAACAGAAAATCTAGCACATCGTCGCCTTGAAGCGCGCATTGTTTATCGTCAATAGTAGTTTCATATTGCGCCCCGTGCGTTTTGTTGATGAAAGCTTTTGGCGAAGCTATCTCCTTAAATTCTTCTAGTCTTTCCTTCCCGGTTTCGGATAATTCGCCAAGCTGCCCGCTTTCTTCGAGCGCCATAAGACCTTTTACCAGATCATTCTTACTAATAATTGAATCGCCCCCACCTATGTCAACTCGGCCCTGGCGTATATCTTCCACGTCATCATAGTAGAGCTTCGCCGCGCTGAGAACCCTGAGCGGTTTTTCTTTAAGCATCTGTTGTTTGGCGGACGAATAGTATGCGTCAATCGTCAGACATCTCTTGAGGAGTTCGGAATTAACCGCGTCGCCATTAGATAGCTTTATTTTCTCGGCAGCCTTCAAGAAATTTGCATCCTTTTCAGTCGTAACCGCGTAGGAATCCAGAAGGCTATAACCTTTCTCATCTCGGGGGAGCTGGCTGGCGTTCGGATCCAAAACCAAATCGCCGTTTGGGTTGGTCGGGATAGCGTTGCTCCTGTAATAGGAATAAACATCGCCGTCAAATGGCGTGACCTCCTCGGCCATCTTGGACCATTCGTTGCCGGCCGCAGGATTATCCTCGCCACCGCTAGTCATCAAGGTCTCATTGTGCATTTTCTTCTCGCTTCCGTTGCTAGGTTGATACCCTTATTATACCAAGCCTGGACAAGATTATTTTAGCAGGAGCGCTATTGACTTTTTCGCTGTTTTGTGCTATAATGAAAGGTACTGATTGTTTGAGAGATCAGATAGGACTTATTCCGCAAATGCGCGGAATCGCTATTTTAAAAAGAGAGGTAAACAATATGTCACTGTCACTTGAAGAGTTAAAAGCAAGATTCGGAGAAATGTTTAGTAAGAAGTTTATCAAAGATTCCGACTTCGATATGGAGATGGATCCCGAGATAAACACAAGGTTAATTTACGCAATCATTACGGAAATTTTCCCGCTCACCTATCTCCCGAAGAAGTGGACATTTTCTGCTAATCACCCCTGGAGAATCCGCATCGAGGATAGACATTATCTTGGCGAACCCGACCCGCACTACGTCTTTGATATGGGAGAGCCCGAAAGCGGTCTCCATTACTCTGTTTTCAAGGTTCCGTACCTCGACTTCCATTCTCGCGCCATCGAGAAAGATGACGAGAAGAAGGAAGAAGAAAACAAGAAGAAGGAAGAGAAAGTCCCTGTCGAGATTCACGAGAATCCCGGCCGTTGGCTCATTAAGCTCTGGCTGCCCGATGGCTATAATGCCGCCGAGATCGCATACAAGATAAACTTCGCCTATAGCGAAGCCATGAGAGCGACGCTCAAGGATTACGCAATCGCGCATGCTGAGATGCCCATCAGAACCAGCGATGAAGAGATCGAGGAAGAAGAAAAAGGGTTGTGACAACCTCGCCCCCAGCGAAAGCTGGGGGTATTTAATTGGTCTCGAAAATTCATTAGATAAAAATACTCCCTGGCCGGATGGTCAGGGAGTTTTCTTGAGAGTATCCTTGTTTTTCCAGCAAGGCGCGTAGGTCGCTGGATGCATTAAAAGTCGTTCCTCATCTGTTGGCGCGTGCTTGATGTCATAGACTGTGAAGACCATGAAACCGGAGAATGAGATAAACACTACAATCCATTCTATCCAACACGATACCGAACCTCTAGACATAATGAGCCAGACTAACTGCGGAATTCCGCGTGAAGCCATGAGCCACGGACAGAGGAAATAGCCAAAGAAATCGTGAGTCAATTTGGTCGGGCTGCGGCGCGAGCCGGCTTCTTTGTACCTTCCGGCGTCCGGAATGTGCAGAATACACGCGAGTACAAAGTGGAAAATGCCAGTTACGATCCAATAGCTAGGCAGATATACCTCATGCCAACCAACCGTTTCTTTCGTGTACATGCCGAGAAGCATGACGACAGAGGTCCCGAGCAAGAAATCACCCGGGAAGAACATGCGCGATTGCCCTTTTCCCAGATAGACTGGGCGCGATTCGAAAACCGCAGCTACGAAGAACATCGCCCCTGGCCAAAGGAGCCAGAAACAGATGACTAGTATGATAGGGTGCCACGGGGCAGATAAATAAAAATCAGATAAATAAGTGATAAAAATCACCTCCTTCTCTGGATACTCTCAAAAGGAACAATACTAGAATTATTATAACATTTTTTGGTTAATTTAGCAACAGAAAGCCCCCGACTAGCGTGTCGGGGGTCTTGTCAGCAGTCGCCAACGAATCCAGCGATATCGTCATCACACTCGAAGCTCCACCTGTCGCTTGAGAGCTCATTCTGAATAGCTACGACATCGGAAACGCCTTTAATCTGTCTCGATTCGGGCTCAGCCAAAAGCACATACTTGCTTTCGGCGTCGGCGTCAATCAACTTATTAAAAAGGCCATTGCGGATGTCGGTCATCTGGACTTCGTAGTGCTTGCCGTCCTTCTTGAAATATATATGCAAGCCGCCAACGCGTTTAACAGGACGCGAGGCCACGTCATATACTGACGCCACTATAAGACCAGTCCAATCTTCCTCGCTCTGCGTAGCCGGGTCTCCCCAACTAGTGTCCCAGATATTACGGCGAGCTAATTTCCCGTCGGCTCCGATAAGGTCGCAGTTCACCCTGCAACGTTCGACGCCGGAGAAGTCGAAAGACGAAAGGATTTTTGCCGCCTTTACATGATATTTCATAGGTCTGTCCCCCTTTTATAAGATTATTCTCGAGCTTTAGCTCGTTCTAGCTACTAGTCTAATAGCCAGGACGAGCCAAAACTCTGCAGACCGTAACTAATGTACCTCTGTTAGCGTTGCCGCCACATGATTGCATTATTATACAATAAACGCTGGTCTGCGTCAATGCGGCGCCCCAACAAAAAGCCGGCGGGGCGCGCCGGCTTTATGCGTTCTTATTTTTTGAGTTTGGCGCCCATTGGGAGGAGCCACCAGACCATGAGCGAACCGGCGAAGTTGCCGAGGACACAGACGAGGATGGACCAGTCCCAGGTTGCGGCGACGCCCATCGTGATGATATTCGCAATGCAGTGCTGGAAGCCGCAGAAAATGAAGAGCGGAATACCGAAGATGATGCCAAGCGGCGAGCCCTTGCGATAGATAGCGACCGCGAGATACATGATAATGCCACAGAGGATGGAGCGGATAAAGAAGCTCCAGCTGATGTCCCAGCTCTCGACTTTGGCGCGAGCAGCTTCGACGACGGCGCCATCGCAGGCGCTGAAAGCGAGACCGACCAGATAACCGGCAGCGAGATTCACGAGCAAAATCGTGAGGAGATGGAGCGGTTTGATCTTGTCCTCGAAGAGGAAGCCGCACTTCCCCGTAAAGAGGTTAGCGCCCATCACGCAAACGCCGAGGAGACCGAATGCAAAGAGAATTGGGCCAAGCGGCGAGCCAATCTTTAGTAATACGTAGTCGCCGAGACCGATGAGAAGGCTCGCGGCGACGGATTTTTTGATTAATTCTGGGTAGATTGATGCCTTTTTGGCGGGTTTTTTCTTGGCCATATTGACTCCTTATTCTTCTGATACGATTTCGCCGTCCTTCAGATGTAGAATGCGCTGGTTGCGGCTACCACGGAATTTCATAGTGAGGTCGCGCTCGCTCATGATGAATGGGCCGTCGATGAGAGCGTCGAGCTCTTTGACGAATTCCCATTCGATGCCATCGCGCGGGATGCGCTCGTAGACGAGGCCAGTGAAGGACCAGACATTCCAGCCGAGTTCTTGGTGGCAGAACTTTGCGATTTCGAGCAACGGGCCGCACTGGAGCATTGGTTCGCCGCCGCAGAAAGTGATGCCGGTTTGGCCTTTGAGCTTACGGAGCTCATCTTTGACTTTTTCAATAGTTACGGTCGCGCCGACAGATGGATCCTCGGTCCAGGTTTCTGGGTTCTGACAGCCTGGGCAATGCTGGCGGCAGCCTTGAGTCCAGAGCACGGCGCGGAGACCTGGGCCGTTCACAATGGAATCATGCTCGAGGTCGCCGGAGAGGCGAATATAGCCGTCCGGCACATCGAGCTGAGGGCGGCAGAGCCAGATTTGCGGCCGGCCGGTCCGTTCACCGTCCGCCACTTTGTGGGTTTTCGAGACGGTGTTTGGGTTCAAATCTTCGTTTGCGGGCATTTAAGCCTTTCCGAGAGCCTTCTTGGAGCAAGCTTTCTTGGCCTCACGATCGCATTTGGTCTTGAGGTCGTACTGGCCGACAGAGACGTTGTGCTTGACGCGAGCAGCTTCCTCGGCTTTCTTGCCATCATTCCAGCGCTCGAGCGAGCCGACGAGGTAACCGGTGATGCGGCGGAGACGTTCGAAGCCACATTCGCCGTCACATTCTTTGCGGCCACAGTTTGGACAAGTGTCGCCCTTGATGATGCCGGAGAAGCCGCAGACTGGGTCGCGGTCAACTGGGTGGTTGACGGAGCCGTAGCCGATGCCAACTTCCTTCATGTGGCGGATAACAGCCTCAAAGGCCTCGATGTTTTCGCTTGGATCGCCGTCCATTTCGATGTAGGTGATGTGGCCGGCGTTACAGAGGGCGTGGTATGGCGCCTCAATGTCGATCTTCTCGAAGGCGGAAATTGGGTAGTAAACAGGAACGTGGAAGGAGTTGGTGTAGAAGTCGCGATCAGTGACACCCTTGATTGTGCCGAATTCCTTGCGGTCCATCTTGGTAAAGCGGCCGGAGAGACCTTCAGCTGGGGTCGCGAGGAGCGAGTAGTTGAGGTGCATTCTCTTGGTTTCTTCATCGCAGAAGTCGCGCATGTGACCGATGATATCGAGACCGATTTCCTGAGCTTCGGCGGATTCGCCATGGTGCTTGCCAATCATAGCAACGAGCGTTTCGGCGAGGCCGATGAAGCCGATAGAAAGCGTACCGTGCTTGATGACGTCGCGGAGTTTGTCGTTTGGTTTGAGCTTCTCGCTACCAACCCAGTTGCCCTGGCCCATGAGGAATGGGAAGTTCTTAACTCTCTGGTTGCCCTGGAATTCGAAGCGCTGGTAAAGCTGATCGGCGCAGAGGCGGAGTTTCTCGTCGAGTTCGTGGTAGAAGCCGTCCCAATCTGGTTCTTTGCGCTCGCCGAGGCAGATACCGTGCTTGATACCAATGCGGACGAGGTTCAAAGTGGTGAAGGAACAGTTGCCGCGGCCGAAGACCTTACCATCAGTTTCCTTGAAGCAGGAACCGAAGACGCGAGTGCGGCAGCCCATGGTTGCGAGCTCAGTGTTTGGATCGCCCTTCTTGTAGTACTGGAGGTTGTAAGGCGCGTCGAGGAAGCTGAAGTTCGGGAAGAGACGCTTAGCGGATACTTCCATGCTGCGCTTAAAGAGATCGTAGTTTGGATCTTCTGGGTTGTAGTTGACGCCTTCCTTGACCTTGAAAATGGAGATTGGAAAGATTGGCGTCTCATGATGGCCAAGACCGTTCATGGTTGCTTCGAGAAGCATCTTCGAAACGAGGCGGCCAGATTCGGTAGTATCCGTACCGAAGTTAATCGAGGTGAATGGAACCTGAGCGCCAGCACGGCTGTGCATAGTATTGAGGTTGTGGACGAAGCCTTCCATTGCCTGGAGGGTCTGATGCTCGGTGTCTTCCTTGGACTCCTTGAGGACGCATTCTGGAACCTTCTTAGCGAGCTTCTTGTCGTCGCCGTAAGCGATGTCGTCGGTTACCTCGAAGTTGATCTTCTTGCCAGTGAAATCTTCGTACTTGGCAATATTGCTCTTGAGGCTCTTGCGGTAGGTCTTGTCGACGCTTGGTGCGAGGGCGTAGTCGAAGTTAGGAATGGACTGACCGCCGTGCTGCTCGTTCTGGTTGGCCTGGAGGATAATGGCGGCGAGGGCAGCGGCAGTACCAATGGAATTTGGCGTGCGGAGGAAGCCGTGACCGGTGTTAAAACCATGCTCAAACATCTGAAGGACGTTGGTCTGGCAGCAAGTCAAAGTACCGGTTGCCATGAAGTCGAGATCGTGAATATGAATGTCGCCATGATCATGAGCATAGGCGAATTCTGGCTTGAGCAAGCAGAGCTTAGCGTATTCCTTGGAACCTTCTGCGCCGAACTGGAGCATCTTGCCCATGGCGGAGTTGCCGTCGACGTTTGCGTTACCACGCTTCACATCGGAATCTTCAGTAGCGTCGGCCTGAGAAATGGTGCCGTAAATCTGCATAAGTTTAGACTTGGCATTGCGGATGCGGCTGCGCTCAGCGCGATATTCGATGTAGGCCTTGGCGGTGCGCTTGAAGGCGGATTCCATGAGAACTTTCTCGACGATATCCTGGATCTGTTCGACCGTTGGAATACGAGTCTTGATTTCCTTCTCTGCAGTGCGGGCGACCTTCTCGGCGATGTTTTCGGCACGATCGTAGCCGAACTCGCCGGTAGCGGCGCCAGCCTTGGCGATAGCCTCGGTGATTTTATTTAGGTTAAAAGAGGCGACCTTACCGTCGCGCTTGCGAATTGACTTGAACATTTTTACCTCCGTAGTTCAATCTCTTGCTGTTATTCCTGTTTTTTCTGATTCCTAAACACTAGATATAGTGTTTGTTGTCATAATGTTAACGCTATATGTAGACGATTGTCCATACAAATTGTAAAAAAAACAATGCTTACAGATGAAGATTTTTTGGTTTCAGACGCTATATATAGTGTTTGTGGTTATATTTACAACACTAGGCGGGCGCTTTGTGGTATAATCGCGGCAGTATTAGTGGGCCATAGACTCGTACCTTAAAGGAGGTGATGTGAGTGGGCGTCATGAAAGTTAAGAAGTTGAGACCAAACGCGCGGCTGCCTGAATATATGACCGAGGACGCTGCGGGCATGGATTTCTTCGCTTGCTTGGATTATTCGGTTGCAATCTTGCCGCATCAGTTCAGAATGATCAGTTTCGGAATCGCTTACGAGCTGCCGATGGGCTATTGGCTCGATCTTCGAGGGCGAAGCAGCCTGGAGGGGGTAAAGAACATAATGTGCGTAGACGATACCGCGATCCACCCCGAGCTCGCAAAGACGTTCGAGGAGCTCGTTAAGGCCTACGATTCGCTTCAGAAGGTGTATGAAGAGCTCCAAAAGAGGCACGACGAGATGCTGAAGAAATTCGAAAATAACAGACTCTTCTGCGCACATGAAGGTGTAATCGAACCGGGGTACCGCGGAGAATTAAGCATTCTGCTATACAACGCCGGGAGGTTCCCCTACACCATCAATCCGGGCGACCGGGTCGCGCAGGGTATCATTCAGGAGCGGCATCGTTTCGAAATCGAAGAGACAGATGAGCTTTCCCTGTCAGCAAGAGGCGAGACTGGCGGTTTTGGCAGCACAGGCGTTTAATCAACTTCAATGCCCTCTTTTTACAGGGGGCATTTTTTATGCTAAAATCAATCTGTTGGAAGGATGGCCGAGCGGTTTAAGGCACCGGTCTTGAAAACCGGCGTGGCGAATAACCACCGTGAGTTCGAATCTCACTCCTTCCGCCAGAGTATTTTTTGTGTTATAATACTCGCCATGGCACCGTAGCTCAGCTGGTTAGAGCGTAGGACTCATAAGCCTAAGGTCACTGGTTCGATCCCAGTCGGTGCTACCAGGAAACGGGCACTTTTCTTAGAAAGAAAAGTTCCCGACGTCAAAAGAACTTATTATGAAAAAGAAGTTAGGCACATGTCCTAACTTCTTTTTGGATTATGATAAAATTGAGTCATGAAAACGAAGAAAGCTTTTACTGTTTTAGAATTGGTGCTCGCGATTATCTTCGTGGGCGTGTTTGTGGTTCTGTTCTTCCTGCAGAAGGTTAACCTCGCTGCGATGGACCGCGACGAGAAGCGCAAGACCGCGATTAACGCGATGTACTACGCGCTCGAGGAAGGCTACTACGTCCAGAACGAGGCTTATCCGGAGCATATCGAGAAGGCAGACGTTTTGCCGTGGATTGACCCGAACCTCTTCACTGACCCAATGGGCATTAACCTCTGGGACGAAGGCAGCAACTATTCCTATGAGGCAAGCGACTGCACTGATGGCAAATGCCAGTCTTACGTGCTCCGCGCCGAGATGGAAAAAGAAGCTAGCTACATCAAATCTAGCCGCAATTAGCCATCAAAAAGACCCCGTTTGACCGGGGCCTTTTTTATTTGCTCGATGGATCGTCAGTGTTTTTCTTGCACTTGTAGACGAGGTGGGAGATAGTCTTCACTTCGTCGCGTGGCGTATCGACATATTTCAAGCTGTAGGTGGTTTCCTCGCCGACGGTAGACATACGGAGAACGCCTAGGTGGAAGAGGTGGTCGACCAAAGAGGCCTGGCGGAACGAAACGTCCTCGATGCGGCGAAGCTCGATGATGTTCGTCGAGTTCGCAAAGAGAGAGTTGCGGGATTTCTGAATGAGACGGCGGTTCGTAACATAGATCTGGTTTGCATCATAGATGCTCTGGCCGATGAAGCCGCCAAAGATAAACACGGCGTAAAGCGCAAGGATGCCGAGGCGAAGATAATGCATCGCGCCAGCGTTAACAGAGAGAACGGTGTTGTCGCTGACGTTCCCTGCTAGCAAAATGAGGGCGAGGCTAAGCGCCATAACCATCATCGCAACAACTACCCAAATAAAAGCAATACCAATGCGAGAGCGCTTGATGTGGAGCACGACATATTCGTCCGACTCGAGGTCGATTTCTGGGAAATCTTTAGCACTTCTAGCGTGCTGAAGCTTGGATAACTCTTTTTTCATCTCATCACTCCCTGATAGATAATATAATTACATTATATCACAAAATAGCGAAAAATACAAGCAGTATTGACTTTTTACGGTGTTTGTGCCATAATAAGACGGTTAGAAACGAGATTATTATGGCTAACAGAAAGAAAGTTATCGGGCGCGAAGTCGCAGTAGACTTCGACAAAGAGATCAGAAATGTACCTGCCAAGGTAGACACTGGAGCCGATAGTTCCGCAGTGTGGGCAAGCGACATTTTTGTTGACCCAGAGCACGTGCTCCACTTCAAGCTCTTCGGTAAGGGCTCGAAGTATTACACCGGCATCGAGCACACGACGCGCGATTTTAGCGTCGCAATGACCAAAAGCTCGCTCGGCGAAACGGCGCTCAAATACCGCGTAAAGCTTTGCATTAGCCTCGCTGGCCGCAAGCTCCGCACGACCTTCGGCCTGAGCGACCGCGCGACGCATAATTACCCGATACTGATTGGGCGTAAAACCCTGAGTGGCAGATTTATAGTAGATGTTAGTCAAACTGAATATTTAGTCAAACGAAAGAAAAATACCCCTTTGGGTCTGAACGAGAAGATGCAGAAAAACCCATACAAGTTTTATAAAGAAAATTACCTAAACGGAGAGGATGCATAATGAAAATCGCGATTTTATCCAACGGCAACGCCAACTACTCCACCTGCCGCCTCGTAGAAGAGGCAAAGGCGCGCGGTCACGAAGTCGACGTTATCAAGTACAAGAACTGCTACATTTCGATTGAGCCGCACCAGAACAAGGTCTACTACAAGGGTAAGCCGCTAGGTTCCTATGACGCAATTATTCCGCGTATCTCCGCAAATATGACCAAGTACGGCACGGCAATCGTGCGCCAGCTTGAGATGCAGGGCGAATATGTGCTTTCGAAGTCGATTGCAATCACCCGCGCGCGCGACAAACTTCGCTCGATGCAGGTGCTCGCAAAATACGGCGTGGATATTCCGAAAACCGTCGTTAGCCGCAACACGGCCGATATCGACGATTTGCTCGATCAGCTTGGCGAGATGCCAGTGATTATCAAGCTCGCAAACGGCACGCACGGCAACGGTGTGATTTTGGCTGAGACGAAGAAGTCCGCCAAGTCTACGATGCAGGCATTCTACCTCACGAACGATAATGGTACCAATATTTTGCTTCAGGAATTTATTAAAGAATCGGCCGGTACAGATATTCGTGCGTTCGTGGTCGGTAGCCAGGTAGTGGCTTCGATGCAGCGCCAGAGTCTCGATGATGATTTCCGCTCGAACCTCCACAAGGGCGGTAGCGGTACGCCGATTAAACTCACTGCTAAGGAAGAAAAAATGGCAATCGCCGCCGCAAAGGCGATGGGCCTGAATGTGGCGGGCGTCGACATTATGCGCTCTAGCCGTGGACCACTAGTACTCGAGGTTAACGCTTCGCCTGGGTTCGGTATCGAGAAGATTACCGGCCGCAACGTGGCGGGCAAAATCATTGAATATGTTGAACACAACGCTAAACGTGGCCAGAAGAAAGACCGCGTAGGTGCCTAACAAAAAGCCTCCTTGACCGGAGGCTTTTTCTTGATTTTTTATGCCGTTTGTGCTTAAATTTAAGGAGAAAGAAGCCAAAACAAACACATGATATTAGCAATCGTACTCGCAGCGCTACTTCTACTCTTCATTTTGGTTCGCCATAATGTCGGCGTGCCATTCCTCGCGATGATTGCTGGTTATGCCGTTTATCAGGCATGGGGGCTTGAAGCGGCGCGCGCATTGGCCGATTGGCTACCAGGCGCACAGGTCCATATCGTGGGATATATCCTCTATGGCGCGCTCGTGCTCGGCTTCCCCCTTCTGCTCTATATGCGCTCAGGTAAAAGCGGCCTCTTCGGGGCGCTGCGCATTATTGAGTCGATTGTGTTCGCAATCGTGCTCGTGATTTTGATTTCCGAACCACTATCGTCTATCTTCGCGTTCGATACTCTCGCCTACAACATTTCCGTCTGGCTCGACCAGGTTCGCGGGATTGCGATGATTGTCGGGATTAGTTTTGCGTACGTAGATGTTTTCTTGTTCCACTCAGGGAAGGTTTGGTAAGCTCCCAGAGCGCGATGCCGGTCGCGACTGAAACGTTGAAGGATTCTTTTTTGCCGAGCATTGGAATTTCGAGGAGATGGTCGCATTTTGCGAGAATGTCCTGCGGAATGCCGTGGACTTCTTCGCCGAGGATGAGCGCGAGCTTGCCTTCGAGTTTCGGTGAGTCGGCAAGGTTGAGCGAATGTTCGCCCTGCTCTAGCGCTAAGATTTGATAACCGTCGGCTTTGAGTGTCATGATTGCTTCATTAATGTCGTCAATACGGCGAGTGTTCAGCATCTCCTCCGCGCCGAGGGCTGTCTTGTGAATTTGCTTCTTCAGCTTGGCCTGCTCGTGTGGGAGACCCTTGTCGAGATAAGGGGTGTAGCCCGTTAAAACGACGTCTTTTACGCCGAGGCATTCGCAGCTGCGCAAAATTGCACCAACATTATAGGTGGAACGGATATTATATAGGATAACCATTAGCGTATTCATGATATACTTATATTATGAATGAGGGTGAGGTACAAGCCAAGCGTAGGCAGAATGAAGAAGAGGCGACCGAGCGACGGGCGCGTATTCTTGGTTTAGCCTATCTTGATACGCGCGAGTTTGAACAGACTTTGCCGCTCGCGATGAACGTGCTCGACAAAGACCAGATGCACAGGGATTACATGATTCCTCTGCAGGGCGGCGATGAGACTAGGCCATATCAGTTTATGGTGACGAGCCAAACGCCACGCAGCGTGATTGAGCGCATGATGTCCGATTACGAGTCGAGAGGCCTCAGAGCCCAATTCTTCCTCATTTCAAATTCTGCTTACCATGTCTTTATGCTTCGCCACGATCCACCAATGCAGGTGCATTATGACGATATCGAGATCGCAAGCGAAGGCGATAGCGAAACGATTCAGCAAGTTTCTCAGACGCTCGATCAGGTTTCGACCGATAGAGTTTTTGATTACCTTCTCGACCAGGCAGATAAGCTCGGCTCGAGCGATATTCACATCGAGAATATGCGCGACGTGATTCGTATTCGCATGCGCGTTGACGGTATTCTTCACCCAGTAGCCGAAATTAGCCGCGATAAGTATCGTATTTTCTTCGGCGAGCTCAGCTCCCGTGCAAACATTTCGACCGCCAGCAATAAGCCACAGTCTGGCCATATGCAGATGGATATCCATCGCGATGGCGCTTCGCACGTGCTAAATATCCGCGTCGAGGTCGTGCCGACGATGTACGGACTCGATGCCGTGCTTCGTCTCTTTAACTTCGACGAGAGCTTATTAAACCTTGATTTGCTCGGCATTTCCGAAGATGAGCGTAAAGTAATCGAGGAAGTCATTTCACACCCACGCGGGCTCGTTCTCATGGTCGGTCCTACTGGTTCTGGTAAATCTACGACACTCTATTCGATTCTTAATGCCCTGAATAGCACCGAGCGTAAGATTATTACACTCGAGGATCCGATTGAATATGGCATTCCTGGTATTTCGCAGATTCCGATTAACACCACCGAGGGCGGCAGCTTCGCGGATGGTCTTCGCAGCGTGCTTCGTCTCGACCCTGACGTCGTGATGGTCGGTGAGATTCGCGATGGCGATACTGCAAAGACGGCCATTCAGGCTTCGATTACTGGCCACTTAGTGCTTTCGTCCTTCCACGCAAATTCTACAGCTGCGGCATTCTCGCGCATGATTGATCTTATCGGCGTAAACCCAATTTTCTCGACCTCCGTGCGTTTGCTTATCGCTCAGCGCTTGGTGCGCAAGCTCGACGACAACAAAGAGGCTTACCACCCAGACGAAAGCGTTGCGCGTTATATCCGCAAGGTGCTCGAGGGCGTTCAGACCGATTATAATCTTGACGATATTACGCTTTGGCGCGAAAAGCCAAGCGAGGAAAGTCCGTTCGGCTTCAAGGGCCGCACTGCGATTATGGAACAAATGTCCGTTACGGAGCCAATCCAGCGCTTCATTCGTGGCGACGTGGTAGACATTAATACGAACGACATTGAAAAAGCAGCCCGCGCAGAGGGTATGCTCACGCTCGAGCAAAAAGGCGTGCTCGCAGCACTACGCGGCGACACGACGATTGATGAAATTGGACGCGTGATTTAACGCAAAGACAAAACAAGCGCGATAGTTACGAGCGCGACAGCGATGACGGTTAGGCCGATTAGGACATAGGTTGGCCATTTGCTGAAGGGTTTTTCTTCTTTTTCGACTGGTTTTTCTGGTTCTGGAACAGTACTAAGGCTAGGTAATTCGTCGGCAACTTCTGGGACAATATCTTTCGGCGGTTCAGCAACAGGAGCCTCCGTTACACCGAGTGATTGATTGATTTCTTCTTCGCTCATAATCTTTAAGCTTATTCTATTCGTTTTTTAGGGCTTTTTCAAGCGCGACCCAGTTCTCGACCGTAAGGTCAGCCGGGCGAGCGTTTTCGGAGATTTGGCAAGCGTCCATGGCCTTTTTGATGCGCTCCTTTGGCAGCTGGAGACCAGCAACAAGATTACCAGCGAGCTTTTTGCGCGGGGCGCTGAAGCCGAGTTTGATGAGCGACATCGTGGTTTCGTTTGCGAGTGGGGCTTCAAGTGGCTCGAGAATAACGACTTGGCTGTCGACTTTTGGTGGCGGCGTAAAGAATTCGCGCTTCACGACTGGGCCGAGCGTGACCTTCGCATAAATCTGGGCCGAGAGGCCGAGGATGGAATAATCTCCTGCTTCGGCAGCGAGGCGTTCAGCGACTTCTTTCTGAATAAGGAGAACGATTTTCTGCGGCTTATGCTCGGCATGGAGGAATTTCTGAATGATTGGCGAAGTAATGTAGTAAGGAATATTCCCCGCTACGACGTAATTGTCTGGGAGATTCAACTCATTTAAGTCGAGTTGCAAAACATCTTTGTGAACGACTGTGAGATTTTTGCCTGGGAATGATTTTGGCAGGTTTTCGGCGAGGCGATCGTCGAGCTCGACGGCAATGACCTGCTCAAAGAATTGGAATAGGGCCGAGGTTAGCGTACCGAGACCTGGGCCAATTTCGACTACGACATTTGTATTCTCTACCGAAGCATGATCGGCAATGTCGATGAGGATATCGCGATCTTTTAGCCAGTGTTGTCCGAGAGATTTTCGATTTTTCATATTACCACCATTTATGTATTGTCCAGAATTCGTAAGCTTTGCGCCAGCTGCCGTAGCGCCCAATTGCGTAGCCGTTACACCAGCGGAGCTGCGTGATTGGATTAGTCTCCCAGTCGGCGCCAGCAGATGCCATCTTCTTGCCCGGAAGTGCCTGGCAAATACCGGTTGCGCCAGAACTGCGGTTCTTCGCGAGTGGATTCCAGTGTGATTCGTGCGTGATGATAAAGTTTACATAGCCATAGTCGCTCGGTGAAATGCCAACGGCAGCCATCCAGTCTTCATGCGAGCCGGTCGGAAGATTGACTTTCATGCCGACTTTCACTTCCTGAGTCTCGGCGTTCTTAACGATAATTTCAGAAATCGTGCGGCGCGACTTTTCGACGCCATCATACATCTCGATTTCATAAGTTACAGTCTTTTGGCCATTTTTGCCTGGCTCGATAATCTCACGCTTGCCATGATCGAGTTCGTAATCATAAGTGATAGTCTCGCGGAACGGAATCTCTTCGTCGAGCGTAATAGTTTGCTTGCCCTGCGGCTGAATTGCAAAACTAATACCGTCGGTAATTTTCGTGTCATGCGGCAGTGAAACCCAAGTCTTGTCGGTATTACTGTCGATACCCTGCTCAACCAAGAAGTCGGCAACCGTTTCGGCCTGGGTACGTTTTTCGATTTGTTTGCCATAGAAATTTAGGTTGATGGTTTTTGCGCGGACAACCTGATAGGCTACAGTCGTACCGGTCTCTAGGAGATTGTTGAATGGAACAACTTTCACGACGTCCGCTTCCAACAATTCGACACCACCATCAAGTGCAACGTCTTTCGGCGTCGACGATGCGGTACGAACGTAAAGCTTCTTCTCGCCATCGAGTACGATGGCATCGCGGCCACGATAAATATTAATATTGAAGTTCTTCGAATTGATTTCTTCGTCGAGAGCTGGCTCGATTTTATCGCCAGGGTTTAGTTCGATCTTGGCGCGAATGAGCGCTTCGCGAACAGTAGCGGCATCACTTTTCACGTTGATGCTAGAGCCGCTGTCGTAAATGGAAATAATACGCGGCTCATCGCCTTCGGCAGAAGCATTCACGGCGTTCAAGATTCCGGAAGTCACAAAAATACTAACAAAAGACAAAATGCCCACAGCTAACAGGGATAATTTCCCCTTTGCATAACGCATTTTCATGCAGTTTTATTCTAGCATTCTTGGGTGTTTTCCACAAGGAAGGAGTAGCGCTCGATAAGGAGAAAATGATCGCGATCGAGGCTAAAACGCTTGCCTGGAGCGTATTCGAGAATTGCCTTTTTGCAATTATCGAGCTGCGGGCGCGTGAGCCGAACGTCCTGGTTCGCAAGGATACTACGGAGGAGTTCGGCCGCGATGTCTAGCTTAGCGAGCTCGCGCGGGTAGCGATTTTTGTCGGACAGGCCGTCCAAAATGAAATTGATTTCCATTTTCAAATTGCACTGCTTTTTGTAGAGTTCTAGCAGCTTCGCCTTCTGCTCATCGTTCGCGAAACGGAGCTGTTCGCGGACACGATTCCTGAGATAGTCGCCCTCAGTATTACTCTGGTCCTGGCGGAAGCTAAGATTGTGCTCCGCGGCATAACGATAGATTTTCGACTTCGGCCAGTCGATGAGCGGGCGTTCAATATTCGGATTTGCCATAGGAGCAAGGCCACGCCAACCGGTGCCGCGCAAGACATTAATTGCGATCGATTCTAAAATGTCGTCAGCATGATGCGCGACGTAGATTTTGCCATCGTGCTCTTTCACGATGCGGTTTAGAAATTCATAGCGCTTCTCACGCGCAGTCGCCTCGCTGCAATTCTCGCCTAGTTCCTGGCGTTCATAATAAAACGGTTTGCCGTATTGTTTTGCCAATCGCTCAACGAAGACGCGGTCGTCTTTTGAATTCGGGCGGATACCATGGTCGAAATGCGCAATGATTACCTCCGGGTCATTTCGGAGAAAATGCAACATAACAACAGAGTCGATGCCACCCGAAACGGCCAAAATTTTCATGATGGTATTATACCATCTGTGCTAAACTATCCTTATGAACAAAGTTACAGTTGCAGCAATTATTATTATCTTGGCGGCATTTGGCGGACTTATTGCGTGGGCGTCACTAAATTCCAATGACAAGACTGACTATACGAAATTTGATGCGCGCTCGATCATCGAGGCTTCGGAAGAAAACGGCAATATTGGCGATCACGTACGCGGCAAAGCCGATTCGAAAGTCATCGTCGTTGAATACGCCGACCCGCAATGCCCAGGCTGCGGCTCGATGATGCCAAAAATGCATAAGCTATATGAGAATTACGGCGATCGCGTCGCGTTCGTCTTCCGTCACTTCCCTTTGAGCTATCATCAGAACGCTCGCGCTGCTAGTGCGGCCGTAGAATCTGCGGGCGAACAGGGTTATTACTGGGAAATGCTCGAAACGCTTTATGATAACCAGAATGAGTGGGAGTCGATTTATGACACTCAGAAACGCACCGACATCTTCTCTTCATATTTCGTGGAGATAACCGACGGCAAAGGCGACGTCGAAAAATTCGTCAGCGAACTTAGTAGCACCAACATTCAAAAGAAAATCGATTTCGACCGCAATCTCGGGAAAAACAACGACAAAGTTAACGCCACTCCATCAATTTTTGTGAATGGCGAACTCGCTAACATGGAGTCCGAAAAACCGATCGAAGACCTAATCGAAGAGATGATCAATAAGGAGCTCAAGGCTAACGGAATCGAAACCGGGCCGAAAGCAAAGAGCGAAGAATAGGCTGACAAAAAATATCTGCCTTGAGGCAGATATTTTTATACTTCAATGAACTCATTCCAATGAAGTACATCCACTTGGAGCGTCCCCTTGCGGTTACGCTTTTTCATGGTTTCTCCTGCTTAGTAATTTTGCCCCGCTTCTTTTATTAGTTTCCCATAAAACTAGCAGAGCCATCGCTCTTTACGACTATTTCCCCAAACATGTTGGACAACACACGTTCCCAGAGCAACGTATATTATTGTAGCAAAGGATTTTTGGCCATTCAAGCATAAACTTTTAGCGATTTTTGAGCGCTTGGCGAATGCGCTCTTCGACACTGAGAGTTGAGTCGACACCTTCGAGCGCCTTGGTTGCGTCAGCGAGCGTGAGGCCGAGCGCCATGAGCGCGTCGAGTGCCTCGTCGTTTTCGGCAGGTTTCGCTGCGGCCGGATCAGACTTGCGGCCATAATAGGTCGGCAGGCCAACCTTGTCACGAAGATCGACAATAACGCGCTCAGCGGACTTTTTGCCGACACCGCTAGCCTTAGAGATATAGGCAGAATCGGCGTTCGCAATGGCGTTACGGACTTCTTCGGCTGGCGCGAGGCTTAAGATTGCCATGCCAGCCTTCGGGCCAACGCCTTGAACAGATATCAGTAGTTCAAATAGTTTCTTGGCGGCGAGGCTCGTGAAGCCAAAAAGCTCCTCAGACTGCTCGCGCACAAGATGATAAGTGTAGAGTTTTATCTCGTCGTCGAGACTGAGCTGGTCGTAGTCGATGGCGCTCAGTGCCACCTCGTAGCCGACGCCATTCACGTCAATAATTACAGAGTTGTCGAATTTTTCGGTCAAAATGCCTTTAATATGAGCGATCATACCTATATTATACCTATAAAACCCTTTTCAAACAGTGAAAAATGTGATAAAATGAGGAAAGTTTTTAATATTAAAGGTAAATATATGTCGTTTGAACTATTGAAAAAAGTGGGTGATGCACAGAAAAAGAAGGCCGTGATTGACGTGCGTTCTGGCGACACGGTGCGTGTGTCGCAAAAAATTAAGGAAGGTGACAAGTTCCGCATTCAGATTTTTGAAGGTACTGTTATCCGTGTTGATCGCAAGGCTTCCCATACTGAGCGTATCGTTGTCCGCAAGGTCACGAGCGGTGTCGGTGTCGAGAAGAGCTTCCTCATGCACAGCCCTCTCGTAGAAAAGGTCGAAATTGTCCGCCGTGGCAAGGTTCGCCGCAACAATCTCCGCTTCCTCCGTGAGCGTTCTGGTAAGTCCGCTCGCCTCTCTCAGAAGGATTTCGATCGCCATGCAGTGAACGAACTCCCAGCTGAGGAAGAAGCACCAGTCGAAGCTCCAGCCGAGACTGAGGCTCCAGCCGAAGAGAAAACGGAAGCTTAAGCTTGAAAAAGCTACTAGGAATAGATGAAGTTGGCAGAGGCCCCTGGGCGGGGCCTCTTGTTGTGGGCGCGTGTGTTTTACGCGAGTCCATTGAAGGTTTGAGCGACAGCAAAAAGTTGACCGCGAAACGCCGCGAGAAGCTAGCGGCCGAGATTCACGAGAAGGCCTATTGCGGGCTGGGCTGGGTTTCCGCAGCCGAGCTCGATGAGCTTGGACTCTCCGCGGCCCTCCGCAAAGCTTGCCGCGAAGCCGTAAAAGCTGTGCAGGCACAGAAGCCAGAGTTTAACGAAATTATTATTGATGGTACCGTGAATTTCCTGAGCGATACCCCGCTCGGCAAATACGTTTCAGTTCTGCCAAAAGCCGACGCACTCGTGCCAGAAGTTTCTGCCGCCTCGATTATTGCAAAAGTCGCGCGCGATAACTATATGATTGAACTAGCCGAGCGTTTCCCCGGCTACGGTTTTGAAAAGCATGTTGGCTACGGCACTGCTCTGCACCGCGCGGCGCTCGAAGATCTAGGCCCCTGCGAGGAACACCGCAAAAGCTTCCGCCCAGTCGCCGAGCTAGCGCACAATGTAGATGCTGGCCATAGAGGCGAAGACGCGGCCGCTAAATATCTCGAAGGCCTCGGCCACAAAATCCGCGCACGCAACTGGAAGACGAAATGGTGCGAGATTGATATCGTGTCAGAAAAAGACGATGTTTTGTATTTTACGGAAGTAAAATATCGCCGCATGGGTGGCGGACTCGATGCGATCACGCAAAAGAAGCAAGAACAAATGCGCTTCGCAGCAGAGTTATATTTGAAGAAGTTCCAAAATAAATCCGCACGACTCGCAGCGATTGCCGCTAGCGGCGACAATTACCAAGTTACTGATTTTCTAGTCCTCGAGTAGGCTCGTCTGGGCAGTCGGCGAGGACTTTTTGCATGGCGAGTTTTTCGGCCGGCGTAACCCAGAGTTTGTATTTGTATTTCACGGAGATTTGGCGCGCCACATATTGGCAGCGAAATGCTTCGTTGCTCGGCAGCCAAGTGTCGGCAGCTTGGTCGGATTTTTCTTGGTTAGCTGGGCCATCAACGGCAAGAAGGTTTAACGGATCCTGGCTAATATCATAACGGGCATCTTTATCGAGTAATGCTGCCCCGCTTGCCCATGCATTGCTGAGTGCCACAACGTGGTCGATTTGAACAACGCTCGAAGTGTCTTGGCCGCGCACAAACTCGATTGTTTTGCCCGTATATGGATCATTGAGCGTGCCGGTTTGCACTTTGCAAGAATTTGGTTTATATGCCACATCTTTTAAATCTCGTCCAAGAATCGCCTCGCGCGTATTGCAGCCATTCGCGGTTGAGCCCCAGTTGTCGTAAAAGGCTTTTCGATAGTACTTCGTGTCGGTGTATTTTTCTTTGACCGCGAGGTTTTCGAGGACGTCTTTCGCAAGTAGCGAATCGGCCTTCGTCTGCTCAAGTCGATATTCTGGAAGTTTCTCGCCGAGCCAGAGCAGACTTGCCTTTTCGTAGGCTTTTGGGTTTAGCAAAAGGAATGCAGCAAAAGCCAAGGCAATTACTAAAGCCGCCCCGATACGATGCGCGCGATAACGTCTAGCCATTAATAATTAACGGCCTGGATTTCAAAGTAGGATTGCGGGTGGTCGCAGACTGGGCACTTTTCTGGAGCCGAGTCGCCAATATGGATGTAGCCACAGTTGCGGCACTTCCAAACAGTGACGCCATCGCCTTTGAAAACCATGCCTTTCTCGATATTTTCGATGAGTTTGCGATAGCGCTCTTCGTGATGCTTCTCAATTTCGCCAACTTTTTCGAAGAGCTCAGCGATTTCATTGAAGCCTTCTTCGCGAGCGTCCTCGGCGAATTTTTTATACATGTCGGTATACTCATAGTTCTCGCCGTCAGCGGCGTCTTTGAGGTTGGTCATCGTGTCGGCAACACCGTCATGAAGGAGCTTGTACCAAATTTTGGCATGCTCTTTTTCGTTGTCGCTAGTTTCCTGGAAGATTGCAGAAATCTGCTCGTAGCCTTCCTTTTTGGCTTTGCTTGCATAGAACTGATATTTTACGCGCGCCTGAGACTCGCCTGCGAATGCGGCGTTTAGGTTTTGCTCTGTTTTGGTACCTTTAATTTCTGCCATAAAACCTCCTGTTTCTATCTATTTTAGCAGTTTTTCGTCAGATGGTATAATAGAGCTATGGCAATTGAGAGAGTGATTGATACTAGCCTACACGAAGACGATAACGAAGAGTCTAACGTTGAGTTTAGTTTGCGCCCGACGACCTTCAGCGAATACATCGGCCAGAAGCATTTGAAGACGAATTTGAAACTAGCAATCGACGCAGCGAAGAAGCGCGGCGATGTGCTTGACCATATTTTGCTCTACGGCCCTCCGGGTCTTGGCAAGACGACAATGGCCGGCGTGATTGCGCACGAAATGGGCGCAAACTTCCGCGCCACCTCTGCCCCATCGATCGAAAAGCCAGGCGACCTCGCTAGCATCCTCACTAATCTTGCAGATGGTGATATTCTTTTCATCGACGAGATCCATCGCTTGCGCCGCGCGGTCGAGGAAATTCTCTACTCCGCGATGGAAGATTACAAACTCGATATTGTAATTGGAAAAGGCACGGCCGGTAGGAGTGTGCGCCTAGATTTGCCGCACTTTACTTTGATCGGTGCGACCACCCAGACTGGTAATATTGCAGGGCCTTTGCGCGACCGTTTTGGCCATAGCTTCCGTCTCGAGTATTATGCACCCGATGATATAAAAAGTATCATCGAGCGTTCAGCAAAATTATTGAATACAACTATTGAACCTGACGCCGCAAAGCTGCTCGCGGAGCGCTCACGCCTGACGCCACGCATCGCAAACCGCTTGCTAAAGCGCGTGCGTGATTATGCCGACGTGAACGGCGATGGCATCATCGACAAGCCAATTACGGAAGCCGCTTTGAAGCTACTCGAAATCGATGAGCTCGGCCTTGATCCGGCCGACCGCAACATGCTTTCTTTGATGATCGATCGCTACGGCAGCAGACCAGTTGGTCTTAGTACTATCGCTGCTCTAACTGGCGACGAAGCTTCTACGATTGAAGATTATTACGAGCCATATCTCATGCAACTTGGCATGATTCAGCGCACGCCAAAAGGGCGTGTCGTAACTGAGGCCGCCAAGAAGCACTTGGGCAAAGCTTAATTTTTCGAACTATCGTTGATATTGCGGAAGAGAATCTTTTTGACGCGAGCAGTAAACGGCTTGATCTCATCGATGCGCAGAAGCGAGCAAGAAATAATGTAGATAAGAAGGCTTACGAGAGTGATTACGCAGAACTTCGGGAAGGTTGCGAGGAAGGAATTGTCTGACTCGCGGAGCGGAAGAATCTTCGTCATGACCCACGACACGATACCGGCGAGGGTCGCAGCAATTGCGATTCGAATAAAGGTTTTCCAAAATTCGCGATCAACTAGTTTGTTGCCCTTTTTGTTCTGGATGAGGAGCAACATACCAACTTCGAAGACGGCAGAAATCGAGGTCGCATAAGCAAGGCCCTCTGGGCCAAACCCCGAGGAGCTCAGCAACACGGCCGCCACAATCTGAACGGCGAAGGCTGCGACGGAAATAATCAGCGGAGTCTTTGCGTTTTGCTTGGCATAGAAACCGCGCGCGACAATGTGATACATCGACTGCGTGATAATTGCGATAACGAAGGCGCCGAGAACGCTGGCAATTTTCGGATCGCCACCATTCTTAATGAAGTTCACGACGTAGCCGCGAGTATAGAACGCGATGATTGCAATCGGCATAGAGATGAGAATAATCGTATTCAACGCAGAACGATAAGTCTTCCGGAATGCAGCATCGTCGCCACGGCCAGCCTCCTCGCTAAGGCGCGGGAAGAATGCGGTCGAGATTGCGACGCCGACAAGATTAATAGGCATCGAGCGGAGCGACGAGGCTTGCTGATATGCACGGATTGACTGCTCGCCCATACGAGATGCAAGGTTAGTATTGATAATGCTCATAACATAATCAATGCCCTGATCTGCCGAACGTGACGGCAAAAGTTTCAGTACCTTGCGGAAACCCTGGTTTTTCCAAGTAATTTTGAAATTGTAGTCGAAGCCAAGACCGACGAGGCCGATGATACTGACGGCAAGCTGGAGCAAAGCGCCAAACACGACGCCGAGCGCGACGCCCATGATGCCGCCTTCAAAGATTTGAATGCCGAAGATATTGATGCCATTCGTGAAGACAAGAATACCAACGATAATGCCAACGTTATAGAGCGCTGGCGCGAGCGAATAGAAGATAAAGCGCCCAACTGCCTGTTGCATGCTCGAAAGCACCGTAGAGATTGAGAACAAGAACGGGTTAATCGCAATCACACGCATCATGTTAATCGCGAGAGACATTGCCGATTCGTTGAGGCCAGGTGCAACGACATAGCGGACAAGCGGGTCGGCAAAAATCATAATTAAAATCGATGCGACGAAGCTAAGGAGCGCGAGGAAATTTAGCGTACTCTTACTGAGTTCCCAAGCAGATTTTTTGTTGCCATTGACGAGACGCTGATTGAAAACCGGGACAAAGGTTACCGCAAGCGCGCCCGACGTAATAATGAAGAACAAGAAGTCAGGAACGGTAAAGGCGGCAGTATACGCGTCGAGGCCAGCTGGGTACGTATCGTAATACATAGAGTTCAGCCAGCGATCGCGGAAGATGCCGAGAAGCGCAGAGATCAAAGTCGAACTAGCAATCACAATCGCCGCAGTGCGCACCGAAAGCTTGGTATTCGCAAGCGAGACTACTGAACGAAAATGGTTTTTGCGTTTCATATATCCTTAGTATAACAATTAATTATGGAGTTTAGCAGCGGCTGGCATGCTCGTACCCTTGAGGATGGCGGCCACTTCTTTTTCTTCGAGAGTTTCTTTTTCGAGCAAAGCACTTGCTAGATCGTCGAGATACTTTTTGTTTGCTTTAAGTACAGCCTCAGCGCGGACATTCGCTTCTTTTGTAAGAGCCTCAATCTCTGCGTCGATGAGCTCAGCAGTCTTCTCAGAATAATTCTTGGCGCGATCGCCGAAGAAGTTTACTTCATCAGTATTGAAGACCTGATCGCGGAGCTTGCTGCCCATACCCTCTTGCGAAACCATTTCGCGAGCGAGTTCGGCAACGTGCTGAAGGTCGGAGCTTGCGCCGGTCGTAATGCCATCGGCGCCAAAAATGAGACGCTCAGCGACGCGGCCACCCATCGCGCGAGCAAGGACGTCTTTCAACTCGTAGACACTCTTGTAGCTGCGGTCTTCTGGAGGAAGGAACCAAGTCACGCCACCAGTGCGGCCACGTGGAATAATCGTAACTTTGTGCACTGGGTCGGAATCTGGAAGGACATGACCAACAATCGCATGACCTGCTTCGTGGTAAGCAGTAATGCGGCGCTCTTCTTCGCTCATAACCTTGGACTTACGTTCTGGGCCGATTGCGACACGCTCAAATGCTTCGGTAACATCAGCATTCGTGATGGTTTTGTGGTTAGCGCGCGCAGCACCAATGGCGGCTTCGTTCGCGATATTTGCGAGGTCAGCGCCGGAGCTACCGGCAGTCTTGCCAGCAAGCGCATCGAGGTCGACGGAATCATCGATTGGTTTGTTCTTGAAGTGAACCTTGAGAATCTCGACACGATCCTTTCGCTCTGGGAGCGTAACGTTGACGTGGCGGTCGAAGCGACCTGGGCGCAACAAAGCTTTGTCGAGCATGTCGACGCGGTTGGTTGCAGCAATTACAATAACGCCAGTTTCGTTGTCGAAGCCATCCATCTCGACGAGAATCTGGTTCAAAGTCTGTTCGTCTTCGCGACCAGCACCGCCACGAGCATCGCGCTTGTGGGCGACCGCATCAATCTCATCGATAAAGATGATGCTTGGAGAATTCTTCTTTGCTTTTGCGAAAAGGTCGCGGACGCGAGAGGCACCGACACCGACAAACATTTCAGCAAATTCGGAACCGGAAATCGAGAAGAATGGAACACCGGCTTCGCCCGCAACGGCGCGAGCCATGAGAGTCTTACCAGTACCCGGATCGCCAGCGAGCAAAACGCCGCGCGGTATCTTTGCGCCAAGCTTTTCGTATTTCTTTGGGTTCTTCAAGAAGTCGACAATTTCAGACAAGTCCTGCTTTGCAGATTCGTTACCAGCAACATCGGAGAAAAGAACTTTCTTTTTCTCATTGCCATAGAGGCGAGCCTTTGCTTTGCCGAAGCCCATGTTCTGGTTGTTCATGCTCTGCGCTTGGCGAATCATATAGAATAGGAAGCCGATAACGAGAAGAGTTGGGATTGCGATGAGCGCAACGTCGACGATGATGCCGAAGACATCAGTTTCGTCTTTAATTTCGACGGCAACTTTGCCCTCTTCGATGACCTGTTCGAAGCCCTGCTCTTGGAGCGTGCCAGATGCATCCTTGCGGGAAATCATATTCTTCGGGAGATCAGTCTTGTCTTTCGCGGTAATGCGCAGTTCGTTGCCACGAAGCTCAATTTTTTCGAGCTTTTCTTCCTTGGCGTAAGTCAAAACGTCAGTAAGACTACGTTCTTCGACGGCTTTGTTTTCACCGCTAAGCGAAGTGTAGACTGCGGCGCCCATGAGGACGATTAGGCCCCAGAAAATAACGAGGCGAATAAGATTAAAAGCTTTATTTGGTTTTTGTGGACGACGGCTGCGACCGGCGTTGTTCTTGTATTCTGGCACAATGGTCTCCTATCTAAAACAGTATCTATTATTATAGCACTTTCAGGAGGTGACTGGCTACCGCGGAAGGCTAGATTTTGTGCTCTTTTTTGAGCTTCGCAATATATGTGCGCTGAGTTTCTATGAACTTTTGCTTGTCGCTCAATAGCTCGCGAATGTCTTTTAGGAACTGCTCGTATTTTGCATCTTTGAAATAAAATTTTGCATAGCCGCCAACGCCAAATTTTTCGGATAAGTGGAAGTGTGCTCGTTCAAATAGCTCTTCGTCAGTCGCGTCTGGCTTGAGGCGTTTGCCGTAAGTATAAAAGCGGCTGAGGCACGCCTCGACTGTAGTGTTACGGTCGGCTGAAGAAATGATTTCACCATAAATACTACGCGGTTTCTCTCTGTCTCCTGACGCACGATGGTCTTCGATTGCTTCTTTGATAATCTTTAGTTCTTCACCGGTGAAGAATTTTGGCAAAGACTCGTCTTTCATCATCATCTCGGCGGAAATAATTTCATGTTTCTTTGGATCAATATGGTGGCCTAGGTCATGGAAGGCGGCAACCGTATATACGATGTCCGGATTTACGTCGAGATTGTTTTCTTTCACCAATTCAAAACTGCGCGTAATTACTTCTTTAATATGCCCTGCGCCATGGCCTACTTCGTTTTTATCATAAACCGGGAGAACGTCTTTTTCTATGTGGCGTTTTAGCTTTTCATTAATCGTTGCCTCTGCCTTTTTCAAAACGTAAATCAACCATTTTACGCCGTTTTCGGTAGTAAATGTTAGCGGCCTAGCGACACGAAATGGCGTTCGCTCAATAATATCGCCCATCTCTTCCTCGGAGTAATAGCTAAAGTAGCGCTCTGCGCCAATATGATAGATCCCAGGAAAATCTGCCCACTCGCTATCCTTGTTCTTGCAGGAGCGATCGATAATGGAGAATACGCAAATGCCGCCGCTCTCGAGCGCGTCATAACATTTCGTCAATGCCTCGCGCACGTCATCTGCCGTAAAGTGCACGAATACTTTCCAGCAAATAATCGCATCATATTTTTCGGGAAAACTGTCCTCTAGGAGATTGAACTTAACCGGCCCAAATCCGTTCTTTTTGATGGCGGCAAGAAAAACATCAGCGACATCGCTCGCAGTAACATCAAAACCGCGTTTCCGAATCAGTTTCGCGAGATCGCCATTCGCTGAACCAACCTCAAAAACTCTGCCACCTTTCGGGACACACGCGAAAGTGGTTTTAATAAACTCTTGCGTCCACTTATCCTCTTTTTCGCCAAATTGCTTGGCGCCGTTTAAGTAGTTCGCCGCAACCTTATCGTATGCTTCCAATGTCTTCTGATTTTGCGTGCTCATTTCTAAGTAATATATAACAAAAAATCACTCCGCTTGGAATGATTAATGGTCGGGGCGACCCGATTCGAACGGGCGACCTCGCAGTCCCGAACCGCGCGCCCTACCAGCTGCGCCACGCCCCGACTGGAATTGATTATATCACAAAAAGAATTCAGCGGTCGCCCTTCGCGGTGGCTCTTCCCTTTTTCGAATAAATATGATACAATTGTTGAAGTCCGGGGTTTGGCGCAGTTGGTAGCGCGCGCGCTTTGGGAGCGTGAGGTCATCAGTTCGAGTCTGATAACCCCGACCACATCAAAAAAGAGCCACGAGGGCTCATTTTTTGTTGTTTACATTCCTGGGATTTTGAATGCGCTCGGATCATTATAAATCTGATCCTGCATGACCGGATTTACGCCATTGACGCTCGGACTACTAGCCGTTGGGCCTACGACCGAACTATAGTCTGGCGGGGTTGCCGGCTGAATCGGAGTCGACGGAACTTCGCCTGGAAGCAAATCTGGGTTTGGCGTCGGGGCCGGTGCTGGAGCTGGCGCAACCGGAGCGGCCGGCGTAACTACTGGGGCTGGCATAATTGGCTCGCTAGCCGTCGCGGACACAGCGGACGGTAATGGTTCGACAGCGGCCGGAGCGGCAGCTGGAACATCGTCCATCGTAAACGGAGCTGGTGGCGGCGGGAGAATATCTCCTTCACCCGGCATTGGGAATGGAGGAGCGACATATTCAGCCTGAGAATTGTCTACTGGCGGGACCGTTGGGTCAGCAACAGGAGGCTGGAATGGCGCAACATTAGTCGGCGGCGTAGTTGGCGTATCGATTACTTCATTTACTACAGGAGCAGCAACCACTGGAACTGCGTCCACTGGCGCTTGTGATTCTGGAGTTGGCGCGACTGGGATTTCTACTGATGGAAGCTCGGCTGCAGTCGGATACTGATCAGGTGCTGGCGCGACGGCCGGTGCAGCCTCGGCCTGCTCAAGTTCGGCGGCCATTTCGGCGGAATAATCAACCTCTCCTATTGGAGTTGGGGCGTGCGCTTCAATTGTCGGCGCAACTGGAGAAGCCTCTTCTGGCTTTGGTTCGGAAATAGCCTCAGCAGGTTTCTGCGGAATGATCTGCGGGGCCGGTTCTTCGATCGGAGCTTCGACTATCGGTTCTACTGGAGCTTCAGGCGCAGCAACGGCTTCTGGAGCAGGTTCAACTGGAGCCTCTACTGCTGATTCGGCGGCGGCCGGTTGCGGCTCACGTTCAATTACAATTTCAGTATCGTCCTTTGGCTCTACCGGAACTTCAGGGGTTTCTTCAGCTGGTGCTTCCGCAGCTTCCGCTTCGACGGCTTCAACTTCAGAATTTACATCAACCGTCTTTTGGTTCAATACATCAGTAGGAATACTCGACGAAATTAGCTGTTGGTCAGCACCGGCGCTCATAAGGTCGGAGGCGACAGCCATAGTTTCGGCCGAGGTGCGATCATTCGAGAAGCGCTTGGTGGCAGCGACGATACCAGCAAGAAGTGCGGTCGCAGTAGATTTTTCAACAAGCTTGCCTTCGCCGTTCTTATCGAGAAGGGTCGAGAGGTGCGCAATCATTTCCGAAACAGACGAAGCGCCCGGATCGCCCCACTCGAGATCGCCAAACTTCCCTGGTGCACCGGCAGTAATGTTGATTGAGCTAGCATCGTGCTTGATGCGGCCGTATTCCGTAAGCGCAGAGTCGAGATCGGCTTCAGACGAAACATTGAGTGCGATAACGAGGTCGACATTGAAGTCGCCGTGACTAAATTCGAGATCACTTTCAGAAAGAGTGGTCTTATACGGAGTGATGAAGACTTTTACGTAGTCGCCTTCGATCTTGTAGCGAAGATGGTCTGCCTTCTCTTTGTCGAGAGCGATAATAAAGTCGCGAAGACTATTCGTATTGGCCTCAAAAGTTTTTTCTGGTTCGAGGAATTCGATCGCATTTGGAACAGCACCAGAGAAAATTGCCGTCGCATGCTTCCCCATTTTGTCGAGGATGAAAGTTAAACCGAGCGCCGCAGACAAATCGTCAACGCTTGGGTTTTTTGACAGCGCGACAAGAACGTTGTCGCTTCCTTGGATGCGCTCAGCTACCTGTGCGGCGACGCCAGCGCTCTTATTTTCTTTTTCTGGCATGTTTATTTTCTCTGTTTATTTTTGACCAATAACATATTTAGTTTAGCATAAGTTGTTTGATTTGGCAAGGGGTGAGACAGACTAGTGCGACTCGACGACATATGGGCTGTCAGTTCGTCCGTCACCGTCAAGCACTTTGGCGTTTGCCTTTAGAGAAACAACTGGCCGGATGGCCCTGCTGCCCCGGACGCCAGTGGTCGCGACTTTTCCTAGAGAACGGCTCGAATACTTTGTGATAGCCAAGACGCTGTCGTCATCCCAAGGAGTCATAAGCCAAGAATCGACTTTGTCTAGATAATAGCGCGGAGTCGGGTCTGACCAGTAGGCATGAAAAGGCGGGACGTATAGCATACCAGCAATAATCGCCTCGTCGGCAGTTAGAGCGCCAACTTTATGAGATAGCTTCCCATTTCCATTCCTGGTGTCGTCTTTGGTAAAAGCATCGTTTTTATTGACGCAATCTAAGGTTGGAGCAGTCGTACGCTGGCCGAACGCGAATACGGCGGCGCCGTTATTCAGGCCGCTTTCAATCCCGATTAACGAGCCGGAAACCATCTTGCGGTCATTGCAGAATATGGCGTCCTCAAGATCGTTGTCGTCAAGACCATTTGCCGTGAACCAAGCCTCGGTCACCGATTTCAAATCCGAATCATTCGTATTCGCAAAAATCGCATATCTATAATCATCTATGCTATCGTAGCCACCTAGCGAAACATACATCATTCTTCTGGATTCCGTAGAAATCATTCCGTCAGCGTCGGCCTGCCCGGCATCTACGAGACCCGTTAAATATCCAATTTTCGTTTCGTCGCAGCTGGCTAGACCATCAGTGCAGAAGTAATGGTAACCGGTCTGCGCCTCGGGCCGCCGATCAACTCCGGCGCCTTCGATGAACTGGCCTTCTGATATATCTAACGTATACGTCTGGCCATCACGAGAAACACCGTTTGACAAGACGAAGGATGTCGTCGTGTCGTCTGCATCAAGATAAATCTCCCGATGGATAGCTGCGCCTCCGTTCATATAGCCACTCCTACCGGCCGCGCTAAAGGTAAATGTATTAGTGCCGCCATATTCAATCGCCGGATTGTCCCCAGCGCAAGTCTGCGCACCGTTGACCGTAGTAGGAAGACCGTTGAAAATCATCTTTGTGCCGCCAGAATAGGTAGTACGAACAATCTGCCAACACATATTCGACCATATGACATTGTTATTGCTTGCGTTACCGGTAAATGCGCTAACAGTTACACCCTTTTCCGTCTTTTGCTGTAGGCCTTGGCTGTTAGCTACTATATAGTATAACTGCTCCCACGTATCGGCAGCGTCGGCCTGAATAGTCTCTACCTTAATATTTAGGTAGTACTTGGCGGCCGAATACTCGCCAGTATAGCAACCATTCGATGTGCATATTCTTATATGATATGGTTTTGTACATTCAGTGCCGGTAGCAGTTGTTACGCATTGGTTTTCCTCGCCTAAATCGGCATCACAGTTTAGAACGACTTCTTTGAACAGCGAGTTAGACTCTTCGCCAGGAGCCAGAATATGTTTGTAATAATAATAGCCGCCTCGTAATTCCCAGTCAGACTCATTTTGGAAGACAATATTGACGAGCTGGATACCGTCCTTTTCCGAGTCAAGTCTGTTATCGTCATAGTCTTTCCAATAGTCCTCATAGCTGATGCGGACCGAGACGTCAATGTCGCCTTCGTTTTTGACCGTCACAGTTTTTGGGACGGCTTGGCATGGAGCCCAGTTGTCCGGACCAATGAACTCCTCCGTCGTAACTGTTTTATATACTCCGGGCTTAAACCTGTTCGCCAAAACAGAACGATCCATGTTATAGGCGATAGTTATTGCGATTGCTGCAAAGGCAAGGCACAAAATACCTCCAAACAGCAATGCTCTCTTGTTTTTGATGTTTTTCATTTTTGTTTTTGACCTAGGTTATTTGGAATAATTAAAGCATAAGCATGGTCGAATTGTCAAGAGACAAACTCTTTACTTTTCTTGAGAAATAGAATATAATAATGGGAATTGTAATAATAATTTAAGGAAAAGTATTTAAATGCCGATTATTAAATCCGCAAAGAAAGCTGCGCGCCAATCCATTAAGCGCCGCGAACAAAATCAAGAGATTAAGAAGACGATTCGTGCTGCTCTCAAGGAATTCCGCAGCAAGCCAACCGCCGAAAAGATGGCAAAGGTTCAGTCCGAGTACGACAAGGCCGTCAAAAAAGGTCTCATGAAGAAGAATACTGCTAGCCGCCGCAAGGCAAAGCTCGCAGATTTCGCGAAGGCCAAGGGCGTTAAGCTCGCAGCTGCCAAGAAGGCCGCTCCTGCTAAAGCCGCTGCCCCAAAAGCTGCTGCCGCAAAGAAGCCAGCCGCAAAGGCAACCGCAGCCAAGGCTCCAGCAAAGAAGCCTGCAGCTAAGAAACCAGCTGCAAAGACCGCTGCTAAAAAGCCAGCTGCTAAGAAATAGTCAATCAAAAAGCCACCTCTTCACTGGTGGCTTTTTCGTGCTTAGCTGATTTTGTCCATCGGATCGTTCTGGGACGATTCGAGAATTTCGCCGTAAGTGTCGTTGACTGGGCGATTATTGACGCGGAGGACCTTGAAGGTTTCGAGAATATCTTTGTAAGCGGCCTGCGGATCATCGCCTTCAGCGAGATCAGACTCAATACGAGCATAATAGCCTGGGAGTCCATCGATTTTGTCGATATAAATGTTCACGGAGTCACCCATACGGAGCTCTTCGCGGCGACGGCTAACTTCGTAGCGAAGCTCATAGCCGAGCTGAAAGAGGATGTGCGCCATCTCAGAATAATCCTCGACAACCGTGGCGTTCACGAGGTCAAATTTCTCGTCCTCAAAGTGACGGCGCATTACGAGTGCATAGGTAGCTTTCTTTTCTGGATCTTTCACGACAGTGCGAAGATCGAGACGAGGCATAGCCTTATCGCGGGCGAAGTGCTTAGGGACGAATACACGGTCGTGCTGCCAATACGGTGCGGAAAACTTAAAATCAATTTCCGAGAGTGCTTCGACAAAATCGGAGCGACTATTTAGTTTCATTTTAATAATTGTCTTTTTCATAGCTTCTCCTTAGATTGTTGCGCCTTCGCGCGCTTTATTCGCCCACTCGTCCGCGAGTTCGTTGCCTTCCGTACCAACGTGGCCGCGAGTCCACTCTAATATTACATCTGGGTTCTTGAGATAAAGCTCATAGAGTTCCTGAACTAATTCCAAATTCTTGATTGGGCCGGACTTTTTTGTCCAACCATTGCTCTTCCAGCCGGCCGCCCACTTCGTGACAACATTAACCCAGAATTCAGAATCAGTCATAATCTTGTCGCCAGGTTCCGCAATTTTGTAAGCAGCAATGAGCGCCATCGCTTCCATACGAATATTGGTCGAGTTTGCTTCTTTGCCGAGAGCAACAGGCTGTTTGGCATCAAGATCGATCACTGCATAGCCGCCCGGGCCGGGATTCGGGGAGGCAGAACCATCAGTGAAAAATTGTTTCATGCCATTATTATAACATATTCTTGGCGTTTTGCCCTGTTATCCCCCTCCCGTGCTATAATCTATTTATGCCCGCGTGGCGGAATTGGCAGACGCGCTAGCTTCAGGTGCTAGTGCCTTCACGGGCGTGCTGGTTCAACTCCAGTCGCGGGCACCATATTTTAGGCAACAAAAAGCGAGCTTTTGGAGCTCGCTATTTTTTATTCCCCACTATCGCCAGACGAATCCGGGCAGCTGCCACTCTCGGATTTGAGCGTCTTGCTCGAAACATCCCAGTAGGAAGTCGAGTAGGTACAGTTATTAGTAACGTAGAAATCCTTTTGAATACCGTTCACGTTGTTCGGATCGGTCATAGCAAGAGCGTAGTTCGCGATTGGGAAGTAAGTATCGACGAGTTCGACGCGTGCTTCGATGCGGCGGAATAGATCGTTCGCACGTCCAGTTGAGTCGACAGATGGCTGAACATTCGAGAATTGAACTCCGCTACAGTTATCTACCGTCTGGCTACCGTCCTGAACCTTATCGAAGAGCGCCTTACTATTGTCGTGGCACTGCCACATCTTGACACTAACCTCAGTCGACGGAGCGGCATATGGCAGATTTAACACGAGGAAGGATGTCGAGTAGTTGCGTTCGTCGCCACCAATCGGGCGCGGCACGACAAAGTCAGCCTGGCAGGCATAGCCACCAGCCCATTCCTCGTCACCAAGCGTACAATAAATATCGATTGGGGTATTGAAGTGCTTGTTTGCGGACTCGACGATGACGTTTTCAGGAAGACTATTCGAGTAGTGGTGTTCATTCCCATCAATGTTACGAGCGGTCTTGAGATTCGAATTCATAGACGGGCGAAGCATCAAAGTGCCGCGGTTACTTCTGCCGCTAGCCTTGTCACTCACATAGAACTGATCGAGCGTGAATGTCTTTGCGGATTGGATGATTGTGCTCTGCAATACTGGCGGGACAATGCCGCTATAGTTGGCGACAAACGAGTTCTTGTAGGTATCGTTGCCAGCAGTATACTCAGTATTGTTCGAGCGCAAATCGCCAGTGAGATTAGTCAGACCATACCACTCAGATTTAAGCTCATTGTCTGGCGCAACTACGCGGTAATCATCGGTGCTAAACCACTGAAGCGAAATGCGATTCATGCCATTCTGTGCGGCTTCATCGATTGCACGGAGAGGGATAATCTTCGTCGGGTTGTTGTCGTTGAGCGTCGCAATATAATCGTCCGTAAGAGTATCGATTTTTACGCAGGTGTAGGCCTGATCAAAATTCTGCGCACTCTTAGTTGCGCCGCTAGCAGAGCTGTTCGTCTGAACTAGGGTCTCATTTTCGCCCGCATTATAGTGGAGAAGTTTACGAATAATATCACAGTCCTTCGCGGTGTTCTCTGCCGCCGTCGCCGTCTGGAAAGCGTCGAGATACTCTTGGCAATTCGAGAGATAATTCGAGTTGTTTAGACAGTTTTGGAAACGAAGGAGGACAATTTTTGCATCCTCAACACCAGCGAGAGCCGAGTTGTAGGCAGACTGGGAAAGACTATAGTTAATCGTGCGGAGAGACTCGGAAAGCATAATGCGCACGAAGCTAAGCGCGATGACGCCAAGCAATGTAGTCGTGAAGATAACGATATAGATTGATGCTGCTGCTTTTCTTGTCTTCATGGTTATCCTTATTTTATCATTCTCCGTATTGTTTTATACCAGCTTCGCCGGTCGCGCGAGCGGAAAAGTTGAACTTGTTCACTGCACAGTAGTCAAAATCATTGAGCGTGAAGTCGGTACCATCGAGGTTCCCCTCGCCGCTGCAGAAATCGCCGTTCGATTCAATGTTAACGCCGCCATGGAGGGTCGCGAGGATGAACGAAGCCGAGAAGAAGATTTGCTTCGTGGTTTCATTCTGCGTAGCAGGAAGCACGCGAAGGTCATAGATCGCAAGGTTGTTCTCGTCGCGGCTAATTAGCTCCGTAACGTCGTCGCTCGAAACACTTTCGCTAAGATCGAAAGTATACGCGCCTGCTTTATAGTCGGCGTTACTGGCCGGAGCAAACGTATAGCCATCAGCTGCCATTGGCTCGTGAGCGCATGCAAAGCGTTGGCGATCGACGAAACGCGCTAGACGCGGGACGATAGTCTGGCCATCCTTCGTATTGATTCTAAAGACGTCAGTCGCATCATCGTCTTTGCGCAGATTCTCTGCCGTATTCCAAACATAGCTATAGGCTCCAGTACAAAATACGCCACCGGTTTGCTTGCCGTTATCTTCGACACTCAAATAATAATTTGCATGAGCCTCTGCGACAGCTTTTGCTGTAACGGTCGTGCCAGTTAGATTGTTGGTTACGGCTGGGTTAATCTCCATGTCGGTCGGAGCGCCATTAATTGTGCGGGTCATATCCGAGATAATCTCACGACCAGTCGAGTTGACGGCGCGAAGAGCGAGACCTTTTTGGTAAATATTCGTAATGCGCATCACGAGCGCCGCAATGCCGAGAAGCATTGTGCCGAGGAATGCCATCGATAGCATCAATTCGATAATCGTGAAGCCGCGAGTCTTTTTCATTATTCAAGCACCTCCGGGTTATAAAGACGGACGACGGTCGTGAGCGTTGACGGAACGCGCGTACCAGCGCTCTGCCAACAAGTACGAATATAGAAATCATAATAATCTGAGCGGGCGGAATTCTCGCCATTGTCGCCCTTGTTGCCGGCGACGTCGATCCAAATTCCCTCCGCTGAGGCAATGCGATTGTAGAGATTATTGATTTTCTCGCCTTTATTTATGTCAATGTCTTCGGTCGTATCGGACGTCGAGCTGCCGTCTTTGCGATAAATGATGCGCGGATAGAGCGACGGGTCCGAGAACTTTCCCGGGTTGCTCTTGTAAAGAACCGCAACTTCATCATCGACGAGGCTTTCATAATTCGTGCCCATGTAATTATCTACCTTCTGAGGTAGAACCATGCGCGTGTTTAAAATGAACGAGTTAAAGTAGGCGAGGTGGCCAGCGTCGGTGGTTGTGGAAGTTGGGTTCAGATAGGCTACTTCGCAATTATTAATATCATTAATGTCGAAGCTATTACGGCCATCGCTATTGATCGTGTCGACGCGCTCGAGCGCGGAAGGCTTATTCGCCTTGCTAACAATCTTGTTCCAGAGATATCTGAAGTTGCTTTCGTCAGTCGTCATTTGGCGCTCGGCAACATAGCTATGATGGATGAAGCGCAATGCCTCAGCCTGAGCGTCAATTTCGTTGCGCGCCATCGCAACCTCGAGTGTACGCTGCGCAGTATTGATACCGTCATTCATGAGGTTAATCGAAAGCAATGCGACGACGGCAAAAATGGAAATCGAAAGCATCACTTCAATTAATGTATCGCCTCTTCTAGTCATTAGTCGCAGCTCTCCTCATCTGCATCCATATCGACTAGTTCAATGCCAGTCTGAGAATGCGCATTTTTCACGATGCGGATCATACGGCGGTGGTTAGCAAAGGTCTCTGCACCGTCATTATTAACGCAAATCTTAACTTCTTCTTGTTTGAACTTGTCGGAGCTAATGCTGCCAAAGACGCCAACGCGATCGAGCACCTCGGCGGCATACGAAACGCCGGAATTATTGCTATATCTTGTGTAATCTACTGGCTCAGTGCCATCCATGATAAGGCCGTCCATCACGAACGTGCGAATCGAACCATTACGCGGAGAGCGGAAAATTAATAATGTCTTCTGGAATTTCGTAAGATCGCCTGTAGCATTGGCCGGATTAACGAAGGATGTTCCCCACTTCAAGTGAGTTGTGGCTGGAACATCGACCGTCGAAACGAGACAATCCGCAGCGTTCTTTGCGCATTGGACGGCGAGGTTATTTGCATTTAGCTCTTTCAATATTTCTAGGTCATGCTTTACGCTAAGGCCATCATGATGCTCGGTGTCCTTTATGGCGTCCGCGTAATCCTCGCCAATGAGCGTAGTGGTCTGAATCTGATCGCCATTAATGGAAACTACAGCGCCATACACGACGCACTGGGTGCGGCCGCGGCCACTGTTGTAAGCCTGAGCGATATTCGATGCGTCAAACTGAGCAGAAGTCAACCCGCCGCAAACGCCCTTGCCGTTATCACGAAGCTGGACCTGGGTATCAGACACGAAAGAATAGGCGTCACGGAGCGCGTCGACTGCGTCTTGGACGGCGTCCTTATAACGCTGATTTGCAATGCTAGAACCGGTACCCGCAAGAATACCTACCAACAAAAAACCACTCAATGCCAAGAATAGCATCACTTCAATAATAGTGAAGCCCGAACGCTTCTCCTCCGAGACGATGCCCATGCTTATATTATACATAAGCATAAGCAAAAAAGCACGGCTTTAGCGATGTCTTTCTGCCAAAACCGTGCTTGTTTTTTACTTTGCGTATTCGATTGCGCGAGTTTCGCGGATGACGTTGACTTTGATGACGCCAGGATACTGCATCGTAGCCTCAATCTTGTCAGCAATGTCGCGAGCAAGCTTCAAAGCAGAGAGATCATCAATCTGCTTTGGCTCAACAATGACGCGAACTTCACGACCTGCGGAAATTGCGTAAGCCTTGTCGATGCCCGGGAAGCTAGTAGCAACATTTTCGAGAGCCTTCATGCGTTCCGCAAAGTTCTCTGCGGAGATATTGCGTGCGCCTGGGCGAGCTGCCGAGATTGCATCCATAATCTTCACAATCACAGCTTCTGGCGTGGTTGGCTCAATATCGTTGTGATGCGCAGCGATAGCGTGTGTAATGCGTTCGTCCATACCATATTTCTTTGCGAGCTCTGCGCCGATATCGGCATGTTTGCCTTCAATCTTGTGAGTAACAGCTTTGCCCATATCGTGAAGCAAACATGCAGTCTTCGTGATCTGAACGTCGGCACCAATTTCTTCGGCAATCATGCCGCCCATGTGAGCCATTTCGATGGAGTGAAGCAACACGTTCTGGCCGAAGCTAGTGCGGAACTTCAACTCACCAAGAAGGTGAAGAATCTCGCTCGGAATGCCAATGACGCCAACTTCGCGTGCGGCGTCTTCGCCAGCGCGAACGACTTCCTTTTCGATTTCGCGGTTTGCCTTCGCGACGGCCTCTTCGATGCTGGATGGATTAATGCGGCCATCCTTCATGAGGCGCTCCAAAGCGTAGCGAGCGACCTGGCGGCGGATCGGATCGAAGGAGCTCAAGACAACCATGCCCGGAGTGTCATCGACGAGAACGTCAACGCCAGTAGCGTGCTGAAGGGCCTGAATGTTGCGGCCTTCCTTACCGATAATGCGTCCTTTCATATCATCATCAGGAAGCTTGAGGCTCGTGACGGTACGATCCGCAGTGACCTCGGAAGACATACGTTCCATGGTCGTGAGAAGAATCGATTCAGCGGTTTCTTCAATGTGGTCATGAAGCGCCTTTTGCTCTTTTACGACGAGCTCAGTAAGGTCAGCTTTGATGTCACGCTCGGTCATCTGCATGAGCTTTTCTTTAGCGTCAGCTTTTGATAGGCCTGCGATTTTTTCGAGTTTTTCCTGAGCCTTTTCGCGGATGGCGCGGACCTCGTCCTTTAGGCTTTCGAGCTCGCCCTCTTCCTTGCGAAGATTTTCGGACTTCTTGTCGAGCTGGTCGAGCTTCTTGTCGAGCAAAGTTTCGCGCTCGGCGAGACGATCCTCGGTCTTTTTCCATTCACGACGACGGTCAGTTTCTTCTTTCTGAGTTTTGTCGTGAATTTCGGTAGCTTCTTTTTTCGCACCGAGAACAATCTCGGAAGCTTCGTGCTTCGCTTTGCGAATTAATTCATCGGCCTTGTTCTGGCCGCCTTTTTCTTTTCGTTTGTTCTGCGCGTAGGTAATACCAACGCCAGCACCGGCGCCAACGACGAGCGCGGCAATAGCAGCAATCACTATCTCCATACAACCTCTTTCTGAGTTAAATAATTAAAAACGAATAATCAAATCCCCCTAAAAATATTTTAGCACGCCAACTATTTTTTTGGTGGGGTAATATTTGCCGGACGACCGTATTCTGGCAGAATAATTTCTACCTGTTCGCCGCGCTGATTATAGAGCGGAATGTTGAGATCGCGAGCGAGCGTATTAATAACAGTTGCGCCAATACGAAGGCCCGTAAAACTGCCTGGTCCGGCATTGAATTTGATCGATTCTAAATCATGCCAATCACAGCCATTTTCTTGAAGCTTATCATGAATATATTTCAACAAATCGCGCGCGAGTTCCCTGCCCGATTCCCATTCATAATGATGGTCGTCAAGCTCGAGAATTGTAGTCGAGGTCGATGTATCTAGATACATTTTCATTCGACATTCACCTCGCGAGTGTTTTCATCAATATAGCGAATCGAAATGCGGTAATGCTCTGCCGGCAAAATATCCGCGATGCTCTCGCCCCATTCAATGACTGTAATATTATTCTGATCGCCAATCGATTCGGCAAGATCGTCGGCCATTAGGCCAGGGTCATCCAAACGATAAAAATCGTAGTGGGTGAGTGTATATTTCTCGCCCTGATAAAAACGTGAAATAGTAAATGATGGCGAGCTAATCGGTTCTTCGATACCAAGACCGGCGGCAAGTCCGCGCGTAAACGTCGTCTTGCCAGCGCCAACGTCGCCAATAAGTTCAATGACAGCAGGCGCAGAAAGATTTGCCGCGAAGTTGCGACCAAAATCAATCATATCTGCTTCACTGTGAATTAGCATATATATATTTTACCATATTTTACAGATTATTCCAGGGCGTAGGTCGGGCGAAAACTATGTCCCGTAAGCCGCTTTAGTAGCAATGCCCCAATGACAATTGGGATATATAAAAGCAATGCATATTTGCTAAATACGCCGAAATCAAAAGTGCACCAATCGATGCCGCTGAAGTAGTTTACGGCAACTAATTGGAACTTTAGAAGCAGCTTAGCTGGGACCGAAAATAGCGGGATCGGAATAATCCCTGTCAGTAAACTCAGAAGCATTATTGCTGGGATAACGGGCGAAACGACTAGATTCGTTATCAGCGCGACGAGCGACATGGAACCGAAATGAAAAATACAAATCGGCAAACATAATAATTGCGCAGCGAGACTAACAAGAATAATTCCTGCAATTTTGCCCGGCTGTTTGTCGCCGTAAAGAAATTTCGTAATGAGCGGATATAAAAAGATAATCCCCGCATAGGATGCGAATGATAATTGCCATGCAATATTCGTAAGATAACCCGGATTAATAACAAGCGAAATTGCGATGAGATATAGAATTGAGCGTGCCGGGTGAAGACGGCGACCGAAATACCAAGCGAATAGCGACATAACACAGGCTAGACCGGCGCGCATCATACTCGGGCTAAAGCCCGTAACCGAAATATAGGCAAATATTAGAATCGTGGCGCCGGCCAGCGTCGCAAAGCGCGAGACTTTTCCGAGATATTTCTTCGCGAAGCTGACAACGATGCCGAGATGAAAACCGGACGCAACAATAACATGCGCTAGGCCGACAAGACGCATCTTTTCGCTAAGTTCCGCGCTCATAGTGCCCTTCTGGCCGAGCAAATAGCTTAGCGCCAGATCCGATTCGTCGCCTTCGCCGATTTGCCCAACGATGCGACTAGCTAGCGAATCGCGCAATTTGAGTGCAAAATCTGGCGTAGTCGGATGGCTGACTTTTACGAGTTCCGGTCGGTAGATAAATGCATCGTAATTACCAAAGCCCGTCTCTAAAACGCCGCGAACCGTCAAAACGTCCGAGCGCTTGGCGTCCGGCCTATGCTCGAGCATAACGTAAACTTCCAGGTCGCCTCTCGCGAGGACGAGACGATAGTCGGACTTTTTATATGCCACGTCGCCGACGAGCGTGCCGCTTCATTCAACCTTATGGCCGTACGGAAGAAGATTTTCTGAATTATTGCCATATATATTATATATGGCCGAAAAGACGATAATTGCGATAGCCGCTATCAGTGGTAAAACCGAAAAATGAGGCATACGAATTCATTTCATACATGCTAAAATATAGTAGATGAAGGAGTTATACAAGAATAAGCGTTTTCGCCATATTATGGCTTCCCTTTTGTTTTTGCTTATCGCCGCGCTCTTCTTAATGTTCTTCCTGGAATACCGTTATTTCTTAAATGATTTTGGTAAGGCCTGGGACTTTTTCTTTAAAACCCCACAAGTATTCTTATTCAACGCATTCTTGCTTTGGTTAATGCTAGTCATTGTTTGGGTAATCTGCGGTCGTCCAATTCTAGCTGCGGGCGTTGGCGCAGTCGCGTTGCTTGTCATTACATATATTCATATCGCAAAATACAACTCGCGCGGCTATCCACTTTTGCCCGAGGATTTCCAGCTCGCGAGCGAAGCGTCGACGTTGACGAAGTTCGTTGATATTTGGTCAATTGTTAGACTCGTGATCGCAATCCTCATCACTGCGGGCCTGTTCTTCGCGTTTAGTTATTATTGCGGCAAGAAGCTTCATCTCAAGTACGAAAAAGGAAAGGATGAAGGCATTATCAAACGCCATTTTGTCGTAGTGCGCACTTTGATCCTTGCTGCGTCAGTAACTATTTTCCTTACCTCAACGATATTCGTTCGCCATAATGAAGGCGTCCGCTATGAGCCAATTTTCCTCGGCACGCGCTTCACTGCTTGGAACCAGAACCGAAACTATGACGAGAACGGCTTCATCCTCGGCTTCCTATACAACTTCCAGAAACTCAGTCTCGATACGCCGAAAAACTATAGCGAGGAGCGCATCGGCAATACAAAGAAGAAATACGAAATGATCGCAGACTACGAAAACGAAGGTCGCATCGATCCGGCCGACGAGGACGTTAGCGTCGTCGTAATTCTGAACGAGTCGTTCTTCGATCCGACCGTCGAATTCCAAGGCAAGAAAATGTCAGATTACTACCGGCATGAAGGCGGCGACATTATGCCAAATCTTCACCGCATCCAAAAGGAAGCGGCGTCGGGCAATATGTACACACTCGACTACGGCGGCGGTACGGCAAATATCGAGTTCGAGGTATTTACTGGCCTTTCAAATTTCTGGATGAATATCGTTCCGTATACTTCCCTCATTCCGAAGACTGGAAAAGTCCCTTCGATTGCCTCAATGCTAAAGAGCAAAAAGTTCGTTACGACCGCAATCCACCCATTCAATGGCGGTATGTACAAGCGCAACATCTCGCTCAAGAACGAAGGCTTCGATACGTTCACGACTGAACTCGAAATGGACTATACGGAACGTGATGGCAACTCCGAGTATATTAATGACAAGTCAGCCTACGACCAGACCATAAAGACTCTCCGTGAAGGCAAAGGCAACCAAATGGTCGGTCTCATCACGATGCAAAACCACACGCCGTATAACGATACGAATTACGAGACCTATGACTTTGCCGTCGAGCAGACCGAAGAAATTAGCGACACGCGCAAGAGCCAGCTCGAAGTGTATTATCAGTCGCTTCATACTTCCGACCAATACTTGGGCGAGTTTATCGACGAGTTAAACACGCTCGACAAAAAAGTCGTCGTGCTCTTCTTTGGCGACCATGCCGCAGGTTTATTCAACATCACTAATAATTCGGAAGACAAAGAAGTACGCGACCTGTCCCGCGTGACGCCATACTTTATCTACACGAACTATGACGCCGGGCTTAAAGCCGGCGAAGAGCTTCCGACGACTTCGCCAAACTGTCTCGTCAATACAATGCTCGATAAATTGAACTGGCAGAAGGATACTTATATGTACCTGACGGCCGCGGCATGCAAAGAGCAGCCGATTCTTGCCACGACTTATCTCGAAGGTCTCGACTTCGAAATGACCGAGGTACTCGAAGACTACAAATTACTGACCTATGACATTCTAGGCGGTAAGAAATTCTGGTATAACAAATAATTAATTCTTTGGGAAAAGCGGCGTTGCTGGCGGCTCGATTGCTTCGGCGCCGAAGATTTCTGCAATCTTTTCGGAAGTCTCTGGTAGGAAGATACCGAGACGGACGTTGATATTTAGAAGCTCCTGGATAATATCAGCAAGAACTGCCTTGGCTTTTTCTGGCTCGGTCTTTGCGAGCGCCCAAGGTTTTTCTTCATCGATGCGCTTATTCAAATCCTGAATCTGCTTCCAAATAACTTCGAAAGCAAAGTTGAATTCATACTTCGCCATGCGATCATCGAACTCAGCGTTTTCTTTCAGCTCGCCTTTGCTACCCTTCACTTCGTTTTTCTTTGCGAGAGTTGCGAGGCGCTGGACGAGGTTGCCGAGATCATTTGCGAGTTCGTTGTAGGCGGCTTCGTATTTTTCCCAAGTAAAATCTGCGTCTTCGGTCGTGGAGGCGTGGCGCGAGAAATAATAGCGGAACGGAATGACACCGTGCTTTTCAATAATATCTTCTGGCGCAATTACGTTGCCAATGGACTTCGACATTTTCTCGCCGCCAACCGTAATGTGGCCATGGGCGAGGAGGTTCTTAGGAAGCGGGAGATCGAGGCCCATGAGCATTGCTGGCCAAATACCAGCATGGAAGCGCAAAATGTCTTTGCCGACAATCTGAGTATCGGCTGGCCAGAAATCCGAAATATCATTTTCTGGATAACCAAGAATTGTGACGTAGTTCGAAAGCGCATCGATCCAGACATACATGACCTGGTCTTCGTCGCCAGGAACCGGGACGCCCCAAGCCACAGATTCTTTTGGACGGGAAATCGAAACGTCCGGCATGTCTTTTAGAAGATTTAGGAATTCCTTTTTGCGGAAGGTCGGAGTGATTTTCATTTCGTCAGATTCAATGGCTTCGCGGATGCGATCTTTAAAATCGGAAATGCGGAGATAATAATTTTCCTCGCTAAGCTTCGTATATGGCTTGCGGTGATCTGGGCAGACGCCGTCATTCTCGGCATATTCTTTGTCGGTCACGAAGCCTTCGCAGCCTTCGCAATACCATCCCTCATATTTACCTTTATAAATATGATCGCCGAGCTTCTGCCAAATCAACTGGCAGCGACGCTCGTGGTCTTCGTCGGTCGTACGCACGAAATCCGTATACTCGACGCCGAGCGAATGAATGAAATCCTGAAACTTTTGTGCGTTCTGGTCAACAAAATCCTTGACCGGCATACCGCTATCGATGGCTTTCTTATAGATCTTGCTGCCGTGCTCATCGGTGCCAGCCTGTAGGCGAACAGTATTGCCCTGCATCATCATATATCTACGCCACACGTCCGCAAGAAGATAGTCCATCGCATGGCCAAGGTGCGGATTACCATTGACGTACGGGATTGCTGTAGTGATGTAGATATTTTTCATGAAAAATATTATAACACCGTATCTGTTGTTTCGCTAGTCGCGATACTGAATACGAGTCGAGAGCGCATGAGTGATTGCCGCAGCGAGTGCGTCGGCAGCGTCATCTGGCTTCACAATTTCTTTCATATTGAGATAAACGCGGACGGCCTCCTGCATATCTTTCTTTTTGGCGCGGCCATAGCCGGTCATCGTCATCTTGATTTGAAGCGGAGTATATTCATAAATCGGGAGATTGCGCTGGCGGGCGACGAGAATGCAAACACCGCGTGCCTCAGCAACGGTAATACCAGTTGTAATATTTTGATTGAAGAAGAGTTTTTCGATTGCTACTTCGTCGGGATGAGTTTCGTCGATAATTTGATTAAGAGATTCGTAGATGTCGAAAAGGCGATCGGCGAGCGGAGTATGTGCTGGAGTCGTAATAACACCAGCCGTAACCATATGCGGCTGCTTGTGAGTCGTAAAACTTACCACGCCAAAACCGCAGATGCCCGTGCCCGGGTCAATGCCTAAGACTTTCTTAGTCGCCATACTAATAGTTTAACACGAGACAGATGTGGGAATCCGCGCGGAAAGATGCGCTTGATAAACTTACCGATTTCGGCGCGGAATTGCCATGCAACTACACCGAGCGTAATGAGTGCGATAGCAATTAGGCCCGCAGTCGCGATAAAAATCTTTGGGCTATCATGAGTCGCCTCGTCCGGAATCGGATCGACCGGATATTCCTGCTTAGTGGCCGTAATAACTTTTTTGCAACGGCCCGTTTCGGGATTCCGTTCGTAGCCTTCGGCGCACTCTTTTTGTTTGGCCGTTTCAACTTTCTTGCAGCGATTCGTTTCGGGATTCAAATATTGCCCTTCAGGACAAGTTTTTGGCTCGCTATTGCCGATGCTTGCCTCGTTTATGCAATTGCCCGTGTCCGGATTAATGACTTTACCTTCTGGGCAATTACGATATTCTTGCGCCTGGTTATCTTCGCCAGGCGTTGGCTGGTAAGTAAACAGTCACGCGCCGTCAAAGAGCGCGTAGGAAACGCCCTTCTTTTGGCCGTGCGGATAATCTGCGCTCGCCACAACGCCATTGTCGTCAATCAACTCGATAGTTAGTGGCGAGTTCGGATTTTTTGTGAGCACTAAGTCTTGCGAGACGTAGAAACTAGCAGACGCGACTTCCCCGCTCATCGGATAGAGTTTATTTTTATAACGTAGGTAGCAGCCGTCGAGCGTGATAGTATGATCGGAGGTATTATACAATTCAACAAATTGTTCCGATACGTCGTCGACATAGTAGCTATAAATCTCAGTAAAGACGAGACCTTCGCAGCTGATGATTGGTTCAGGTTCTAGCGGCTGCTCAATTTCCGGTTCGAGGAATTGAATTGCCTCCGGAGTTGGATCGGGATAATAGTCCTCGTAGCTAAAGGCGTCCTCGCATTCGCCAAAGCAACGCACGGCAGTACGATTATCTTCTTGTTTTGTCACGAATTTGTTTAGCGAATGATCGCAAACGATTTTGCCCCAGCACAGTTCATCAACTACTTCGCTAGTATGGAGCAGCTGCAGGCGCCCGCCAGTCGAGGCGAGGCCGCTACTGCCAAATTTGTAGAGATACTCTTCCGTCATTTTGCTAAACTGCGGGCTGCCATGAAAGCCGAGTACAAGCGCGTCGGCGACAAGCACTGCATTCTCGTCAAAACTTATCTCCCCCGATAGATTGTCCGAGCTGTTATAGTATGCGATTTTATAGTCAGCGAGCAACAAATCATCGCCGGTTTTCTTAAGTTCAATGAAGTCATAATTTTGGGACGACAAGTCGTCTTTGTAGCCAGCGTTTACGGCAGAAAAAGCCAGGGCTGGCGGCGCAGCTTCAGCCGCAAATGCGGACACCGCGTGAGCTAAAGTTAGTAACGGAATGCTGGCTAAAATAATTTTAATTTTTGTCATGCTGGCATATTACGGCAGGCATGGCGCCACCTCAAGCATAAGTTCAATAATCTCTCAAGTGTGATAAAATGAAAGCATGAGCGATATAGTGTGTGTCGCAACGATTTTGCTAGCTGGGCTAGCACAAGCTTCACTCCAGCTCGGTCTTGGAGGTTTGATTTTGCTGTATCACAATAGCCTCGGTAGACATCGCCGCCGCCGCACGAGCTACCTTGCAAGGAATTATATTCTCGGCACAGGCGCGATTACCTTCCTGGTTGTCGCTGCGTTCTGTTTCCTTATCGGCAATTTCTTTAACGGCGCACTTACGACCGAGTGGCTAGTGATTGCACTTGGCGCGCTTGGCGCATGCGCAATTGTAATGTGGCTTCTTTATTATCGTCGTGGCAAAGGCAGCACTGAACTTTGGCTGCCAAAAAGCATCACGCGCTTTATCCGCAAAAAGGCACGCCAAACGAACGACGGTGTCGAAGCGTTTTCGCTCGGGTTGCTCAGTAGTTTTGCGGAGATGCCGATTAGCATTGCGCTATTCTTCGTTGTTGCGAATGCGATTCTAAATCTCAGCTCCGCCTGGCAAGTGCTTGGCGTAGTTGCATACACGCTAATCAGCATTATCCCAATGGTAATCCTGCAATTCCGCATTCAGGCCGGTCGTACGGCAGTCGAAGCGCAACAATGGCGTCTCAAAAACAAAGCTTTCCTCAAGATTATTTCCGGCAGTAGCTTCTTAACCTTGGCGCTCTTTGTGGCTGCCTTCTGGATCATGAAATAATGCGCAAGAAAATTACCTACGAGTATTCGTCTGCGGGCCTAAGAAAAAATATTTTAATGAACGCAAAAAGCCTGCGCCTGCCCGAAGCATGGGCGAAGCAAATCGCTGATCGTGTCGTCAAAAATATCGACAAGTGGATTGCCGACAAAGAGTTAATAACGGAGGATGATCTCCGCAAGCAGATCGTAAAGGAGCTCAAAGTGCTCGAGCCGAATCTCGCTTTTGCTTATCGGAATCATGATAAAATAATATAAGATGAAAAAACGTTTTGACTTTGATTTAATCGTAATCGGAAGTGGAGACGCGGGTGGCGAAGCGGCTTTGATTGCAGCCAAATCCGGCCTGAAAGTCGCGCTTGTCGAGGCAAATAAATGGGGCGGTTCGAGCCTCAATGAAACCAACGTGCCATTCGGCGCAGCAATGAACACCGCGATGACTTACAAGCACGCGATTGATGGCGCGCGCTTCGGCATTTCGAGCGGAGCCCTTCGTTATAATTACCCTACTCTCGCAAACTGGAAGAATATTGCCGCAAAGCGTTCTGGCGCCAATAGTAAAAAGAATTTTGAAGATGCTGGCATTACTTGCATTCATGGCTTTGCTCGTTTCTTGTCAAAAGAAGAAATAAGCGTTGGTTCCGAAAGTTATCGCGCAAAGAAATTCTTGATCGCAACTGGCGCATCAACCGCCGACACCGGCATCAAAATTAATCCGGACGTAAACTACTTATTGCCTAGCACTGCACTTGATATTCCGCGCATGCCGCGCTCGATTTTCGTAGTAGGCGCCGGTTCGACTGGCTGCGAGATGGCGCAGTATTTTGGCGCACTCGGCAGCGACGTTATTATCGCTGATATTGCCGGTAGGCTACTTCCGCGCGAAGAGGAAGAAGTTGGACAAGTACTTGATGAGATTTTTAACCGCGATGGGATCAAGGTTTTGACACAGTCACGCGTTATAGCGCTCGAGAGAGAGGGCGCCGAGACGAAGGTCGTCTTCATGCGTGGCGGTCAGGAAAAAGTCGTAAAAGTCGACGCAGTCTTGCTCTGCACTGGCAGCGCACCAAATGTCGATCTCGGCCTCGATAACACTGGCATCGCCTATTCAAAGAAAGGCATCAAAGTCGATGAGACGATGATGACGAATGTGAAGACAATTTATGCTGCTGGTGACGTTACCGGCGGCGATAGTTCGATGGCGAAAGCCGTGTTCGATGCTCGCGTTGCAGCGGCACATATCATCGGTCGTTCCAAGGCAATCCGCAACGATGTCGGCATGATTCGTGTTACAAATACTTATCCAGAAATTGCACAGGTTGGCGTTAGCGAGGATGATTGCATCCGCCGCGATCGCAAGATTAAGAAGATTGTGATGCCGCTCGCCGCTTCTCAGAAAGCAATCGTCAGCGATTACTATGATGGCATCGTGAAACTGATTTTCAACAAGTCCGGCGTTCTTATCGGAGGAACCGTGATGTCGCCAGACGCAAGCATTGTTGCACAGGAACTCGCATATGCAGTGCGTTACGAAATGACTGCCGAAGAAATCGCGGCCGTGCCGCACGTGATGAGTAGCTGGGGCGAATTGATCCGCAGCGCCGCAGAACGAATCCAGAATTCATAAAAAAATAACTAGCATTTCGCTAGTCTTCTAAAACTTGGTGGCGGGGGTTGGATTTGAACCAACGACCTTCTGGTTATGGGCCAGACGAGCTACCGGGCTGCTCTACCCCGCGACGATGCTCTCTATTATAGCTTTAACCGAATAGAAAGTCAAGCCATTCCTTGAAGTTGCTGCGCTTCTGCTCGGCTTTGTCGATGTCGGCGTATTTGTTGATGGCTTTTTCGGAGTTTTTCGGGAGGACGACCATGGTTTCGCCTTCGAGCATTTTGCCGTCCTTGCTGCGGGCCATGATTTCGAGGTATTCTTCGGTATTGTAATACTTCTGCTCGAGTTCGAGAGTGTCGACTTCGATTTGAAGGCGAGTCTTTTCGAGGCGGAGATTGCTCAGCTTCTGCTCAAGCTGCCAGTTGCGAGTAGTGGCAGTAACCGTGCTATAGACGCAAGCGACAGCGAAAATGAGAGCTACCGCCGTAGCGATGTTCGTGAAGGTAAAAATATCCTTCTTCGAATAATAGCGGAGACGCCTGAGTTCCGTCTTGATCCTCTCCATATGTCCTATTATACCGCATATGGTTAGGGCTATCTGCCGTTTGTGATAGAATAAGATGGTATGGGGGCATAGCTCAGTGGTTAGAGCAGTCGGCTCATAACCGATTGGTCCCTGGTTCAAGCCCAGGTGCCCCCACCAGGGGAATCGGGCACTTTTCTTCGGAAGAAAAGTTCCCGACGTCAAAAGAACTAATTATGATAAGAAATCCACGCACATGTCGCGGATTTCTTTTTATTTTTTTCAGGCACATGTCCTGAAATCTTTTTGATTATCAAACCGGCATTTTGGGCAAAAAATAGCCCCCGGCCGAAACCAAGGGTTATTTTTTTGAGGACATTAGATTTTTGCGCCGCGAATAATCGCTTCGCCAAGCTTAATGCGCTCGAGTACGTCAGGAGTGAACTCCGTAATACCCTTGTCGCATTTTGCGAAGGCGTAGATGAGGTCCATGATTCTATCAGCCCAATGAACGTCGCCGTTCAAGAATGAAACAAGCTCTTTATAGAAGCCTGCCTTGGCCTGCTCCGGACCGCGATAAAGCCTGTGGTGATCCGCTAGGGTTGCGCGATTAAGCGACTGCTTTTTCTCGGGGCTCCACTCGTTCTGCGGGAACATGTGAGCATAAATAACCGCGAAGACCGTCTTCCTTTGTTCTGGCGGAAGCTTATGAAGCCAGCAGCTAGCAATAACTGCACTAACCTTTGCATGCTCATGACAACAAATACCGCCGTGCTTGTTTGTGGCTGAAGTGTACTTCTTGCCAACATCGTGTAGAACACCGAGACGAACCGCCGTTTCGACGTCGAGATCAGTTTCCTTTACGAGGTTGGCGACCACGTAAGCGGCATGTTGCTTAAGCGATTCCTTATGCCATTTCGAGGTTTGCGTGCCAACAGGCCCGACAACTTCTTTGATGCCATCTGGAATCTGCTGGCCTTCGACGAACGGATACGTATAATGCCAACGCCCGTCAACGAGTTCCTTGGCCCATTTGCCATAGATTTCACCGAAAAGAAGATCTTCTTTATCGAGAAAATCGTAGGCTTGTTCCATATCGAGACTTTGAGAACAAATAATCTCGAGGCGATCAACCCACATCGGAGGCGCTTCGCGCTCTTCGAGGTAGGCAAAGGCAGCATTATAGTAAGCCTTATCCAATGGTAGTCCTGTAATAAAGTCCTTAAGGTTCATAGGTTTCTCCTTTCTAAACTGCAATAGCGTAACCTAAAACTATATTATTATATCACAGATTGGCCTAAAAGTCAATGGCTAACAGGGGTGGCTCTTGCATTTTTGCGCGGAAAATGCCATAATATTATAAATTTGGTGGGAATTCGCATCTTAGGAGGTGATTATATGTTAGATCCCATGAAATACGGCAAGGCGCGCGGCGCCGAACTTGCGAGGAAGTATTTCCCCAAGAAAGTCCCTTTCGGCAAATTGACTATCCTCGAAACGCTTGACGACTGGCTCGAAGTCAAAGACGACTATGGCAAGTTCGTGCTTACGCGTATCGACTGGCCGGTTGGAGCCAAGACGACAGCCTTTCGAACAATTGGGGCTAGTGGCAACGTCGACGACATTCCCCGTTTGATCGAAGCGGCTCAGGAGCATGGCGGCGTCGTGCTCTTGATGGAGCCGAAAAATAACTGCCGCCGGTATAATTACGATGGAGGATTCAACGTGCTCTTCAATGTCGACCAGGAAGTCATCATTGAGTTCGTCGGTAAGGGCTTCGATGCGCATGAAATAACGCAGGGCCTCGCGGTGCACGAAAGGTACACCATCCCCTGGGACGACGTTCCATTCATCGGATGTAGAGATAAGCTGCGCGAATACGGCGGCATCGTCGTAAACAACAGCGAATATGCTGCTCAGCGCAAAGAACGCTTCGGTTATCTGGTGGATGGCTGCAATTATAGTCCAGAGGACGTTGAGGCAGGATTGCCGACTTCTCTCGAAGAAATCAATGTGGCAACTACACTCGACTTTATCGCCAACATTTTATTCGAGGCCTACCGCAAGCGGCTGATGTTGCTCAGCGATGGCTTAGAGAAATTTTCCGTCCAAGGAAATTTCGTAAACTGGGAGTCCCAGCCTTGGGAAATTTACACCGGCAAGCGATGATCTCCTCGCCTAAAATCCCCGCAAGTTAGCGGGGGTTTTTGATGGCCTTGAGTTCGGATGGGGCGAGCACGGTTGTTTTGCCGCCGAGCGAAATTTCGAGCGGCTCGGCAGTAAGATTCGCGACGATGACATCGCAGCCGGTTTTGGTCCGGCGGGCGACGGCGGCGATTTGGTTCGAGTCAAAGTCGCAGCGCACAATTTCGCTGCCGGCCGGGAAAAGTTTCGCGAAAGATTTTAGCGCATCATAAATTGGCGTGAGGATGAAATCGTCACCGGCTTCGTTCAAAATGACAGGGCTTTTGACGAAGTTGTGGCAGTAGCTCGGGCCGCCGTGGTAGTCGAGTAGCATGTTCCAGTCGAGCCAGGCGGTAGTGCCGCAATTAATATCAGTCATGAGCTCGCCGAGATAGAGCTTCGCATCTTTCTGCCAATCTGCTTCGTCGTATGGAGAAAAGCCGCAGCACATCTCGGAACTGACGAGCATTTTGTCTGGATACTTTTGGTGGACAGCCCACATTTGATCCGGATGTGTACCATCGTACCAATGGAAGCAAAGGCCGGCTGCAGGAGAGTTCGGCAATAATTTGTCGGCAACTTTTAGCAAATGCTTTTTATTATGATCCCAAAGCAGGAGCTTTGGGCCGAGGTCCTTGAATGCTTCTGCGAGTTTCCGTTGGGCGCGATAAGAATACTTGCACGATTCCCAAATTTGACGAGCGCGCGGCTCATTTTGCGGCGAAAGATAATCAATCTCGATGCCCTCTTCCTTGTAGGCGTCGAGCCAAAGTTTGACAAAATCCGCATAGTCGTCATAGCACCACGGCTTCAATCTACCACCAAAACGCAATTTGGGAATGATTTTCATTTTCTTTGGCGGAGACCAAGGCGCGGCAATAAAAGTAAGGTCCTTCTTGATTTGCTTGAGCATCGGAATAACCCACTGTTTGTCGTGGTCGATAGAAAAATTCTTGAGATCATATTCATAGGATTTGAGACAAAAATCGTTACTGCCAATACTTAGGCGGCACCAACGATAGTCGAGGCCGTCCTTGCCATAGTAGGAATCGAGGAGCTTCTTTCGCTTGACGGGACTGAGTTTCGAAAAATTATAGGCCGTTGCCTCGGTAACGGCACCGCCTAGTCCGAGCCAGGTGCCGAGCGGAAGATCTTCGCGAATCTTGATTTCGATACTCATTTGTTCGTATTATACTAATACTATGACTGAAGCACAAAGAGTTAATATTGAAGAAAAACGAAAACCGGGACGCGTGCTTTCGTTTTTTGCATTGAAATTTCATGATGGCGACGCGGATCGCGCAAAGGTCGAAGCAATCGAGGCGGCGCTGAACAAAGCCGGCATCGATATTGTCCTAATGGCGCGCGACGTCGAGAAATGGGGCGAGGCCGAAATTCCTGCCGGCAAGAAATTGATGCGCGACTATGCATTTCCTGCGATGCGTGAGTGCGACTGTAACATTATCGAGTTTAGCGAAAAGGGCGTGGGGCTCGGGATGAACGCAGGTTTTTGCTATGCGGTCGGGACGCCAGTTTTCGTGATTGCAAAAACCGGCAGCGATATTTCGTCGACGATGGCAGACGTTGCAGAAGAAGTCGTCTTCTACGACGAGCCAGAAGACTTGATTGAACCATTTACGCGAATCGCGAAAAAACTAGCGGATAAGTAACAGCCAGACCATCAGCGGCATGAGGCCGATGGAGAGGACAGTCGAGATCGTGACAAGCTCGGACGATTCGATGTCATTGCCGCCGTATTTTGCCGCGAAAAGACCGAGGCTAGTTGCGGTTGGCAAAGCCTGAATGAGCGTGCAGACATAGACGACTTCATCTGGAAAATGCATAGCACGAAGAAGGCCGTAAGCAATGAGCGGGCCAACAATGAGCTGAATGGCAGCCGTGAGAGTGAGACGCCATTTTTTGATGAGCTTCAAGAACTTTGCGTGACTCAGCATGAAGCCGATACAAATAATGGAGAGCGCAGTCGTTGCGTTACCAGTGAATTGCGCGGCATCCATGACAAAACCCGGAAGGCGGAAGCCGGTGAGGAATAAGACCATACCAAGCACGACAGCTATGATATTTGGGTTCGTAATGATGCCAAGGAATAGTTTCGGTGTAACTTTGCGCTGGAAGAGATAGACGCCGTAGGAAAAGAGCGCGATGTTGAATGCAATAATGAAACCGCAGTACGGAATGATACCCTGCTGGCCAAAAGTGCTTGCGACGATTGGGTAGCCGAGGAAAGTAGCGTTATTAAAAATGAGGGCGAATTGCGATTCGAAACGAAGCTCGCCTTTGTAGATTGCCTTGTTGAAAATGATGCGCGATGCGATGATAAGGGCGAACATAACAATGCCGCCAGCGGCGAGACCTTTGAAGAAAAGATCGGAAGTCGCCTGGTCGAAGCTGCTCGGGAAGGCGACGAAAAGCGAGGCCGGCATAAAGACAGTCAAAAGTAAATTGACGAGAATCTTATTGAACTTCGTGTCGATAAGTTTAGCTTTGCCGAGAATAAATCCGAGCGCCAAAATGATGCCGATGGTACCGAGGCGCGAGTAGAAGTCCGAGAGCTCAATATGCATATGTTTTAATTATACCCTTCTGCCTGCATTTCAAACAAAGTCTTGTAGACGCCGCGGCGCTTCATGACAAGCTCGTCGTGCGTGCCGGACTCGATAATTTTGCCCTCTTTTAGCACGATGATTTGGCTTGCTTTGCGAACAGTTGAGAAGCGGTGTGAAATGATAATTGTTGACTTGCCCTTTTGGGCTTCAATAATGTTCTTAAAGATTTTATACTCAGATTTCGCGTCGATTGCCGAAGTCGGCTCGTCGAGAAGTAAAACATTTGGGCTGCGGAACAAGGCGCGCGCGACAGCTAGACGCTGCCATTGGCCACCCGACAAGTCCGTGGTCGAATCCTCATCGAAATCCTTGGACAGAATCTGGTTGAGGCCTTTTTCGTACGTAGCAGAAAGATAAGCGAGGTCCGCTTGTGCCAATGCGAGCTCGATTGCTTTGCGATTATAACTCTTATTCGTATCGCCAAACCAAACGTTTTCGCCGAGCGTGGCAAATTCGTAGCGCGAGTAATCCTGGAAAAGCGCGCCGAGTTGGGCTAAATAGCTATCGCGATTAATTTTTGATAGCGGCTCACCATTAACAAGAATCACGCCTTCGGTTGGTTCGTAAGCGCCAATCAACAACTTAATGAGTGTAGTTTTGCCGGCGCCGTTTTCGCCAACAATCGCGAGCGAGTCGCCCGGCTTCAAAGTAAAGTTGATATTATTTAGGGCTTTAACGTCAGTGTTTGGATAACTAAACGACACGTTCTTAAATTCGATGGTTGGAGCCTCGGTTACTTTAATGTCGCCGCTCTGCTTAGCCGGCGTCTCCATAAACTCCATAAAGTCGGTCGCGTTAACGAGGTTTTCCGACACAGACGCGATATTATTGAACAAGCTCGAGATGTTGCCATTCAATTGGTTGAGGAGGGTGCGCACCGTGAAAAACTGACCAATGGCGAGCTTTTCGTAAATAATTTCGATTGAAACAAATACCAGCACGCCAAAGCTAGCAACGGTTTCAAGAATGTTTGAACCAAAGCGTGGCCAAAGATAGCGGCGTTCGTCGATAATATCCTGCTCCTGGCTGTGGCGGTCAGCTTTAATCATGCGCTTGATGAGATAATTGCCGAGGCCGTTCAGCTCAATTTCGAGTGCGTTGTTGGAATTCAAAATTTTATTGGAAATATTCCAAGCAATGCGACGATCGCGCGTGTACTCGCGCCAGTTGCGACGGCGTTTCGCAGAAAGACGAAGCGTGAGGATTGAAGATGGGATAGCCGATAAAACAACTACGATCGTTACAATCGGCGAGATGGTGAGCGTTGCGACAACGACAGAAATAAGGCTGATGAGCGCAGACGCCACATTAATCACGCTGAATGAAACCGACGGGATGGAGTTTGCAAAATCGCGAACGCGATTAAATTTATCTGCGAACTCCCTGCTCTCGCGAACGCGGAGCGGAATCTGAATATATTTCGAGGTGACCATTTCGCTGACATGAATATAGACGTCCTGGTAAGTTCGAAGCGAGAGAAACCCGTTGATGGTGCCGAGAATTAAGTCGACGAGCTGAACGCCAAGCAATACTGCGGCGAGAATCAAAAATGGGCCAAGGTCGTGCGTACCAATCGCATCGGCGATCGCCGTTACGGCAGCACCGGCGAGAACTGCACTGATAGACGGGAGAATTGAGTTATAAATGCGATAAACGATAAAGAAAATCGTCTTTGCACCAACAGCCTTGCGATAGATGCGCGTCACATAGAAAAGCGACTTAAACGAAATACGCGGGTAATTCGGATTCTTGCGTTCGGCATTGCGGCGCTGAACGCTTTCGGCATGTCGCAATTTGACTTTTTTGAACGGTTTTGGCATTACTCCACCGTGACGGATTTAGCAAGATTTCGTGGCTGATCTACGTCGTTGCCACGTTCAACGGCGATATAGTATGCAAGCAACTGCTGCAAAGTATTAAGTAGAATCGGAGCAAGAAGCTTGACTGGGCTCTTAATGCGAACGACGTCATCGGCTTCAATATCGCGCTCGGAGTTAGTGAGTACGATGGTCTTGCCGCCGCGCGCGCGGACCTCATGGAGGCCACCGCAGGACTTATCGAAGAGCCAGTTATCAAGAATCGTAAATACCTCAAAGAAACGGTCATCGATCAAAGCAATTGGACCATGCTTCAATTCCCCGCTCGCATAGCCTTCGGCGTGAATGTAGGAAATTTCCTTGAGCTTCAGAGCGCCTTCGAGTGCAATTGGGTATGCAGTGTCGCGACCGAGATAAAGCGCATCGTCATACTTCGCATATTTCTTTGCGATTTCCTTCATCGTGTCACGATGCTCGTTCAAAACTTTTTCGATTTCTTCCGGGAGAATAGAGAGTTCCTTGGTATATTCTGCGATAATTTCTGGGTCACCGCCGTGATATTCGGCGAGCATGCCGCCAAACATCAACATCGCAACCACCTGCGCCGTGAAAGCTTTGGTCGATGCGACGGATATTTCTGGACCGGCATGAACGTAGGTACCGCCGTCGCATTCGCGTGCAATAGTCGATCCGACGACATTGACAATACCGAGCACCTTGGTGCCGCGCTTTTTAATTTCACGAAGGCAGGCGAGCGTATCGGCGGTTTCGCCGGACTGGGAAACGATTAATGCTATGGAATCTTTTGGTAGATGGAACGCACGATAGCGATACTCGCTAGCGACAACAACCTCGGTCGTCAAATCTGGAACGAGCTGCTCCATATAGTACGACGCAAGAAGGCCAGCATAGTAAGCCGTGCCGCAACCGACGATAACAATATGATGAATACTCTGTAATTCTTTCGCGGTGAGGTTTGGGCCGCCGAGATGCATCTTACCAGTTTTCGTATTAATACGGCCGGAAAGTGTGTTGTGAAGTGTCGACGCTTGCTCCATGATTTCCTTTAGGAGGAAGTGGTCGTAGCCGCCCTTCTGGATTTGCTCGACGTCGCCTTCGATTGTTTCTGGCTTGGAAGTCAAGTGGTGGAGGCTGAGCGAGAATACTTCGGCGCCTTCATTCGTACAGACGGCGAGTTCGCCATCGTTTAAATAAATTGCTTCACGGGTATAACCGAGGAGCGCAGAAGCATCAGACGCGATGATGGTTTCACCCTTCCCAATGCCGATAATAAGCGGAGAACCTAGACGCGCAACAACAATCGTGCCTGGCTCATCTGGCGAGAAGACTGCAATACCATAAGTACCGCGTACACATTTGAGAGATTTAGCTACGGCGTCCTTGAGGCTGACGTCGTCTTTGTAATTGCTATCGATAAGTGCTGCTAGAACTTCCGTGTCCGTGTCGGAGGCGAAATCGTAAGAGCTAAGCTTCGCTTTTAGCTCTTTGTAGTTTTCAATTATGCCGTTATGGACAAGATAAATGCGGCCAACATGATGTGGATGAGCATTCGTTTCAGTGACGCCGCCATGAGTTGCCCAGCGCGTATGGCCGATACCGAGATGGCCAGTCTGAGGTTCCTTGTCGAGTACTTTGCTGAGCTCGGCAATCTTGCCGACTGAGCGCGCGAGATGCGCTTCGTTATCGTCATCAAGCGTAGCAATACCGGCCGAATCGTAACCGCGATATTCGAGGCGTTTCAGACCATTAACGAGAACTTCCTGTGCTGATTTTTTGCCAACATAGCCCACAATTCCACACATATTTTACCTCCGTATGTATAGTTACATTGTACCAGATTAGCGACGACGAGTGAGGAAGAAAACCGCACCCGCAATAAGGGCACCGACACCGGCAAAGGCAGCGACGAATGGAGCTGGATCAGAATCAAACGTTTTTGGTGCTGGTGGAATATCGTAGATATAAACTACCTCGATGTCCTTGTCGGCAACACCGGCCGCATTCTCTGGAACTTCCGTGAGTACATAGCCTTCTGGTAGATCTTCGGCTGGCTCGGTTTCGTACTCAGATTTACAGATGACTTCCTCGAATACTGGGTCGGAAATCTCTGCGCCAGTCTGCTTCGAAATGTGTCGAGTCGTCACGGTGCAATATGGGTCATAGTAATAAACAACTTCAATATTTCCAGTGATCGTGCCCTTCGCATTTTCTGGGAGCTTCTTGTTTGGCTTGTAGCTTTTTGGAAGTTCCTTCAATACCGATGTTTCATATTCGTCATACAAACGGTAGACTGTCGATACTGGCTCGACGAGATCTTTATTTGTCGCAGTGCTAATATGGCGGACAGTCAAGACATAGTTAGGATCGTAATAATACAGAACTTCAATGTCGCGATCAACAGTGCCGCTCGCGTTTTCTGGATAGCCATGCAGCGAGAAGCCCTCTGGGAGCTTTTCGCCTTTTAGTGGCTCGGTGTCATAGTGTGCATTGTGGACATAGTTGTCCGTAGTTGGGTCCGCAATTTCTTCGCCGCTCGCGATACTGATATGTCTCGTGATGACTTTGTGATGAAGATCATAGTAGTAGATAACTTCAATGTCGCGCGTAACAGTGCCGCTCGCATTGGTTGGGAGATGCAACTCGTCGAGAGTATAGTCGGTCGGAATGACGTCAAGTGGGCTAGTGCTGTAGGAGGCGCCGTGATTATAGATATTCGTGTCAGGGCCGGCCAAAATCTCGCCCGTAGCGTTGCTAATGTGCTTGACGGTGACTTTGTGCGTAATGCCAGTCGATACTTCGTTCGAATCCTTCTCTGTATCGTCCGGATCGCCGGTCTGTTTGAAGGTAGTCTTGGCAGTGTTTTTGAGGGTGCCCTTCGTGACGGTGCTATTGACTTTAACCGGGAAGACGACGCGGAAAGTGTTGTCGTAGAACGCTTTGTTCGTCAAATATTCTGGCTTTGCCGTAACGGTAATGCGGCCATTTGCGTAGCTAGTCGTGAACATATTAGTAACGTCCTGATTGGCTCTATTGTAGACCTTGATGCTGCCGCCAGCTGCCATTGTTAGGTTTTCATCGATCGTATCGGAGATTGTAAAGCTGGTGTAGAAGTGGTCACTAGCAATGTTTGGATATCTGCTCCAGAGCGACATGAAGGTAAGAATGTCTACCTCTGAGCTGTATTGGTTTGGAACGTCCTGCGAAATAATGTAGTTGAAAGTGTCACCAGTCGTAGCGTTGTTCGCCAAGCAGTTGCCAGAGTCGCAAGTTGTCTTGTTGCTTGCGACGACATATTTCTTTGGCGCTGGAGTGTCATACTTGATTGGCGAGCCAAAGAACACGGTGATGCCAGCCCACCTTGCGCTATAGCGGAAGGCATAGGTGCTATTCTCAACTCCCGTCACGACGCCAATAGCGGAGTTCGCATAGTAGATGCCGTTAAAGTCGTTGCCAACATCATTTTTGTTGATTGCGATACCATTGTTGCCCTCGCGGAGATTGAAATCCGAGAGCTTGTTATTCTTCTGGTAGTAGAAGGTCGTCTTGGTCCCGGTCGGGTTCATGTCGGTCAACGTGATGCCCTCATCGCCACCAAACAGTTCGCCATCAGATTCGCTACCCCATCTCAAGACATCATAGTCAAAAGAGGCAAACGCCAAACGGTCAATGCTCGGAACGGGAGTGCCCTTTGTAGTCGACTCATTGTAGGAGCCTTTTTGGATATACTCTACTACGAAATCAATGTCGGCTGCACGAGTCTCTACCCAGAACATAATTGGGTCGTCCACGCCAAGGGTTTTCTTTTTGTCCGAATTCGCGCCGGTACACAAGGAGCCCATATTGTCAGTAGTAACCGTCTCGCTGGTACCGCAAATCGTGCTACGGAAATAGATGAACGCTTCCTGATTACTTGATCCGTAACCGGACCAACTGCGGAAATTCTTTAAGCGAAAAATTACATCAACCTTGTTTCCATTAGCGTCCGCCGCGGTCGTATTCTCGAGAAGAATCACTACTTGGCCGTTTGCAGTATTGACAACGTACTCCGAGTTGCCTACCTGCTCTTCATCAGTAGTACCGCGAGCCAAATCGTATTTTTTTGCCGTAATGCGCGTGTCCGCCGTGCGATAAATCTTCGCATAGGCGTACTGCTCGTCTAGAGTGCCGAGCTGGTTCCAGTTGTAATATGATGAGTTTTGCGCATCCGCTTCGTGGTGCGGGATCAAAAACGGTGTGACCGACACCGCGGCAATCAACAAAGCGATGCCAATTGCACGTAACCTTTTCATATGTTTATGTTCCTTGTTTGATTTTTGACCTATTTAGTGCTATTTTAGCACAGTTTTCCGAAAAGCGCAAGCGGAACGGCACTTAACGGCGGCGAGTAAGGAAGAACACTGCGCCGGTGATGAATGCGCCAATGCCCGTGAAGATGAAGGCGAATGGAGCTGGATCGGAGTCGAGTGTTTTTGGTGCTGGCGGAATGTCGTACACGTAGATAACCTCAATATCGCCGTCCACGGTGCCGGAGGCATTCTTTGGAACTTCGGTAAGAATATAGCCTTCTGGTAATTTTTTGGCTGCTTCCGTCAAATACTCGTCTTTGTAGGCATATTCTTCTTTGACAGGATCCGCGATCTCTGCGCCGGACTGTTTTGAAATATGCTTAGTCGTAACCGTGTAGTAGAGATCGTAGTAATAAGTTACGACCTCATCTTTGATAATGGTACCAGAAGCATTGGCCGGGAGTGGGAGTTTCTTGCTGACCTTGTACCCCTCTGGAAGCTCCGTGAGAGGCTCAGTAGTATAGTTTGCCCCATGAGGATATTCCATTGAGGAAGGAGCGATAATCGGCTTACCGGTAACGGTGCTGATGTGGTTCACATTGAGAACGTGGTAGAGATTTGTGACGACTGGGTTCGAATCCTTATCCGTGTCGTCTGGATCGCCGGTCTGCTTGAAGGTAGTCTTGGCAGTGTTCTTGACAATTGCTTTTGTCGTCGTATTCTTCACCGTGACTGGGATAACAATGCGGAAAGTGTTTGCATAAAAGTCCGGAGTAGTGAGGACGTCTGTTTTCGCCGTAGCCGTAAGCTTGCTTCCGTCGAGCGCGATAGTGAACATATCCGTGACGTCTTCGTTATTGTCGTTATAAATCTTGATAGTCGATGCGGCGGATGGAGTTAGGTTTTCGTCGAGCGTATCGGAAATTTCGAAGCTGGTGTAGAAGTGGTCGCGGGCGATGTTTGGATACTTGCTCCAGAGCGACATGAAGGTAAGGATATCAACTTCGGTGCTGTACTGATCTGGAATATCCTGTGCAATCACATAGTTGAATTTATCACCGGTTGTGGCGACGTTTTCTTCACAGTTTCCATCTTCGCAGAGAGTTTTGTCGCTTGCTACGACATACTTTCTTGGAGCTGGAGTGTCGTACTTGATTGGCGAGCCAAAGAATACGGTGATGCCGGCCTTCTTGGCGCTGTAGCGGAAGCTATATTTACTATTTTCCATGCCGGACACAACACCGATTGCGGAGTTGGCATAATAGATACCGTTGAATTTGTTGCCGACATTGTTCGTACCGATTGCAATACCATCATTGCCGGTTTTGAGCTTGAAATCGCTATCCTGGTTGGTCTTCTGGTAGTAGAAAGTCGTCTTGGTGTCAGCTGGATTTAAGCCGCTATAGAGCGAGATGCCCTCGTCGCCGCCGAAAAGCTGGCTAGGATAATCGTCGCCGCCTTTCACGTCGTAGTCAAGAGTTGCAAAAGAGAGACGGTCAATACTTGGAACAGGTGTACCTTCGGTGGTCGTATTATTGTAGGAACCTTTTTTAATATATTCAACGGAGAAGTCAACGTTCGCGCCTTCGGCGTTGACCCAGAACATAATTGGGTCGCCTACGCCGAGCGGTTTTTGCTTGTCGTTATAACCGTTCGGACAGAGCGTGCTCATGTTGCTAGAAGTAATCTTGACATTCGTACCGCAAATCTGGGTGCGGAAGTAAATGTAGGCGAGTGGGTTGGAGGCGCCAGACCATTTCTTTAAGTTTTTCATACGGAAAATAACGTCAACTTTGTTACCGCGAGCATCGACAGCGGTCGTATTTTCGAGAAGGAAGACAACTTGGCCGGTCGTAGTGCTGAGGACATACTCGGTGGCGTTCGGCTCATCAGAGTTAGTCGAAGAGCGCGAAGAGTCGTACTTCTTGGCCGTAATGACGGTGTCCGCCGTACGATAAACCTTCGCATAGGCATACTGCTCGTCTAGAGTCCCGAGCTGATCCCAGTTGTAATATGATGAACTTTGTGCGTCCGCTTCATGATGCGGAATCAAAAACGGTGTGACCGACACCGCGGCGATGGCTAAGCCAATGCCAATGGCACGTAACCTTTTCATTTGTTTATGTTCCTTGTTTGATTTTTGACCTGTTTGGCCTTTATGATAGCATGGTTTTCTGAAAAACGCAAGCGTTTTGGCGAATTTCGCGTTTAATTCTTGACAGATGAGCAATTATTTCCTAAAATAATACTTACGATCCCCTGTAGCTCAATGGTGGAGCAAGAAGCTGTTAACTTCGAGGTTGTCAGTTCGAGTCTGACCGGGGGAGCCATTTTTTTATGTCAGAAAAAAGACAGCCCCGGGAAACCCGGGATTATTTAATTCTAGCTACGACTCTGTTGCCTCTTGAACCATCTCTTGGTGAGAATCTGATTGATTAAGTCACTCGTGGCGTGGGCGAAAGTGGTAAGAAAAGTCAATAACTACCTCTGTAAAAATACTCTCCTTTCGTTGCTTTTTGCGACATTTTATGATATAATTTTATTATTCCATCGAAGGGAGGGCTATATATGGGAAGATCATTCAAAGACGAATGCAAAGATTGCTATGGCGAACTTGAGGCTAGTGTCATTTGCGACATATGCCCTCAGTGGATTTTCAGAGATTTTATCGAACAGCACCAAAATGGCGTCGTGGGCTTAGGCGTTGCAGACGAGAGTAGAGATTATCCTTATGTAACCCTTTGGCATAACCATGGGATATTCGATCAGGACTATCTGCAAACCATCCTATGCTGCACCAGGTGCCATTACCCGAACGCGCGCAGCCAAGTAGTAGAGCACATCTATGAGGAGTCAATCGAGGAACCTTATCCGGAATTGGCGATTCAATATTTCACCGCTGCTGAACTCAACATGCACGTTGGCATCGGCACGCTAAGACTTAAGGATAAAGTATTCATCGTATTTGCGGCCGAACGCGACAATAAGTTATTGGCGCAAATCCTCAAAGGGATTTTCGAGTGCATCTATGCGATATGCTATACTCTCGCGCCGAAAAACTACAGCGCCGATGCGGCCGTCGATTTCTTTAATGCATATAGATATCGATTCCTTGCGCCAGGATTAGCGGTAGCCGATCAACAGGACGCCATTAATCACGTCAAAGAAGCATTCGAAAACAATGTCTTTGATTCCATTGAAAAATGGAACAAAAACTGAGTAACGCCGCTTGTTGTAAATAAGCGGCGTTAATTTTTTGTCTTGAAAACGAATTTATAACCGAGATAATTTGTGACCATGCCGCAGAGAGAGCCAAAAGCCTTGGCGGCGAGGTTCGTAAACCAGCTCACGCCGAAGACGAGCAAGGTGAGCTTGATAGCGATGCTCTGCACGACCCAGGCGCTAAAGAACGAAACGACGAGAAAACCGACAATGGTATATTTGAGCGATTTACTACTGCGCCACACGAATTTGTAATTTAGAACGAAGCTGATTGAGACACAAATAGTCGTCGAGATAATGCTCGCGAGAATCTGCGGGATGCCGATAATATTTGCTAGTAAGCCGTAGATACAGAAATCTAGGACCGTATTGAAACAGCCGACGATGACATAACGAATTTTTTCGCCGTGCTTCTCGGTGAGCTTTTTGATTTTCTCTTTCATTACTTTGCCCCGTCGCGCTTTAGAACGGCAGCAATCGTGCGGAAGAAGATCTGCAAATCTAGTGCGGGCGACCAGTTCTGAACATAGTAGACGTCGAGAACGCGACGCTCATTGAACGAAATGTCGCGACGGCCGTGAACCTGCGCCAAGCCGGTGATGCCTGACTTAACTGATAGGATGAGTGCGCGGTCACCATAATCCTTCAACTCGAACGGCTGGAGCGCACGCGGGCCGATGATTGAAATGTCGCCTTTTAGTACGTTGAAGAATTGTGGCAATTCGTCGAGGCTGGTTTTGCGGATGAAATCACCAAACTTAGTGTAGCGAGGATCGTTTTTAATGAAGTCGCCCTGTTTGCGATACTTTTTCGAGAGTTCGCTCTTCCCCATCTTTGCAAAGGCTTCTTCCGCGGTCATTCCGCAATACTCTGGCTTCATACTACGGAATTTATAGAGGTTAAACTCGCGGTCATAGCGCGTCAAACGACGGTCCTTGTAGAAGGCTGGCGACTTTGGATCGAGAATCTTCTGAATAATAAACACGACCAGAATGAACGGCAGAGCGAGAACCGTTAGGATAAGCCCAAAGAAAAGATCGGTGGCGCGCTTGTAGGCGCGGGCGCCACCGCTGAGCGGCGTGGTGCGGATCAAAACGACTGGGGTTGCCGCGATGAACTCAACGTTATTAGTGAGCGTAATGATCGAGCTCTCGGCCGGCGAATAATAATAAAGTGCGTGATGATCGATAGCGATCTTATTAACGCCCTCGATGTCGCGGTCGTCAGTGTTAATAATGGCATCGATTTTATGGTGGCTAATTGCTTCTTCGATTGTCTTATACTGCTTTTTTCTCCATTCACTTGGCACATATTTATCCGCAGCGACGACGCCGACGACCTTGTAGCCCGTCTCCGGCGAAATGCCCATAAGGAGCTGCGTCGTATTGCTGCTATCACCGACGATGAGCGTGCGTACGAGGCCGACGCTTCGGCGGAGGAAGAAGCGATGAACTAGGGAGATAATTAAGCGCTCGACGACAAGTGTCGCAAAGCAGAAAAGCGCCGTGAGAATTGCGATGCCGCGCACCGGGAAAAGCGAGCTAGTCGCGATGGTAGTATTGCTCGCGAAGAAGTCATAGGTAATAATCGCCATGACGCCAAGAATGCTGGCGACAAGAAGACGGATGGCGAGCATAAATGGCCTGCCGAGAATCTTTTTGCTATAGAGACCAAGAGCGATAAGAATGACTAGCCAAACCGGCAAAAGAATCAGGTTCGTGAGAACGAAGTCGGTTAGCTCCGATTCGAAGAAATACGGGCGCGGATCGATATTGGTGCGGAAGTAATACGCGAACGAAAATGCGAAAATAATTGCGAGTGCATCGCCAATCAATAAACAGATTCGGTAGATAAGGCCCGGCTCTTTTTTCATCTTATATTATTATATCAAATTCAGAGAGAAAGCCCCAGCAGCTTCGCGGCCGCTTTAAGCGTAGCAAGATCATCTTTGACACTAACGTCGTCTGGGTTCTCGCGAGATTTCTCCTCAAGCTTTTCGATCTTCGCCCTGAACAATCCCGTCGTTTCCTCGTGTTGCTCGATTGGGATGACGCGGAGCGAACGCTGGACATTGTCGGTCTTCTCAAGAAAACCACGATCTACGCAGTTTTGGACGTGCTCAGCGACGGCGGAAACAGACTTTTTCTTGAGAGCAGTCATGATCTCGCGGTAAGTTGGAGAATAGCCATGCTCATAGGTGTATGAGGCGATATAATCAAGTAATTCCTGCTGTTTCTTCGTCGGTCTTTCCATGCATCTATTATATAACAAAAACTACCCCTTTTTACGGGGGTAGTTTCCTAAATAATCTAGTTCAAACTAATTATTTCTTGCGGGAGATAGTCAAGAAACCGTTGCGTGGGTTTTCGTTGACTTCGCGATCTGCTGGAAGGTCGCATGGGGTACCCTTAGCATTCTTCGCAACCTTGGTGAAGAAGTAAATCGTCTGTGGTTTGCCGCCACGGAGAGTAACCTCGGACTTGTGAAGATAGTATTTAACACCCTTGGAATTGGTATGTTCGTAAGCCATTTTAGACTTTCCTCCTTAGTTTTTATACTCTTATCTTATGACCTCTAGAGAGCGCTGTCAATAGAGAAAATCAACTTTTTCTAGGGTGAGAAACAACAGATACGGCTATCTTAAGAAAAAGCCAAATGAAGAAGCGAATGATGAGCGCGATTACGAGGATAATACAGATAAGAATGACTATGCCGGAGCCGCAAGGATACCAGAGAGGAGAGGCAAATTCGTAGCGGAAGAGCTCTGTGGACGGGAGGTTGGCTGCGCCGTAAGCGTCCATAGATTCGGCGGCTGGGAAAGCGGCTAGCTCATTAATCCAACAATTAATATACTCTTTATCCGGGTAGCGCCAGCCGTATTTGATACCCTGCGCATCACAGATAGCCGCAACCTTTTGATAGACGTTGCCATAGGGGTTCTTTGCGTTCTTGTCGATTTCTTCCTGAGCCTTTTTCACGGCCGCCTGAGCGCGACGCAAATACTGGTTTTCAAGATAGAACGGACCGGTGCCGAAAGTAATGCGCTGTTGGCCGTTGTCTTCGACGGCGTTGAAGATGATGTGCTTAATAGTAAAACCCTGGAGCTCGTTTAGAGCTTTCGAGATTTCTTCCTCATTGCCATCCTTGTCAGCAGTAAGGACCGCCTCGCGAAGTTCAGTCATCCGGATATGGTCGAAGCGAAGAAGTGTGGCAGCCAAAAAACACAAGAGAATCAAAATAAGCGCTAACTTCCAACTTCTCAGCCGGAAGATCTTAGCGAGTACCTGTCTCAACTTATCCTTAGACAGTCCACCCATAATATACTAAAATTATAGCATGAAGGTATATTTTTCGGGAATCAGCGGCACCGGTATCGGACCACTGGCAGAATTAGCTCAAGACGCCGGCATGACAGTATGCGGCTCTGATTTATTGCGCGGCGCGATTGCGGACGAAATTGACGAACGCGGCATTCCCGTAGCGTACGGACCGCAGGACGGCAAATTCCTTTCCGAGCAACTCGACGGATTGGATTGGTTCGTCTACACATCTGCTCTACCTGAAGACCACCCAGAATTAAAACTTGCGAAAGAAGCGGGTATCCGCGTCTCGAAACGCGACGAATTTATTGCCGAATTCGTCAAGATGCACAATCAGAAGATGATCGCCGTTGCGGGTACGCACGGAAAGACGACGACTACTTCGATGATTATTTGGTGTTTCCATGCACTAGGCATCCCAGCAAGCTATCTCGTGGGCACTACATTGCCGTGGGCAAACGGCGGAAACTTCGCAAAAGACGGCGAATACTTCATTTATGAGGCCGACGAATATGACCGCAACTTCTTGGCGTACCATCCATATCTTGCGGCGATTACGACCGTCGACTACGACCACGCCGATATTTATAAGACCCCTGAAGAATACCACGCAGCGTTTGCGCAGTTTGAAAGCCAATCTGAAAATGTTGTGAAAAATACAACAATAGACAGTAGAATTACGCTTGTAGGTGAACTTCGCCGCCAAGACGCCTCGATTTGTCTTGCCGTCATGAAGCAGGTTTGCGATAAGAGCGAAGACGAGATTATCGCAGCGCTTAATCAATTCCCTGGCGCTGGACGTCGTTTCGAAAAACTGATCGATAATGTCTACTCCGACTACGGTCATCACCCAGAAGAAATCGCCGCGACCATAGCAATGGCATCTGAGCTCAAGGCTCGCGATGGTGCACAAGGTGTCGCTATTCTTTACCAGCCGCACCAAAACTCGCGTCAACATGAGGTCAGAGACGGCTACAAAAAGGCTTTCATCGGCGCGGACAAGGTATTCTGGCTACCAACTTACCTCACGCGCGAAGATCCAAATCTCGCTGTTCTCTCCCCGGCAGAATTAATCAGCGGAATGGAAAACGCAGACATCGCGGAGCCTGCAGAACTAAATGACACGCTCGCTGCAAAAATTCGCCAGCTCCATCAAAATGGTTGGATTATTCTCCTAATCACCGCCGGCCCGGCAGATACTTGGTTTAGAAATTGTTTTCTTCAGAATTAAAGTCTTCGTCGTGACCAACGATGTCGATACTGAGGCTCTCGTTTGAGAGTGGCTCTGGCGAGAAATCATCAGAGGCGTCCTCAATGCGCTCCATAACTGTGTCGTACTCTTTCAGATATTGATCTAGCACTCCGGAATTAATCTCGCCATCGGCGGAGAATAATTCTTTTTTATCATCATCAGTATCGTGCTTTTCGTCTTCAAAGATATAGCCTGGGCGAGAGCGGTCAAGATAGACATCGCCAGTCTCGCGATAAATGTGAAGGCTCACGGCCGTAGAAACAAATGCAATCGCAGCAGCTGCGATGCCGAGAATCATAAGATTGCGGCCGCCATGGATTTTCTTACTCGACTCTGCTTCGATAGGCTGATTATTCATTTGAGTGCTCCTTGTCGTATAGCTCTTCCCTCATATCTAGGACAGAGCGACGATGTTCATCGGCAATTTCACGCAATCTAGTAATACTCCAGCCCATATCATCGCGGCGCGCTCGGACATATTCGAGCTGTTCATAAAAACGATACGGGTCATCTTTACAATTAATACCAATTAGCTCCTCGAGCTCCTTTTGGTATTCAATATAATCCTTCTTGAAGCGTTCGCGGACATTAGAAAACTCGGCTTGCTGCGAAGCGATATCGCCGTTAGCCCTGTTGTTTTTGACGAGGCGAAGGTTGAGGTTCATCATAAGGCTATTTGCAATAGCCTCAAACTGGGCACCTAGGTGAACACGGCTCTTCGCGTCCATGCGCTGGACCTTTTGGAGCTGAAGCTTAATGCTCGAACAATTCGAAGAAATGTTCCCGATTTGCTCCTCTGTTAACTCAACGGCAAAAAGATTGGTCGGCATTGCCGCAGTCAATACTGCACAAAATACAATCAATCCTTTTTTCGCAAGGTTCATACTAAAAGTATATCATTATTCTTCGTCTGGCATGAGCTGAAGATGGCAGTCGGTAATCTGATAATCGTCGACTACGGACGGAGCGCTCATCATGAGGTCGACGCCGGAACCATTCTTCGGGAAGGCGACGATGTCACGGATATTTTCAGTGTTTTCGAGCACCATAAAGATACGGTCGATACCATAGGCACAACCAGCGTGTGGAGGCGCGCCAAACTTGAAGGCGTTGAGCATACCACCGAAGCGAGCTTCAACATATTTCTCATCATAGCCAAGAATACCAAAGACCTTGTACATGATTTCTGGATTGTGGTTGCGGACGGCGCCAGAACAAATTTCGTAGCCGTTCATGACCATATCGAACTGATCGGCGACAATCGCGAGCTTCTCTTCGTCGGTCTTGGCGTTTTCGAGCGCAGCGAGACCACCTTTTGGCATCGAGAATGGGTTATGGCCAAAGTCGAGCTTCTCTGCTCCATCGTCCCACTCATAGAATGGGAAGTCGACGATCCAGCAAAGCGCAACAACGTTTGGATCTTTGAGTTTGAAGTGATCGGCAAACGCAATACGGAGCTGGCCAAGGACCTTATTAACCTTCGCACGAGTGTCGGCACCAAAGAAGACAGCATCGCCGCTTTCGGCACCAGTTTTCTTCGTGATAGCCTCGAGCTCTGCTTCGCTAAGAAACTTCGCGATTGGAGACTTGATGCCTTCTGGCGTGTAGGTGAGATAGGCAAGACCGCCAGCGCCGAGTTTGCGGGCTTGTTCGGTAAAGCCATCAATCTGAGAGCGGCTAAGGTCTGCGCCATTCTTAACGCAGATTGCCTTGACGCATTCAGCTTTTGCAAAAACAGCAAATTCAGTATTCTTCAAATCTTCAGTAAGGTCGATAAGCTCCATGCCATAGCGAAGGTCTGGCTTGTCGACGCCATACTTCTCCATCGATTCCTGGTATGGAATGCGTGGAATATCTTCGCTAAGAAGCTTCTTGCCACCAAAGTCTTTTACAAGACTCTTTACGAGCGGCTCCATCTCCTGGCGGACAACTTCGCCATCTTCGACGAAGGACATTTCGCAGTCGAGCTGATAGAACTCGCCATAGAGGCGGTCGGCGCGTGGGTCCTCATCGCGGAAACAAGCGGCGATCTGGTAGTAGCGCGGAATGCCGCCAACCATCAAAAGCTGTTTAAACTGCTGCGGTGCCTGTGGCAAGGCATAGAATTTGCCTGGCTGAAGGCGAGATGGAATGATAAAGTCACGTGCGCCTTCTGGGGACGAGTTGGCGAGAATTGGAGTCGTGACCTCAATGAAGTCATGATCATGCATGTATTCGCGCATGAAGCGATAATACTCAGAACGGCGAGCGAGACGCTTTTGCATGCTTGGACGACGCAGATCGAGATAGCGGTACTTGAGACGAAGTTCTTCGCCGGTTTCAACGCCCTCGTCATGAGTAGAAACAGGGACTGGTTCGGAGCGATTGAGAAGCTCGAGCGCGTCCACGACAACCTCAATACTTCCGGTAGGAATATTTGGATTCTCGAGACCTGCACCACGCTGACGAACGGTACCTTCGGCGCGAATCACATACTCATCACGAAGATGTTCGGCGAGCTCAAATGCATCTTTAGTTTGCGGGTCAATAACTAGCTGAATAACACCGGTATGGTCGCGCAAATCAATGAAAATGAGACCACCGTGATCACGGCGAGAATTTACCCAGCCAGCCAGCTGAACTTTTCCAGATTTGACAGTTAGATCTTTTGCTAGGGCTCTCATATTTGCTCCATTAAAAATAATTTTTATATAACAAATACATATTATACCATATTCTTATCTTAACGGAAACGACGAGATTCGCGATCAAGGTCACGATTTTTGATAGTCTGGCGCTTGTCGTATTTTTTCTTACCTTCACCGACGGCAATCACGAGCTTAATGTGGCGTTTTAACGGCAATAGCTCAACTGGAACGATAGTGTTGCCCTGCTGCTTCGCGCGGTCGAGACCGGCAATCTGTTTTTTGGTCGCGAGAAGCTTGATATCCTGCTCCGTTTCAGTGCCGAGAGTGAGGCCTAGCAGATAGAGTTCGCCGCGACGAAGCGTGACATAAGTACCTTTTAGCTGTGCGTGATGGTCGCGAATAAGGCGGACCTCACGGCCCGTCAAAACCATACCGACTTCGAGCTTGTCGGACAAATTATAGTCGTAATGCGCACGGCGATTTACGACCGCAGTAGCCGGTTTTTTGGTTTTCTTCATACCTAGATTATACCAGAGAAGGATTAGGAGTGCTCTTTGCGGATTTGGCGGGCGAGCTTTTTATTGAACTGACGCTCAAATTTAGCATAGATTTTTGGGCCAAAGGTCTTGTAGCCAGTGCGGCTGACGAAGTTTTTAAAAGCTTCCGTTGGCTTATGCCAAGTCGATGCATAGTGGTGATAGGCAATAGTATTTTTCGTACTACAATCTTTGCCGGTCATATAGTGCTTCGGACTGAAGTATTCGCGCGAGAAGACGGCAAGGCCATTGTCGCCATAAACGCGCGTCTCGCCATCAAGCTCAAGCGGCCAAAAATCTTTCGCGTAAACTGACGGGCTGTGGACGGTTTTTAGGAAAGTATTCGTCGTGATTCTTTGGTTAGGATCCGCAAGCTCATAGCGTTTTAGGATTTTGCCAATCCATGGCGAATGTTTTTCAGCACCAAAGAAGGCGGTCGTAAACCAGAAGTTCGATTCCCAGCCGGCGACGGCCTGATATTTCGTGAGCTCGCGCAACGATTTGCGCAATTCAACATCGGTATCGAGATAGAAACCGCCGTGTTCATAGACGACATACATGCGGATAATATCCGAGGCGAGCGCATAGCGCTTCTCTTCTATCGCTTTTTTAACGAGGGGATATTTTTTGAGGTCGATTGCTTTTTCGTCCCAAAGGCGAATACTGAAGTCGGGGTTGAGCTTGCGCCAACCTTCAATGTATTTGAGGTCCTGTTCCGGGATGCTCGCCTTGTCGCCAATCCACACGTAGTGAATGGTTTTCGGAATACTCATTAGAGTTCCCTTTCGCGGTTAGCTAAGACTTCTTGATAAATCTCTTCCATGCGCGTCAAAGTATGGCTAATATCGTGGCGCTCGGCAAGAGCGACACTTTCTTTGGACATCTTTTCGCGAAGCTTTGGGTTATCAATAATCTTTAAAATACTGCAGGCAACGCCATTTGCATCGTCCGGATTGGCGAGAAAACCATTCTTATTGTTCTTTACGAGCTCATGAACGGCGCCGGCTTTTACGGCAACACATGGTAAGCCGCTCGCCATCGCCTCCATCAAGACAATACTCTGCGTTTCGGTTTTTGAGGTAATCGCGAAAACAGAACCCGTGCGGTAAATCTGAGGAAGATCGTCGCCAACGACGCGGCCAAGAAAATGAACCTGCTCGGAGAGGTCCGCTTTTTCAAGAATCGACTCTAGCTTCGGCTTGGCAGTACCATCGCCAACAATGACAAGCTGAGCGTCCTGCTTCTTTTTTGCTACTTTAGCAAAAGCTTCAGCAAGGACATCGAGGGATTTTTCTGGGTCGACGCGACCGACATAGAGAATAATCGGCTTAGAGCGCGGGATATTGTACTTGTCGTAGATTTCTTTGTTTGGCTGCCCCTTCGCAAAGCGAGACAAGTCGATACCGTTTGATAATGCCTCGACTGGCACCTTGAATGGTTTGCGCTTATTCGGGATGAGGTCGGCTACGGCCTGCTCGGTCGGCATGGTCGCATATTCGCTGCGCTTCAAGAAGCTGACGAAGTACTTGTTCATCATGGAGTTGATTGGCTTCTTTGCCGGTTTCGGGAGTTTCAATTGCTGCGTCAAATTATCTGGATACGCGTGGTCGGTCGAAACGAGCGGAATGTCATGCTTTTTGGCATAGCGGAAAACCGCAAGGGCGACTGGGCCCGGCGTCTGATCATGAATGATGTCCGGCTCAAAATCGTCGAGCACTTGACGAACCTCAGAATAGCAGTTAAGGCTGACATTCAGGCCATTCTTGTAGAAAAGCTTCGGGAGCTTTAGTCCGAAGAAGCCCTTCGACTCAGGAACCTTATTAATCTGGTCTGGATAGACATGGATTCGATTCGAACTAAGGCGCGCAACGGTAAATCCATACTCAGGATCTTTTTCAACAGAAAATTCGCCCGTAATACTTGGAGCGATTACCATCACTTTGTGGCCGCGTTTTTTAAGGCCTGCGGCAAGGTTGCGAGAAAAAACTGCTACGCCGTTAATCATCGGGTAGTAAATGTCTGACGAGATGACGATTTTCATACCCCTATTATACCATCAGACAAATCTAGCGCCGTCATGCTATAATATGCTTATGTTATTGACTGGATCGAAGATGATTGGGATGCCGGTGCTCAGTCTCCATGTTGGTGGCGCAATCGCCAAGACCACGCATGCCGTGATTGACCCAGACACGCTCGGCGTGGCCGCATACGAGCTCGAAGGCCCTATCATTAAGAACGACCCTGATGTCGGCGACATTCTCGACGTGAATGATATCCGCGAATTGAGCAGCGATGGCATTATTGTAGATTCCGCCGACCGCTTCACTACCCGCGAAGACGTAGTAAAATTCGATAAAATTATGAAGCTCAACTTCAATCTGGTCGGCCTGAAAGTCGTAACGCAAGACGGCAAAAAGGTCGGTAAAGTCAGTGACTATACGCTCGATTCAAATTCGATGATTATTTACCAGCTCATAGTACAGAGACCGTTTATTTCCTCCCTCATCGATCCAACACTCACGATTAATCGTTCTCAAATTATCGAAATCGACGATTTTAAAGTTACGATTCGCCACGACAAAGCGCAGATCAAGATCAAGGACGACAAGAAAAAGAAGGCCGAAGATTTCGTGCCTAATTTCACCAACCCATTCCGCAAGCCGGCTTACACCGAAGAAGAGTCGACGGTCAATTCGTCGACGATGTCCGAATAGTTAAAACCTTGTCGCAGTAGATACTGGATGAATTTCTGCTCGTCATCATAACGAGCTCTTTTTCTGGCAATTATTTTTTTGAGTTCAGCACGCTCGTCGCGAGACGAATCGACTAGCACTTCGTCAATTATCTGGCTCGCGACACCTTTTTGTTGGAGCTCAAGACGCAATTTCTTGATACTTGTCCCTTTTGCAACATGGCGGTTTTCAACCCAAGTCGACGCAAAGCGTTTGTCGTCAATATACCCGCGCTCTTCGAGGCGCTTCATTACGAGCGGGACGAGCGAGGCGTCATAGCCTGGCTTAACTTTTGTCTGATACTCGCCAGTCTTGCGATTCTTCACGCGGACTTTGCGCTCGAAGGTCTTGCCGCGTAAATAGTCGCGCAGTTCTTTTTCGGAGCGTGGGCGCATTAGCGCGTACTCGAGTGCTCGGGCGTAGAATTTGCTAAACTCCGACGCACGTTTCAGGTCGTCTAGCTCCTCTCCGCTAAGCGAGTGGCCAATTTTGACATGGAAGTCGACAACCTGCGAGATGTCGAGCGAGCAAAAAAACTTATCGTCAACGTAGACATTGACGCGATTTTTATCGCGAACAGCCTCACGGAGATCGGTCACACGATGCCCTACCGACTTTTTGCGGTCGGTAGAACCATCGTCAAAAATCGTATGTTTTTCTAGCATCGATTATTCTGCGCTTGCGGCAGCGGCTTCGCGGACTTTCTTCTCGATTTCGTCCATGAGCTTTGGATTTTCCTTGAAGAGCTTCTTCACGGATTCGCGGCCCTGGCCGAGGGTTTCGCCATTGTACTTGAGGAAGGCACCAGACTTCTCCATGACGCCATACTGAACAGCAAGGTCAAGAACATCGCCAGTCTTGCTCACGCCTTCGTTGTACATAATGTCAAACTCGGCAGTACGGAACGGTGCGGCAATCTTATTCTTCACGACTTTAATCTTCGTGCGGTTACCAGCAATATTTTCGCCATCTTTGATCTGGCCAATGCGGCGGATATCAATACGAACCGAAGCGTAGAACTTCAAGGCGTTACCGCCGGTAGTAGTCTCTGGGTTGCCAAAGAGGACGCCGATCTTCATGCGAATCTGGTTGATGAAGATGACGGTAGCCTTAGTCTTGCTGATGATGCCAGTGAGCTTGCGCATCGCCTGAGACATCAAGCGAGCCTGAAGGCCCATCTGAGCGTCGCCCATATCGCCATCAATTTCTGCCTGAGGCACGAGCGCGGCGACGGAGTCGACGACAATCAAGTCGACAGCGCCAGAGCGAACGAGGGTTTCGCAAATCTCGAGAGCCTGCTCGCCATTGTCTGGCTGAGAGATCAATAAGTTGCCGGTGTCGACGCCAATCTTTCTAGCATAGCTTGGATCAAGCGCGTGCTCAGCATCAATGAAGGCAGCCTGACCGCCCTGCTTTTGAATCTCAGCAATTGCATGAAGCGCCAAAGTCGTCTTACCAGATGACTCTGGGCCATAAATCTCGATAATACGGCCCTTTGGATAACCACCGCCAAGCGCAAGGTCAAGCGCCAATGAACCAGAGGAGAACAACTCGACATCAATCTTCGACTGGTCGCCGAGCTTCATGATTGAGCCGTCACCAAACTGCTTCGTAATCTGAGAAAGCGCCAAATCTAGGGCCTGCTTTTTGCCGTCATTTTTATCTTTACCGTCCACCACGTCCTGACTCTTTTTAGCCATGGGAAATACCTCCTTATATACTTATATTTTACCTTAATTACTGGATAATCGGCAACCGGTCAAAGAAATAATGCAAGGTATGCTCTATCTCCTCTTTTTGCTGGTCGGTCGGCTCGCCGTGATTATGCACGGTCGGGTTGCGGCGATTGATGTGGGCAACATAGTTTATCTCGCCGCTCGTTAAGTCGAAGCCGACACCGTAAATATCCTCTAGTCTGCAACGACGCATGATAAGCACATCGCGAAGATCATACAGATAATCGTCACCAATCGAAATAACACATTTGCGTGGATCGACGGCGGCCCAAACATATCCCTCGCATTCTCTACGTAAACGCGCTAATTCCTCCTCGGTCAACCTAATTCTTTTGTACATTTTCATTGGATAATATTTCTCCTGTTTAGTTAATATTCAGATAAAATAGCACCGAATATTTGCGGCTTAAAGCATAATTACAATGTTTTTGGCACTTTTTCATTTTTATGGTCTAATATTGTGCTAAAATAGAATAAATTAGAAAAAATACAAGGATTTATAATGAGCGGACACAGTAAATGGGCAACCACCAAGCGCCAGAAGGCCGTCGTTGACGCAAAGCGCGGTGCGTTGTTTACAAAAATCGGTAACCAAATCGCAATTGCTGCACGTAGTGGTACCGATCCAGCTATGAACCCATCGCTTGCAATGGTGCTCGAGAAGGCTCGCCTCGCAAATATGCCGAAGGCAAACATCGAGCGCGCGATTGCCCGCGTGGAAGATAAGAATGCAGCAGCTCTCATCGAAGAGACTTATGAGGCCTACGGCCCTGGCGGCGTTGGCATTATCATCGAAGTTGCAACCGACAATAAAAACCGCACGATGCCAGAGGTGCGCCACACGCTTGAGAAGAATGGCGGCCGCATGGCAGACCCAGGTTCGGTTATGTTCCAGTTCACGCGTAAGGGCGTAATTTTCACGAAGTCTAAGGGCGATGAAATCATGATGGCCGCACTCGATGCCGGCGCAGAGGATGTCGTCGACGAAGAAGATGGTACGACGATTTATACCGTCGCTTCCGACCTTATGAAGGTGCGTGGCGCTTTGATTGATGCCGGTTACGAAATTGATTCGGCCGAGCTTCAGTACGTGCCAAACAACACTGTTCCGGTTGAAGGCGAAACCGGCGAGAAGGTCGAAAAGATTCTCGACGCAATCGATGATCTCGACGACGTCGTCGCGGTCCACACAAACGCTGAATAATTTAAAATCTCCCTCATTTCGAGGGAGATTTTTTATGCTTTCGATGATATAATATTTTTATGAAGCAACAAGCAGATTATATGGTGGAAATCGGCAAGCTAATTGCCGAAAATCGCATCCGTAAGGATGTCACGCAGGCTGAGCTCGCAAAAGCAATCGGCACGAGTCAGTCGGCAATCAATCGCATTGAACATGGTAAACAGAACGCCTCTCTCGAGATGATCTCGAAGATCAGCCGAGTGTTGGACGTTCAAATCGTATCGATTAATGATGGCTCGACGCAGGGTTATCGTATAAATGGCGGCAAGGAGCTAAGCGGCAGCATCGACATCAACACGTCGAAGAACGCGGCCGTCGGTCTTTTATGTGCTTCTCTGTTGAACGAAAAGAAAACTATTTTATCTCATCTAGCGCATATCGAGGAAGTCTATCGCATCATCGAAGTGCTCGAATCGATTGGCTTTAAAATCACCTGGATTAACGATGGTCGCGACCTTGAAATTCGCCCGCCAAAGCAGCTCAAGCTCGAAAGGCTGAATGTTGAGGCGGCGCGCAAGACGCGTTCGGCCATCATGATGATGGGCCCGCTTCTTCACAAATTCAAGCATTTCCGCCTCCCATACGCGGGCGGCTGTTCGCTCGGTTCGCGCACGGTCGAGCCGCACCTTCACGCACTAAAGGCCTTCGGTCTTAAAGTTGACGCTAAATGTAATCCTGGATTTTACGAAGCAGAGGTTAAGGAAGTTAAAGGAGGCGACCGCAAGATTGTCCTGATCGAACGCGGCGACACGGTAACTGAAAACACTATTATGGCGGCAGCGCTCTGCCCTGGCAAAACCACAATCGTCGGCGCTAGCCCAAACTATATGGTGCAGGATGTCTGTTTCTTCCTTGAAAAACTTGGCGTGAAGATTGACGGAATTGGCACAACCAACCTTGTCGTCCACGGCGTAAAGCGTATCGCGAAAGAAACTGACTACGCACCAAGCGAAGACCCGATCGAGGCGATGAGCTTCATTGCGGCCGGCATCGTGACGCATTCGCAAATCGAAGTGAAGCGCGTGCCAATCGAGTTCCTCGAGATTGAGCTCGAGATTTTGCGCAGCATGGGCCAGAAGATGACCGTTTCAGACGAGTATCTTGCAGACAATGGCCACACGCGCCTCGTCGATATCAAGCTTTTGAAGTCCAAGCTTCACGCGCCAATCGATAAGATTCATCCAATGCCGTTCCCTGGCCTCAATATCGACTCGTTGCCATTCTTCTCGGCAATCGCAGCAACCGCAGAGGGCCGCACATTGATTCATGACTGGGTATTCGAGAATCGCGCAATCTACACGACCGAGCTTTCGAACCTAAATGCGAAGATCGAGCTCCTCGACGCGCACCGCGTCTTCGTAACTGGCCCAACCAATTGGCGTCCAGCCGAAATGATGGCGCCACCAGCACTACGCCCAGCAGTGGTCGTGATGCTTGCGATGCTCGCCGCACCTGGCAAATCTATCTTGCGCAACACCTATTCGATTGCCCGCGGCTATGAAGACTTCGCGCACCGCCTAATTTCACTCGGCGCCGACATCGAAATGCTTTCCAATATTTAAGTGTAAAACAGATACGATTGTAGTATAATTGTTATATGTCTATTACAAGAGAAGATGTCCTACATTTGGCTGAGCTGTCCAGTATTTCTCTCGACGAATCACAGATTGAGCCTCTCAAAAAGGACCTTGATAACATCGTTAACTATTTTTCACAGCTCGACGAGCTAGACACTGAAAATGTCGAACCAACCTACCAATGTTTCGACATGCAAAATGTTTGGCGCGAAGACGAGATTGTGGAGTTTGAAGCAAAGCGCGACAATCTCCTCGCATTAACTGTTGAAAGTGAAGATAATCAGATAAAGGTACCAAAAGTTCTATGAAAATTGCCGACAAAAATACCAAGGCGGTAGATTTGGTGCGTGCCGCATTAGAAAAAGCCAAAGAATACGAAGATTATCACGCATTTATCTCAATGAACGAAGCGCATGCTTTGGAGCGCGCTCGTGAAATTGATGAGAAAATCGCTCGCGGCGAAGACGCTGGCCGTCTTGCTGGCGTGCCTTTTGCGCTAAAGGACAACTACCTTAGCCCAGAGGGCCACACGACTGCTGCCGCTAAGATGCTCGAGAATTTCATTAGCCCAATCACCGCAACGGCCGTCGCAAGAATCGAAGCCGAGGGCGCGATTATGATTGGTCGCACAAACCTCGACGCTTACGCGCACGGTGGTAGTACTGAAAACTCCTATTTTGGCCCAACTTCCAACGCCTACGACAAGACACGCGTTTCTGGCGGTTCGTCCGGTGGTAGCGCAGTTGCTGTTGCGCTCGACATTGTACCATTTGCACTCGGTTCCGATACCGGCGGTTCGATTCGCCAACCAGCAAGCTTCAACGGCGTTTATGGCGTAAAGCCAACCTTCGGCACCGTAAGCCGCTATGGCGTAGTTGCGATGGCCTCCTCTACCGATACGATGGGATGTTTCGCAAAGAATGTTGACGATGCTAACCTCGTCATGAGCATCATGGCCGGCAAGGATGAAAAAGATTCGACGACACTCAACGATTTCTGGACGAAGCCGCTCGAAGAAGCAACGCCGGCGAAGAAGAAAATTGGTCTCATTAAAGACTTCATGGGCGAAGGCGTTGACGAAGAGGTTAAGGCCGCAATTCGCAATTATGCCGACAAGCTCAGGAAAGCTGGCTATGAAATTGAAGAAATCAGGATGCCAACCTTGAAGTATGCGCTCGCAATTTATTACATCGTGGTGCCAGCCGAAATCGCATCAAACCTCAGCCGCTATGACGGCATCCGCTACGGCCTCCGTTCAAAAGAAGCGAAAGACCTCGATTCTGTTTACAACATGACGCGCGACGAAGGCTTCATGCCAGAAAACAAACGCCGCATCATGATTGGCAACTTCGTGCTTAGCTCCGGTTTCTTTGATGCCTACTATCTCAAGGCGCAGAAGGCACGTACGCTCCTCATTAACGAGTACAACAAGGCGTTCGAGAAATATGACGCATTGCTCTGCCCAGTCGCGCCACGCCCAGCATTTAAGATTGGCGAGAACACTTCTGATCCGCTTCAGATGTATCTCGAAGATGTAATGACCGTACCACCAAGCCTCGCTGGCCTTCCTGGTCTTTCTATCCCAGCCGGCGAGAGCAAGGCTGGCCTCCCAATCGGCGCGCAGCTCGTTGGCCCTAGACAAAGCGACCAAATTTTGCTCCACATCGCTAAGGAGGTCGAGGAATAATGGACGGCTCGTTGATTATTTTCTTGATTGCAATTCTTATTGTTGGTATCTTGGTTTTCCTCGCAATCGCAATGACGAGCAAGCACGGCCACGTCTTCGACAAGGAAAATTACCAGGTTGATTTTCTACGCATCGAACACATGCTCGAGAAGGATAACCCGGCAAGCTATAGCATGGTTATTATCGAAGGCGACAAGATGCTCGACCGCGCGATGATGGAAATGGGCATCCAAGGTCGCACGATGGGCGACCGCCTAAAGAAGATCGGCAAAGCGAAGTTCTCTCAGCTTAATTCTGTTTGGCACGTCCACAGACTTCGCAATCAGATTGCGCACGAACACGATTTCAAACCAGAATACCGCCAGGCTCAGCATGCGCTCGAGACTTACAAGCAGGCATTAAAAGATTTAGGAGCGATTTAGATGAGTGAATACAAGATTACAATCGGAATTGAATGCCACGTCCAGTTAAACACGAAGACGAAATTATTCAGTGGCGTGGACAATGATGCTGTCGATAAGGAACCGAACTCCTGTGTGAGCCCAGTCGATTATGCTCTTCCCGGCATGCTCCCGGTGCTCAACAAGGTAGCCGTCGAGAAAGCCGTGAAAGCTGGCCTCGCGATGAATTGCAAAATCAACCTCGTTAGCCGCTTTGACCGCAAACATTATTACTACCCAGATTTGCCGAAGGGCTATCAGATTTCCCAGATGTACCAGCCAATTATTGGCGCTGGTGTTATTCATCTCCCAGACGGCAGTGATGTCCATATTGAGCACGCGCACCTCGAGGAAGACGCTGGTAAGCTCAGCCACTTTGGTAATTATTCCCTCGTCGACTTGAACCGCGCAGGTACACCGCTCATCGAAATCGTCTCGATGCCTGACATTCACTCGGCGGCGCAGGCCCGCGCTTACTGCGAAGAGCTTCATCGCCTCATGATGTATGCCGACGTTACGAATGGTGACCTTTATCAAGGCAACATGCGCTTCGATGTCAACATTTCGATTTCGAATACCGACAAGCTTGGCACGCGCGCCGAGATTAAGAACCTCAACTCTTTCCGCAGCGTCGAGCGCGCAGTTGAGTATGAATATAAGCGCCAAAAGGCTTTGCTCGAGAAGGGCGAGAAAGTCGTCCAAGAAACCCGCGGCTGGAACGATACTACGGGCAAGACTACTTCTCAGCGCAGCAAGGAAGAGGCGCAAGACTATCGCTACATGCCAGAACCAGATGTTCCGCCAATCGTACTCGAGCAGAGCTACGTTGACAAGGTTGCAGCCGAAATGCCACTAATGCCAGCAGACTACCGCGGCAAGTTCAGCGTGCTTAATCTTGACGATAGCGCCGTTGAAGCAATCATTAATTACCCTGTTCTCGCGAAGCGCCTCGCTGAAGTTTGCGAAGCTAACGTGAAGTTAGCACCGCGCGTTGCTAACTGGTTCGCCAGCGTGCTCCTCGCCGAAGAAAACCTCGACAAGGATTTCACGCTCGCCACTGGCGCGGAGCTTACCGAACTCTCCGAAATGGTCGAAAAGAAAGAGCTCTCCTCTACTGCCGCAAAGGAAGTATTGATGGAGATGTACGACCACAAAAACACGTCGAAGACTCCGCATCAACTTGCAAAGGAAATGAACCTTCTCCAGGAGAATGATACCGATGCTCTGTCTGCGATTATTGATGAAGTATTAGCAATGCCTGAATGCGCCAAGGCGGCGGAGGACGTCAAGAATGGTGAAATGAAGGCAATTGGATTCCTCGTTGGGCAAGTCATGAAAAAGTCACAAGGAAAGGCAAACCCAGCCAGCGTTAACGAGTTAATAAGAAGTAAGCTATCATAAAGGAGAAATATGGCATACAAAAAAGCAACTAAAGCAGTGATTACCGACGCCGGTTTCGCAAGTCGCTTCTTACCAATTACCAAAACAATTCCAAAGGCCATGTTGCCACTTGGTCCAAAGCCAATCATGCAATATGTCGTCGAGGAATGCGTTGCTGGCGGCATCAAAGATATCATTATCGTCTCTACGCCAGAAGGAAAACATATTTACGAAGATTACTTCAGCAATCCTTGCGAGAAAATCTACAAACAGCTCGCTTCTCAGGGCAAGCTTGATCGTTTCGAATCCGTTCGCAACGTGCTTGAAATCGCAAACATTAAGGTGATTGAGCAAGACCAGAGCTTGCCATATGGCAATGGTAGCCCAATCGCTAGCGCAAAGCCTTATCTCAACGACGACGAAGCCTTCCTCGCTCTCTATAGCGATGACCTTATCTTTGGCGAAGGCGACGTTAAGACGCTCATGGAAGCGCATGAGGCCTACCCTGAAGCTAAGGCAATTATTACTGCACAGGAAATGCCACAGGAAGTTTGGAGCAAATATGGCATGATTGCGCTCAAGGACGAAAAGAAAATGACGCTCAGCCATATCGTCGAAAAGCCAAGCAAACCAGAAGACAGCCCAAGCAACCTCACCTCTTATGGTCGCTATCTCCTCACGCCAGAGGTGTTTGCTCATCTCGATCCAAGCCAGACCGGCCTAGACAACGAGCTCTGGACGGTTGACGCGATTACTAAGCTCGCCAAATCCGGCGACGTTATCGTAACTAAGAGCAAAGGAGAATGGTTGACCACAGGGGATCCAAAGAACTATTTCACAGCTTACAAGAAATTTGTTGAAATGGAGGAGAAGAAATAATGGAAACACCAGCTTGGATTTTGGTATTTATTCTTTCGGGAACGCTATTCCTGTTCCTACTCATTGGCATCATCTTGCTAGTGAAGCTTATTGGCGTAACGAAGGAAGCAAAGAAGATTATCGTGCAAGGTCAGAATATCGCAGAAAAAGCTGACGATATTGTCGACAATGTACGAGACATGACAACGATCGGTGGGTTAGTTAAGCATTTCACCGAAAACTACATAAACAAGTCTGAAAAGAAAAAGAAAGCCAAAAAGGAGGATAAATAAATGGCAGACAAGAAAAAAGCAGCAAAAAAGACTGAGAAGAAAAGCAGCGGCGCTGGTAAGTTCTTCTTGGGTGCAGCACTCGGTGCAATCGGTGGCGCAATCGCCGGTATCCTAACCGCTCCAAAGTCCGGTAAGGAAACCCGCAAGGACATCGCTGATGGTAGCAAGAAGGTCGCCGCTAAGGCAAAGGCTACTAGCAAGAAAGCCGTCGCCAAGGTTTCTGGTAAGAAGCCAGCCGCAAAGAAAGCTACAAAGAAATAGTTTTACTATAAAAATAAAAAGAAGCCTTTTAACCGGCTTCTTTTTGCTCTATCGGAATAGTCCTTTTTTCGCAGACTTGAACTCTTCGATGAGTTCTTTTTGTTTCTTCGTGAGGTTCTTCGGAATCTCGACATTGACCGTAACAATATGCGGACCGCGCTGGTCAGAACCGAGACGAGGAGCGCCGTGGCCAGAAAGCTTGAAGTTAGTGCCTGGCTGAGTGCCGGCAGGAACCCTCATGCGAATCTTGCCATCAACGGTCTCGACGTCAATCTCAGTGCCAAGTACGGCATCGACCATAGGAATCGTAACCTCAGAAAGGATGAGATCCCCCTCGCGAGTGAGATGCTTGTGGGCGCGAACGCGAATCTCGACGTAAAGGTCGCCGCGCTGGCCGTCGGCAGTTGGTGCTGCCCCGCCCTTGCCGTTCAGGCGAATGGACTGGCCATCGTAAATACCGGCCGGAATTTTGAGTTTGACCTGCTGGCCTTCAATAGCGATGGTCTTAGTCGTACCGAAAATCGCGTCTTCAAAATCGATTGTAATGCTAGTGCGGAAATCTTGACCACGACGAGCACCACGGAAACCACCGCCGAAACCGAAGATACTACCGAGAATGTCCTCGAAGCCGCCAGCGCCACCAAAATCAAAATTGAAAGATTGGCCATTGGCGCCACGGAAACCAGCAAACGGGTCGCCGCCACCATCGCCACCAACACCGGCGTGACCAAATTGGTCATAACGGCTGCGTTTGGTCTTGTCGCTCAAAACGGAATAGGCTTCGTTTGCCTCTTTAAACTTTTCTTCAGCTGCTTTGTCGCCAGGGTTTTTATCAGGATGGTATTTAATAGCGAGCTTGCGAAAAGCCTTCTTGATTTCATCATCAGATGCGTCTTTTTTGACGCCTAGAACTTCGTAGTAATCACGTTTGCTCATACCATAAAAGTATAGCACTTAGCACTCTACTAGGCAAGAGTGCTAATTCATGATCATGATACCGGCTACGATGAAGATAGATGAGATTAAATAACGGACAAGGATGGCCTTCGTAAGGCGTTTGCCATGAATAAACTTCGGGAAGATTTTGCCCAAAAAGACCGTGAAGAAGAATGAGGCGAAGAGATTTGTCACCTTGCTCACGACCGTCATCATAGCAACGACCGGGACGATGAGAAGGCCGTATTTGAAGAGTAATTCCCCAAGCAGGAAGGAGAGATTATCGGCAACGAGGCAGAGCCAGTTGCGGTTGCGGTTCTTGCTTTTTACGAAGACCGATCGAATCGCCTTGCGCCATTTGCCGAGACAAATAAATAGAACGAGAACGGTGACGGCGGAACCGAGCGAAAAGAAGAAGAAGCTCTGCGCGTAGAGCGTGGTATCCGCGAGGATGTCGCGCGCGAAATAGACGAAGACAATATCGGACAAAATCGAGAAGAAGGCGGAGATGAGCGTGAGACGGATTACTTTGAAATTTGGGTTGGTGCGTTCTTTTTTCGTAGTACTTCCGGTCACAACTACGGCAATCGCAGCCATGATAAAGAGGAAACCGAGCCCCTGCGCGGTCGTGATTTTTTCGCCAAGGACCATCACGCCGAGACCGAGAGAGATGAGTGGGCTTAACTGGCCAAAGATAATAACATCAGCAGCGTCGCCCTCTTGGAGCGCTTTAAAGCAGAAGACTGAACCAAATACATTGATAACGCCAGCCGCAATGAAGCCGAGCGCCGTAACGAGCGGGAGGACGAGAACGATGCGGCCGAAAACCGCATACATCAAAAGCATACTTATGATGAAGCACGGGAGACGTGCAATGATAAGCGCGCCGGCGCGACCCTTCGGAAAAGCCGTATCCGCCAAAAAGTTCTGGACATAACTGCCGCTAGTGTAGAATAATTGCGCGAAAATAGGAAAGACTGCCCACAACATACTCTTATTATACCTTATTCGTCGTCGCGACGGTTAGCGACAGCACTCGAGGAAATGTCGTTATCGAAATCGTCTTTGATTTCGCGGTTAAAGAGGACCGATATTAGCGTGCCGAGTTCGGCGTAGCCAAGGAGTTTTTCTTTGTCGTCGATGATTAAGACGTAGTCCGTGCGATTCCTTAAGAAGACAGCGAGGAGCTGCTCGAGCGTGTAGTCGTAGCGCGCGAAGGCGACGCCAGTCTCCATTAGTTTCGCCACCGGCTCGGTCTTGCCAATATGGAGCAAATCCAGCTTGTCCGTGCGGAGAAGCCCACATACTTTTTCGTTGCGATTGAGAACTGGGAAAACTGTATCGCCAGTCTTATAAAGCTTATCGAGAGCAAGCGGGCCGAGATTGTCTTTTTCGTTTAGAAAAGTGATGTCGTCTTTCGGCATCATGATGAGTGAGGCCTTGCGCGACTTGAAAGACATGGCGCCCGAAATCAGATTGCGGTCGCGAATGCTAAGCGCCTCGGTCGGGGTGCGACGAATAATCTCCACGAGATCTTTTTCGGACTGCGGCGTGTAGTTTTTGTGCTCTTCTTTGATAGCAGTTTTGAGCTTTTTGTCGTATTCTGATTCGAGCTTCGCCTGGGCTGCTTCCCTAGCGGCCTTACCCTTCGCAATCGGGACAGCGCGGAAACGGTCGAAGTGTCGGTCGAAAAAACCGACAAGTTTGGTCATTAACTTTTTCAGAAATGACTTCATGTCTTAATTATAGCAGAAAGTCAGCGATGGCCTGGGCGACCGCTTCTGGCTGCTCATAATTGATGAGGTGGCCAGAACGATCGAGCTCCGTGAGGCTAGCGCCCTGCTCGGCAGCACGATTCTTCGCAAGCTTCGCCTTCGTTAGGCGATCGCGGTTACCGATAACGTAAAGAACTTCCTTGTCCTTGGCTGCAATAGTCTGCTCTTTCATGGAAATTTTCATGTCGGCGAGAAGGCTTTTTGCCGAGGCAAAGCGACCAGAATAAGTATAGTGAAGGTCGTCAATGCGGCGCTGCTGCGTTTTATCAATCGTGAGGAAATGCGAAATGCAGAAGGATACCGGCTTGCTCTTCATGAAGCAATAGCGGGGTTTTTGCGGGAGGAGATGGAGCGCGCCGCTCGCGAGCGCATAGGCGATATTGCTCGTTAACTGGCCGAATTTATTGCGAAAAATTGGCGACAAAAGAACGACCTTTTTCTGGACATCATCAGGGTATTTTTCTAGATAGTGCGACACGACAATTGAGCCCATCGAGTGGCCAATAATATAGGGTTTCGTCTTGGTATCCTTGACGTAGGCGTGGAGCCACTTAGCGTAACCATCGAGAGTTTTTTCGTCGAGCTCCGGGCGATCGCCGGAACCCGGAAGATCTGGCGCCAGAGTCTTGAAGCCCTTCGCATCAAGCGCGGCGGCGATGTCTAGAAGACCGTGATGGGTGCCACGAAGGCCGTGTAGTAAAATAATAGTTTTTTTCATAGCTGATCGATTAACTCCCTCGCTTCTGCGATTGATTTTGTTTGCATTAGTTTGGCGCGCAGGTCTGAGGCGCCCGGGAAATTGTTGACGTAAATCTTGTAGAAATGCTTGAGTGGGTCGTACGGATGGAGTTCGTATTTCTCATAGAGGTCGAGATGGTAGCGCATGAGATCGAGAAGCTCTTCACGAGTATGCTCCTGCGGCGTTTTTTCGAAGCAATACGGGTTTTGGAAGACGCCGCGGCCAATCATGATGCCGTCCGCGCCCTGCTCTACGAACTTTTGTGCTTCGGCGGCTGACTTGATATCGCCATTAATGATAAGCTTCGTATCTGGAGAAAGCTGGTTTTTTAATTCAACAATCTCGGGAATTAGCTCATAATGCGCGTCGACTTTGGACATTTCTTTCTTTGTGCGGAGATGAACGGTGAGGGCGGCCGGGTGTTCCTCGAGGAGATTCGTGAGCCAAGCCTTCCATTCGTCGGTTTTTGTATAACCAAGGCGGGTTTTAACAGATACGGTGATGCCGTCGACCTCTTTAGCGGCTCTCAAGATCTCCTTCGCTAGTTCAGGGGTGCGAATGAGACCAGAACCACCGCCGGTCGCCACAACATGGCGTTCCGGGCAGCCCATATTAATATCTACCGCTTGGAAACCAAGATTTTTGACCGCTTCGACGGTTTCTTTGAACATTTCTGGGTTTTTACCCCAGATTTGGGCGACGATTGGCTGCTCGGCCGGCTCAAATCTTAGGCGTTCGAGGGCATTTGGGCGTCCCTTGTCGCTAGAGTAGCTATTAACATTCGTAAACTCCGTAAAAAAGATATCCGGGCGGGCGGCTCGGGCGATCACTTGGCGAAAGGCTATATCTGTTACGCCCTCCATTGGAGCGAGGCAGGTGAAGCCTTTTTCGAACTGGGACCAGAAATTCATCAGGAATATTATATAACAGGTTGACTTTTTTCGCTATTAGTGGTATAATGAAGTCATATACATCGCACCTTAACGTCTAACTACTATTTAGTTACTGTTTTGGTGCGACTTCATATGTTATTCAATAAAAATCTATAAAAGGGGGTAAAAGACCATGAAGAATAACATGACAATAAAGCTGATTTGCACTATGGTGGTCTTAGCACTGGTTGCTGGCCTCCTCGCTGGATGCAAAACAGAACCTACAAATTCAGCGAATGACAGAGAGACATCCGTAAGCGGTGAAACAATAAACACCGTTAACCCGGATGTCTCTGAGCCCAATCAGAGCATCGCTTCAGGTGCACTGATTCCCGATCAGACGACAACCGAAACAACTGAGTCAGCTACATCAAACAGCAACACTTATACCGTTCGCGGAAAGAGCTTTACTCTTTCTGTCCATCTCGAAGATTATATCTATGAGATGGAAGGATCAAATTGTAAGTATTTTAATCTTGACGAGTTTATGGGTCACTATGGTTACGTAAATAAGTCAAAAGAAAATTATGCTTGCAATTATAACATCTATGGAGACGACAGTCTTAGCGTACAGTTCCACTATAGAACCAACTCTGACGGTTGCGGACCAGAAAGCGGCCATCCGATTTGCGGATATACTCAATTCTTCTACCTTTCCTCTTACGATGGAACTGGAGGAATTGGAGGCTTTACGGGTGCAGGCAATACGGATGAGGTTTTTGAAATTAACGGAATCGTATTTAAAGACAAGCCATCGTCTTCATGGTGCTTAACTTGGGAGCAGATAGTCCTCTTAGGTGTAGCCCTGGATGATTATTCGCAGAACGGGAATACCTCGTCAGCACTTGCTTCCATTAGCAAGGTCTTTGAAGTAGGTAGCGAAGGTGGCGGAGGAGACTCTGTCCGCCTCAATAGATAAGTAGAAGACTTAAAAATAACCCCCGCGTAAGCGGGGATTATTTTGTTCTATGCGATATTATATTCTTTTCGGACAATAAACTGGCTTCGGTCGTCGAAGATTGGCAAGGCGTAAGGAGCCGCATCGATGCCATCATCGCTCAAATCTATCGTTTCAGCTTCTTTTTCGATGGCTATATAAGGATAGTAGCTGGCCGGTTCGTAGTCATTGACAAACATGGCGAGCTTAATGAAGTCCAGAGTGGCAATGACGTTTTCCTTTGTCATGCCGGTCTTGCGCGCAAGAATACCTTCGAAGCTATTGTCGAGTGGGTGCTCTTCGTAATATTTTTCGAGCGCAGACGTGACCGAGCTCTTGCGAATTACACCTATTGCCTCCAGGATACGTTGGTCACTAATAAAGCGCTGATAGCTTTTAATCTTGTCCCAAACGGAGACGCTGGACCCTAATTCTGAGCCGTCGTTTTTAATGACGCCCGCACGGCCACTAATGTATCCAATATGATTAAGTGCAGTGCCGTTGTTGATAATGTCTAAGACGCCTCCAAGAATCGGAACAGCTCCAGCAGCAGAGGCTGCGGTACCATTCTGAATAAGGTCGTACGAATTGGCAAGGTTCTGATCGGCGACACCAAATTCGGATTGTCGTTCCGGAACCGCTAGGATATATCTCATCAAATCGGAATCCTGCTTAATGATTGGCATCCCCTCCTCAGTCTCGCCTTCCTCAAAGTTCTGACCGCCAGTCGAACTTGTCGAGGCGCTCTCAATGACGGCGAGTGGGTCTGCGTCAATCGTCGAGAAATCCTCTCCCATTAGTGGCGTGCAGTAGCCATCTCGAGCAAGAGCACCAATGCCAGAAAGGTTCGGGCAATACTTTTCCGTAAACTTCTCAAGATACTCTGCTTTCTCTGCAGCCGAAACCGCCGAGGCATGAGGCAAAAGAGCGCTCGCAGACGATAGTGCTGTTGACCCCAACGCGGACAACGCGGTCACAGGCGACGACATACTGGTAGCTAAAATGCCTACTTTCGAGAGCAAGCTCCCCATGAATGTATATTCCGACGTTGGATCAAAAGGACTATGGCTTTGACGCTCATAATGGGCTTTTTCTGCAATGTATTCTTCCTCGACTTTTTTATACCCGCCGTAGGTCTGCGCCGTCAGCAAAGTGCCGCCTCCGAGACGGTAATTGTCAAGCTGCATAGACAAGCCGGCCGCAAAGAGCCCATTCCCAGTATCATGGCCACCGGTAAGATACGACGCAACATCCCTCACAAACATATTCGCCACTTTCGGGACGAGCCATGAAGTGATGGCCTGAACAGCAGCAGAAATTGCAACTGCACCGACAATGCTTCCAGCGACCTTCACCGCCAGATGCCCGATGAGTGGCGCACAAGAAGTACCGTACGTCACCGCGGCGCCGCCAACGCACGCAATAATTTCCGCAACACCGACGCCAAGATCATAAGCATCAGTAACTGCATCTGCGGCCGCTGCCGCCATTTTTATTGAAGCGCACGTTACGAAACCACCAACCGATGAAGCCGCATTCCCAAGAGATTGCCAGAATGAACCCAGGCCAGACATAGGGTTAAGCGTATTCACGCTTGCATCCGGAGCCCTCGGTGTATCTTCATACGTTGAGAGAGCAAGATTTGATTGCGATACGCTGCCGGTCAGCTCGGTTATTTCATTATTGCCCTCGCCGGTTTTATAAGAAGTGGTTACGACTTTCCCAAGTATACCCGCCGTCGTATTAAATAGCTCGTTAGAATTGTCACCGATTTGAGTCTTTTGAACGACCTCAAGAATAGTCGAGGCTGCTTGGCGTATCTGATCCATCTGAAGAACGCGCATCATTGAGGTGATAGAGCTCGCCAGGTTAACGGCCATACATGACCAGTTGCCAATAGCGCCAGCAACGTTTACTGTGCCAGCAACCTTGCTCATCTTTTTTGCTCTAGCGTCGACATTCGTCTCAATTTTTTGACGCATGGTAGCTTCACTGTCGCTAGAGTCTATGTCAAACTCCATATCTTGGCCTGCTTTTCGAGTCACAAACTCTTCGTCCTGGTCGTTCTTGCTAGTATCTAGCTCGTCCGATAATTTTGCCTTTGACATTTCAAGCTCGTCGGCAACCGTAAGGCGCTTGATTTCGTCCGTGTCGCCATCGGCAGAGTTCTTAGTTTTGTTGCGCGACACGCGTAGCTTCAGGAGCAATTCGCCGACTTTCGTATCGAACCAATACCGGACCTTTCCTCTCCAAGTCATGGTCCCTTCTAAGAAGGTGTAAGAGAAGTCGCCACCCTCGGCAAGCATAGTTTTTAACGTTTTAGATCCCGGAATTGAATCTACTAGGCTATCGTCCGAAACAATAGTTTGCCCTTTATATTTCATCACTTTCGTGCCATCGACTTCTTCAAACGTAATGCCTTTGTCGGCAAGTTTTGCCTGCTGGCGTTTAGTTGGCGAAAACTTCTTCGGGTGCAGCGGGCTATAAATGCTCTTTACTTCGTAGCCGCCAATATTTGTCTTTCTGGAGCTAGGGTTCATTTGATAGCGAAGGAGCCTATCGCTACGGCGAGAAATACCGGTCTCCATAGCGGTACTACCTTCATTAATCATGTGAGAAACAAGGCTAAACGGCATCAGCGCGTCACTGGCATACATCATCATACCGAACGTAATGAGACCAACAATAATTCCAAGGACTGGGCCAGCCTTCTTCGCACTACTTAGCGCCTGGCCGTAATTACCGGTCTGAGCGGCAGTAACGCCTTTTACGGCATTAGCAATTTTAGCCGCATTATCTTTCGTTTTGCTGGCAGAATCGGCGAGAACGTTATTCTCTGCTTCGCGGAGAGAGCCGTCATTTTTTGCCTCATCATCAATGGCTGCTTCCTCATTTTTTCTCAAGAAAGCAGGAGTAATGCTCTGTTTTATGTTCTGAGCATAGTCTTTAGCTTTATCGGCGGTATCGCGAGCTCTTTCTCGCCAGTCGTCAAAGGACCAAGAGCCGCCGCTGGCGCCAGCGCCGCCCAATGCGAGACTACCGTCCATCGCTATCCCGATCCACCTTATTCATATTGTTTTTATTATAGCACAATTACGCTTATGCTCTTGATTTTTCTTCTCTCTTATGCCTATAATATTTACAGGAGTTATACCTATGGCAAAAAACAAAAAGAAAAGCAAACATATTTCTGACATTTTAACCTTTGTAATTGCCGCCATTTTGGTGGCTGTTGTCGTCTTTGGCATCGTTGTCATGATTCGCCAGAATTCACCAACTGAAAGCGAGCAGCCAAAAGAAGCACGTAACATCAATACCGCATCCGACACTCTGAAAACCGAAGAAGACTTAAAGGACGAGGACAAAGTTGCCGAGTCTAGTAATGATTCAAAAGACCGCGCCGAAGCACAAGCGCGCAATGAAGAAGAAGACAAAAAGACCGTCGCGCAGACAGAGTCCGGCCTGAAGGTTGCAAAGCCAAACATTAATTACATTGCCCAGGAAGGCGACTTCATTGTTGTCGGCGGCGACGTTAGCAACATCAATGAAACAGGCGGTAAGTGCACAATTGTTTTCTCCCAAGGCTCGAGGGCAGAGTCCGTTACTACCGATACCCTACCAAATCCTAGCTACGTTTCCTGCGAAGCGGGACGCATCGAGAAAAGTAAGCTTTCTGCCGGTGAATGGAAAGTAAAGATCCAATACAAATCTAACTACGCGGAGGGCGAGAGTGAGGCGCAGAACTACACGATTCAATAAGCTCGGTATTCTAGCGGGTGTCGCGTTCGCTTCAGCATTTTTTGGTGCTGCCGTAGCAAACACGCCGGATAGCAATGCCGCTCCAATCACGGACTTCAAGGCCGGGAATATTATTGACGATGCAGTTTTCTACAACAAAAACACGATGACCGTTTCGCAAATTCAGGCGCACTTGAACAAATACATGCCTGCCTGTGATACATGGGGCACCGGCGCAGTTGGCAGCGGTCGTTCAATCAATGGGCAGGCCGTACCGGCGAGCACGACGCGCGCAGAATACGCACGCCAAAAGCGCGCTGCGGGCGACGAAAAATATCATGAGCCGCCATATATTTGCGTTCAGAATTATTACGAAAATCCAGAAACACATCGCACGCTTTATGACTCGAATAACAAGATTGAAGACGGCATGATCTCTGCTGCGCAGATTATTTATAATGCCGCACAACAATACAATGTGAACCCGCAAGTTTTGCTCGTTCTCCTGAAGAAGGAGAGTTACGTTTGGGGCGATAACTGGCCACTCAAATGGGAGTATGAAACCGTGATGGGCTATGGCTGCCCAGACAACGCCCCATGCGATACGCAGTATTTCGGTTTTTATAACCAAGTTATGAAATCGGCTTGGCAGCTAAACTATTACCGCGAGCATATTTATAGCTACAACTATCGCCCATATGCAACGAACTCGATTCTCTACTCCCCTACCGCGAGCTGCGGACGTAAGTCGGTTTATCTCGAGAACATCGCAACTACTTCGCTTTATATTTATACGCCGTACACGCCAAACGATGCAGCGCTCAAAGCATATCCAGGTACAGCAACTTGTGGCTCATATGGCAACCGCAACTTCTATATGTATTTCAAAGAATGGTTCGGCGACACGCATAATATCAACGCAACAAAGGCCACTTTGCAAAGCGGCAAATATTATCTCTACGACAACGCTACGATCTTTGAAGCGACAAAGAGTTCTGACGGCACTTACTACTTCAAAAATACAAAGACTGGCTTGATGCTCGCTGCGTCAACCGAAGCAGTGAATGTCGATACGACTGTTGCGGAAGCAGCCGCAAATACGTCAACGAAGGCGCAGAAATGGTATGTCTATGCCCTCGGCAATGGTTTATATAATCTTGCCTCGGCAGCAAATCCGTCCTTTGTGATTTCGACGAACAATAATCAAATGATGTTAAATACCTACGGCAGCGCAAACGCAAAAGCGATGAAGATTTTGCCGGTCAATGAAAGCGGCATTGCGGACGGAGACTACCGCCTGCCAAGCATGGCAAACAAATCATTCGCGCTCGACCTAAATAAGAGCGAGAACAAAAATGGCGCTAACATTCAACTCTGGCAAGCCAATACTTCCGCGGCACAAGTCTTTAATATCGGCTACGACAAGACGAGCGGTTTCTATAAGATCATCCATAAGGGTTCCGGCAAGGCTCTTGACGTTTCAGGCGCAACGATGAAGAACGGCACCAACGTTCAAATTTGGGAAAGCAATAATACCTGTGCGCAGCGTTGGGCAATCTACAAAACGAGTGCTGGTTATGAGCTTTATAGCGCCTGCAACCTTAGCTATGCCCTCAATCTAAATGGCAGCTCCGCGAGCAGCGGCGTAAACGTTAATATCTTCAATGCCGTCAATAATAACACTCAGCGTTGGGCAATCGAGTCTACTCAGCAGGCCACTACGCCACAAGGCTTCACGCCAACCCAAAGTCGCCCAATCGAGGATGGAGACTACACAGTCGGATCGAGCTTGCGCAATAATTTCGTGATTGACGTCCAGTATGGCATCGCACGCAACACGACAAATCTCTGGATGTACGACAGGAACGGCACCGCCGCTCAGACATTCAAGGTTGTATATGATGCCTATAACGACGCCTATAGCTTCAAAAGCGCACTCGGCAACTACTACATGGATTTGTCCGGCGCCGCAACGCGCAACTGGTCAAACATCCATACTTATAATCCAAATGGCTCCTGCGCGCAGTTCTGGAAGCTTACGAAGAATAGCGACGGCAGCCTTACGATCGCAAGCAAGTGTAATGCCAAATTCGTCCTCGATGTTCTCTACGGATCGAAGAGCAATGGCGCAAATCTCCAGCTCTACGAAAGCAACGGCTCAGCCGCCCAGAAGTGGATTTTTACAAAGAAATAATCTGTTGCTATACTAATATAGATGCAATTTGATGCTTTTATTAGTGCCGTTATTTATCTCACTACTTTTTTGACGGCCGGCGCTTGCGCATATTTTGGCATTAAATATAAAAAGGTTTCTTTGAAAATTTTGGCGATTGCGCTGCCGCTTCTTCTCGCGACTTTTCGCTACAGCACCGGCACCGACACGCTGACTTATCGTCAGTTCTATTTGGATATCGGCAACGAATCATTCAAAGCTTCGTGGTCACGTGTATTAGTTGGCGCAATGGAACCGGTAATCGTTCTTGTTGCAAGGCTCGGCAATATTTTGCACTTAGACGCATCGTTTATGTTTGGTATTTTTGCGCTCATTACGCTCATTTTCTTGTATGCAACCGCGAAGAACTTCACGAAGAGCCGCGTGTGGATTTTCTATACCGCAATGCTCTTCTTCATCTTCCCAGAAAGCCTGAACATCATGCGCCAAATTGCCGCCGTGAGCGTGCAGGCCTATGTGCTCAGCTATATTTTCCGCAACTTCCGCGACAAGCGCAAAACGAATGTTTGGCTCTGTATATTACTGACCGTATTCGCGGCCTCTCTTCACTACTCTTCGATTTTGCTCATTCCGGTTTTGTTCCTGCCGCTACTCACACGCAAAGTTCCAACACGCAGCCTTATTCTCGTGCTTAGCGTCATGGCCGCAACGTGCGCATTGGCATATCCACATTTGCTCGCAATGGTTGGCGATATTGGAATTATTTCAGAAAAACATCTGGAAACTTTTGCTGCAACCGACGGCTCAATTATTAACGTGAAGTTTATTCTGTCGCTCGTGATGTCGATTGTGTTCTTGATTAATTACCGCCGCACGAATAATTTGCGCGATAAAAATCTCGGCATCATTTTGCTCGGTGGTACCGTCTATTCGGCGGTTGGTTTTTACTCCGCATACCTAGGCCGTCTTGCGATTCTCTTCTGGGTATTTATTATCGTTTCAATTGTCGAAATGATTTGGCAAATCTTCGAAAAAGACCGCCATCGAATTGCCGTGGTGCTTGGCTCTTCAGCGGTCTATTTCCTTTTGTATTATTCAATACTTGGTCTCGGCGCAATTGCGCTGCTAGACTTCGCGCTTTAGATTTCGGTCTCGAGCGCTTTTTTAATGACGTCGTCCATGTCGTAGTACTTGTACTCGGCTAGACGGCCACCAAAGATAACGTTTGGTTCTTTTGCGGCGAGCGCGCGATACTTCTCGGCGAGCTCGTTGTTCTTTGCGTCATTAATAACGTAGTAGGCTTCTTTCTTTGGATCGTCCCAATCGTCTGGGTATTCGAACGTGATGATGGTTTTTGGCGACTCGGTCGATTCGAAATGTTTGTGCTCAATGACGCGAGTGTAGTCGACTTCGTGGCCGGTATAGTTCACGACCGCGCAGCCTTGGTAGTTTTCTTCGTCAAGCGTCTTTGTTTCGAAGCGAAGCGAACGATATTCGAGATGACCATACTGAAAACCAAAGTATTCGTCGATCATGCCAGTATAGACAATCGTCTTGGCCTGCTTGCGGTATTCGTCAGCATTGTCGAAGAAGTTAGTATTCAGGCGAACTTCGACACCCTCGAGCATTTTTTCGACAAGCTTCGTATAGCCGCCAATTGGAATGCCCTGGTAGCGATCATTGAAATAGTTGTTGTCGTAAATGAAGCGTACCGGGAGGCGCTTAATAATGTCTGCTGGGAGATCTTTGCAGTCACGATGCCACTGCTTCTCAGTGTAGCCTTTGATGAGCTTTTCGTAGATACTGCGGCCAACGAGCGAGATTGCCTGCTCTTCGAGGTTCTGCGGCTCTTTGCCGGCCATTTCCTGGCGCTCCTCGTCGATGCGCGCCTTGGCTTCAGCTGGCGTAAAGACATCTGGCCAAATCTTGCTAAAAGTATTCATGTTGAAAGGCATATTGTAGATTTCATTGCCAATGCGAGCAACTGGAGAATTCGTGTAGCGATTAAATTCGACGAGCGAGTTTACAAAATCCCAAACGTCCTTATAGTCGGTATGGAAAATATGTGCGCCATATTTGTGAACGTTAATGCCTTCGACGTTTTCCGTGTAGACGTTGCCTGCAATGTGCGGACGCTTGTCGATGACGAGCACTTTCTTGCCCTGCTGCTTTGCGCGGTAGGCAATCGTTGCTCCAAATAGCCCTGCGCCCACAATGATATAATCGTACATTTTTATCCTTTCTTTTTTACTAGTCCAAGTTTATTGCCGATGAGGGAGAGGTTTTCAAAAATGAATGCATCGTGTGTACAAAGAAGTACGATGCCATATACGACAACGCCGACACCGGTCTGGATGAGCGTATTCGCAACAGTCGGAGCTGGCATGTAGTGGCGGAGCACGAGGAGTACGACAAACATTATAATGCCAGCGATAAGGTAATTTTTGAAGCCCTTCAAAATCTTACCGAAGCTGAGATATTTGCGCGAGAAAATAATGAACATAATTGTGATTGCAGTTTCAGCAATGATGGTGCCAATTGCGGCGCCGACGCTAGCAAATTGCGGAATCAGGATGAGGTTTGCGACAAGGTTTAGCCCTGCCCCGACCCAAAGAGCGATTGCGTTCTGGACGCGTTTACCGCAAGGCAAAAGGCACTGAATGCCGAGACAGTTGCTCATCGTAATAATGAAGATGATAGGCGCACAAATCGGCATGAGAGTTTGGACTTTTTCATAGCCTGGGCCGTAGAACCATTGCGAGAAAGCCGGGCCGACTGCGATGAGGCCCAAGGTCATCGGCACGGACAGCGCGAAAACAAAATGAAGCGACTTCGCGAGACGATCTTTTATTTCAACTACGGAGCCCTTCTTGTAGAGGTATGCCATGCGTGGCGCAACGACAATATTGAGTGAGGTGATGAGCGTCATCACGATGCTCGTAATGCGATAAGACTGTTCGTAATAGCCGTTCTCAACCTGGCTGCCAGTAATAAGACCCAGCATCGTTTTGTCGAGCACAGTGTAAATCTGAACTGCAATTTGCGGCAAGAAGTATAGAATCGTGTCCTTCCAATATTTGAATACTTGGATTTCGCGTAGCTTCGGACGCTTGTCGGCAACTTTTCTGTAACTGATCCACATGATGGTAGCTGAAAGCATACAGGAGGCGCCATTCAATACGATGTAGATAATTAAGTCGTCCGGAGTATGCACGAAGAGGAAAATGGCGAGCGTGAAGAAGAGCTTCGTGAGAATGTTGCGAATCGAGATGCTCTTGTATTCCTCAAGCCCTTGGAAGAGCCATGTACAGTCAATAACCGCTGCGAGCAAGTTAATAGTTAGGACACCCTGGAAGAGCGAGTATTTGCTGAATAGGAGCGCATACGTCACGTAGCATGCAATTGAGATAAAGCCGATCAAGAGCTGATAGCTATAGAGGTTCCAAAAAATCTTCGTATACTTCTTGCGATCGTCGCGATGCATCGCAATTTCGCGCTGACCGAAGCTGGCAATTCCAATATTGGCCGCCAAAATGAAGTAGGATACATTCGACAAGGTATAGGAATAAATACCGACGCCTTCAACGCCAAGCACGCGAGCGAGGTATGGTGCGGTAATAAGCGGGATGATAACTACAAGTATCTGGTAGATGAGGTTATAAATGTAGTTTTTCTTGATACTTTTTGGCTTCATTTATATTCTCTTATTTTACCATAGCCTAGCTGTTATAATAAGGGGTATGACCAGTAAGACCGTAGGCACTATTGTAGTGACGTTTAACCGCAAAAAGATGCTCAAAGAATGCATCGAAAACCTTTTGGCGCAAAGCTATAAGAACCAAGAAATCCTTATTATCGACAATGCCAGCACTGATGGCACAAAAGAATACATCGAAAAGTTAATCGACGATAAAAAAGTATTTTACTTCAATACCGGCAAGAATATGGGCGGCGCCGGTGGTTTCAACTTCGGCGTACGCGAAGCGATGAAACGCGGCTACGATTATCTTTGGCTCATGGACGACGACACGATTGCCGACGACAAGAACGCGCTCAAAGTACTCGTAGATAAGGCTGCTTTCCTTAAGGACGACTTCTCTTTCCTCGCCGGTCTCGTTAAGTGGACCGACGGCGGTCTCTGCGCGATGAATATCCCTAAATTTGACGAGCATGGTTGGCATGACAAATATAGCCTCTTCAAGAAAGAGATTGTGCCAATCGAAACTTCGACCTTTGTTTCCTTCTTCGCAAATACGAAGATTGTCAAAAAGGCTGGCCTTCCTATTAAGGATTTTTTCATTTACGGCGACGACTGGGAATATTGTCTCCGCATGCGCCAGTTTGCGCAGCCATATATGGTCGTTAATTCGTTTGTTACGCACAAAATGGCAGTCAATTCAAATGCTAGTATCGTCGAATGCCCTGCCGAGCGCATCAAGCGTTGCTATTATGATTACCGCAACCAGGGTTACGTTATTCGCAAGTATGGCAAGAAAAAAGATAAAATGCGCCGCAAATACCTCTACTTCGCATTTGTCTGGAATATTCTTGTCCGCGCAGAAAATAAGCGCCTGAAGCGCCTCCACACGCTAAACAAGGGCTATTTCCAGGGCATGTTCTTCAACCCGAAGATTGAAAAATTATAAGTGCTTGTAGCGTTTCTTTAGATAAAACGCAAAAAGATGAACTAGTATCGCGTTGCCACCAAGAGTGACGCGATATTTTTTGTCTTCCTTTAGCTCTTTAAAAATCTTTGGATATTTTTTCTGAATCATTTTGAATAGTTGTTTTACATCGCGCGCCATATGCTTCTCGTGAGCAAGAAGAATGAAGTCAAAATGGTTAATAATGAAGCCCGATATTTGTAGTGCGAGATAATGATGGACGTTCGGCGTGAGCTTCGGAGACACTTCTTCGTAAAACTCTAGGATGTGCTCGAGGATTTCATGATGGCGACCACGATTGGCGCGCATTTTGTCTGGACTAATGCTCTGCCCGGCTACCGCCACGCGATAAATATAAATATTTAAATCATAGTAGATAGCAGTCTGAATATATGGAGTCGGATAGAAAGTATATTGCGCATCTGTGTAATAGCCGTTGTCGAGTTTTACGTGTTTTTTAACGATGCTCGTACGGAAAGTCGAGTGATGCATACGAATCGGAGGATTGTAACGATACCAGTATTCGTCAAAATTAAACTTTTTGCCGGTCGGCATGTCGATAATTTTGACCGGATCAAGTTCTTTTTTCTTTACGTCATGATACTGAACGTAGTTCGTAAACACTACGTCGACATCAATGTCTTTCAAATACTCGACGAGCTTAACGAAGTCTTTGGTATTTACCCAGTCATCACCGTCCACGAGGCGAAGATATTTGCCAGTAGCATGCTTAATGCCGGTATTTGTAGCGGCACCTGCGCCGGCGTTTTCTTGGTGAATTAGCTTGATGGATTTCGGATACTTCTTGCAGTATTTTTCAGTACGCTTCGCAGTATCGTCAGTCGAGCCGTCGTCAACAACGATAACTTCAATATCGTTGATGATTTTATCGTTACAAAAAGACTTCAAACAATCATCAATCATACTGCCGCGATTATAGGCGGCAACGACGATCGAGAGAATCTTCTTGTCGGTAGCCATTATTTCTCCGAGCTATAGTCGAATTTAACGAAGACGCCGATTGCGGCAATAATGAGCGCGCCGAGCGAAGCAATTGCTAGGTATAGAATGCGCGTTTTATTTGTGACAGTAGGAGCGCCTTCGCTAGCTTCTTCGAGAGTCGTGATGCGATAGTCCTCAGTATTCCCGAGAACGCCAGCGAGAATGCGCATCGAGTCATTTACGATAAGGCCAGCAAACTTCTTTGCGGTATCTGCGTCCTTCGCGGTGACAGAAATCGTAAAGATGCCGCGCGGCAATTCTTCAACGGTATAGTCTGGAATTTCTTCGATGCCGATAGCATCATCGACTTCGGAAAGAAGCTTTTTGCTAGCTAGATATTCTGCAATCTGAGTATATGGCGAGGTAACGGCGCCGTTATCTACGGCTGAATTGTAGACGGCGATCTTCGAAGTCGAAACATACATGACCGGCTTTTTGAAGGCGACAAATGCACCAGCACCGGCACCAAGCACAAAGAAGATTACGAGAACAATCCAAGCATCTTTTAGTGCCTTGAGATAATTTCTGAATGTAAATTTAGTCTTTGTCATATTATTCCTTTACCTTATTTAAATAGTTAATCGTATCGCGCATTGCATCATCAACGTTGAGCGTAGTTTGCCAGCCGAGCTCACGTTTCGCCTTGTCGGCATTTGCCCACATCTCAGCGAGATCGCCAGCACGACGGCCAGTAATTTCACACGGCAATTCTTTGCCGCTGGCTTTTTCAAATGCGGCCACCATTTCTTTAACGGAAGTTGGCGTGCCGGTGCCGAGGTTATAAATCTCGACGCCATTCTTCATGTGCTCAATTGCAGCAACGTGACCCTTTGCGAGGTCGACAACGTGGATGTAATCGCGGCGGCAAGTGCCGTCAGCGGTCGGATAATCATCGCCATAAATATGAAGCTTATCAATGCGTCCTTCTGCGACGCACATAATAATTGGCATGAGGTTGTTTGGGATGCCGTTTGGGTCTTCACCAATAAGACCAGATTCGTGGGCGCCAATTGGATTGAAATAGCGAAGGAGGGTTGCCTTAAATTCAGGATCGGCAATCGCATAATCCTTCATGATTTCTTCAATGAAATACTTCGTGCGGCCGTATGGGTTGGTAAGATTCATGCCCGTCGTCATCGTTTCGACAAACTCAGGATTGTCCTGAACACCATAGACGGTAGCGGAAGACGAGAAGACGATCTCATGGACGCCATACTTCTTCATTGCTTCGAGGAGATAGACGGTCCCAGTGATATTGTTATGGTAGTATTCGAGCGGTTTTTCGACCGATTCGCCAACCGCCTTTAGGCCTGCAAAGTGAATAACGGTGTCATAGTGGCCGTCGCGGAAAATTTCGTCGAGCTTAGCCTCATCGAGCAAGTCGGCCTGGAAGAAAGTTGGCCTCTTACCAGTGATTTTTTCGATCTGATCAAGAACGGTAATTTTGCTATTAAAAAGATTATCAATGATGTCTACTTCGTAGCCGTCGTTAATTAGCTCAATTACGGTATGCGAGCCAATATAACCGGTGCCACCAGTTGCTAATATTTTCTTCATATCTCTATTATATCAGCTTATTTAGGGTGCTTGTACCCGTTGCCGATAATCACAATAAAGTCGGCTTCGTAGTTTGCCAGGCTTTCTGGAATTTCGGAGGACAAGTCAACTTTGTAGAGATCCTTGAGGGCTGCGGCAGTTTTTTCGAGCTTTGCATTCTTTTGGAAGACGCGAACTCCGTCGAAACCGCTCTGGTCATTCGGCGCATTGCCGATAGAGCTGACGATGTAGCCGTCATCTTCAAGCTCGGTCTTTTCTTTGTTTGCGATACCATTCGAAGCGGTAGCGTTTAAGACAACAATCTGGGCGTTTTCAGAAGTAAACGGCGCCGCGGTAAACTTGCGCTTGATGTAAGTATGGATTGCGCCATAGCTGTTTACGCCGGCTGAAGGAATGACGTAGGAAATACCATTGATGTTTGCGGTCTTCATGAGAGGAGCCGGCTTATCGTTAGTATCGAAGAGAGAGATGGTTTCAAGCGCAGTAAAGTTAATGGTGCCGCCAAGCTTCACGAGCGTCTTAATCTCGGTATCTTTGAAGTCTGTGCGGATATTATCGCCGATGGCATCCTTGATCTTCATAACCGCCATCAAATCGCCGAAGAGGTTCTTCTTACGGGCCTTCGAGACGATTGCCTCAATAATGCGCTGCTGGAAATACTCGCGGCTAAAGTTGCCGTTCCCTGCACCATAGCCACCGTAAGCGTTGCGCGTACGAGCAACCGCTAGGGCCTGCGTGCCATCGAGATGAATAGCTTGGCCGTTTGGATATTCGAAGTTATATTTCTTGCGGTGGTTGAGGTCGCCGAGACCCTTCGGGCTTGTAGTCTTAATAACGGTTTCTTCGCCGTCCCAGGTTTGGTCGCCATAAGTAAAGACGACGTCGATGCCGCCAATTGCTTCAACGATCTGAATTACAGCAGCCCAGTTGGCGTGGACGCGATACTGAACCGATACGCCAAGAACCTGCTCGAAGGCGTCAGAAAGCTTATGTGCGGCCTTCTTTTCCCATTCCTTCTTGCTATCGTCAGACTTCATGTCTGCTTTGCTGTATTCGCAATAATAGATCTCGTTGAACTTGCTCGTAGAAGTACAGGTACGAGTGGCCTTGAGGTCGCGCGGCAAGCTAATCGCCTTCGCGTCACCATTGTCCTGATTAATACTGAGGAGCATCATGGAGTCAGTAAGGAAACCACCATCATAATTTGGGTCGTCCATATTGTAGCCCTCTGTGCCAAAGATAAGGACATTCGTGCGGCCATATTCATCTTTTGCGAGCGGCGTATCTGGATCAGAGAAGATTAAGCCGAGGAGGCTACCGCCATCGGTAATCTTTGCGACAAAATCATTAAAGTAGGCGTAAACCGCAATACCGGCACCAAGAAGAAGGATCAAAATGATAATAATCACACGCTTAAGCACTTTGTGCTTTTTCTGTTTTTTCTTCTTTTCCTTCTTGCGTTCCTTTTTTGGAACCTCAGTTAAATCTGTGGGATTAACGTCCTTCACTTCGTTGAAAAAATCCTTTATTGCTTGTTCTCTATCGTCGTTGATGGTTTTCTCTACTGCCTTGGCCTCCTGGATGCGACTCGATGCAGCACGCTCTTTAATTTCCAGGCGCGTGGTTGGGGCTTCGAAAGCATTAGAAGCGCTACGTTTAGTAGCTTTTTTGCTATTAACCGGAGTAGATTTACGCTTTAGCCCATCAATCGACGTTTTATTCATTATCTTATTTTACCATTTTTGCCCAGCCGATTAAAGATAAGCAGTACTTTTCCACATTTTTCCACTGCATCACAACATATATATTATATGTGGTCAACCGAACATGTTCGGTTTTACAGGGGTGGAGGCCATTCGGAAGTAACAAAAAACCGGCTTCTGACAGCCGGCTTTTGGTGTAAAACTTTTACTCTTCCGCGATGTCTTTCTTCACGATGTGGAGGCGGCGTTCGCGGCCTTCGCCCTGGCTAAAGGTCTCAATGTCTGAGTAATCCTGGGCAAAGCGGTGGACGACACGGCGATCAGCGGCGTTGAGGTCGAGAATCTTTTCTTTGCCGGTCTGGCGGACTTCCTGGACCCACTTCTCTGCCTGGTGCTCGATCTTGTCAGCTCGCTGGCGCTTGTAGTCAGCGATATCAATGTTGACGCGGGTAACCTCGGCGTTGCGAGCAACGAGCGTCATCATGACGACGTGCTGGAGCGCGCGGAGATTGTTGGCATTCTTGCCAATGAGGAGCGAGTTCATGCTGGTCGAAGGGATCGAGAGCTGAATCACGTCATCCTCGATAGTCGAATAAACGGCTACATTAATACCGAAGAAGGACAAGAGGTCCTCCAGGTATTTGGTGGCGAAACGGATTGATTCGTCTGTATTCATAATTATCTCCTTTTCTTTTTATTAGAAGCAGAGATACGAGTGATATGGAGTTTTTCCTCTTTTTTATTTTTATTTGACGCAGAGCGGGAGCTCGACTTTGCCTTGGTGTTATCCTCGACAACGACGGCTTCTTGAGCGTCTTTTAGTTCTTTCAAAATACGTTTGTCCGCAGCGGCTTCCATCTCGGTATAATTGCGGTTCAAGATAATCTTTTGGAGGAAGACCGTAATGATATTGTTCAAGAGGTAGTAGAAGACGAGAGCGCCCGGAAGGCTGATCATAATGAGAAGCATCATCATCGGCATCATGAAGGTCATCTGGCCCTGAGCAGCAGCATTGATGTCTTCTTGGCTTGCTTCCTTGCCCTTTGCGGCGTCTTTAAGAATCTGGCGAACTGTGCGTTTCTTACCATTTTTACCGCCGCGGGTTGGGTCCTGCTGACGCGACATGATAAACTGCGTTGCTGCCGAAGCGAGCGCAAAGATCAAGATGATAACAGAGCTAACTGAAGTAAAGCCAGCCGTGACCGAAAGATCGACGAGGCCGAAGAGCTTTGGCTCGAACTCATAAACCGGAACGTCGCCCCTCTCTTCTTCTTTTTTCTCGGTATAGGCTTTTACCTCTTCGAGATACTTTGTCTGCTTCGGGATAATTTCGTTAATGTTGCGGAGTGGCTTAATGAAAGAATAAGCCGAGTGGTCAACATTATAGTTCTCGCGTGGGCGAGCAACAACGTTAATTGCAGTAAAGAGGCTAATAAAGAGTGGAAGCTGAATGAGAATCGTAAGGAAGGAGCGGAAAGGCTTCACATTCTTACGCTTATAAAGATCCATCATCTGGAGAGATTCGAGCTGGCGGTTACCCTTACAGTTCTTCTTAATCTCAGCAAGTTCCGGCTGAATCTCCTTCATGATGCGGGTCTGATGAAGCTGACGCTTCATGAGTGGCCACATGAAGATTTTTACTAAAATAACGAATAAGATGATCGCGATACCGAAGTCGCCAACGAGAGAATAGATCGCAAAAAAGATATTCACGATTGGGCGAACAATGATCATGTCAATTAAATCAAACATTTTTTACACACTCCCTAATAGGGTTAATTATATCTTTTTTGTCTCAATAAGTAAATCGTGAACTAGAGAGCGGAGCTCTTCAAAGTCCATGGTGAGGATTTCTTTTGAATAAATGACAAATATATAATCAAGGCTTTCCTTGAAGTTTGGATGCTCGAGGCGGATAGCCTCATAGATACGACGGCGAATGCGGTTGCGGCCGACGGCGGACTTTAATACTTTTTTGCTAACTACTACCGCGAAGCGCTGGTGGCTACGCGCGTTCACAGCAAAAACCAGGGAGATCTTTGACCCCCTGATGGTTTTGCCGTGCTGATAGGTATGTCTTACCCCACCACGTGAATGAAATCTGTATCTTTTGGATAACATCGCTTAAGCAGTAAGGCGTGCGCGACCCTTAATGCGACGGCGAGCGAGGACCTTGCGGCCATTCACCGTAGCGTTGCGTTTACGAAAACCGTGCTCAACTTTGCGCTGGCGCTTGTGAGGCTGATAAGTACGCTTTGGCATAAATATTTTCCTGACTTTCTAATTATTGTTTTATTAATCAAATTATGTCTATTATAATGATTTTTTCCACATTTTTCAAGTTTTTTTCCACAAGTTTCTTCCCTGTTCTTCGTAGGTATGTGGAAAAATCTAATCTGTTACTGCGTTTCAACTATTAGAATATATTTTAAATTTCTTTTTTAACTGTGGAAAACTCTGTATAATAAAGGGGAGAAAAGGAGGTCAAATGCCTAACGAATGGCAATCAGTTTTGGACGAAATTGAAGAGAACGTCAGCGAGACGGCCTTCAAGACTTACTTTAGTAAGGTCAAGTTCGACAAGATTGATGACACCCTACAAATCATTGTTCCGAGCGTCTTTATTAAGAAGCAGTACGAAGGAAAATATAAGACTGCTATTCTTGATGCCCTAAAGGCAGCAAAGATTGATTACAAGAAACTCGAAATCGTCGAAAGCAAGGAGCCAACTAAAGGGCCAATCCGCGGCGGTGTGAAGGTTGAAAAAACTCAGCCTATTATTAATACCACTAGCGCTCCGACAAAGAAAAGCCTGAACACTGCAAAATCTGGACTTCGACCAGAATATACTTTAGACAATTATGTAGTCGGTAAAAATAACGACCTCGCCGTGAGCGCCGCAAAGGCCGTGATCGAAAACCCCGGTAAACGCTATAATCCATATTTTATATATGGAAGCTCCGGTTCCGGTAAGACTCACCTTATTCAGGCCATTGGTAATGCTATCCACGAGAAATACCCAGAAAAGAAGGTGCGTTACGTTACGACCGAAGAGTTCTATAACGACTTTATCGTTTCTATCCAGAAAAAGCTTGACGGCTTTAAGGAAAAATACCGCAAAGTCGACGTTTTGATCGTCGACGACTTCCAGGGTATTGTCGGAAAGGAAAAATCCCAAGAGGAATTCTTCCATACTTTTAATGACCTTTATAAGGAAAACAAGCAGATTATCGTTAGTAGCGATAGGCTACCAAACCAAATTGCTACGGTCGACCCGCGCCTCTCTTCCCGCTTAACCATGGGTCTTCCAGTAGATATCCAGATGCCTGGATTCGAAGAGCGCTGCGCAATTATTAAGATGAAGGCTGAACTACTCGGAGCAGATCTCGATAGCCAAACCGTCGAGAAACTCGCCGAAGCAGTTAATACTAATATTCGCGACCTCGAGGGTGCACTACATAGAGTCTTGGCACTCGCGGAACTCAGAGGGGTTCCAACCGTGGATATTGTAAATGATCTCACCGCTATTTCTGCCGGAACCGGCACGAAGCGCCTTTCGCCAAAACAAGTCATTGAGCGCGTGGCTAAATATTACGGTCTCACCGCAAAGGATCTTCTTGGAACTAGCCGCCTAAAAGATATTAAAAATGCCCGCCAGGTCGCAATGTTCCTCTTAAATGAAGAGCTCAACCTCAGCACAGTAAAGATTGGTCTCGAATTTAAGAAGGATCACACTACTATCATGCACGGTATTAAGATGGTGAATAATAATCTTAAGAATGATTTCTCTTTCCGTGAACAAATTTCAGAGCTGAAGGCAAAGATTTATGCAAACTAATTGTGAAAAACTTGTTCAAAAGTATGAAGAAAAGTCCGTTAATAACTTGTGCGCAAAATTTGTGGAAAAAATCACTGCTTTTAGTTTTACCCACAAAGTTGGTGGTTTTTCACAAATAATTAGTAGTTTTTCGCAGCAGTTTTATACATGGTTTTTAAAGGTTTTTCATCTTAAAAAGAGGAGTTTTTACACATTTTACACATAGCTTACTATTACTACTAAATATATAAAGGAAGGAAAGGAAAAGGATGAAAGTTGAAGTTCTACAAGAAAGACTAGCAAAAGCATTAAACATTGTTAGTCGTGTAGCAGCTAGCACTAAAGCTGGTCTACCAATACTTAGCAATATTCTCATTAGAGCTGATGGGAAGCAATTAATATTAACAGCAACCAACTTAGAGTTGGCAACAGTTGAATATGTAAATGCAAAGATTTTAGAAGAAGGCACCATTACTGTACCAGCAAGATTACTTGCAAGCTTTATTTCGAACTTACCGAAAGGAACCGTGAAGTTGTCCACTAAGGATAATAAGCTGACAATTGAAGCTGATCAATATAAATCCATGATGAATGGAATGGCGGCTGATGATTATCCAGAAATTCCTACTATTGACGAGAAGAAGGCGGCAGTATTTAAACTGTCTGTCGAGGAATTCAAGGAATCGCTCGGCCAGGTAATTATTGCGGCAAGTACCGATACTACTCGTCCTGCTCTTACGGGCGTCTTCTTTAATACTAATAATGAAGAATTGTTTGTTGCGGCAACCGATGGCTATCGTTTGGCTGATAAAAAACTAGTTGGTGATGTGAAGGATGAAATTAAGGCGATTGTGCCGGTGTCTGCTCTTCGCGAGGTTCTCTCTTCGATTTCTGATGACATGGAAGATATCGAGGTGTCGGTTGATGAAAACTTGATTTGCTTCAAACTTGGCGAAGTGATGATCATTTCTAAGCTGATTGATGCGAGCTTCCCTGACTATAGGCAGTTGATCCCGGAAAAGAGTAAGCTAGTCGTGAAGCTTAATAAGAATGAAATTACGCGCATGACAAAAGTGGCTGCGCTCTTCGCGCAGGATTCTGGTGGATCGGTGGTCTGTGAAGCTAAGAAAGATGAAGGTGTCTTCTCTATTTCAGCAGTAGCAAGTGAGCTTGGCGAAAACTCTTCCGATATTAAGGCGGATATTAGTGAAGATGGAAAGATTACGCTTAATTCGCGCTATCTTCTCGATGCCTTAAATGCGCTCGTAGATGATGAGATCGAGTTTAAGATTTCTAGCAAAATTGCCCCGGTGGTTCTAAATAATACTAAGCAAAACGATTATACGCATATTATTATGCCTCTCAAGAGCTAATGAATATTATCCGCAAAATTAGTTTGAAAAACTTCCGTTGTCACGATGAGTTTGCGTTGGACTGCAATCGCGTAACGACGTTAATTATTGGCGAGAATGGAAGTGGAAAAACTTCGGTGCTCGAAGCAATTTATATGGCGCTGCGCGGAAAAAGTTTTAAGGCTACCGATAAGGAGATTTTGCGTCAAGAAGAAGAGTTCTTCCGAGCGGAGGTTGAGCTAAATGATGGTAGAAAGATTATCATTCGCTATAGCGAAAATCCGTTAAGAAAAGAATTTGAAATTGACGGGAAAAAGACAACGAGGCTACCGAAGAAGTATCATTACCCCGTTGTTTTGTTTGAGCCAAATAATATATATTTAATTGAATCTTCGCCGTCGCGAAGGCGCGATTATTTTGACGAGCTATTTCGTCAGATCGATTTAAACTATTCGACGAATTTGAGTCGATACAATAAAGCGTTGAAACAGCGAAACGATCTCTTGAAGCGCGAAGATATTCGTGCGGAGGATATTTTCTCGTGGAACATCCTTTGTGCACAGTATGGCGTGGAGCTGAAGCAGACGCGCCTGAAGGTGCTGAAGAAAATAAATGAGCTTATGACGAGCAATTATCAGAGTATCGCGAATAATAAGGATGAATGTTATATTGAATATCTTGGCGAGAATGTTGATGAAAATGAATATTTGGCGCGGCTTTCACAGAACTTCGAGCGCGATAAAATTCTCGGTTATACGTCGTTCGGTGCACATCGTGATGATTATGGATTTGTGTTTAATGGCAAGAATGCTGATGGCTCGGCGTCGCGTGGCGAAATGCGAAGTATTATTCTGGCTCTGAAATTTATTGAGGCAGAAATACTCGAAAAAGAAACCGGAAAGCAGCCGGTGGTCCTCTTAGACGATATTTTCTCTGAGCTCGATGAGACGAGACAAAAACATTTGATTCATAACTTTAAAAACTACCAAAAAATCATTACTAGCACAAATGTTCCGGCAGAGATGCAGGTTAATATGAGTTTGTAGCAGTAAGAATTTTTTCTGGGATTTTGTTGGTATTATATTTCGTGAAGAGAGGCTGAGGGGTTGTGATGGCGGACCAGCCGGTTTTTTGTTTCTTTAGGATGATACGATAATGCGCATAGTCGAGGGCGCGGTTGTAATCGTTAATATAGAAGCTAGTGTAATAATAGTCGCCGTTATACTTTCCTGCATTGATGACATATTTATCGGTGAGACCGAAGGCAGCTTTAATGAAAGCGGCTGGATCTTCCTCGGCATTTTCGCTATAGTTCGAGAATTCAGTTGGAGTATGAAAAACTAGATTCACGTCAATTAAATTAACGTCTTTTAGGAGCTTGAGTTTTTCGATAGCGATGTCGAGGTTTTCTGGATCGGCTTTTACATTAACCACTGGCTTATCGTTGTCGTCATATTGGTAGCTAATAGAATATAAAGAATTATTAATTGGGAGATAGTTGAGAATTGGGTACTTCTCTTTTAATTTTGCGCCTTGCTGAGAGAGTGTGCTGCCGACTTTTCCTTCCGCATCGACGAACTCGCGTTCATGTTTGCTTAAGTAATCTTCGCCTTCGCTATCGCTAGGATTTAGAACGCCTACGATTGCGTTGCTGTCCTCGGAGATTGTAATAGTGTCACTATAGGAATCAAAATGATTATATTCGACCTTGAGATTGTATTCGCCTGGAAGAAGCCAGACGGTGGCGTTGTTTGCGACGGGAACATCGTTAAGCGTAACGGTGGCGCTATATGGTGCGTATTTCACGATCGTCTTAACTTTACCGATGCGATTAATGAGCGTGATTACGGAATAAATGATTGCAAAGACAAAGAAGAAGGTAACGATCGCTAATACTATTTTTTGATTCCTAGTTAAGTTCTTTGGTAAATTCATTAGTTATTCCTCTCGTTTGTAGAATAGGTTGTGGTGGAATTTGTGGAATACATTGGATTGCGATACCAACGAACGGTACCGCCTTTACCGTGGAGAAGATCTTCTTTGCCGGCCATTGGCGCACGAGCGGTGTCCTCGCCCCATGATGCGAAGGCGATGACGGAATTGAAGCCCTCGATTTCACCAACATAAATGAAGGTGTGGCCGTTTGTGAAGGCGACGTCGCCTGGCTGGAGAATACTAGTGTCGACTGGCGTATCGGAATTCTTGTTTAGGAGAATCCAGCTGTGGTTTTTGACCCAGCGTTCCTGAGCCCAAGTGCCGCCTTTGCCATCGTTGTAATTTTTGGCGATGCCGGAATTTTGGACGAGAATGGTAACGAAGCCGCCGCAGTCGATGCCCTGCACGCCGCGCGCCCAACCACCAACATAGCGGCCTTCGGCAGAAGATTTGCTGACGGCATTGGCATATTCTGGCATGCGGTTTGTGTATGGAGCCTTATGGAAATCTGGCCAAGCATAGGCTTTGACGAGTGCGGTAAATTCGCTATTTACGCTACAGCCCTTTGCGTCGAGACTACCATTAACGGCCTTGTAGAGAGTTTCGGCAAAGAGTTTTTGGCCCTTGGCGTTTGGATGGAAGCCGTCGGCCATGTAATCCCAGCCCTTTTCGGAAATGGCGGTTTTCCAGTCGGCGAGATAAATATTTGAGTGTTTCTTTGCGAAGTTGCGGAAGATTTCGTTGTTTGAATCGAAGCGGTGAGGGTTGTTCATGTCGTAGTTTGTAACAAGAACGATGCGACGTTGGGCGCCAATTGTGCTGATTGCTTCAGACACTTTCTTCTCGGTAAGGTCCTCGCTATTGGTGCCGAGGGCGAAGATGACGGTGTCATGAAGTTTGATTTCTTTGGCGACTTTTACGCCTTCGTGCCATTGGCGTCCGCTCTTGGCGTTAATATCACTTGAGTCGAGATCGCTGAATTGGCTGCGAATCGAGGCGTTCGAGAAGAACGTGATGGAGTCGCCGATGATTGTGAGATTGTGGCCGTTTTCGGCGCCGCCGGAAGTGCCGGATGCAGCGATACCTTTGCCACTATACTTCTTGTAGAATTCGCGAGCATAATCGCGGCGCTTTTTTGCGCCCTGGTAGAGCTGTCCGACGAACGGTTCGTAGTAAAGGATTTCGGACTTACCGTTTACGGCGCGCTCAAACAAAGTTAGGAAAACTTCGGCAGCAGCCTCTGGGGTGCTTTGTTTTTTAATCTCGGTTTGCCAGTTGCGATCGGTTTCGGAAGTGGCGTGGTCTAGCTCAACGGCAAGGACGCGATCGAGGTCGGCCGCCGCAATTTTTTTGCTTGCTCCGATTCCCCAATATTCGCTACTAGTGTACTGACTGAGGCCGGCGTTTCTTAGCTTAGTGAAGAGTTTGTCTTTGCGACCATAGCCCCATTGGAAGAGTCCCCAGAAGGTATCATTGCTGGCACGAGTTGGCTCGAGGGAGCTTTCGACCATAGCGTTGCCGAGAATGCCGGCGGTTTGGGCGTCATTAAAACCTTTTTTAATGAAATAATTCCAAATTTTTTCTTCGATCGAATCGCCGGAAAGAATTGTGGAGACTGAGTTGCAGGCATCTTCGCCGCCAACCTCGTTGTAATAATAGACGCCGTTTTGGTCATAATAATCGAGGACGTCTTCACTTGGAATTGCGGCAAAAGCTGGATTCAATATTAGAATTGAGGCAACGAAACTAATGAGTAATGCTTTTAGGGCTGGTTTCATACTGTGTAGTTCCTTCGATCGACGAAAAGATTTGTAGCGTAAGGAATGCTCGATAGAATTTGCGGGATTTCGGTTTCCAAATTTTCTGGCTCGCCGACAAATTCGGATTGATTTTTTCCGAAGACGAACAGATTAGAATAGTCGTAATTTGCGATTTCGGATGAGTAACGAGTGAATTCGAGCAAGAACGAAATATCGTCTTTGGTGTAACCAGAAATGCGAGCAAGAGTTCCTTCGAAAGAAGTATCGTCTGGATGTTCTGCTTTGTATTCTTTTGAGTAGGCGAGAACCGGGTTGAGGCTGGCGGTGTCTTCGCCCTCTTCATACTCGTTGAGAACACGCATATCTTCGACGTAGGCCTGATAATATTTAAACTCGCTATCCCAACGAGGGTTATCTTTGCTCATCGTGCAGATTTCGCCGGTACCCCATGGGCGGTTCGCTTCGTCCTCGGCAGCATTAATGATATCGACGGCATCTTCAACGAGATAAAGGTTGTTTCCTACGATGCCGAAATCGGTTTGGAGCGCATTCATAATGTTCGCGTCGAGTACGCCCCACGGCGAATCGCGCTCTACGCAGAAGCTAATGAACTTTGCGAGCTCTGAGTTTTTGATAATTTTGCCATCACTATCGAGATTTGGTCCGATGACGGAGTTATATTTCTTGTCGTCTGGTTTGAGATTGATAGTGGAGTAGTCGCGGGCTGGAATGACATTGCCATAAATATCGCAAACAGTGTCGAGGGTGCTGTTGCCGCAGCTACCGTAGCTTGAAGTGTAGGCAATCTCTTCGTCGGCAGCACTTGCGGTTGGATCGAAGACTTTTCGGAATGCGTTACGAACGAGTGTGCCGAAGCCGGCAAGACCATTACCGAGCTTAGATCCGACGACCGAGAATGAGAGCTTTGAGAGGAGAGAGCCGAGGAAGGTGTTTGGACTCGAAGCATCAAATGGACTGCGCCTGAGGCGATCGATTTCAGCTTCTTGCGTGAGTACAACTGTAGTTTTGCGATTCTGCTCTTTAACATACTCTTCGCTTGCCGGCATGAAGGCGCTGGCCTGGGTGGCGAGCTTGAAATTTGTGGCGGCGCCGCCTTGGGTAAAGAAATGGCCACCCGGAATACCGTGATAACGTTCAAAAATGTCATTCGTGAATATCCTCGCTACATAAGGAATAATGGTTTGCACAATTGCGCCGACGGCGGCGGTAATTGCGATGCCGCCAACGGTATTTGCTACGGCATTAACGACAAATTTTGCGAGAGTGCCGCCTGGCATGGCATTTGAGGCAAGAGAAACGATGGCGGAGCTGGCAATCACGCCATCGCAAGTCGCTTGGGAAGCGTCATAGAGTCCAGCAACGGTAGCTGCAGAACCGAAAATATTTGCCAGCGAGTAAGGAGCAACTTTGTTCTGGTTGACTGGTGTGCCGACGAGGATAAGCTGAGCGCCGTCAGCCTCGAGCGGCGAGCCGGTCACGGTTTCGTTTCTAATTTTGCCATCATTGTCGACATATTGAACAGTAGAATCGGTGACCCGAGTGAAGAAGTTTAGAGCTGCGTTTGTGGCGGAAGAATCGCCTCCGACTGCGATAGTTTTGCTAATTGGTTCGGATAAACTCATGAAATAAGCGATGGACTGGAAAATCTGGTAGGCCGTGACGGTTACTGCGGCCATATTTGCGACACGAAGGCCAACGCAGGCGTATTTGGCGACGCCGGTTCCCTTTTCGACTTTGCTTACGAGGCCATTAACAAGAGTGCGAGCTTTTATTTCTGGTGTGTCGCCTTCGAGCTTGCTCGCTTCAATCGTGTCGCCGTTTTTGCCAACTTCGTCTTCGTCGCCGGTTCTTGAATGAACGGAATTGACGCTGGCGTCGGAGCCGGTTACGTGGTTGTTGACGACTTCGCGGAAGTTTGCGTCATCCATTTCGGCGTTGCCGGTATCGTGGTGGTTTCTGAGGTTGTTACGGGTCACACTTTGTTCCGTCATGAAATTGTCGGCGGAATTATCGAAGAAGCCAGCAACGCGGCCGCGCTTTGCTCTTGTGTAGGCTTCGCGGAAGTTTGCGTCGTTCGCGAATTTGGTTTGGAAGTCGTCGGCACTAATTATTTCGTCGCCATATTTCAAAACGGTGCGGTTGTTAGCGATGAGCTGTTTGGTATTGAAGCTACCGTCGGCGTCGACGTAACCAACCTGAATGCCGTTTTTTGCGAGGCGGCGTTTCATGTACGGAGTGAAAGACGTGTAGCGCATCGTAAGCTTATTTGACATCTTGAGTTGGTTGCCACCATCCATCATGTACTTGAAGAGGCGCTGGTTACGCGAAATGTAGGATGGATACTGAATGTCGGTTGCTGCCGTGTAAGCACTAGAAAGATGTGCCGGGAGCATGGTCTGGGAGAAATAAAATAGTAATCCGCCGCCAGCAAGAAGAATAGTAATAATTGAAGCTGGGGCTAACTTTTTTAGATGAGGGAGGCGTTTATGCTCGGTACGGCTAAGCTGGAGGCTAGTGCGCCCAGCGACGTTATTGCGGAAGGGCTTGCTAGCGAGGGTGCTCTGCTGGTTTTCTTCGGATTGTCGGAGACGAGTTGTTGCGGAATGTTTGCGGTGAGGGGTCGAGTGATGCCTGACGAGCTCTGCTTCTTTTTGGATTGCAGGAAGGTCTGATTCAGCTTGGGAAAGAGTTTCGCGAGCAAGAAAATCTGGTCGCTCCATATTATTATATGGATCGTGCGGAAGACGATACTTTTGACCTTGTGGTTTTGCCACCATAATACGTATTAATTATACAATATTTAAGGTGTTAAAGCCACTATAAGCGGGTTATTTTTTGTCTGCTGGGTTGGTGGTGATGAGTGATTCTTCGGTCTCGGAAGCCACAATCTGAATATGGACGTGGTTTTGGCCGGCGAAGAAGAGGCCTTGGCCGACTGGGAAGCTCGAAAGACGTTTGCGCTCCTCGTCGGTAAGCTTGAAGACATCGGACATAACGTCGATAGCGGCAGGGTTCTGCTTGAGGAGAAGCTGCATCGAAGAGTTGTTCACGATAGCGCGGCCCATCTTGGTGCTCATGAAGTCCTCGACGTCCTGCGTAATAGTAGTGAGACCGAGGTAATACTTACGTGCGCGCTTAGCAAGGCTAAAGAGGAAGTTTGCGGAATCCTCGTATTTCATGAGATGCCAAGCCTCATCGACGATGAGCATGCGCTTCTTCTTCTCTGCGCGGATAATGTTCCAGACGTGGCTCAAGACGATGTACATAGCGACTGGGCGGAGCTCGTCTTCGAGGTCGCGAATATTGAAGACGACCATTTGGTTGTTAATATCAATATTGCTTTGTTGCGAGAAAATACCAGCGAAAGTACCGGTAGTGTACTTGCGGAGACGCTGAGCGAGGCTAGGACCAGTGCCGCCCATATGGAGTAAAGTATCGTAAAGATTAATGATGGTCGGAGGAGGTGCGGTATGAGTGAGCGGGTCGTTGGTAATACCGGCGCGAGCATAGGTATCGATAAGTGCCTGGTCAAGGTCGGCTTCCTCGGTTGGAGTAAGGCCTACGCCATTAACGGCACCGCCGAGCATGAGGCGGAGGAGGCCGTGAAGCGTAATGAGGTTGGCGCGAAGCGCATCGTTGGCGTCTTCGGAATCGACAACCTTTGGCAAATCGAATGGATTAATGCGAGCATCGGAGTTGAGGCTGAGGCGGACATAGGCGCCGCCAACAGCATCGGCAAGCTTCTGATACTCATTTTCTGGGTCGATAATGAGGATATCTGTGCCAACCATGAGCGAGCGGAGCGCTTCGAGCTTCACGGTAAACGATTTACCTGCACCAGACTTAGCGAAGACGACCATGTTTGCGTTTTCAAGCGAGAAGCGGTCAAAAATCACGAGACCGTTGTTGTGCATGTTGATGCCGTAAAGAATACCCTTCTCCTGAGTGAGGTCAGCGGAAGTGAATGGGAAGCTGGTTGAGACTGCGCCGGTGTTCATGTTACGGCGAATCTGGAGTTGATCAGTACATTGCGGCATGGTGCTGTTCATACCCTGCTCTTGCTGAGCGCTTGCAACCTTGGTCTTGACCATTTGCTGGCCAAAGATGGTTTCAACTTTTTGCTGGACAAAGTTTAGTTCTTCGATGGAATCGGCATAGATAGTAATATATAGTGCGTAGCGGAAGAAGCGTTCGGCGCCGACCTGAAGTTGGTCGCGGAGTTCCTCGGCGTCGTTGATGGCGGCTTCGAGCTCTGGGTCGCGAACTTTACCTTTTTCGTTCTTGATATTGATGCTAGCTTCGAGCTGAGTCACCTTTTTGCTCAAGTTCTTCATGATGATGGCGGTTTCGACAGGATAGACATACATCGAAATATCGAGAACCTCATCCATATTAATAATGGCACTGAGCCAACCGGTTAGAAGCGCGCGTGGGTAGGCGTAGACATAAATAGTGCGGCCATACTTCGTACCGATACGGAAATGATCGGACTGAAATTCGAGGCTTGACGGTGCGATGGTGTCGCGGAGGGTGGTAATACCCGCCTCAAAGGCGCGCTGCGCTTCGACTTCTTCTTGAAGCTGGGCTTGGGCCGCGATGTCGGCGGCGCTGAGTTGTTTTTGCTTTGCCATATTAAATCTCCTCCCCTGGTTGCGCTTTTCTTACATATAACTGGGCAACTTTGCTGAAATCGCCAAGCGGTTCGCGAACGGCTTCGCCTGGGTTGTTGAAGTTGTAATAGAGCTGACTGAGTTCTTGAGTGTTGAGGCGAACGGCCTGAACACCGATTTGGAAGAGGCCAGAAATGACGGTTTCGACACGGTTGTTGATTTCGGTGATTGCTTTGTCATAAACGGCACGATCGATACGGGTGATTGGTGGGGTTTTGTCTTTTGTGAAGGACTTAAAGAAGTTCTTGGATTGTTCGAGAGCTTTCTCTGCTTCCTTTGATGAGTAGTAAGGAATGACGATAAAGAAGGACTTATCCATAATGTTTGCTTCTTGGCTCAAGATGTCGATGAAGTTGATGTAATCATCCATCAATACGCCGAGGAGCATGTTGTCGTTCTTGCGGCGGAGGTCCATGAGGCGCTCAATATATGGCGCGATATCGACGCGCTGAGAGCGGATGAGAATTTGGACCGTGAAGTCAAGCGAGTTCAAGAAGTTTTGGTAGGAGTACTCGACGGATTCGCGTTCAGCCTCGGACATGAGGTCGAAGTTGATGGATTTACAAGCAACAACAGCGCGGAAAGAACCATCTTTCATGATTACCATGGAGTCGCGGAGCTCAGAGAAGATGAGGGTGTGCTGCGTAGAAGTTGGAGTGTCGCGGCGTGCCGGACGTGCAGCGGCGGCCTGTGGAGTCTGTTGAGGCTGAGCTGCTGGTTGTGCGGCCATCGCCTGAGGGGCGACTGGTTGAGCAGGCTGAGCCTGCATTTGTGGATTAAAAGCCTGAGGCGCAGTCGGCGCTTGAAGCGGCTGGCCTGGGTTTGTTGGTGGTTGTATTTGATTTGGTTGCACTGTTTTGACTCCTTAATGTAATGATATATATACTTCTTGATTATCTTCGTTGCTTTCGGTTGATTCTGGCTCAGGTTCTGGATTTGTTTCGAGTTCCGGGGCTTCTGGTTCCTCGTATTCCGGAATCGGAACTGGCCTTGGGGCTTCTAGCTCGGTGTCGGCTGATATGCCTTTTGGCGCTTCTGCCGGAACTTCTGTGGAAATATCTTCCGGCGGCTTTGGCGCAGTAATTGCTTCATGGATTTCTTCGAGATCTGGCTGAACGACCACGGCGCTTGTCATGTCTGGTTTGGCCATAACTGGCGGCGCAATAGGAGGGATGTTCGCGGTTGGAGCGGCGACTGGGGTTTCGGCTGGAGTAATAATCTGAGCCGGAGCGGCTGGTTGTGGACCAGCGGCCTGTGGAGCTGGAAGAACCGGCTGTGGAGCTGGCGCCGGTGCCGGCTGCACGATTTGATGAGAAATAGTTGGAGCAGCCTGAGGCTGGAGACTATTTTTGTTCTCAATAGCGGTGCGCATTTGTTCAACGAGCTGGCGATGGTGATCTTCCGTGCTCTGCTGAATGCTTTTGTCGATGGTATATGTTTCGCTGGTTTCGAAGATGTCCGTAGCAGCGTCGGCCTCGGCAGCAACGTCGTCGCGAAGGTTAGAATTGTGGATCGAACGACCTTCAGTATCGACAACATCGGAAAGGAAGGAAAGACGGCGGCTGACCTCTTCTTGGCTGAGACCCTTGGTGCGTTCAGCTTCGGCCTTCTTTGGCGCGGAGATGGTAATCGAGTTGTCAACTTGGCCTGGCATCCAATAACGCTTTTGGGGTTTCGTATAAAAATCGACAACGGCGGAGAGGTAAGTCTCCATTGGCTGGTCTTTTTTGATTGGAAGCGCAAGAATGCCGAGCAAGATAATAATCGGGATTGGAATTAGAATAAGAAGCGGAAAAATTTGCCACAAGAAAAAGCATGCAACGGCTAAGCCGAAGGCAATCATTATGTAGACAAATTGGCGAAAGCTAAATGGACCGATGAGTTTATCGTCGGCCTCTACATCTTGTGGGACCTTATATTGGGCCATACTTATATTCTAGCATAAACGCAATAGAAAAAGGGCCAGTTCCCTTTCGGTCTGGCCCTTTTGAGCGGCTGATTTTTATCGGTTGCGCGGTTTGTCGGTACTGATGCCGAGTAGCTCGCGGAGAATTGGGTTCATACCCGAGCGGGTGCCGTTCATGTTTGCCTTGTTAAGGCTTGCGATTTCACCGGCGAGCAATTCCTTGACGCGTTTGTTGATTTTGCGCGTCTTACCGTCTTGGCATTCGACCAAGTCGTAGATGTCGGCGTCAGCCATGCCATGCTTCCTATCGATATCGTTTAGAGTATCGCTGAACTTGAAGAGCGTGGCAGTCTTGAGACTTGCAAGCTGGTTAGCGCCCATATCGCGGAAGAACTCGTTGATCTTTTCGTCGACAATATCGTAGTTATAGATGATAGAGCCGTCGTCTCTATGTCTGACGTTGCCGTATTCGTCGAGCGCCTCGCGTTCATAGAGCGCCTGCTTCTCGGAGCCGAAGCCCATCGTGAAGTAGTTGTTGAACGAGTCGAGCTGCTCACCATCCATCTTACCGGAACAGACAGAGTCGCGATAACCCTTGACCCAAGTCATGTAGTATTCCTTCATGTCGATTGGCGCGACGCCATGCGCCTCGTCACCGACGGCAAAGTCGAGCATCTTGTTGAAGACCGTGCGGTCCATATCGCCGACGATCTTATTGTCGCGGACGTTCTCGAAGATCTTGCGCATATCAATCATATTGAAGGTCTTCTCAGCCTTGAGGAGGTTTTTCTCAGCGGTCGTAAGAGCGGCAGGACCATCAGTAGCCGTAAAGGACTTGGTTCCATTGTCGAGCGAATCGTGGAGATTCTTGAGCGATTGCTGGGTAGCGGCGCTGTAGAAGTCGATATCGCCTTCGGCATTCTTACCTTCAACGAAGGAAGCAAAGTCCGTAAAGCCTGCGATTAGATCCTGAGAACCGTTGTCGTGCTTACCGCGGCGAATCATGTTCGCCTTACCATAAGACCAAAGGACAGTGTTTTCGCCCTTGAGGGAGAGACAGATATCGTTGAGCTCCTTTTGGAAGCGAATATTGTTTGGATCATCGTCGCCAACAACTTCGGCGGAGTGGTCGCGGAGAACTTCAATAATATCGCCGTGGTCACCACGCTTAGCCATAACAGCGATGGCGGCGCTCATCGAGTTGTAGTCCTTTGTCTTGAAGGATTCGATAAGTTTTGCCTTTGGCACACTACCGGCAGAAGTATCGTCGAGAAGTTCATACATAGTACTCTTCATGACGTTGTCGGCCTTGCGCTTAATAGCCATAGCGTCGGCGAGTACGAAGTTCTTACCCTCGTTATGGGCATTGATAATATTTTTCTCCGCATCAGTAAGAGTGATGCCGTTAGCCTGTTTGTCGAGGGCTTGCTGGAGCTTGACTCTGTCAATATTGAAGCCGGCAAGGACTTGCTGTTGGATGTGGTTATCGAAGTTGTTGCCTTCAGTCTGGAGAGCGGCGCGAATGGTTTCGGCACGCTTAACATCGTTGTTGCGTTGGACAACAGTCTTGCGGGTATTAGCGATATGCTCTTCGATGATCGCGTCGTCGATCTTATTGTTGACACGTTCCATGAAGCGGCGATCGGTTGCCTTCACGCGCTTATCGGTGCCATCATGAGCAAAGCCTTCGTCAAAGTCGTTTTCAATTTGTTGACGAACAGCCTTGTTGTGAAGTTGCATCTGCTGGCCCTGGTAAATACTCTTACCGCGAGCATTGACTTGGCCCTTGCGGTTATAACGGCTGCGCATGTAGTTGGTTTCCATCTCGTCCTGGCCCTGGGCGGCAAAGCGCTTTGCTTCCTCTGCGCGGTTATATTCGCGCTGTTTGAGGTAGCGAGCGAGGCGGCCAGAAGGCGTCTTGGACTGAGCGACATGCTTCTGTTTTGCGAGGGCTTGCTGGGAACCAGCGTAGCCACCGACTGCGGCGGCAACTGGGGTAGTAAGCTTGCTGAAGACCCCGCCGACCTTGTCGAGGACAGTACCGGACATCTTCATAAGCGGGATTGAAGCGAAGAGCGGCAAGATGCGGACGGCAAGGCCGAGGATGACGCCAAGGGAGTTAGCGGCGGCATTGTCGCTGATGGACGAAGTAATAATAACGAGGCCGGCAAGGCTAGATGCGCCATACAAAATACTAAAGAGTGGATAGAAGACGAGCATGCGCATGAAGAGTTGATACCATTTTTTGAACCAGCTTTCGGTGTTCGGAAGCATGTAGGCGATGAGTGCAAGTGGCGAGATCATCGCGAGAATAAAGATGAGGGACTGACGAGCGGCCATCGTAATAAGCGCGGAAACAACGGCAAAGACGCCTGAGAGGATAATCGGGATGAGCATCCAGATTGCACCTTCGAGACCACCGAATGCGACAAGCGCGCCACCGACAGCGGCGGTTGCGCCGCCGACGCCAATCACGCCAGCAATGATGGATGAGGCGGAAATGTTGCGGGCAACATCAGAGATGGAGCCGTTGCTGACGGCGATATTTTCGATATTTTCGAAGACGCTACGGAGACCGATGCCGAAGATATTACTGAGGTCGACGGCGAGCGTACAGATGATGTAGCTGAGGTTTACGAGGATTGCTGCGATAATAATGCGCGGCAAAACTTTCTTGATGCCGTAGTTGCTGATGCCAATGCCGGTTAGCTGTGACAAGATAACGATGATAAAGAAGATGACGAATAGGGTGTTCGTGAGGTTCTTGAAGTAGTCCCAGACGATGTACATAGGGGTACTATCGTCGCTCGGGATCGGATTGACCTGCATGAGTGAGGTAAGAATGCCGTAAGCACCGTCGATAATACTACCGAGAAGGCCGGTACCTGGACAGATAATCCAGCTTAGGCTACCAACCTGTTCGCTACAAGATTTGGATACTTGAGCCGCTTCGGATTCGGTTTCGCTATTCGGGTCTGTGGAATCGTCGCCAGTGTCGTCCCCTGTAATATTACGGACAGATGGAGTTTGGGAGCCATTCGGGTTATCGGTACCGGTGTTTTTATCAGTGTCACCGGTGATATTTCGGACAGAAGGGGTTTGGCTGCCATTCGGGTTATCAGTATCAACAGGGGTAGCAAAAACCGGGCCAACAAGGCTAAATGCCCCGAATACGGCCAACAAAACAGATAAGACTAGCTTTTTTACACGCTTACCCATAACTATTCTATTATAGCACACATAAGCGTTTTCGTCAAGTATTATATAGTATTTTTAACGCTTTTGCTTAAGTGATGTGTTCTTGAGTTATTTCTAGATTATATAGGGGGTTCTCGGAGATGTAAATAATTATGTTATAATTAGGCTAAGCTTAATAGGTTTTTACCAGGTAAAGATATGAAAAGAAAAATTGGATTAATAATTGCGCTAGTGTTTGCCGTAGTGGGGATTGCGGGGCTAAACAGCAATGATGCCAGCGCGACGGGCAGAAACGGTAATATATACTGTACCTTCGATGTTGGTAGCTCGGATAGCGCGGCTCTCTACGAAAAGGGGTGTGCGTACGTGATGACCACTTACCACAAATCGGAACTCAGTAGTTGCGGTTTTGGGAAGGCCTCTTCCGATGCGACGCAATGTGAGTCGCAGATAGCATCGCACGTGAACTTTAAGTCTCAATGGGCGGCCACTAATAAAAGCCTTATTACCAAGGCGGTGCGGTCGTATATGGAGTCCGGCGATGTTGTGATCTGCCATGAGAGTAATGGGAACGCTCAGTCTGCATGCGAAAGCAGCAATAAGAAATATTATGAAGCCGGTATGAAATATCCTGCACGATGCTATGTCTCCGATTATGAAGACGAAAAACAGTGTGGCGGCAGTGGCAACGGCAATAATAACAACAGCAATAACAATAACAATAACAACAATGGCGGTAGCGGCGAAATGGACACGAAAGTCCCTGGCGGCGATCCGAACCATTGCTCGACGCTCTTCCCTGATAGCTGGTGCAATAGCGATGAGGGCATTCAGGGCGTCCTGAGGTTTATAGTCGCCGTGCTTACTGGCACGGTGGTGATTGCCGGTACGGTCGGCATTGTGATTTGTGCCGTCCTTATCTTGACGGCGCGCGATAACGAGCAGCAGCTCGCGACTGGCAAGAAGCGCTTGATGCAAGTGGTAGTTGGCATGATCGCATGGGTGATGTTGGCTGTAATTATGAACTTGCTTGTTCCTGAACCGACTAGTAATGTTCAAGTGGATACCGGCGTAATTAAAGTAGAATCAGACGAAGAAAGGACTGCTTAATGAAGAAAATGATACTAGCTTTAGTGGTGGCGATTGCGCTTGGTGCTGCGGTGCTAGTTCCGGCTGGAAGCGTATATGCTGATGGCCCGAACTATACTTGCTCGAGCCATTTCTTGGGGCTTCGCGCTTGGTATGACGGATTGCTGGAATCCGATACTCCCGATGAAAAAACCGGCGAGTGCAAGGTGATATCCCCGGAGAAGCTTGGTGGCGGCGATAAGGAAGCCGGTATGCGCAAGTTTGTCTGGACGCTCGTGATGAACGTAATTAGTATGATCTTTGGTATCGTCGGTTATTTGGCGATTGGTTTCGTGATGTGGGGCGGTTTCCAGTATATCCTCGCTCAGGGCGATGTGACGAAGACCATGAGAGGAAAGAAGACAGTTACGAACGCTATCATCGGTTTGGCGCTGGTTATGACTGCTTCGATTATCTCGAACGTCATTTCTGGCATTATCTCTGGCGCAAGGAACTCTGGTGACAAGTTCTTCCTAGAAATCTTTAACTCGGCATTCCTCTGGGCTGGCATTATTACTGGTATCATGATTGTCTGGGGTGGCATTCAATATACGACGAGCCTTGGCGATCCGCAGAAGGCGACGAAAGCCAAGAATACCCTGCTCTACTCTATCATTGGCTTGGTAATTGTTATTCTGGCGGCAACAATTGTAAATACGGTCGTAAATGGTATCCAAGGAGGAGGTGAGTAAATGAAAAAGAAGATGAAGATTTTGGCGCTCGTCGTGGCGTTTCTCGGTTCGCTGATTTCGATTCCGGCATATGCTGCTGATGACCCTTGTATTTACTTAAGCAAGGACGACCCGAACTACAGTATGATTTGTGGTACAAAGTCCGATGAGGATGCCACGAATACCATTAAAAATATTCTTAATACGGTTTACCTCTATGTCGGTATTATTGCGACGATTGCGATTATTATTGGTGCGGTTTATTACATTACCTCCCAGGGTGATGCCGCGAAGATTGTTAAGGCAAAGAATATTATTATATATGCCGCGATTGGCTTGATTATTACGTTGATGGCATTTGCGATTACAGCCTTTGTGACCGGCGCAATTAGCGGCACTAACGGCGGCGGTGGCAGTAACGGTAGCTAGAAGGAGAAGATATGGATATTTTGAAAATTATAGCAAAAGGAATCAGCGAGCAGACAAAAGAGTCGTATGAAAATGCTGGGACTGGGGCGACCGCAAGTGGCGCCATCGCTATTATCCTAAATAGCGTATATATCGTTATCGGTATTACTGCGGTAATCTTCATTATCCTTGGCGGCGTTGGCTATGCGACATCTCAGGGCGATTCGAACAAGCTAACCAAGGCTAAGAACACTATTATTTATGCCGTTATCGGTTTAATCGTAGCGATTGCGGCGTTTGCGATTACGAACTTTATCTTGAATCAATTCTAGGAATAAGGTATAAATAGGTCAAAGGAGAAAATGAATGAATAGTATTGTAAAGATTTTCGCAACCGCAGCCGAGCAGGCAAAGCAGGGTCTCGACTCTGTTGATCCAGATGAAGGCGGTGGCGCAACGCTCGAACAGCAGATTCAGATGATTCTCAATGCTGTGTATGTCGTGATCGGTATTGTGGCTGTTATCATGATCATCCTTGGTGGCGTTAGCTATGCAACATCTCAGGGTGACGCAACGAAGCTCAAGAAGGCAAAGGATACCATCCTTTATGGCATCATCGGTCTCATCATCTCGTTGATGGCCTTTGCGATTACTCAGTTCGTACTTGGTGCGATGGGCGCTTAATAAAGACATTAGACCGCCTACGGGCGGTTTTTTGTTGGCATAAAAATAGCTCCCCTTTCGGAGAGCTATTTAAAGTCCAATGGACTAGTTGATCATGATGCGCTTTGGTTCTTCAGTCTTTTCCTTCTCGAAGGAAATAGTGAGAACACCATCTTTGAGAACAGCTTCGACGCCGTCTTCGATGACTGGAACAGGAAGTGCGATGGTGCGGCTGAATTCGCCCCAGTAGCATTCCTGGATGTGCCACTGAGTAGCACGATCGTCTTCGCCGCCGCTAAGGACGCCGGAGATGGTTAGGATGTTATCAGAAATAGAAACGTCGAGATCCTTGCGCTCGATACCTGCGGTGCGAGCCTTGATGATAAGTTTGTCTGCGGTTTCGTAAACATCAACAGCGAGCTGGCCAGGGAGATTTTCGGTCTCGTCTTCCCAGTTGTCTTCAGTAGTTTCTTCGGTATAAACCTCTTCTTCGACTGGAGCGCTTTCAGCGGATTCCACCAAACCCTCTTCTGCTACTTCAGTATTGCCCTCTTCAGAAAGGAAGGCAGCAGTGAGCTCATCGTCCAAGCTCATTTCATCTTTGCGAGCCATAGTTAAAATTACTCCTCCTCCACTATTTACACTCTTAAGCTTTATTATATGGAGCTTTTTTTCTAAAATCAAGGGAAAAGGAGGGTTTTGTTGTGAAAAATACAATTATTTCAAACATTAGCGAATTATTTTGTCCTCATAACTGTATTTTGTGTGGAAAAATCGGTGGAATACTATGCGAACGTTGTAAAAATGACATCACTAGGCGGGGCTACGGCCAGTGCTTGATGTGCGGCGCTGAGCTTAGATCGCATGTCTGTTGAAGATGCGAATTGGCTGGGATTCCCCAGTTTTGCGTCGGGAAACGCGAGGGCGCGCTAAGACGGCTCATTGAGATTTATAAGTTTCACTCGGTGCGAGCGGCGGCATCGGTTTTTGCCGAGATGCTAGATGGTGCGGTACCGAATGATTCCGTGCTCGCTCCCCTGCCGACGATTGCTCGACACGTGCGAGAGCGAGGCTTCGATCATGTTGGGCTAATTGCGAATAAGATGAAGCTGCCGATGGCTCGAGTGCTGGTCCGTAATAAAAATTCTGTGCAGGTAGGGGCGAGTCGCGAGAAGCGCGCGGCTCAAGCCAAAGAAGCCTACCGGGCGACGAATGTTGATCCGGAAGCAAAATATTTGTTGTTTGACGATGTCTGGACTACTGGAAGTAGTATGATGGCGGCCATAGAAAAGCTTCGCGAAGCGGGCGCCAAAAAGATTGGAATAGTAGTAATTGCTAGAAGTTAATTAGACGTTCGTGCCGCCACCAATAGCGTTGATGACGAAGTTGACAATAGCGTAGGAAAGAATAGCGACGATGAGACCGATGATTGCGTAGATGATAGTGTTCTTCGCATCGGTAACTTTTTTGCTGTCGCCACCCGAGACAACATAGCGGAGACCGCCATAGATAAGCATGATAACAGAGATGATGCCAACTGCGTAGAGAACGGTGTTGGTGATTCTGGTAAAGACGCCGTTGCTACCGATAAGCTCGGTTGGGGTGCCATTACCGCGAGCGGCCTGTGCGCCAGCCTCGGCTGGGTTTGCGGCTTCGTTAATCTCGCTACTTGCTGCCATTGCGCGGCCTGCAAGAAGTGTAAGGGCAGCACCGATACCGGTTGCGACCTGACCAATTTTCTTAATTGCGTGTTTCATATTTTGTTCACTATTCCTTTTAGATGGCTTTATTATACCACAAAAATCCAATTTGTGGTAAGATAGAGTGTGTTGGAGGGTTACCCAAGTGGCTGAAGGGGACGGTTTGCTAAATCGTTAGACTGGCGAAAGCTGGTGCGAGAGTTCGAATCTCTCACCCTCCGCCAAAAGATGCACTGCTAGTCAGGGCATTTTTTGATGTTTTTCTTGATTATTGCGCTTGTGCTATAATGAAAGTACTATGGCTAAGAAGACAATTGTGAACTGGGAAGCTCGCGAATATATAGAATACAAAAAGAATGCAGGGTGGTATTTTGGGCTATTTATAGTCGTGGCTGTCCTCTGCGGTTTAGCAATTTGGCTTCAGCAATGGACCTTCTTGATCTTGATTATAGTTGCGGCGATTGCGCTTTTGACCTACACGATGCGCAAGCCTCGCATGCTTCATTATTCCCTTTCCGATAAGGGTATTTCCGAGGGTAATAATCTTTATCCGTTTGATAAGTTCCGCGCATTTGGCGTGCTAAATGACAACAATCATTACAGCATCGTTTTGACGCCAAAGAAGCGCTTTGGCTCGAGAGTGAGAGTCTACTTCCCTGAAACCGAAGGTGAACAGATTGTGGACATATTCGGCGCAAGGCTTCCGATGGAGCCAGTGAAGCTCGATATGCTCGACAAGCTCGTGCGTTTCTTGCGTATATAGGCGTAAGCGTGATAGAATAATAGGTAATTTAAGAAAAGGTGGGCAAATATGGACCAAACTAACGCGACTCCAGATGAGTTGCAGCAAGCAATCAATAGTATAACTAATCCTGGTGCGGCAGCTGCTGACGCGGTTGCGACGCCAGATCTTGGCGTTCCTCCAACACCGGAAGTACCGGGCATGGTTGATGCGCCAGCCGCAGCTGAGGCTGCTCCAGATGTAGCTCCTGCCGATACTACTGCTACCGATGATGCCGTTGCTGCTGCCGTAGCAGAAGCAACTGGTATGCCAGAACCAGCGAAGGCTGTTTATGGCGACCCGGATCTTAACAAGGTGAAGACGATGGCGCTTGGCGACCTTCGCCCAATCCTCGAGAATGTTGAGATTCCAACCGAGAAGAAGTTCAAGATTTATAAGGAAATTATCGACCTTACCGAAGATAAGGCTTGCATCGAGCCAGCCTACAACGCAGCAAAGATGATTGCTGACGAAAAAGAAAAAGCAGAAGCTTTGCTTTATGTCGTCGAAGCAATCGACAAGCTTGGCATTCCGGCTGAGCAGAATCCAGCTGCTTAAATAAAATCGCCTACCTTTAAAAATATCCCGGGTTAAACCGGGATATTTTGTTAGTTTGTGGCGTTTTAATACATGCCACCACCCATGCCGGCAGCTGCGGCTGGGTCGTTTTTCTCTGGGAGATCGACGATGAGAGCACCCATCGTGATAGTAGTTGCGGCAATGCTGACTGCATTCTGGACGGCTTCGCGGGTGACGCGAGCTGGGTCGACAACGCCATCCTTCTTGAGGTCGACAAGGCCTTTTTCTGGGCTCATGACGTTAATGCCCTGCCCGTCTGCGGCGGCTTCCACCTGGGCGAGGAGTGCTTGGCTGTTGAGGCCAGCGTTTTCCATGATCTGGATGAATGGAGCTTTGAGAGCGGCCTTCAAGATTTCTGCGCCTGCGCTCTTGTCCTTGATGTTTTTCGCGAGATTGACGAGAGTTACGCCGCCGCCTGGGACGATACCTTCATCGAGAGCAGCCTTTGTAGCGGCAACAGCATCATCGACGCGATATTTCTTCTCATCGATTTCGGTTTCGGTGGCGCCACCAACTTTGATGACTGCAACGCGGCCGGCGAGAGCAGCAGCGCGCTTATTGTATTGCTCGGTTTCGTAATCGGACTGAGCGGCTGCGGCTTGGGCTTCAATATCTGCAATGCGAGCCTTAACTTCGCGGGCGTCGCCGGCACCATTGATGATAGTAGTTTGGTCTTTGGTGGCGATAATCTTGCGAGCTTGACCGAGGATTTCGAGGCCGGAATCTTCGAGGCTCATGCCCTTTTCACTAGAGACAACAGTTGCGCCAGTGAGGGTGGCGATATCTTCCATGATTGCTTTGCGCTGGTCGCCAAAGGCTGGAGCCTTGAGAACCAAGGTATTAAAGACGCCTTTGAGCTTGTTGAGGACGAGGACGGAGAGCGCTTCGCCTTCGACATCCTCGGCGATGATGACGAGGTCTTTGCGACCAGATTGGGCCATCTTCTCGAGGAACGGAACGATGTCGTTGACGGCAGAAATCTTCTTGTCGGTGATAAGAATTTCTGGCTTGTCGAAGATCGCCTCTTGGCGCTGGGTGTCGGTAATGAAGAATGGGGAGGCGTAGCCCTTGTCATAGGTGTAGCCTTCGGTGATTTCGGACTGCATTTCGAGGCCCTGGCCTTGTTCGACGGTAACGACGCCGTCTTTGCCGATTTTCGAGATGACGTTTGCGATGAGCTTGCCGATTTCGGCGTCACCAGCGGAGATGGTGGCAACTTCGGCAACCTTGCTATCGTCGCCTTCGATTTGCTCAGCGAGCTTGTTGATGCCCTTTACAATTTCTGCGCCTGCGGCTTCGATGCCCTTTCTGAGGTCCATTGGATTGTGGCCAGCAGCGATGAGCTTGTTGGCTTCGGCGAGGATATTGTAAGTGAGGACAGTGACGGTTGTGGTGCCATCGCCAGCGACCTTATTGAGCTTCTGGGCGGCAGACTTGATGAGCTTTGCGCCCATCTGGTAGCCGAGGGTTTCGTCGTCTTCGTTGCCAAGATCGACGGCTTCGGCGACGGTGACGCCATCATGAGTGATGGTTGGTGCGCCGTAGCTCTTCTCGATTACAACGTTGCGGCCTTTTGGACCGAAGGTTACTTTGACTGCGTCATAGAGCGCCTTGGCGCCGCCGAGAACTTTCTCGCGGGCTTCGGCATCGTAGAATACTTTCTTTGCCATATAACTCCTTATAGCGTCGCGAGGACGTCTTCTTCCTTAATAATTAGATAATCTTTACCCTCGTATTTGAGCTCAGTGGCGGAGTACTCGCGATAGATGACGCGATCGCCTTTCTTGAGCGTCTTTACGTCTGGGCCAACGGATTCGATGGTAGCGGTGTTTGGTTTTTCTTTTGCTTCCCCGAGCAAGATGCCGGAAGCGGTCGTACTGGTGGCGGCGTCCTTTTTGGCAACGACGCGGTCAGCTAGAGGCTTGATAGACATATGGTAATTTCCTCCTGAAAATTAATGCTTACCTCTAGTATAGAGCCGTAAATTGGCACTGTCAAGGGCCGAGTGCTAATGACGTTTTTGATGGCGCCTATGCTATAATTTATGGAGATAAAAAAGGAATTATTATGACAAAAGCAAATGATACAATCCCAGATGCTTCGCAGCAGAATCAGGGCGGTCAACAGCAGTATGCGCAGCCGGTTCAGCCAAAGAAAAGTAGCAATACGGTGCTAATTATTGTCGTTGTAGTCATTGTGGTTTTCGGTGTTTTGCCACTAATCGCACTGCTCTTTCTCAGTAATATCGTGAACAATTTCTTGAATTCGAAGAGCGGCGAAGAGTTCGTTGCGACGGTTATCTCCGAAATCCGCAATAGCGGTTCTGGGCCAGAACAGGATGTGTCAGGCGTTTGGAATTGTAGGGGCGAAAAGAAGATAAGTGGGCTCGAGGAGGAATATACTTCAACGATAACTATGGACGCCAATAGGCAAACTTTCAAATATGGCAAATATGGTGATTTGGCGAACAATAGCTACAGCGGTAAATACGACGCAAGGCAAATCATCAAGAGTGATACGAAGTACAAGTATTACAAAATTACGTTCTCCGACGTGGACTTAGTAGAGGATGGAGTCTACAAAGAGGCTAAAGGCTTGCAGGATCTCGAGATGGCAATCGTGGCCGATAAGGGTGACGAGGCGAGCATCATGTTCTCTGGCGGAAACACTTATTATTGCGAAAAATAATGGCTTTTAAAAACCGCCCTTAAGCCTGGGCGGTTTTTTGTTTTGGGGTGATAAAAACGCAGACGAAGATTGCGACGATAATGCCGGTTACATTAAAGGCGATGTCGCAGATTTCGAAAGCGCGTCCGGAAATAAAGAGTTGAATTAGTTCGTCGCAGACTGCCACGGTGAAGCCACAGAACAGCGTGACGCTTGCGGGCTGCGGTACGTCGTAGCGAGCGGCCTGGTAGACCAGGAAGCCAAGGACGAAATGGACGCCGAAGTGCGCGATGACGCGCAGTAATGCGTGGGCTACTTTTGGCGCAGCGCTAGAGAAAAGGAACTTGGTTAGCCATTCCGACATTTTTCCGCTGCTGCTACCAGTTTGGCAGGAGAGAAAAATGGCGAAGGCAAGCCAAAGAGTCGGAATAATCCAGCGCAAGGCTCTTCTAAATGTCATAATAACCACCTCCTTAAGGTACAAGTTTTAAGAGCTATGGTAAAATTGTAGCATGAGTATCAGGCAGAAAATTCCGTTTTATGATTCTTTGACGATTCCGTATCACATCGGGAAAGCGGCGCTGTTTAGCACGGCGAAGGGCTTCCCTGGCCGAAAACTGAAGGTGATTGGCGTAACTGGCACGAATGGCAAGACGACGACTTCTTTTATGATTTGGAAAATGCTCAATACTGCTGGCCATAAGACTGGCGTGATGACGACGGTTGGTTGGGGCGTAGATGAGATCCATGAGCAGATGGAGCATATGACTACGGTCGACGTGAAGCTTCTCAACGAACGCATTAAGACTATCGCGAAATCTGGTGCTGAGTATCTCGTGCTTGAGCTAACGAGTCATGCGCTTGCGCAGCATCGCGACCTTGGAATTCCGATTGATATTGCCGTTATGACGAATGTGACGCACGAGCATCTCGATTATCACAAGACTTTTGAGCGCTATCGCGATGCGAAACGTAAACTGTTTAAGAAAGCAAAATACGGCGTGATTAACGCCGATGATCCAAGCGCGAAATTCTTTGAACGCGACGTCGATAAATATATGACCTACGGTGTTGACGCCGGTAAGCTCCGCGCGACGAAGGTGAAGCTCATGCCAGATGGCGTCGAGTATGTGACGAATGACGGTCTCAAGATACGCACACAGATCGCGGGTAAATTCAATGTCTCTAATTCCCTGGCCTGCGTGGCAGTCGGCAAGAAGCTCGGCCTTAGCGATAAAGAAATTGCCGATGGCATCTATGCTCTCGCAGAGGTGGAAGGCCGCATGGTGCGTGTTGATATGGGCCAGAAGTTCACGGCAATTATGGATTATGCTCATACGCCAGATGCATTCGAAAAACTATTCCCAGATATGAAGAAGGCCACGAAGGGGCGTCTCATCGTGATGTTTGGCTCGGCTGGCGGTCGCCGCGATCCGTCGAAGCGTAAACCACAGGGGCAAATCGCTGGTAAGTATGCAGATATTGTGATTCTCACTGAAGAGGATGACCGCGATACGCCTGGCATGGAGATTATTGACCAGATCGCAGAGGGCGTGAAAGAAACGCCGAAGACGGAGTTGCTTATCGAGCAGAATCGCCCGAAGGCTATTCTTCTTGCCTGTAAGATTGCAAAGCCTGGTGATACAGTGCTCTTCCTCGGTAAGGGCAACGAGAAGACCATCGAGCGTGCGGACGGCGCACACGATTATTACGAACTGGATGAGATAAAGAAAGCATTAAAGAAAGTGGTAAAGAAATGAAAAAGGCCGAAATTGCAGTTTTAATTCCTTGCTATAACGAGGAAGTAACTATCTCGAAAGTCGTAAAGGATTTCAAAAAAGTTCTGCCGACTGCGAAGATTTATGTCTACGACAACAATTCGACCGATAAGACGGCTGCTCTTGCAAAAGCTGCGGGTGCCGAGGTTCGCTATGAGCACCAACAAGGTAAAGGTAATGTGCTTCGCAGGATGTTCCGCGAAGTTGACGCAGATTGCTATATCTTAGTTGACGGCGACGATACTTACCCGGCAGAGGCTGCCCCAGAGATGATTAAAGCAGTGGTCGAGCATGGTGCTGATATGGTTGTTGGCGACCGCCTATCCTCGACGTACGCGAAGGAAAACAAGCGCAAATTCCATAACTTTGGTAACAAACTCGTTCAAGGCATCATCAATAAGGCCTTCCATGCGAAGATCAAAGATGTGATGACGGGTTACAGAGCGTTTAGCTATCAGTTTGTGAAGACTTTCCCGGTACTCTCGAAGGGATTCGAGATAGAAACCGAGATGACGCTCCACGCGGTCGACAAGAATATGCAGATTGAGAATGTCGTGGTTGAATACCGTGATCGTCCGGCCGGTAGCCGCTCGAAGCTAAACACGATTCCTGACGGAATGCGTGTGCTTTGGACGATTGTTCGTCTGTTCCGTGACTATAAACCAGGGTTTTTCTGGTCTTTTATCGCATTTATTTTGTATGTGATTGCAGCGGCGCTATTTATTCCGGTATTGGTAGATTTCACGAGAACTGGTCTTGTGGCGCGCTTCCCGTCCCTGATGGTGAGCGGGGTGTCGGCGATTCTTGGCACGCTCTGTCTGTTTACTGGAATTATCTTGAAATCGATTGTCCGCAGTAATCGACGCGACTTCGAATTTAAACTCCAGCAAGCAGCACAAAGTAGAAAGAAATAAAAAATATCTCCCGAGCTCGGGAGATATTTTTATTGGCTTAATTAGCGGTTTAGTTCGCCGTAGTTAGTCCAGACGATTTCGGTGACCTTACCGTCTTCGATCTTGAATTCGAATTCTTTCCAGGTCTTATCTTGGTACTCGATTTTCTCGTACTTGTTACCCTTGTAGTCTTCGTATTCGTGAGAGTCGGTTGGTTCGCCGAAGGCTTTGACGACGTCTTTGCGGGTGCTACCGAGGTGGATGCCACCGTAGACTTCCATCTTCTCGTATTCGGCCTGAGCCTTTGCGAGGGTGGAGGTGGTAATGGTGACCTTACCGAGCTTTGCTTCTGGGAATTTCACGGATTCTTTGCCGTCGTTGTATGGGGTGATGCTGATGCTCGTGCCCTTGTCGGAATTGCTGACGGAGCCGCCACCGATCATGATCATATACTTGCCAGCTGGGACGTTCTGGTCTTCGACGCGGCTGTTGTAGTTGTAGCCAACCTTGCCGAGATCCTTGATCTTGCTCTGGTTAGTGAAGGTCTTGCCATCAATCTTAATGAAATAAGCCTTGTCGTTCTTGTATGGTTCGGAAACATCTTGAGCGATTTCTTGGTTGCCACCTTCTTCGCCGCCGCCGTTGTTGGCGTTGTTGATAAGAAGGATTGCTGCGACGACGCCACCTGCGATGATGAGTGCGCCAGCGATGATGCCGATGATGAGGCCGACATTAGATTTCTTTTTTGGTGCAGCTGCTTTTGGAGCAGCACCAGTTAATTCTGGGTTCATTTATAACTCCTTTATTGTTAACTTAATTATACCTGAAAATTTAGCTGAGCCAAAGACTTACGCAGCGAATGTAACCGCCGCCTTTTTTAAGCTCAGTGACGTCAGGGGTGAAACAAGTGATACCGCGGGCTTCGAGCTCGGCCTGAAGCTTTGGGGCTTTGTTTGACATAATGGCGCATTTGCCAGTGCTAACCATGTTGCAGGCGAAGCCATCGGTGCATTCGTTGAAATCGACGCGGATTTTGTCGATGTCCGTGAGAGCTTCCAGCTGTTTGTTGCTGGCCTCATCGAGGGCTTCTGGGCAGTAGGCGATAGTATGGTCGTCGATGACGGCGACGGCGAGGTCGAGGTCGTACCAGAAACTATCGGCGTGATTTGTGAACGGGTTGATGTGTTCGGTGCCATCTGGATTGAGCTGCGGTTTGGCGTGGAGCTGAATTAGCGTGAGACCAAGTGTCTTCGCGGCAAAGGCCTGGGCGGCCGGTTCGGAACGGTAGCCACTACCAGCAAAGAGATAATTGCCGCAGCGGAGACTGTCGCCCTGCCCCGAGAAAAGAAGATTGTCTGGGACTTCGACGCATTTGTAGCCGAGCTGTTCGAGCTGAGCTTTAGCATATGGCTCCTCTTCTTTGCGAGCTTCTGGGAGGCGGGACATGACGGCGATGCCATCTTTGACGAGAGCCCAGTTGGCAGTATAGACGCCATCCTGGCAATGCTCAGGCGCAGCGACTTGGATAATTTCGGTGCCAGCTTTTTTGAAGCAGTCTACGATTTCGGCGTGTTCTTGCTGCGCTTTTTTGACGTCAATTTTGCTTTTGTTGTAATAGGGGTTGATTTCGTAATCGTCCGCAAAAAAGTTTGCGCCCGAAACGAGGAGTTTTTGATTGATCATAAAACGGGTTTATCTTCTTCTTGTTTTGGTTCTTCGGCTTCTGGTTCGTAATCGGCGATGCCGTCAACGATTTGTTCGGAATTGAAATCGAGAGCGAAGGCGGCAGTAGCAGCAGCGGCCATGTAGAAGGCGACCTGGTCGTTGGTCAGATAGGTTGCAACTTCGAAGCGCTCGCCGTTAAAGACGAGAGTGGCCTCGGCGCCATGCTTGTAGAGTTTGCCTGGGATAACCTTGAGGTCAGCATTGTGGTGATGGCCGTAGCTCAAAGTAGCAGTTTTGCCTGGGTAAGCGGCGTAAGTCTCATAGTTTTCGTCATCGCGATTGATGATGCTGAAGTCTGGAGTAGTGTTGAACAGAATGGATTTTGCGTCGTCACTGATATTGTCGGTAATAACGTTCGCATGAATCGGCATACCATAGAAAAGATGGTTGGCGAGTGCGGCGCTGTCGATGGAAACGACAACGTAATCGGTGCCAGTTTTCCAAATCTTGAACAGCTTGCGATAGAGTTCGGAGGTCGTTTTCGGATCGATGACGAGTCCGACTTTGCTATCTTTTGCCTTGATAATGCTCTGCAGATAATTTGCAGTAATGTCCCGCCCAGAAGTGCCAGTAACGGCGATGATTTTCAAATCTTTTGCAGGGTTGCTGTAGTAAGTTTTGAAAAATTTTGCCTTGGCTTTTTGAAGTGTTGGTTTGAATCCGGATGTCTTCTTCTGTTCTGCCATAAAAATAGTATACCATCTCTTGAAAAATTGTGCTATAATATGGTCTATCACGTTTGCTTTTTGCGGGCGCGACGTCCATTTAATCTTTGAACGGTGGAGTAATCTCGTCCTTTTTGGACGGGTTAATCCACATATGTGCCCGTAGCTCAGTTGGATAGAGCGTCAGCTTGCGGAGCTGAAGGTCGTACGTTCGAATCGTATCGGGCATACCATAATTCGAGCTAAAAATGCCTATTAGGGCATTTTTTGTTGCCATTGCTCGACCAATGCTGTGCAGAGAATAGTGCTAATGGTTTGGTATAATTGGTGAAAAGGAGATATCGCTCAGTCGATGAATGAATCAAACGAAAGCATCCGGGCGAGTGGCGTCAAGAATACATGGGAATCCTTACGTGGGCTCATGTTTAAAGGTAAAGGCGAAACTCAGAAGTCGCGCGAGCAGTTGGACCGAGAACGCCAAGAGCGTAAGTTCATGGCAATGGTTTTGCTGCCGGATAGTACGGCTCTGTCGGAGCACGATGTCCAGATGAGCGAGGAGTCCAGAGAGGCGGCGCTCGATATTATTGGCAGCGATGAATTTGGCCAGAGAGAAGCCGACAGAATCATTGAGCAGATTCAGACGCCCGTTCAGGCATATGGGGCGGAGGCGGTATTTGATCGCTCGTTTGCAGATAGCCGTGAAATGCGGCAGATTCTTTGTTTTTCGACGGGTCTATATGGCGAAGAATTCGTTGATCTGTGCCACCCAAGGACGCTTGAGTCTGTTGGTAAAACGTGCCCTTCCCCGGCGCGCCTCGATGAGCGAATTGAGGAAATACGTGATATGTGCGAGCGATGGAAGGCGGATCCGGATAAAAGAGACAGAGCTGAGAGCTGGCTATTTCTTTTGGATTCGAAATACGATGAGTTTAAGAAAATTGTTTACGGGAAACGCGAGGAATACCATCAGGTATATAAGGGGCTTCAGCGCGAGGCTGCAGAGCGGTTGTCAGAGAGGCCGCCTTTCGAGCGCTATACGCGCGAGGAGGGTGTTGAGATGCTCGGCAAGAGCGAGTGTGAAGGCGACCCGGTGCCGCTTGCTGGCGGCGGAAGCTGGGAGTTGACGACGAGCGAGCTGCTGAATGCGAATCTCGAACCAAAATATAAGGTCGAGGTTGATGGAATGGAGATTGGGTTATCTGGTATTTTCAGTATTTCTGGCGGTCGCGATGGGGCGATTGGCTATGTGAAATGTCCTGACGGAAAGATTATGCAGAGGAGCTTTTATCGAAGTAATTCGCAAGGCGTATGGCGTTTGTTGCCGGATTACGTTCTTTCGGAGAAGGAGAGATGGTACGGTAAGGGCTATTCTGAAGAAATGCTGATTTTGCCAAGCGAGATGCAAAAGGCGCTTTCTGCGATTACGCAAGAGGGGCGGGTTGATCTTGAGGGGCGTTCGGGTGAAGCGATTTTCTTCGGGACGGCAAAGCACTACAATTCGCAGGACGAATATCTTGATTGTCTAGCAAAAGGAATGATGCGAGGGAGATTGTATAGTGAGGTTTCGCAAACACCGGCATTTAATCTAGATGGGCGAAGCGGGGATCCAGACAGGAAAGCAGCTCCGGAATTTGTGCGGGCTAAGGGCAACTACTATATGCAGCCGAACTTTAATGATGAGACTGCGGATTACTATACTCAGACTAGTTTGTACGGTGTGGTGGGGGTAAACTGCGTGCGCTCGAACGACAAGCAGCTAAAATATATTTTCAACTATGCGAGCGTTCAGTATGAAAATGGCCAATCGGAGCCGGTAGCTTGGCTGGGCGGCGTCGAGTTGCAGTCACCAATGACTTCTGGCGGTATTCGTAGTTGTTGGATTTCGGCCGGCGATTTGAGTACGCCGCCACTGGAATACGCAGATCAGGCTTTTGGCTACGGTGAAGAATCAAAAAAACGGGGTCATTATGTCAGTATGTGGCGAAAGTACGTTTCTCAATTGTCATTGATTCGACGCTATTGTAGCGCCAAGATTAAGCAGGCTCGCAGTTCGGAAAGCCTTTCGGCGTAGCGATTCTCTACTTGGGGTTTTTCTTGGGGTGTGGTAAGATTATTGGTGGAAGCGTGGCCGAGTGGTTGAAGGCGCACGACTCGAAATCGTGTGGGCAGCAATGTCTCGGAGGTTCGAATCCTCTCGCTTCCGCCAGAATAAAAAAGACAACCCTTTGGGTTGTATTTTTATTCTGCGCGAGAGGGGTCGAGCCCAGGTTCGCCAATGCCCGGTCGCGTTAGCGACGACGGCGCATTGTTTATATCCTCTCGCTTTGGTATAATCTGCGTATCTTTGTACCTTAAGGAGGTGGTAATATGCTCAGAGATGTTTCGCCTAGTCGCCTTAGCGACGAGAACGCTGAAGAGGCGCGTAAATACTTCGAAGGCAAGTTGGCGAGAACAAAAAAGAGAGAGGAACTCGGACTTCCGCCTGAGCCGTTGACGGTGCTTCGTTTGATAGACGACGGGCCACCGCCCTGCGAGGTGACGATTAACGATGAGTCGCGACGGATATCTGCAGCTTCTCTTTGCTACATTGGCTAGCTCATTTATAAAACCGGTGCTTTGGCGCCGGTTTTTCTTGCTATACTGACAGTATGAAAATTGTGACGGATCCAGAGGTGTTACACCAAAAGTCTAGATTGCTCGAGCCAGAGGAGCTTTCTGGTGATGGAATGAAGAAGCTGATTGCTGAGCTCGTGAAGATTTCGAAGAGCGGTGCGTACGGGGTGGGCTTAAGCGCGATTCAGATTGGGGAGCCGGTCGCAATCACGGCGATTACGATAAAGCCGACACCGAATCGGCCTGAGCTCGAGGTTTTTGACCAAGTTTGCATCAACCTGAAGGTCGAAGAGGGCTTTGGCGAGAAAGAGCCGATGTGGGAGGGCTGCTGTAGCGTTCCAGGGGAGGATGGATTGCCGATTTATGCGGAGATTCCTCGGTACAAGGCTGTGCGCGTGAGTTACCTAGATGAGGCTGGCAATGCGCACGACGAGAAGGTTGAAGGATTTTTGGCGCATGTTATGCAGCATGAGGCGGATCATATAGTGGGGCGGATTATTACGGACCTAGTGGACCGTTCGGAGTTCGTGTCTTGCGATGAATTTCACAAAATTATGGAGGAAAAACGGAATGAAAATCACTAAATTTGAGCATAGTGGTTTTGCGGTCGAGAAGGATGGCAAGACCTTGTTGTTCGACCCAGTGGAATTTGAGAAAAAATTGCCTGAATTCACGAATGTTGTCGGGATTATTTTGACGCATAAACATGGCGACCACTGTCAGCCTGCAGTGATCGAGCGAATAATGGCCGCTAATCCGGCCTCAGAGCTCATCTCAAGCGCGGAAACCGCCGAGATGGTAAATGGAGCGGTTGCAGCGAAAGCGGGCGATACGCGCGATGTGAGCGGCTTTAAATTGGATTTCTTTGGCCGAGACCATGCCGCGATTATTCCCGGGCAGGTGCCTTGCGACAATATTGGGGTGGTTGTGGATGGTTTGGTTGTAAATCCGGGCGATTCGTTTGACTTGCCTGCGGGCTCTTCTAGGGTGTTGCTTGCGCCGATTGCTTCGCCGTGGAATAAGATTGCTGAGACAATTGACTTTGTGCGCCGCGCGAAACCAGAGGTGGTGATTCCGATTCATGATGCGGTGCTCTCTGATCTCGGCATGACTTTTAACTGCAACTGGCTAAAGAACGCTTGTGCTGAGATTGGTGCGGAGTTCGTGAAACTCGGATTTGGCGAAAGTTTCGAGATATAAAGAAACCCCGCTAGGCGGGGTTTTCTTAGTAGCGGGCGATGAAATAATCTACGCGGAAATCTTCGGGGTTATTCAGATCAAACGACCCAGTGAGATAGCCTTCGCATAACGCTGCGGTAATGAAGCAGAAATCATTATCGATTTTGTCTGCTTTTGGCATTTGATCCCAATGATTGAAGACGCATGCGCCCTCGGGGCGAATGATTGAGGCGTATTTCGGATTGAAATACTTCGCGACGATTTCGTACTGAGTAATTCGCGCGGTTTGTGTTGGCTCGCAGACCTCAGTCCAAACCCCGTGGGGTATAAGCTTGCGACTTAGAGGGTCGTATACGAAGCGCTCGCCGGCGTTTTCGTATTGTTCCGGCATCGTAAACTCGACCCAGGCATCCGGGTAATGAGAGTGTTTCTTTCGCATCTCTTCTTCGTAAGGGACTATTATGCCAGTTACGTATCTATCGTTTGGCTCGAGTCCCATCAGGGCCCAAAGAGCAAAATTGTAGCGTTGTTGTTCGGTTTCGTCTGCTATTCTGGCTTCGTGAAATTTTTCTGTGTTGCGCCCGGTGAACAGCTCAACGCGTTCCTCTGCGTTTGAGAAATGTTGAACTGCCAAAAAATAGGAATGGTCATTGGAAATCCTAGACAAATTAATCATCTCCTTTCAAGGTACTAAAGTGGACGTTATTATAACAGGATTTTGGCTGTTTGTAAAATTACTGGAGCTCTTTGACGTCGATGCCGTTGACCTTCTTGTAGACGCGGCGTTCGTTGATACTCATTTTCTTTTGGATTTCTTTATCGAGGTCGAAACCGAGGATTTCGGAGAGGCCGAAGAGATAAATTGCGATATCTGCGAGTTCGGAACCGAGGTCATCCTTGCCCTTAAGCCAGGCATCAAAGGCTTCGCCAACCTCGCCGTAGAGGAGGTTGAACTCCATATTGACGTTAGTGAGGTTGAAATTGTGTTTGACCTTGTTGGCCATCGCACGTTTCTGGTATTCGCTAATATCGCTCATGAGACAATTATACGCCATAGCTAAGAAAATTAGCGGCTTACCGCTGTAAATAGACATGAGTAGTATTGACTTTTTTGCGGATGTGTGGTATAATGTAGGTGTTCGTTTGGGCAAACTTGAAAGTAAATTACTATAAAAAACGGGAGGGCGTTTTATGACAAAAATTACACCTATAGGCTTCAAGAATCTCATAAGGATTCATTCGCTTGGCGCAAACATCACGATAGATCCTATCAAGACTTATGATTTGGCTCTTAGCTACAGAGTTAGTTTCCCTAACGGTTTTACTCTCTGTGCTTCGAATACGGGCAGTTCGGATCAGTGGGTTGTCGTGATTAATGGCGACGTGCAGAATATGCGTTGTTCCCTCACGCAGAGAGAGTTTGTCGATCTCTGTGAGGAGTACTCGCGCCGCACTGACAAACCGGAAGTGGTTGAATCTGAAACGGAGACACGCATCGGGAGGCGATCCATGATGCTTACTCCTATCAGCTTTGACGGCTTGATGAAGATTCACTCTTTGGGCGCGAAGCACATCTCTATGGAACCAATCGAGAGTTGCTGGCTTAGCTACATTATCACATTTCCTAAGGGGAGCTTATACGCTCAGAAGTGGGCGTCAGCCGACCTCTGGAATGTCGCTGGTGATACGACGGGCTGGAATCTTACAGAGGATGAGCTTATCGCTCTTTGCGAGGAGTTCTCAAAGCCGGAAGGAGGTGAATCGGAAACGGAGGCTTAATGCCTCTTCGGGGCTCTATGAGCCCCTTTTTCCTTGCCCTGAACTTTTTGCTAAAATAGAGAAAAGGAGTAATTATGGCAAGTATTTTTTCGAAGATTGTGGCAGGTGAAATTCCCTGCTATAAGGTATACGAAGACGAGAAGACTCTAGCGTTTCTAGATATCAATCCGGAGAGCAAGGGGCATACGCTCGTAATCCCAAAGGTGGAAGTCGACAAGATTTATGAGCTTTCCGATGAGGATTACCATGCTTTGTGGGCGACCGTGAAAAAGGTTGCGGCACGCATGGAGGAGGTTTCTGGTCGCAGGACGCTTATGAAGGTGATCGGTACGGATGTGCCGCACGCGCATGTGCATCTCATGCCATACGACGAGACTTGGGAGTATGGCAGGACGCTCAAGCTCACTGAGGATGAGTTCAGCGAAATAGCCGCAAAATTAGCGTTTTAATCAAAAAGCAGGCTCTGGGGCCTGCTTTTTGTTAGACTAGCTCGAATTCGGCTTTCATATCGGCGAGGAGCTTAGACTTGGTCTCGAGCTGAGACTTGGTTTCCTCGACGAGTTCTTTCGGAGCCTTCTCTACGTAGTTAGGGTTGCGGAGGCGTGCTTCGAGGGTGTTAATCTCTTGGCCGAGCTTCATGATGCGGTCTTCGAGGTTGGCCTTGTACTTGGCATGGATATCCTCTGGAATCTCGAGATAGATATTTGGATGACCAGCAATCGCAAGATGGAGGCCCTTGGCGTCTTCTGGCTTAATTTCTGGGACGGCCGGTGCCTTCGTATAGTGCTGAATGAGGAGCTGGTTATCATAGATGAGCTTATCGTCGTAGAAGGCGACTGGATAGCTGCCAGCGCCTGGGAGGCTCTGGAAGTGGCTTCTGATGTTTGTGACGATAGAGATTAGCTCTTCGAACTTTGCGGCCCTCTTAGCGTCAAATGGGAGGCTCTCAGGCCATGTTTGAGTCATGACCATACCCTCAGTCCAACTGAGCGTCTGCCAAATGGTTTCCGTAACAAATGGCGCGAATGGGTGAAGCATGATGAGAATCTGTTCGAGAGTCTTCTTGAGAAGAGCGGTGTCTTTCCAGAGCTTTTCGCCTTCGAGGAACCAGTCAGCGTACTTGTTCCAGATGAGGTCGTAGATGGCGTCGCCAGCTTCTGCGAAGCGATACTTCTCGAGGAGCTTCTGGATTTCTTTGTTGGTCTTCGTGATTTCGCGGCAGATCCAATCTTCACCGTAGTTGTCGATCTTAATTTCGTTGCTCTGCTCTTCGGCGTTGTCTACCATATCCTGAATGAGGCGGGAGACATTCCAGAGCTTGTTGCAGAGGTTGCGGCTAGCGATAACCTTGGAGCTGCTGAAGGCCTGATTAACGCCGGCGCTGCGGCTAGCGATGAGACCGAGGCGCAATGCGTCGGAGCCGTACTTGCTGACCATTTCGATTGGGTTAATCACGTTACCCTTGGACTTACTCATCTTCTGGCCCTTTTCATCGAGGACCATGCCATGCATGTAGACTTCCTCGAATGGGACGTCACCGGTGTTGTAGAGGCCGAGCATAATCATGCGGCCAACCCACTGGAATAAGAGGTCGGCGCCGGTTTCCATGACACTGGTCGGGTAGTGCTGCTTCTTTTCGTTGGTGAGAATTACTGGCCACTGACCAGAGCTGAACCAGGTATCGAAGGTATCTTCGTCGCGGCGGTAAGTTTTGCCGTTTTTCTTGATTTCTTGCTGGTCGACGCGCTTATCAAAAATCCAATCAGTTGGGTCGTCGACATTCTGGAAGGCTGGGATTGGAATTCCCCATGGAATCTGGCGTGAAATGTTCCAGTCTTTGAGGTTCTTGAGGTAGTTAATGAGGACGCGCTTCTTGTTTGCTGGGTGGAATTTGATCTTATTTGCCTCGAGAGTTTCGATAGCTTTCTTGGCGAGCGGTTTGACATCGACGAACCACTGTTCCTTAAGGAGTGGCTCGATAACGGTGTCGCACTTGTAGCAGTGGCCGACAGAGTGAACGATGCGCTCTTCTCCGCGCAGGAGGCCCTGATCTTCGAGGTCGCCGAGGACCTTTTGGCGCGCATCAGCGGTGGTGAGGCCTTCGTAGTTGGCGCCGGCCTCTTTGGTCATCTTGCCATCGAAGCCGATTACGGTGATCATATCGAGGTTATGGCGCTGACCAACTTCATAGTCGTTCGGGTCGTGAGCTGGTGTAATTTTTACAACACCCGTGCCGAATTCTGGGTCTGCGTGTTCGTCTGCAATGATCTCAATTTCGCGGTTCGTAAGAGGTAGTTTGACCTTTTCGCCAATGACCTCTGCGTAGCGCTTGTCCTTTGGGCTAACTGCAACAGCGGTATCGCCGAGGAGGGTTTCTGGGCGAGTGGTAGATACGATAATTTCTTCTAGCTCTGCTTTTGGATTAGCTAATGGGTAGGCGATTTGCCAGAGTTTCCCCTGCTCGTCTTTGTGAGTGACCTCGATATCTGCAAAGGCGGTTTGATGCTTGGTACAGAAGTTAACTAGCTTCTTACCCCTGTAAATGAGGCCTTCCTTCCAGAATTTCTCGAAGGTATCATAGACGGTATCGACGACCTTTTGGTCGAGAGTGAAAGTAAGATGGTCCCAGTCGCAGGATGCGCCAAGGGCTCTCAGCTGAAGCTCCATGTTGCCACGCTGTTCGTGGACGAAATTCCAAACCTGATCGTAAAGCTCATCGCGGTTGTAATCGAAGCGGGTTTTCCCTGCCGCCTCTAGTCTACGCTCGTAAACCACCCAAGTTTCAAATCCAGCATGATCGGCACCTGGGATATACCAGGTATTGTCGCCTTTGAGGCGATGATAACGGGTAAGAATATCCTCGAGAGCGATAGTTAGGCCGTGGCCAATGTGAAGATTACCGTTTGCATTTGGCGGTGGCATGACAATAGTGTAGTTTTTGGCGTTCTTTTTGTTTGTTGGCGCGAAGGCACCGGATTTTTCCCAGAGAGCGTAGATGTCTGGCTCGTATTGGTTTGGTTCATAAGCTTTGCTGAATTTCATAGGGACAATTATACCATAATCTGTTGTTATTGGGGTAATATTCTGGCGTTTTGTCAAAAGGTCGCGTTATAGAGGTGGGCGTTTTGTTTTGATTTAGGCTTCTATTTTACTAGTTCCCTGCCCTACCTCTGTTATTTGATCTTTTTCGCGTGAAAAATGACCACAAAATGTGGCCTTCCAATTTCACGTGAAAGTTGACAGAATCAAAATACTGTGTTGGAATTTGCGTCCATACTTACGTTCTTGCGTCTAACCTACCAAACATGCCCACCATGTTTGATGTTTCCATTGTAGCATAAGCGGGATGCTAATGCAAATGGGGACTAATAAACAGGTAATGGTTAGTGTGGGGCAGGGCATAATGCTTGTGTATATAGTATGTTAAAATGTGGATATATGGCTTTTGTGAGGAAGTTTACGACGGCGAGTGGGGCAACGGGTGTGCAAGTTTGCTGGAAAAAGAATGGCCGGGTTACTAAGACGGTCCATGTTGGTTCCGCTAATTCCGAAATTGCGCTAAACAAACTCCTTAAAAAGGCCCAAAAAATCAAAAATGAAGGCCAGCGGCCGATGTTCGATCTAAATGACTATAACGGGGAAGTGCCAAAAGAAAAACCCCTCGAGTGAGGGGCGTTTTTTTATTTGTGGAGTTTTCGCTTCAACTTGTTGATTGGGCGGAGCAGGGAATAGAGGCGATACTTGCCTTTATTGACTGGTAAATCGTAGGTGCCGGTAAAGGTGAGCAACTTGCCGCCGAAGGACATTTTGAATTTGCTGAAGCCGTACCACGGGTGTTTTGGGTCCTCGGAGGTGGTGACGCCCCAAAAATCGAAAAATTTGCGGCCGTTGGCCTTCGCGTCCAAAATCATCTTAATTAGAAGGATAATTCCGGCGTTATATTTGCGGTGTTCGTAGTCGGCGCCGGTGTGTGCGTAGTAGCAGGTGTCATCTTTGTCGTACATGAGGGCGGCCGCGATCGGCACTTTTTTGCCTTCTTCCTCCAAATCGACGACGTAAAGGGTCGAAAATGGGAATTTCATCTGATTTTTGAGGTATTTTTCGTCAAAAGTCTGAAAATTGTCGTTTGCGGCGACTTCGGTATAGAGTTTGTAGAGAATTTTGATTTCTTCCGGGTCGTGTGTGGTGCGGATCGACATGCCTTTTTTGGCAAAATTTCGGTAATAACGCACCTTGCGCGACTCCATGGCCCCAAGAATGTCTTCTTCGGACTGAGTGAGGTCGATAAACCAGGAATTTTCTGGCTCGATATGGTGCGCTTTTTTGAATCCGAGCTTTTTCATTTCGGTTTCTTTGAAGAAAACGGTCGGTTCGACGCGGATAAAGATCGCATTTTGCTCGGCTGCCAGCTTTTTAAGGGAAGTTAGGGCATTTTTTAGCGCTTTTTTGTCCGCGAGGGCAGGGCCGTAGGGCAAAAATAGGTATTTTCCGAGCGAAGTGCTCTTCAAAATGGCAAAATATTCGAAATTTTCGCCTTTTTCATGAAAAACTTTGTTGCCTTCGGCCTCTTGAAAATCGGCCCATGCTTTAGTTTGAAGAAAATGTTGGTTCAGTTTTGTCATGAATTATGCGTCCTGTGATATAAGTTTGATGATTTTCTGCGTTTCGATGGCTGGTAGGTCAGTCGGCAGGCAGAGCACACGTTTTGAGATATCCTCAGCAACCGGGACACTCTCTGGATTATAGTAGTAGCGTTTGGTGGATTTTGGACCTGGGTAGATGAGCGGATCGTACCAGCGACGGATGAAATATCCGGAGGCGGAGAGCATTTCGTAGGCGGCCTGAGCCTTCTTTTGATCCTTAAAGAGAATAGGGTAGGCGAGCAGCGGCTCGTTTAGGCTGGTCACGTTTTTGAAATGCTTCGAGCTCATGTGCTTGTTATATAGTTCGACATTGGCCTCGCGGCGCATGTAATTCATCTTGAGCTTGCTTAGCGACTCGAGCATTTTTTCGTTTACATAGTTATTCGTATTCTTCGGTGCGTCTTGCTGGCCATCCTGTTCGAATGGATAAATAGCGGGCTCGAGGAGACCGAGCTTAATCTGGAGGCTGCGGAACCCTGGTTTGATGGCTTTCGGCATGCGCTGAAGGACGCCATTATGGAAGCGGTAAGTGCGGACGCGGAAGCCGAGGAAGTGGTCGGGCTCTTTGAGCTGGCCGAGCTTCACGCAGATTTGTTCGTATAATTCCTTGTTTTTCTTCTTTAGCTCGGGGTTAACATAGATGGCGCCGCCGAATTTGCTGGTCGTTAGGACCTTCTCGACGCCGAAGCTGTGGACAGAGATATCTGCGAGAATTTTGCCGCTTTTGCTGCGTGCCATGCGGGTGACGCAGTGGGCAGCATCCTCGACGAGGAGGAGATTACGGTCGGCTGCGAATTTGGCGAGCTTGGTCTTGTCGCCAATCATGCCGAGCGTGTGCTGCATGACAATAGCAAGCGTTTTCGGGTGGACAAGGGCGCTTTTTACAGAGGTAGTGCTCAAGAATTCGGGGTCAATATCTGCATAAACCGGCTTAAGACCGGAAGTAAGAATCGGGTTAATTGAGGTGATGCAGGTGTATGGCGTCGTGATGACTTCGCCGTAGCTTTTTATATCACGGAGCGCATTAAAAACGCAGGCCATGCCAAAACGGGCTTTCATGCAAAGATACCAATCATTCGGATCGGTATCGGTCAGTTTCGCCAATTTGCGGCGAACGGCCTTCGAGGACTCCTCAAAACTCATATATGTTGATTATAACACTTATGCCGTGGATTAGCAGATGATGGAGCGAGGGGAGATGTCGAGGCTGTATGGGTCGGTTGGCTTTTCGCCGGCCTGGATAGAGTAGTAGGCAGCGGAGGCGACCATGGCGCCGTTGTCGGTGCTGAATTTCATGTCTGGGACGAAGACCTGGAAATCTTTGTCGAAGGCTTTGTGGAGTTCGGTGCGTAGGAGTTCGTTGGCGCTGACGCCGCCGGCGAGCAAGATGGATTTGGTTTCTGGGTGAAGCTCGGTGGCTTTCTGTAGCTTCTTAATCAGGATGTCGACGGCAGTTTTCTGGAAGCTGGCCGCAAAATCTGCCTTCTGCTGGGCCGTGAGAAGCGATTTAAGCTCGGTTGACGGCGTATGAATGTCTTTTCCCACTTCGTGCTGAACGGCGCGCAGGACGGCCGTTTTAAGGCCGCTAAACGAGAAATCTAAGCCGCCGACCTGTGGAATTGGTAGATGATATTTGTTTGCGTCGCCATTTTCGGCCAATTTTGCGATATTTGGGCCGCCAGGGTAGGGAAGGCCAAGGATTTTTGCGACCTTGTCGAAACATTCGCCGATAGCGTCGTCGCGCGTCGTGCCGATAATTTCAAAATGATCGTGGCGTTCCATGTAGATGATCTGGGTGTGGCCGCCGCTGACTACGGCTGCGAGGAGCGGAAATTCTGGATTATATCCGCTGAGCCAGTTGGCGTAAATGTGTGATTTTAGATGATGAGTAGGGTAGAATGGCTTGTTATGCGTGATGGCTAGGGTGCGAGCGGCAAGAGTGCCGATGAGAAGGCTGCCGACGAGGCCTGGGGTATGAGTGACGGCGATGGCGTCGATGGAATCGAGAGTTTCGCTGGCGTCTTTCAATGCCTTTTCGATGACGGGATTGATCGCCTCGATGTGGCTCCGGGCGGCGATTTCTGGGATGACACCACCATACTCGGCGTGGATGTCGATTTGGGACACGACAACATTGGACAGGACTTTTTGTCCGTCCTCGATAATCGCGGCGGCGGTTTCGTCGCACGATGATTCAATGCCGAGAATTTTCATATTAGCGATAGAATTTGAGGGATTCGATTGGGTCCTTGCGGGCGGCCTTGATGGCTGGGTAGATGCCGAAGGCGATGCCGACGAGGAGGCTGGTTGCGCCAGTGAGGCCAAGGATTTGCCAGGAGATGTGTGGCGCAAATGGGCTGACTAGAGAGATGAAGAAGGCGAAGATGTAGCCAAAGATGAAGCCCATGATGCCGCCGATGACGCTGAGAATGAGGGACTCGAAGAGGAACTGGAGCATGATTTGGCTGGAGCTGGCGCCGACGGCTTTGCGGATGCCGATTTCGCGCGTGCGCTCAGAGACGGAGACGAGCATGATGTTCATGATGCCAACGCCACCGACGATGAGCGAGATGCTCGCAACGAGAGTGAGCATGCCGGAAATGACGGAAAGCATCGAGCCGGCTGGGTGAAGGTTGCTGTTTCCGGAGACGACCTCGAAGTTTTCGTCACCATTCTTGAGCTCTTTGAGCTTCTTTTCAATCTTAGCGACAGCGGAGTCGACGTCGCTAGAAGTGTTGGTGCGGACATCGATTTGCTGAATCTGAATCGAAGATTCGAAGGTGCTGGCGAAGTCGATGTTGATCAAAATGGAGTTATCAAAGTCGACGTTATTGAAATTGATTGGATCGTTCATCTCGTCGAGAACGCCTACGACCATGAACTGTTTGTCATTGTAGGTGAAAGTGCGAGCGATGGCTTCGGGCGTACCGAAGAGAGACATCGCGGTTTTGTAGCCAACGACAGCAACGTTTTCGCGGAGCTTGTAATCGAGGAACTGGCCATTCTTTAGATGAAGGTCGAGGACATCCTGGAGGTCGTTGTTCGTAGCAACGATGGTGTTGTTCTGGTAAACCTTGCCGGCAATCGAGACTGCGCTGTTGCTGATAGCAATCGGAGCGGCGGATTTGACGGTCTTGACCTTCTTGATGGTCTTGACGTCTTCGATGGTGAGGTTGGACTTGCTAAATTGGCGGGAATTGGTGAGGCCATCGATGAAGCTATTTTCGGCTTTGCCGAAGCTTGGGCGAACGAGAATGAGGTTTGCGTTGTTCTTGCTGCTCGAGGCGCTGATGAGGTTGTTCACGCCGCCGGTGAGAGACATGATGAGCACAATGCTGGCGACGCCAATGGCGATGCCGAGCGCGGACAAGAAAGTGCGGCCGCGATTCTGGCGCAAGTTATCGAGCGCGAGATGGAAATGAGTGTTTAAGAGATATTTCATTTCTTGGCTCCTTTCTTTTTGGTGGACTTTTTCTTCGTGGTCTTTTTTGCAGTCTTCTTAGCTGGGGCCTTTGGCTTTTCCTCTGGCATGATAAGTACGTCAGCGTCTTCTTCGGTGGTGACATTATCGCCGGAGACGACGACGTCGGATTCGGACTGGATTTCCATCTTGATTGGGTCGCGGGAAGGGAGGACCTTTACGGAAACCTTTTCGCCCTTGCCGCCCTTTGGAAGTTCGCTGTCGTCGACGGTCTTGATATCGGTGTCGATTTCGCCATCGAGCATGTTGATCACGCGGGTGGCGTAGGTAGTGAGGGCTGGGTTGTGGGTAACCATGATGATGGTGTTGCCCATAGAATGAATCTCGCGGAGCTCTTCCATGATGATGTGGCTGTTGCGGCTATCAAGGTTGCCGGTTGGCTCATCGGCGAGGATGATGCTTGGATTTGAAATAAGGCTACGAGCGATGGCGACGCGCTGCTGTTGGCCGCCAGAGAGCTGGTATGGCATGTAGTATTCGCGTTCGCGGAGGTGGAAATGCTCGAGGATGTTGTCGGCCATGCGGAGACGGCGAGTCTTGCTGTAGCCGGCGTAGATAAGAGGAAGGGAAACGTTTTCGATAATCGGGAGGGTAGGAACCAGGTTGAAGTTTTGGAAAATGAAGCCAATTTCTTTGGCGCGGAAGCGAGCTTTTTTGCCCGCGGAGACGCGCGAGACGTCTTTGCCGGCGAGGATATATTCGCCGGAGCTGGCCTTGTCGAGGAGGCCGATGATGTTTAGTAAGGTGGTTTTGCCGCAGCCCGATGGGCCCATGATCATGATGAACTCGCCGCGCTTAACCTTGAGGTCGAAGTTGCGGAGTGCGTACGATTCGGCGTCGCCAAAACCGTAGCGCTTTGATACGGCTTTGAGCTCAATGATTGTGTCGTTGTCCTGGTTTGACATTGTTTCCCGTCAAAAAATTAAATTTAATATCGCGATTGGTTCTAATTATACCCTGTTTTTGGGGTTTTGAAAATTGATTATGGCTAAGATTTTTGGGCATTGAAAAGGTCGGCTTTTTAGGGCCGACCTTTAATATGAAGATTGTGTTAGCTAACGAGCGCATGCTCTTGCGCTTCGAAAACCTTAACGATAGCGAAAACAGTCTTTGCGCTCTGAAGGGCACTCTTGAAGAGTCCTTCCTTGCTAAGATTGTTTGGTACCGTGTACTCGTGCCTTTCCTTAGTGCTAAGGTCGAACACGACAATTTTTACCCCTGGAGCAACCCTCTGTGACATCCATAAAGGATCGTCGTTGTGGATATCCAGGTAGTAAGGTTCGATAGAGGCAATTCTAGCTGCCTCTTTCTGGTAAACCTCTTCCGGCTTCATACCCTTTGGGTATTTCGGGGCGGGGTCCATAATCGAGTAAATGTCGATTTCTTCGATTCTGATTTCTTTGGTCTCTTCGTTTTCTTCGACTTCGCTCGATTCTTCTGTTTCTTCCGTTTCCTCTGGCTCCGTTAGTAACAGATACTCGTTCTTCATTTCCATGTGCGTACACCTACTCTTTCTACAAGATTTTTATATGTATACGGTGAACTTATACATATCTTATTATTATAGCACAAGCGAGATAAAAAGTCAATGTCTAAGGGGGTGGAAAAGCTGGGGGTTTTGTGGTAGAATTTAGGGTGTTGGAGAGATGTCCGAGTGGTTTAAGGAGCACGCTTGGAAAGCGTGTAGGGTCGCAAGGCTCTCGCAGGTTCGAATCCTGTTCTCTCCGCCAGAACAAGAAGACAACCCGCAGGGTTGTATTTTTGTTCTGCTAGAACAGGATGAGAGCCCAAGGTTCGTCCAATGCCCGGCCGCTTGCGGCAACGGCGCATTGTTTATATCCTGTTCTCTCCGCCAGAACAAAAAAGGAGACCCGATGGGCCTCATTTTTGTTGGTTATTTTTCGTCAATGTAGACGTAGCCGCTCGTGTCGAACGAGATGGCTTTGTCGATGGCGGTTTTTGCGATTTTGCAGGCCTTTGACATGCGGACGCCGTTCCAGAGCGGGTCGATGTAACGAAGTTTGACTGGCTGGTTGGTGCTAAAGACGCCTTCTGGCGGAGTAGGGGAGACTTTGAGCTTTGTGGCTTTTCGCCAAGTATCGAAGGCCTCTTTGCAGTCGGAGTCTTCGATGATCTTGATGATGTCAGATTCTTTGCGGTCGAAAAGATCTTGGACAGTGAGTTTACCCTCGTCTTTGAGCTTCTTTAGGAGTTCAGTAATGAAGAACATGGAGTATCTGGTCTCCTTGCCGCGGTAGATGGTCGAGAGTTTGCTGGTGGTTTTGACGAATTTGCGGGCGATGGCTTTGGTTTTGAAGCCAAGTTCGATTTCGCCGGATTCGTTTTTCTGAATCTCGATGTCGTTATAAATCTTGCGGATGTCGTCGAGGGTGAACTGGTGATATAGGTAGAGACCGTTCGAGAGAGAATACTCGAGGCGATCGGCAGAGAGCTGAGGCGTGTCGTTGTCGGCAATTGGGTAGATGTGGTAGTCGTCGATTTCTTCGAGCTTGATGCCGTCACGTTTGAGCAATTTCATGACGTCGTCGGATTTTTTGATAAACTCAGTCGTGAGCTGCTCGGTCGATTCTTGCTTGAGGGCATCGCCATTCAGAATGTCTACGCAGTGTTTGAAGGCTGGTGTGGCGATGTCGTGGAAGAGGCCGGCGAGGGTTTGCTTTTTGTCCTTCGTGAAGTGCCAGACGACGAGAGCGACGGCGATGGAATGGTCGAGGCTGGAGTAGAAAGTATCGATATCGAGGAGGTCGGTATAGATTGTACCGTTGGTGACGCTGACGTATTTTTGAGACTGTAGCTCTTTGGTGTTGATATATTCGTCGAGCCAGTCGGGATAGTCTGGGCTTAAGATTCGGTAATACTCTTTGGTTTCAGCGCTCTTCATACTTCCTTATTGTACTCGACAAATGTGGTAAAATTAAAGCATAAGAATTTTAGGGTGAGTTATGGAGAATCAGAATACAAATTTCTTGAATTCCGTGCAGAATGCTACGCCGGAACAATTGGATGTTCAAACGACTAAGAACGGTGGCACGCAGATGAATGTCGTGAACGCCGTGAACGCGAATGGTATTGTGAGTGGCCGCAAAGTGGTCGACTTTATTTGGCAGAGAATTGGCGTTTGCGCGATGATTATTGCCGCGGGTTGTATGATCGCCGTGATCGTAATGGTGATTATTGCGAATAGCATCAATGTCGAAGGCGTGAAAGCTGGTCTCGAGCGCGATGCTTTGAAGGAAAAAGTTGAAGGCATGTATAAGCTTCTCAAGGTCGACGACCAGGCGGACGCGATTGCGGCGCTTTCGAAGGAAGATGCGTTTGATGGCGAAGACTTCGGTCAGTTGATGGTGCTCATTACTAGCAAGTATGGCGCTGATGTGGAGTTTGATTACTCTGATAACAATAAGATTTTCCTACGCAAGAACGGCATGTATAAGGTGATTAGCCTAGTCGTGAAGACGAAGAGCGGCTCGGAGCGTGTGTTTGCGTTCTCACCAGTTTCGAAGACGAGCTGGAAGATTGCGGCTTATAACGCGGCGCTCGATGATCCTTGCGAAAAGTCTTCGGCAGACGAAAAATCAGCATTAAAGAATATTGTGACTTGTCCTGAGGACGAATAATGTTTAGCGGCATCGTTAGTTTGGCGGTGGCGAAAGAAGTGGCAGCGACTCAGCTCGAAGCGCAGAAGATTGCGGATGGGCATTATACGAGCGGGGCGAGCTACACGTTTACTTATGATATTTCTTCGCGGGGGAAGATAGCGGGGGATCTCGAAGAGTTCCGCAAGATTGTGGCGGAAACTTATGCGGATGCGCGCGGCTGGAAACGGGCGGGCGTGACGATGAAGGAAGTGCAGAGCGGCGGTCAGGCGCATGTGATTTTGGCGTCGGGCGACCAGGTCGCGGCGGCGTCGCCGGGTTGTTCAGCGAAGTTGAGCTGCCGGGTTGGGAGTTTGATTTTGATTAATGACGACCGCTGGATGCATGCGACGGACGCCTACAACGAGCTGAATGTTTCGCTCGCGAATTACCGAATTATGGTGATTAATCACGAGACGGGACATTTCCTTGGGCATGATCATATCTTGAAATGCGAGATCCCGAACGGGCTGGGGCCGGTGATGATTCAGCAATCTACCGGTTTACTCGGTTGCCGTCCGAACCCTTGGCCGATGCCGAGCGAATTGTGGGTGAGGAGGTAGCATGAAGAAGGGTTTGGCGCTCATCGGTGTTGGACTTGCGGCGGTGGTTGCCGTGTTCGTGCTTGCCGCCGTGAACCGCGTGGATTATGGCGGCGCGAAAGAGCAGACCGCGAAGATTGTTGCGACTCGAGGGGCGGTTGAAGAGTTTCTCGATGCGAAGGAGTTTGAACAGGGCAAGGCGGATGCGTTTGAGGCGGCTGTTTCCGGTGCGCGCGAAGCTCTTGGGAAGCTCGCGGAATCGAGCGCAACGAAAGATGGTCGCGTGAAGGAGAGTGTTGAGGCGGCTCAGGGTGAATTTGCCAAGATTGAGAAGCTGAATACGATTTGGGGTGACGCGAAATTGTTGCAGGATTTGTCTGATCAGAATTTGGCGAAATTGAAGAATTCCGAGAGCGAGTTTTTGAAGAAATTGGCGGGCGAATTGATTGATTATCGCAAGAAGTTGGCTGACTATAAGGCAAAGTATGGGAGCGGCAAAGAGCAATCGACGGAGCTTCTGTCGGCGTTTAGCGAGATTTGGAATGAGGGGGAGGAGCTTGAGACGAAGGCGGGGAAGGCGTCGCTAGAGGAAATTTCGGGAATGTCAAGAGATGACATTACGGTGTTTTATGCGAAAATAGAAGAGTTGAATAAGTATTTGGCCGAAAAATGAAAAGATTATTTATAGTTTATAACCCGCGCAGCTCGCACTATGGCAAGGTGAAAACCGACATTATTGACCGCCTCGCTGAGCTGAAGGGCGTGATGATTGGAAAATTTGAGGTTGCGAAGACGAACGTCGACGATAATGCACGTAGACTCGCGCGGATTCTTACGGATGGGGATCTTGTAATCGCAGCGGGCGGCGATGGCACGGCGAACATCGCGATTAATGGCGTGATGCTTTCGCGTGCGCAGAGCGTAAAGCTTGGCGTGATTGGCTATGGCAACTTCAATGACGTGGCGCGCAGCTTTGGGAATTTGAAACTTGACGATATTTTGAAGGGTAAAGTGCAGAAGGTTTACCCGATGCAGTGCAAGATTAACGGCAAGCATTGGCGCTACGGCATGTGCTACTTTACGATTGGGATGTTCGCCGAGGCCTGTGCGGTGTTTGATGCGCCAAAGACGCGAAAGACTTTGCGCAAGGGCGGTCGCAAGACGATTTTCAGTTTGTTTACGCTGATGAAGTGGTGGCTAAAGAATCATCGCAGGCGTTTCTTGCCGGAGACTTTCTTGCTCGGCGATGCGTCGGAAGATTTCGCCGAATGCCGCGGAAAGTCGGACTATATGGCGGTGAATGGTAAGACGGTCGCGAAGATTATGAAGGGCGACGGTTGGTTCCGCAATAAGACCGGCTTTCTTAGCATGACTGGCTGTATGACGAAGTTTCATAAGCTTGTGCCAATGATGATTCGCTCGGTGTTTAAGCAGGTGCCGGGGGCGGAGAGCGAGTATGATTGTTTGGTTTTCCCGGAGGCGACTGAGATTATGATCCAGGCTGAGGGTGAATACAAGAAGATTGCCGGCGTGCGCACGGTCGAGATTGCGAAGGTTGAAAAAGCCTTGCTCGTCGTGGCAAAATAGAAGCATGAAAGATGTAGTTGGCCGGGCGGAATATAAGATCGCGGACGCCGTGAAGGCGTTTGGCGTGGATTTTCGTGACAAGGTCGTGCTCGATATCGGGTCGTCGACGGGCGGGTTTACTGAGTTTGCTTTGCGTAGTGGCGCGAGCAAGGTGATTGCGGTCGAGAAGGGCACGAACCAAATGGCGGCGCCTCTGCGCTTTGCGCCGGAGGTCGAGCTGCACGAAAAGACAGATATTTTTGACTTTGTGCCATCGGTGCCTGTTGATTTGATTCTCGCGGACGTGAGTTTTATTAGTCTACGTGAGGTGCTCGAATACGCGAAGCGTTTGCTGGTTGCGCCAGGGACGGAGCTGCTCGTGATGCTAAAGCCGCAGTTTGAGGCGAAGCCGTGGCAGCTGAAGAATGGTGTGGTGAAGAATAGCAAGATGCGTCGCGAGATTATCGCTGAGTTTGAGGCGTGGCTGAAGGCGCGCGGTTTTGTAATAGCGGGGAAGCGCGATAACGAAGTGGCGGGGCGCTTTGGTAACGTTGAGCGTTTCTACTATCTTAGATTAGCGAAATAAAAAATCTGCCCGGGATTTTTAAGCGGGCAGATTTTTTGTTAGTCATTATTTATTAATGAGAGTTGAAGTTAGCCCCTTCTTCTGGGCCTTCCTCGTCTTTTTTCTCTGGGAGCGGGTTCAAATCGCTGCTTGGTTTTACTGAACGATCAGGATAAAGGTTTAGGTCTGAGGTGTCTGGGACTGGGTTGGCGATTTCGCTGTCTTGGTATCCAGCGAGATCTGCATTGAGTTCTGGGGCAGCATCGCTAGGGGTTGGGTTAAGATCGCTTTTTGGCGCTTCGGCTAGGCCTGCATTATCGATTCCCGCATCGGCACCCTCTGGGAGGGGATTGAGTTCGCCGGCTGGTACTTCTTGTACTTCTTCGTCTGCGTATGCTTTTTTGTCGATTTCAGAGTTTTCTTTCGTGAAATCCCAATCATTGTTTATATTATTGTAGCTAGAGTCTGGATACTGTTCGCCCATTTTTTTCTCCAATGTTTGTTTTTGTATAAGAAGATACCCAATAGTGTCATTATAGCAAACTTCTTATGTTTTGTCAAGAGGGCAAGAAAAAAGCCCCCTATAAATAGAGGGCTTTAGTCTACGTTGTCGTTGAGCCATGTAGCAAAGGCCATGCTCATAGAGCTGCCGTCGTCGTTTTTGTACGAAACTTTGAGCGGCTCGTTTTTGTCTGTGACCATGTGCCAGTTCGGCATTTCGCTGAGGTTAGGGAAGAAAGCGTCTGCTCCTTCTGCTGCCGCGTCGAAGTGCGTGACATAGGCGATCTCGCAATAGGGCAGGAGCTGCTCATAAATGCTCGCGCCACCGCAGACGAAAACTTTGATCTTCTTTTGCTGCTTTGCTTGGATTTCGATCAACGTGGCGTCCAATTCCTCGAGGCTGTGGACGACAATTGCGCCTTCGACGGCGTAATGCGGATCGCGAGTCAGGACGATATTGGTGCGGCCCGGTAGAGGCTTTTTGCCAGGGAAAGTCTCAAGAGTTTTGCGACCGTAGACGATAATATTGCCGATGGTCATGCTCTTGAAGTGCTCCAAGTCGTACTTGTTTCTGATGAGTAACTGGCCGCCTTTCCCGATGGCCCAGTTTTTGTCGACTGCGACAATTAGGCACATTAAGATTAGCGTGTGCGCGAACATGTTTTCACCTCCTTAGATTGCGATTGGGATGTTCTTGATTTGTTCGCCAGTTTCATAATCTTCGATAGTGAAGCTGTCTGGCGTGAAATCGTAGAAATTCTTGATGGTTGGGTCGAGAGTGACCTTTGGAGCTGGGTGCGGTTTGCGAGAGATTAGCTCTTCGATGAGCGGCACGTGGCGGTCGTAGATGTGAGCGTCGGCGATGACGTGCATCAACTCGCCGGCTTTCATATCGGACACCTGTGCGATCATCATGAGAAGAGCGGCGTATTGAACGACGTTCCAGTTATTTGCAGCCAGCACATCTTGCGAGCGCTGGACGAGAACCATATTGAGCGTGAGCTTGTCGTCGCCCTTTTTCTGGGTGACGTTCCAGATAGTCTGGAATGCGCATGGGTACAAATTCATCTCATGCAAATCGGCATGATTGTAGATATTTGTGAGCATGCGACGGCTGAATGGCGTTTTCTTCAAATCGTGAAGAAGGCGGTCGACCTGGTCGAATTCGCCGTCTTTGTATTTGTGCTTGACGCCAAGCTGGTATCCGTAGGCCTTACCAATACTGCCATCTGGGTCGGCCCACTCGTCCCAAATGTGAGAATTAAGATCGTGAATATTGTTGGATTTTTTCTGCCAAATCCAGAGAATCTCATCGATTGCTAACTTTATTGCAGTCTTACGTAAGGTAAGTGCAGGAAATTCTTCCTGAAGATTATAACGGTTGACGACGCCAAATTTCTTGATAGTGCAAGCTGGCGTGCCATCTGGCCAGTGCGGACGCACTGCTTCGCCTTGCGTATCGGTGCCGTTATCCAAGATGTCTCGGCACATTGAGACGAAAAGCTTATCTGCTTTACTCATTTACCTCCTTTGTTAACGTAGACTTTTTAAAGTCCCAAATCTACGTGATTTCTTCTTCATTATATAGTATATAGTTTGACTTTTCTATAATTTTTGATTAAGCTTATGGTAAGTGTGCGAGGTGTAAATCTAACCAAAAACTGCGAAGTTTGGGGTTTTTAATGATTATTTCTCGTGAGAGAGGCGTAAAACTTGCGGCGAATCGATTGAAATTATTATTTGTTGCTGGCTTTTTGCTACTTGGCGGCATTGGTGTTGCGAGTGCGATAGTAGCGTACCAGGCAAGCTGGGCAGAGCAGATTGCGAACGGTATTCGCGTGAACGAAAATTCGGATCTCGATTACTATCTACATATTAAATACGATGGTATCGACCGCAACGGCGTTCATTCTAATGACTCGACGCGCGTTGAGGTTCGCAGCGGCGTGATGGCGGTGACCGACAAAATTCCGGATGGTTTGGTCTTCCAGGGGTTTGTCGAGACGAGTAACGGAATTATTGCGGCGCATCCGGTCAATGGCTCGGGCAGCTGTGCGGGCTTAGTGATTGATGATACTGGCGACACGACGGGCTGGAATACTGGCGAGACCGAGTATGTTTGGCATGGTCTGCATTACGACAAGGCCTCCGAAACAGTCTCCCTTCGCGTGAAGAACGTGATGGCCGGCTGCGAAGTTACGGTCGGTATCCGCACAAAGACGCCAAGATTGCGCGAAGGCGAGAAACGTCGTGACTTTTATAACTTCGCGACGGAAATGGAAAACCTAGCGACGGTGGATTCGAACATGACGCACCACTGGATCGGCAAGGACGAAACGTCGGCAAAGCACACGGTTCGCTACAGCTATACTGGCGTGACGCCGTTAAATGCGAAGGTGCCGGCGGAGCAGCAGTATATTAGTGGCTCGACCGTGAGCGTGGCGATGGACCCAGTTATTCGTGGCTATACTTTCTCTGGTTGGACGACTGCGGATGCGACGATCGAAAATGGTAAATTCACGATGCCGGATAGCGATGTGACTTTGGTCGGTTCGTTTGTCGAAACGGCAAAATACAATGTGAAGTATCAGATTGAAACGGAGGCACCGGAAGGTTATCTGCCGCCAGCAGAGCGCAGTTATGCGCCAGGCGAGTTCGTAGAGCTTGATACGACGCAGGCAGGATGGACCTTTAGGGGCTATCGCTTCACGGGCTGGACTTTTGATCGTATGGTCATTGAAAATGGTGGCTTTGCGATGCCGGAGGCGAACGTTACGATTCGCGGCGGTTTCGAGAAGATTAGCTATGAGGTGAATTATGAATTTATTGGCGACGTGATGCCGGACAACTGGTCGAGCCTAGTGCCGGCCTCTGGGGCGAAGTATCCTGGCGATACGGTTCAGCTGGCGGCAGAGCCAAGTGCGGATGGCTATCAGTTCTTGGGCTGGATGCATGAAGATAATTTTTCGATGCCAGAGAACGACGTGACGATTCAGGGCAAGTGGATGTCGGTTGGCGAGGGCGTGTTCCAGCCGGAAATTACGCAGGAGATTACGAATCCAAAAGATAAGTTCTACGCTGACGACGAGGTGAGGTTTAAGGTTACCGTGAAAAACACGGCGAACTTTACGCTGAAGGACGTGAATGTGTATGTCGATCAGAAGGGCACGACATTTGATGAACCGGGTGAGGGCGCAAGTTTGCGTTCGGCGCACTTGGCGCAAATTGATAGTCTGGCGCCTGGCGAATCGCGCGTACTCAACGCTAGCTATGATGTCCATGAAGACTACGAAACGACGATTGAAAACCCAATCGAGCTCCTCAGTGCGACGGCGGACAACCACGTGATGAACAGCAGCTCGTCAGCAAGGGCGATGTATAGAACAGTAACGGCATTCGACACTGGTATAAAGAGCGAAGAGGACCCAAGTCCGGATCCGACCCCGACCCCGACCCCGACGCCGACGCCGGACCCAGAGCCGGATACGCCAGAAGAGCCGGAGACCCCAGAGACTCCAGATAGCGAGGAAAAGCCTGCTACGCCGTCTACGCTCGACGAGATCATTAAATATGTTTCGATTTTCGCAGGATGCGGACTTGGTCTAGGCGTTGTGATTGCGATAATTAAGGCGCAGAGAAAGTAGGTGGAGATGAAAATGAACAAAAGATTAATTACGATTCTGGCTATAATCTTTGCAGTTAGCGCAGTGGTTTCTTTGCCGATCTTTGCGGCTTTTGCGGCGAATGTGCCTGTGCGCAGCGTGAATTTGGAATCGAATGGCGTCAGTTATGAAGCGGGTGATCCGGGGTCTTGGCGCGTAGACAAGGAAGCCTATTGGACAAAGAAGGGTGTTGCGAACATTGACTTTACGCTCAACGCTAATCCGGTGCGTTCAAACAAGCACTACGACTTGGTGCTCGTAGTCGACCAGTCTGGCTCGATGTTTGGCGATACGATTGACGAGGCAAAGGCTGATCTGAAGGAGTTCGCAAATACGCTTTTGTCTGATGGCCAGAGCCGTATGGCAATGATTAGTTTTTCTAGTAGTTCGATTTTGAATAGTGATTTCACGACTGATGTGGCGACGATAGAGAATAGCATTAATCGTCTTGGCGCGTCAGGTTCAACGAATTATTTCCGCGCATACAATAGAGTATTATCGCTCCTCGAAAATTACGAACCGGTCCCGGGCAACGATTTGTGCGTGATGCTTGTCTCTGACGGTTTCCCGAATGATGACCACCCGCAAGAAGTCGCTCTATATAAGCTCTTGAAAGAGAGGTATCCGGATTCGTTCGTTTATGGGGTGCAGTATAGCATGGGCACTGCCGAATATATGCTAAAAGTGACCGATAAGATGGAAAAGAGTGATCATACAACATTCCTCGACAAGATGATGAGTTTGTCGGGGTTAAGGGTGCCGTTTGATACGATGATTCTCTCGGACTATATTAATAACCAGTATTTTGAGTTGACCGGCAAGATGACGGGCGACGGTAGAAAAACGGTTGATGCTGCCAATGACGGTACGCCGATGGTGATTTGGGATGTGTCGAAGACGGGCTTTACCGGTACGATGTCGCGAAAGCTGACGGTCGAAATTAAGTTGAAAGATGAATATATCAACGACGAGGACGGTTTATTCCCAACGAACAAACAGCTGAAGGGAATTAGTATCGTTAATAATATTAGTAGCGAAAGCTCTACTGACGCTACGCCAAAATTGAAATTGAAATATTGGGTGCGCTATGAGGCGAATGCGCCGGAAGGGTGCACGATTGACGGTACGCTACCTACGGCAAAGGAAGAAGTAGTCTTTAGCACGGTGCGTATTGCAGATACGGCAATTACTTGTGGCGATTGGGACTTTAAGGGCTGGGTGATCCGTACGGACGCCGCCGAGCGTATTAATAAAGATTACTTCATTATGGGTAACGAAGATATCTATATTGAAGGAACATGGGGCAGGCCGGCAATTACGAAGTCTACCGAGGGCACGCCATGGCAAGAGAGTTACGCGTTGCTCGATACGGGCCTTAACGTGAATACGAAGTTAAATAAACTTGCCAACAAGAAGATTGCTGCAATCAAGAAGGCGGATGTTTTGCTTGAGGATAGAATTACGGGCGCGAATAATAAGATTTCTACGTCTACGTCCCCGATTAATATTTATGCATGGTTCAATTCGGATGATTCGACGATTTATATTTATACAGACGCAGATACCATTAAGGGCAATTCGGATTCTGCATACATGTTTGGCGGTAACCTCAACTCGAGCAGGTTAAGTGCCGTTACGGATTTCTCAGGTGTAGCGGACTGGGATATGTCTGGCGTGACGACTTTGAGAGGTTTCCTCGCTGCCAATACCGCAGTGCCGGATCTTGATGATTTTGCAAACTGGGATGTGTCGCACGTGACTACGCTTTGGAACGCATTTAACAAGTTGCCGACGGCTAATATTGACGGTTTGACGAACTGGAATACGGAAAGCTTGACCGATGCTAGGACGATGTTCTCTGACTCTACGGCGATTACGAATATTGATGCTCTAGCAGGGTGGAAGATGAGCAAAGTGACGAACATGCACAGCATGTTCAAGGGGTGCACTAATCTAACAAGCGTTAGCGGCGCTAGAAATTGGGGCGTGAGAGATGTGACCTTGATGCCGTATATGTTCCAATCTACGAAATTGGCGTCTCTTGACGGCCTTCAGGATTGGGACGTATCGCGCGTTACAGATATGACGGTAGCATTCGGCAACATATCGACGCTGAATGATATTAGCGCATTAGCGAACTGGGACGTGAGTAGTGTGAAGGATATGAGCTATTTGTTTAGTAGCGACTATGCGCTTGCTGACATCTCGGCACTGGCGCGAAAGATAGTGGCGCGCGCTGACGGAACCGAATATGTTGCTTGGAACACATCTAAAGTGACGGATTTATCGGGAACGTTTAAGGAGGTTGGCGCAACTAGTACGGCCGGCTTGCTAGATTGGGACGTATCCTCGGTGACGACTCTTTACGAAACATTTAGCGGCTCGGGATTTGCAAACCTCGATGGCTTGGCTAAATGGGATATTTCGAAAGTTACTAACATGAATAGTACATTCTCTGGCATGCCTCGCCTAACGTCGGTAGCGGGTTTAGCAAAGTGGAATACGTCTAGTGTAACCACGATGGTCCAGACTTTCTTTGACCAATTCGTTACTGGTAAGTTGACGAATTTAACGGGCCTCGAATATAAGCTTGTCGAAGAAGAGGGCAAGGATCCGTATTATGCTTGGGACACCTCTAAGGTGACGACTATGGAGAAGATGTTCTATTACCAGGATGCTTTGCAGAATGTGGATGCTTTGATTGATTGGAAGACGCCGGCGCTACGAAATATGGAATACATGTTCCATGCGTGTAGGTCGCTTTCCAGCGTCTATGGTTTAAGCAATTTTAATACTTCGCGTGTGAATAATATCAACGAGTTGTTTAGCGACGACCCTAGCCTTGCGAATATTGCGCCACTTTCGAGTTGGGACCTTAGTGGGCTAAGTGTGATGAAGCGAGTCTTCTATCACACGGCTATTTCAGATTTGACGCCGATCCGCGGATGGAATGTCTCGAATATTACGGATATGTCAGAGCTGTTCAGTTTTACCCCGTCGCTTAGGACGCTTGAGGGTCTTCAGGATTGGAAGCCATGCAAATTGACGAATTTGACAAAAATGTTCAATAACGCGACTGCGCTAACAGATATTAGCCAGCTGGATGGTTGGGCGCGAAATACGGACGGAAGCACCTGCATTAAGCCGAAGGATTTGACTTCGATGTTCTACGCTGCATCCTCCTTGGTAACGCTACACGGCCTTGAGAATTGGGATATGAGTCAGCTAACAACGATTCAGTACATTCTTTATAACGCCGTTAATATTGAAGATATTAGCGCGATGGGTGAATGGCATCCGGTGGTGCTTAGCACGATGTATTATGCCTTTAGGTCATGTTCGAAGCTGACGACCGAGGACTTGGCGGTACTCGAAAACTGGAATGCAACGCTAACCGTGACTCCTTCTGTGCTGTACGCTTATGACGGTATCCCAGACAGCGTCGTTCGACCGACAATTAGGCCAAATAACTAGCACAGATTCGCCGTGTTTTTCGTGATAGAATAAAGACATGGCAAAAGAGGAGATACAGCTAAAACCGAGTGATTTTGTGCACTTGCATAATCACACGCACTATTCGCTTTTGGATGGTTTGACGAAGGTGGATGAGCTGGTGAACCTCGTGAAAGAGACGGGCATGGAAGCGGTGGCGGTGACCGACCACGGCACGATGTCCGGCCTCATTGACCTCTATAAAACCGCGAATGACGCGGGCATAAAACCGATTCTTGGCCTTGAGGCTTATGTGGCGGCGCGCCGTTTGGAAGATCGTGATCCGGCCTATGACAAGGAGCGTTTCCATATTACTTTGCTTGCCCAGACGAACAAGGGTTTTGAAAACCTTTGTCGCATGTTGACGATTGCCGAAACCGAGGGCAAATACTATAAGCCGCGCATCGACCATCGCGTGATGGAAGAGTATAACGAGGGCGTGATTTGTCTTTCGGGTTGTGCCGGCTCGGAGATTTCGATGGCGATTCGCAATGGTGACATGGACAGGGCGCGTGAATTGGTGAAGTGGTACGCGAAGACTTTTGAAGGGCGTTTCTATCTGGAAATGCAGGATCATGGCCATCCGGAATCGCCGACGCATTGGGACGTTCAGAACCATATTAATGAGACTTTGATGCAGTTTTCGAAAGAGTTTGATTTGCCGCTCGTGGTGACTTGCGATGCGCACTATATCAAGCACGAGGATCAGGATGCGCACGAGGTGCTGCTCTGTATTGGTACCGGCTCGCGTATTATGGAAGAGAACCGTATGACTTTGAAGGATTTCCAGTTGCACGTGATTACGCCGGAGGAGTTGATCCCGCGTTGGCAGAAGACTTGCCCGGAGGCGATTCTCAATACAAAGAAGATTGCTGAGAGCTGCAATGTGACGATTGACCTTGGGCGTATTCTTATTCCGAAGTTCCCGATTGATACTGGCGAGACCGAGAAGGAATACCTTGATAAGTTGGTGTTCCGTGGGCTCGCTGAGCGTTATGGCTATATGACGAAGGAAGAGGCGGATAAGGCGTCGATTCCGGAGATTCGCAAATTGCTTTCGAAGGAGATTTTGGAGCGTATCGACTACGAGCTCGAGACGGTCGACAAGATGGGCTATAACGGCTACTTCCTTATCGTTCAGGACTTCATTAACTGGGGCAAAAATCAGGGAATTATTTATGGACCGGGTCGTGGTTCGGCGGCAGGTTCGCTCCTTGCATATGCGATTCATATTACCGATCTTGATCCGCTCAAATATCATTTGCTCTTCGAGCGCTTCTTGAACCCAGACCGTATCTCGATGCCGGATATCGATACCGATATTCAGGATAACCGCCGCGACGAGGTGATTGAATATTGTACACAGAAGTACGGCAAAGGTCGCGTGAGTAACATCGTGACCTTCGGTAAGATGATGGCGAAGAACGCCGTGCGCGATGTGGCGCGCGTCTTGGATGTGCCTTATGCTGAGGCGGACAGGCTCGCGAAGCTCGTGCCGGATCCAGTGATGGGCCACCACGTGAAGCTTAAAGACGCCATTGTTAATGAGCCGGATCTCAAGAAAGAATATGAGACGAATCCGACCGCGAAAGAGGTGATTGACCTTGCGATGAGGCTCGAGGGCACGATTCGTAGCCACGGCGTGCACGCTTGTGGCGTGGTGATTGCGCCAGACGATCTCGTGAAGTTTATGCCGCTTGAAGTTTCGGCTAAAGGCCCGCTCGCGACACAGTATCCTGGTCCGCAGGTTGAGGAGCTTGGCCTTCTCAAGATGGACTTCCTCGGTCTATCCAACCTTTCGGTGATTCAGCAGACCTTGCGCATCATCAAGAAGGTGCATGGCAAGGTGATTGATATGAATAAGTTGCCACTTGATGACGACAATGTATATGCGTTGTTCCGCCGTGGCGATACGACGGGTGTGTTCCAGTTTGAATCTGCGGGCATGAAGCGTTATTTGCGTGAGCTTCAGCCGACGGCGTTTGATGATCTTATCGCTATGAACGCGCTTTATCGCCCGGGCCCGATGCAGTTCATTGAGAGCTTCATTAAGCGCAAGCACGGGGAAGAACCGATTACGTATCTACACCCTGGACTCGAGAATTCGCTCAAGAATACCTATGGTATTTTGATTTACCAGGAGCAGTTCATGCAGGCGTCGAAGGAATGGTGTGGCTTTACTGGCGGTCAGGCAGATACCTTGCGTAAGGCCGTGGGTAAGAAGAAAGTTGACCTCATGAATAAGATGAAACCGCTCTTTATTGAAGGCGCGGTGAAGGTCGGTGGTGCAACGGAAGAGATTGCGGAGACTTTCTGGAGCCAGCTTCTCGACTTCGCTAACTACTGTTTCAACAAGAGCCACGCGGCATGTTACGCTTTGGTCGCTTACTGGACGGCATATCTTAAGACTTATTATCCAGATGCATTCATGGCGGCACTTATGACTGCGGATATGCGCTGGACGGATCGCCTCGCGATCGAGATGACCGAGTGTAAGCGCATGGGTATCCCGGTGCTTGGCCCGGATATTAACGAGTCTTACCCGGATTTCGCAACGGTAGGTAAAGAGAAGAAGATTCGCTTTGGCCTCGCGGCGATTAAGGGTATGGGTAAGGCTTTGGCCGAGGAAGTGATTGATGAGCGCGACAAGAATGGTCCGTTCAAATCGGTTTGTGATTTCGCTAAGCGCGTGAATGCGACGAAGTTCAATAAGAAATCTTGGGAATCGGCAATTAAGACGGGCGTGTTTGACCGCTTCGGTGATCGTTCGGACTTGTTGTTCAATCTTGATAAGATTCAGGCATACGGCAACAAGATGCAGAAGGATGCCGCTTCTGGCCAGACGGATTTGTTTGGTGCGATGGGTGCGGCTGCGGAAGTGCCAGAGGTAGAGATCACGCCGGCGCCAACGAAGTATACCGACAAAGAGAAGCTGATGTGGGAGCGCGATTTGATGGGTCTTTATATTTCGGCGCATCCACTCGATAAGTACGACACTTACTTTAACGAGCAAACGATGCCGACGAACGAGATTAAGCCAAATCTCGACGGGGCAGAGGTGATTGTGGGCGGTTTGGTCACGAATGTGCGCACGCTTATCACGAAGTCTGGTTCGAAGATGGCTTTCGTGAAGATCGAAGATAAGTTCGGCGATATTGAAGTGACGGTTTTCCCGAGAACCTTCGAGGAAATTGGCGGCAAGTTGATTGTTGATACAGTTGTGAAGGTGGCCGGTAAGGTTAATTCTCGCGATCGCGATGGCTATATGACGGATGAAGCGAAGATTAATGCTGAGGAAATAACAGTAGTCACTGACGAGGAGCTCGATAACTACGAGTCGACGGGCGCAACGCTCAAGACGCCAACGAAGGGCGTTGAGCCGAGCAAGCCACGCGGTAAGACGGCCGCAACGTCAGTAGGTGGTGGATACAGAAAGTCTTCCGATAAGCCGGCAACGAAGTTTAAGACATCTGAGAGCTCCATCGACGCAAAGCCAGTAGCCGCAAAGAAGTTGTATATCCGTATTTTGGATTCGTCTGACAAGAAGAAACTTGATGCGATGACGAAGATTTGCGGTACTTATCCGGGGTTATCCGAGGTTATTCTCGTGATTGGCGAGAAGAAAAAGGCGATGCGTATCCCATATAAGGTAGAACTTGAGGACGTGCTGATTTCTGGATTAAAAGAAGTGTTCGGAGACGAAAACGTAATAGCGAAATAAAAAACCGCCCCCTCGGGGCGGTTTTTTAAATGTGTGACTGGCTTGAGGAGTAGTTGTTGTAGATATTGTCGTGAATACTTGGGTGGCCAATCTTGTTGGCGGCCTTCACGACCTCGGTAATATCATCGGTAATGCGATAAATCTTGCGATCGCTAGCCTTGATGGTGCCGTTTTTCTGCATACGAGACTCGAAGAACTTATCGAGCGGTTTCCAGAAACTCTTGCCGATGAGGAACATTGGCATCTTTGGCATCTTGCCTTCTTGCATGAGAATGAGAATTTCGGAGAACTCGTCGAGAGTGCCAAAGCCGCCAGGGAAGAAGACGTAGACCTTGCTCGAGAAAGTGAGCATGACTTTGCGAGCGAAGAAGTAGCGGAATTCAACCGAGTCGGTGACGTACGGGTTGATGTGCTGCTCATGAGGGAGTTCAATATTGAGACCGATACTGCGGCCACCAGCTTCGTAGCAGCCCTTGTTCGCGGCTTGCATAATGCTTGGGCCACCGCCAGTAATCACAGCGTGGCCATTCTGGGCGAGCATGATACCAAGTTGCTCGGCGAGTTTACACCACTTATTATCTTCTGGGAAGCGGGCGGAACCGAAAATCGAGACGCCCTGAGCGTAAGTACGAACCTTGGCGAGGCCTTGCTCGAGGTCCTTCGCATAGCGGAGGGAGCGTTCGACGTCGTCGGCGTCGAGTTTTTCATTAGCAATGGCGTCGAGCCAGTTGGTGACAATTTTATCCATTAACGAATCTCCTGAATCGGCATAGTATGAGTTTGTGCGTTAGCGCTGATAATGCCGTCTTTGCTGCCGATACGCTGGATGACGGAGGTAGAGTTAGCGCTTGCGAAGATAAGGGAGTCTTTGAAAGATTTGCCGTTAGTATATGCAGCGAGGAAACCGGAACCGAAAGCGTCGCCTGCACCGGTAGCGTCTTTTACCTTGACGTCTTCATAGATGCCGAAGCGATAAACTTCTTCGCCGTCGGTGGCAATGCCGCCTTGGCTGCCGTCGGTGATGATGACTTTTGGGACGTAGCTAGCGAGCTTCGAAACGAGCTCGGTGAGCAAGTGGCCTTCGACAATTTGCTGGGCTTCTTTCTTATTGACGAGGAGAACCTCGACGTCAGAGAGAAGACCGATGAGTTTGCGGGGATGCTTAAGCTCGAGGTTGCCCGGGTTGAACATAATCTTGGTTTTGAGCGAGCGAGCCTTCATAAAGAAGTGATCGAGCATGTCCATGTCGCCGCGGAAGGTCGTGACGTAGAGCCAATTTGGATGGATGTCGTCGAGGTCGTTTGGCTCGAGTGCGTCAAAGCGTGAGCTGGCGCCGCGACAGGTGAGAATAGTGCGCTCGCCGCTCGGTGGGAGCATAACAATTGACGAGCCGGTCTGTTCGCGGTCGAGGAAGGTGACGTAGCTGGAGTCGATGCCCTCGTCGTCAAGGGAATTCAAGATAGCTTGGCCGGCAGAATCGTGAGAGATGCAGCCAATGAAAATGGATTCGTGGCCGTTGCGCGCAAAAGTAGTAGCAGCGTTGGTCGCGCCGCCGCCGGTGCTGTATTTGATCTTATCGATGTCTACTTTGGCTCCGAGTTCGAGCTGGTTAAAGAAACCTTTGGTGTTGGTACCAAAGTCATCATGGTCGACAAGGAAGATGTCCTGTAGGGCAGAGCCGATGCTTACGATGCGAGCCATTAAATTGGATCCTCCTTTTCAGTCTCAGCCATTAGAGCAGTGTACATTTTCTGTGGATCGTCAGCTTTACTGATAGCGCTACCGACGTTAATAACAGTGACGCCGCCATGGACGATAGTGCGAATATTCTCGAGGTTTGCGCCGCCATCCCAGCCGATTTCGATGGCTTGGTGAATTTCCTGGATGAGCTGAACTTTCTCGAGGAGAAGAAGATCGGCTTCGCCACCTTGTTTGCCGAGCGTGCCGGAGAAGATAAGCGCGTAGTCGGCAGCTTCGATAATTGGTTTGATCGAAGGCGGGTAGATATTCTTCGTAATCGCGACGCCTACCTTCATACCGTTCTGCTTCAAAGTGTCGAAAATAGAGAGCAAATCATCTTTGGCCTCTGGGTGAAGAATGACGAGGTTTGGGTGAAGCTTGATGAGGTTGTCGAGATGGTTGCCTGGTTCGGCGCTCATGAGGTGAATGTCGACCTGCCAGCCCTTTGGCCACCAGATGGCGGTTTCGCTCATGAGGGTCGGCATGTTAGGGGAGAGCGTACCATCAGAAGCATCGATATGGATGCGCTTCGTAAAGGAATAATACTTCTTGATAATTTCCTTATACTCGGTCGGATTTGCGGTAGTAATGGTTGGAGCAACTATTGGTACTGCCATATTAGTCCTCGTCTAACTTTCGCGCGCGGCGTTGATATTTTGCGTCTGGAAGCTCTGGGACAGAGAGGAAGGCGTCGAGAATCTCGGCGAAATGTTCGCTGGCAGTGTTAGCTGGGATGCAGAGGACATTGGCGTGGTCGTGACCACGTGGCTCGTATACTTCGCTGGCATCGCGGCAAAGGGCAGCGCGAATGCCTTTGTAGCGGTTGGCCTGCATGCACATACCTTGGCCGGAGCCACAGATGAGCACGCCAAAATGGCCTTCGGAGTTATTACGAAGAACGGCCTCGGCGACCTTGCGGGCATAATCGTTGAAATCGTCGTCGCCGTCATACTCGATGGCGCCAAAATCCGTGAAGGTTATTTTGCGGCTAGCGAGCCAATCAATAACCTTGCTTTTCAATTCGAATCCGTTGTGGTCGGCACCGAGATAGACGTGCATTTATTCGTTCCTCATCTTTCCGAAATCTACGCTGAGCTCGACGAGGCGATTGCTGTAGACCCACTCGTTGTCGTACCAAGCGACAACCTTGATAAGGGTGCCTTCGATGACATCGGTGAGCTTGAGGTCGACGATGGCGGAATTGCTGTTACCGCGGTAGTCGATAGAGACGAGCTCTTCGTCGGTGGCAGCGAGAATGCCTTTGTAGTAATCTTCGTTAGCGGTTTTTCTGAAGATGTCGTTAATTTCTTCGACGCTGGTTGGGCGCTTCGTAACGGCGGTAATGTCAGCGAGGGAAACGACTGGGGTTGGGACGCGGACAGAGAGACCATTGAACTTGCCTTGGAGGCTTGGGATGGTCTTTGCGGCGGCCTTGCTAGCGCCGGTAGTCGTCGGAACGATATTCTCAGCAGCAGCGCGAGCTTCGCGGATATCCTTGGCTGGAGCATCCTGGAGCTTTTGGCTAGCAGTGTAGCTATGAACGGTGGTCATCATAGCCTTGTCGATGCCGATGAAATCTTCGAGGACTTTCATGACAGGGGCAATACAGTTCGTAGTGCAAGATGCGTTGGAGAGAATTTGGTCATCACTTGTAACCTCGTCTTCGTTGACGCCGAGGACGATAGTCTTGGCGCCTTCGCCCTTAGCTGGGGCAGAAATGACGACTTTTTTGGCACCTGCTTCGATATGAGCGCGAGCGTCCTCTGGCTTCGTAAAGAGGCCAGTGCATTCGATGACGACATCGACGCCGAGTTCACCCCACGGGAGATTGTGGGGGTCTTTTTCGCTGTAAACGCGGATTTTTTCGCCTTCAACGATGATGTTTTCGTTGTCAGAATCAACATTACAGGCATAAATGCCGTAGTTTGAATCATATTTGAGTAGGTGAGCGAGAGTTTTGGCATCCGTTAAATCGTTGATAGCGACGATTTCCGTATCGTTGCGATCAAAGGCGATCTTGAAAGCGTTGCGGCCAATGCGCCCGAACCCATTTATTGCAATTTTGACCATTAGAAAGTCTCCCTTTGATAATATTCCTTATGCTTATTATATCATAAGGCGCGTGGTATAATAGGGAAAACAAATGGAGTAAAAGAAAGGAGAATATGGCTGATTTTAATCAGGTTCTTGATCCAGGTGACTACAAAAACGGCACCATTAACGTTGTAATTGAAATCCCAACTGGCAGCAATCACAAGATTGAGTGGGACCGCAAGCGCGCTTGTTTCAAGCTCGATCGCATCGAACCAATTGCATTTGCAAAGCCTTGCAACTACGGTTTCATTCCTCAGACGATTGATGAGGACGGCGATGAGCTCGATGTGCTCGTTGTGACCGACCAGCCACTCACGACCGGTATTTATCTTACCGCACGCGTGCTTGGCGTCATGAAGTTCGAAGATGACGGGGAAGTCGACGACAAGATTATCGCGGTTGTCGATGATGATCGCAACAACGGCGATGCTGTTAAGACTCTCGAAGATTTGCCAAAGCGCTGGTTCGAGCAGGTCGAGTTCCACTTCAACCACTACAAGGATCTCAAGAAACCTGGTACGACTCACGTGAAGGGCTTCTTTGGTCTCGAAGATGCGCAGAAGGTAATTGCAGACTCGATTGAGCGCTGGAACAAGAAGAGCTAATTTGGCTTTACGGAAAACCAGGCTTTGCGGCCTGGTTTTTTGTTTGCTAGCTTTGCGTGCGCTAGTTATTGGCGCAGGTTGACTGACCGTCGCGCATCCAGAAGAGGCGGGAAGTATAGAGGTTTGGAGTGACGGAGGCGTCGAGCTCGGTGCAGATTTCGTAGAAGTGTTCGGTGCCGGTAGGGTTAGTGGTAAAGGAAGCGGTATTGCCCGAGACCTTGCCGTCATAGAAGTAGACTTTACCCGATACATTATGAACGCCTTCGCCGGCATTGGTTCCAATTGCTGTAATTTCTGGGCTAGTCGTTGAGACGTCGGCAGTATCGTAGCCGTAATTAGGGGATGTAGGCGGTTCGGCGATGCCTATTGTTGTTGTGCCGGTTCCATTCCAGATTCCGTAGGAATTGCCGCGGCTATTCGTTCGAATGGCCCCGGTTTCAATGACGAGCGTGCCAGATGGGTTGTAAACCCCATAGGTGTGCTTGGAGCTATTCCTTCCGACATTATTCCCATCCACTTCTATCGTGCTATTGGCTACTGTCATGGTGCCGGCGTCGTTATAAACTGCTAGTACATACTCCCAGACCGTCTTCCCCGGCATATCAAGAACGTATCTTATGTGGGAATTGTTAGATGCGGTTAGGTTACCGGTATTATAGAGCGTTTGAGTGAGCTGGTTGTCGCCATTTGGCAGCTCGAGGTCCGTGTTCGTAAGTGTTGCTGTAATTTGATTTAGGTTAAGGGTCCCTTTGTTTGTGATAAAGTCTTTTACGCTGGCCCCGGTCTTAGAAAGTGTTCCGTCCGATAAATTTAGAGTTCCTGCATTAACGTACAGTGTTTTTCCGGTTAGTGAAATGGTTGAGAATGAAGCCTCGCCGCCGTTGTTGTAGAGCGCATATTGAGATGAAGCCAAGTTAGCATTGTTAGCCGTTAGAGACCCGGAGTTATTTATGGTCGTGCTTGTTGCATCGATTGATATGCCCCGTAAGTTCGCTGTTCCGCTATTTGATACGCCGGAATGGCAACTTAAGATGAGGTTTTGGAGCGACAACTCTGCGTCGGCGTTGTTCACTATGAAATAACCAGAGCCGTAGTAGTCAATTTGCGGGTTGGCCGTCGTGGAATTGTTCGCGATTGATAGGCTTCCGTTATTAATAATCTGGGCATTCGGGAAGATTTTTTGGCCGTTAGTTTTTATGCTGATTGTTTTTTCTGCGGGGATCGTAATGTTGCTAAAGAAATAATTGTCGTCGATTAGCTCAATTATGTCATTATCCTCGGCGTCGCTAATTGCATCTGCTAGTCGAAGATAGTACGTATCCCCAATTCTCGCAACATTATGTTCGGCCACGAGATATCGCGTTTCATACTCGGTTCCGCCTATTGTCTGGATTTCTTGGGTAATGGTCGAATTGTCTGCTATGGTGTTTATTGTCCCTTCTTGGTATGAATGAGTTCCGCCTCTCAGTACCCCATCATAGAAATTGAATGAGTAGCCGTAGAGAGCGAAAGCTCCGCCAATTATTTCCGGTGATTCTATGTCGATGGTGCTGTCGTTGCTGCCAATAG
>JAFWSJ010000001.1 GCA_017524405.1 Candidatus Saccharimonadota bacterium | reverse complement strand
TAAAATGCGAAAATGGTCGATTTTATCCGTAGGTTTTTCTTTGAAGATACGTGTGTTACGGATAAAATCGCGAAAACCGCTTGATTTATCCGTAGTTTCATTTTCGAAAACTCATTTACGACGTACTAAAACGCGAAAAGTGACCATTTAGTACGTCATTTCGCCCGCACGCCCTAAAAAACTACGGATAAAAACGCGAAAAGTGGCCATTTAGTACGTCATTTCGCCCGCACGCGCAACGAATAAACCGGCCCCGCGCGAAGAACAAACTGGCCCGTGCGCGCAAAGAATAAGCGCGCCGCACCCTCCCCAAATCTTAATGTTACGTTAATGTTCGGCTATCTTCCCGTTAAGATTGGCTTGCTATCATGAAGCCACATCACTAAGGGAGGATAACAGGATGAGTGAAACCATTTTAAAAGTCACGGATCTCACGAAGTCTTATGGCGCGAAAACCGTATTGGACAAAGTGTCTTTAGAGATCGAGAGAGGAAAGATCTACGGCTTTATCGGAGAGAACGGCGCGGGTAAGACCACGGCCTTGAGGGCGATCACGGGACTCAGCACGGTAAGGCACGGGAAGATCGAGCTTTTCGGAAAGTCAGATAAGAAGGGCCTTACAGAGGCCAGAAAGAAGATCGGATGCCTTGTCGAGCGCCCGATACTTGAGCTCAATAAGTCGGCGAAGAAGAACCTTCAGGCGCAGCAGCTCCTGTACGGCAACAGCGATGATGTAAGGATCGAGAAGGTATTAGAGCGTGTAGGACTTTCAGACGTTAAGAATAAGAAGGTCAAGGATTTCTCGCTCGGCATGAAGCAGAGACTGGGGATAGCGATGGCGCTCATAAACAGCCCGGAGCTACTGGTGCTCGATGAGCCGGTGAACGGACTTGACCCGATGGGCATGGTCGATGTCAGAGAGCTCCTCTTATCGCTTTGCAGGGATGACGGTATCACCATCGTTATCTCATCGCACATTCTGGCAGAGCTCTATCAGCTCGCGACGGACTACATTATCATCTCGCACGGACATATTATCTCAACGCTCTCGAAGGAAGAGCTCGATGACCGCTGCACGACTCACATAACGATGGACACCGAGCACAACGACGAGGCTGTTAAAGTGCTGGCTACGAGCGGCATCCAATCAGTAGACAGTGACAAAGGCGCGATCAGGATCTTCGATAACGTCGAGGCAAGAGATGTGGCGCAGCTGATGTACGACAATAAGATCCTCATAACGCACCTGGCAAAGCACGAGAGGACTTTGGAAGAATACTATATCGAACTCTTGGGGAGGGGCGCATAATGGGCAACTTATTAAAGTGGGAAATGAAGCAGACTCTGTCTTCAAAATCATTCTGGATATTGGGCGCGGCGATCGTACTGCTCCCGGCATTGCTGCTCCTGGCGACGGTCGCTTTTGGAGCGGAAAATACGGGCTTTCAGGCGTTCCTCGAAGGACTTAATAACTACAATGTTTTCGTGATCATGCTGATCGGCGTATTCACGGGCATTCACGTAACGGGCGCATTCGAAGGCCGCAGGATCCAGTCGGCAGTCATGGCAGGCAACAGCAGATTCAGCATCCTCATGGCGAAGTTCATGTCGTTCTCGATCGCCGTCGCGATCTACAGCGTAGCATCCATTCTCGTAAGCACAGGTATCGCGTTCGCTTCTTACGGCATCAACGGACTGGACGGCAGCTTTGGCAGAGCGGTCATCGCAAGAACACTGGTATTTATCGTTGTC
>JAFWSJ010000014.1 GCA_017524405.1 Candidatus Saccharimonadota bacterium | reverse complement strand
TTCAGAACGTCGTGAGACAGTTCGGTTTATATCCGGCATGATCGTTAGGAATTTTGAGGAGATCTGTCTCTAGTACGAGAGGACCGAGATGGACGAATCTCTAGTGTATCGGTTGTGGCCACCTGCTGCATTGCCGAGTAGCTATGTTCGGAATAGATAAGCGCTGAAAGCATATTAAGCGCGAAACTAACTCCAAGATAAGAATTCCCTATGACCTCCCAGAAAGATGATCTGGTTGATAGGCGCAAGGTGGAAGTGTAGCAATACATGGAGCCGAAGCGTACTAATAGAGGCATTGCCTTTTTATGTCTCTTCTACCAATCTTATGCTTGCATAAAATCGGTAGAAGGAGTAGACTTAGCTAGTAACTGATGTTCAATCCTGTCAAAATTCTTGACAGAAACATCAGAGTCAATTAAAATTCTATTTGCATCTTACATCGAGGTAAGATTCTAAAACAGTGCCATTAGGATGTCGGCACGCCCTTAGAGTCTTTCCTCGGTGTCCATAGCGCCAGGGAAATACCTGTTCCCATTCCGAACACAGAAGTCAAGCCTGGTCGCGGCGATTATACTGCTTTGCGGGAAACTAGCAAGATGCCGAATTATACGAGAAAGCCACCCCAACGGGTGGCTTTTCGTCTTTTCTGGACTTTGTCCAAGAAAAACGAAAGGCCACGCGAGGGGTGCGCGAGACTTCGTCTCGCCGATTGCGTAGCAATCGCTTTCTCGTATAACGAGCGAGACCGAAGGCCTCGCGAGCATTATACGAACAATAACTAAGCTTGGTTCGTCTCTACGCTAGTCTCTGGCTCGGTCTTTTGGTTGCCGCTATTGACGGCTTCTATGATTTTTATAATGCCAAATACGATTGCCGCGCCAATCGCGATTGTGATGACGGCGTTTAGGAACCAGCCGAGAAAAATCATGAAGACGGCAGACTTCTTCATCTTTGGCTCGACGTTCTTATTCTTTGGTTGGTATTTTTCAGGCACCTTATAAGGCGCATTCGTATCAATGCTCATATTACTATTATATCCTACTAATTATTCTTTACCCACTCCGGCGGGTCAATTTCGAAATTAATAATTGGTGTTTTGAGATTAACCACGTCCATATCGATGCCGTACTTCATGCTATAGAGCTTGTCGACGGCACCAAAAATGGCATCTTCTTTTTTGAAACCAAGCTTCGCGGCGGCAGACCAAACGGCTTCTTCGCTATGGCCTTCAATTTCGATGTAGCTCGGCAGCCACGGCCAAGTATCGATTGTGATCTCGGTGTCGGTGAGCGTCCAGAGCTCGCGGTAGGTATCTTGGACGGCCTTAACTTCTAGACCACAGCCCTTCAGGAACGCGACGCCATCATCGTAGCTATCAATTACGAGATTGACTTCCTTGACGCCCATAATCGAATCTTCGTCTTCGAAATTTTTGTAGGTCATCACGACGCGGTCGCCCTCATCGCGTACGCGGCCGAACGAATGCGGGCCGGTATAGAATACGGTCCTGCGCATCATTCTTTCGGGATAGATTTGCTTTGCGCCAGCAGCGCGGAGCTTTTCGCGGATTTCGTCTTTGTCGATTTCGATATACTTTGCTTCAATCTCGTTATTCATATTTCAATTGTATCAAAATAAAAATTACGAAAAACAAGACTTTTTGCGTCGGTTGACATAAGCGGTAAGATGTGCTATCTTAATAACAATTCAAAAAGGACAAAAATAAACATGGAAAAAATCCCAGAACCACAAGATAATAGTCCTATCGAGACGAATGAAAGTTCCGACAATAGTACTCCAGAGAAAATCGCTAATGCCGCTGTTGGCGCTGCCGAGATAACTGAGCCGAAGAATGAAGGGGCGATTATTGCGAACGCCGGTGAGAACGTCACTCCGCTTCCTGTTGGTGAGCAGGTCGCAAGCCCTGCCGATACCGCAGAAAGGGCTACGGAAGATAACCGGGACTTGCCTGAATTTGGCACGCCTGATCCGAATGGCGCAATTGAATCTGGGGGCAATGATGCCGAGTATGAAAAAAAGGTAAACGGTGAAATTCAGAAGGCGATTATTGGCCTATTCGGAGAAAAAATCGCGAAAGACGCTAAGGATCTTGAGAAAAACGAATTCGTTTATAAGTGTAGCGAGGCGATTAAAGTCCGCGTAGAGGATCTTATCGAAACTCTCGATGTGTGCACGAGGGCTGAGGACACCCTCGTCGTATCCGCTGATACCGATCTTATAGCAACGCTCGAGGCATTCGACGAGGCGAAACGAAATCCCGAAGACGTCGTAAAAAAGGACGATAATGAGTTTGGAACCCAGTCCCTAGAAAATTTGATCGATGAGAAAAAGCGGAATTTTAAGGCGCGCTACCGTGTTCCGGGCGTAATGAAATCAATGGAAGCCGACGACGAATCGTTGTCGTCTATTGCGCGCGGCCTAGATGCCCTCGCTGATAACCTTGAGTCCGCGTTGGTCAACTATTACGACTCCGAACGCAACAAAGCCGAGGTAACCGAGCCGGAAGGTGCAACGCAATCTATCGCGCGCATGCGCAGCATTGTCACTAGGCTTGGCGGCGAACCGGGGGCCAAGGACTAATAGCTACTTTTTTAGATTAGGTATTAACAGGGTGCGTGCGATTCCGTATGCGCCCATTAATATTATGACTACCCACATTGCCGATATCCAAATTGGCTGCTCATAGACCCAGAGGAACGGATAGGGGCCATGCCAAATTTTTGCGATATTCATCGTAAGAGCGACTGCGGCGTAGCCTAGCGTAAAAATCATCGCATAGCGCGCGTCGGTCTTTTTGAACTTGCAAGGATTGAACGCCGTAAAGAGAATAATGCCTAAAATCGGGCACAGCGTATGTGTAAAGAGCATCGAACCGTTGAATAATAGCCAGCCCAAGTCTCCGACTTGCCATGACAGGATCGTTAGTACGACGACTATTGTGACAGTCGTTGCGGCGACGGCGCTAAATAGCGTAAGCCCGACCCAACGCGGAATCGCCGTTTTTTTGACGATTTTTCGAATCAAAAATATTTCGAGAATAATTGCTGCAACGAAAAGCATTAAGTTGCTGAGCTGCGTATAGTATTGCGCTGCCATAATGCCGCGCGGTATAAAAATCATGGGAGTAGCGATCGCCTCGCCGATAATGACGAGCGAGCTTAGCAGCAATGCGATCCTATCTTTCATTGGCACGCCTTTTCTTAATGGCTTCTGGAATCGTCCAACAATAATCGACGAGTTTGACGACGAAGAAGAGAAGCGGGATTGAGGCGACGCCGAGCAAGGCCGTGAGCGAAATTGATGATGCCGCGACTGGGCTTATGCCGAAGAACCATGCGCAAATCGGGATGATGCAGCCTAATACTGCGCCGATTGCGCAGAGCGCGATTATGCCGCGCTTGTACCAATCGAGCGGCTTCTTTGCGACGCGGTAAATCATCTGTAGGCCCACGAACAAGAGCAAGATAGTCGAGCATACGCCAATGTCTTCTGCTGGCGTATGGAAGATGGCGCAGAACATTGCGAATAGGCCGACGAGGATCAAGTCGGTTAGGCCGCCCGGAACGGCGCGGCGGAGAACGTTGCTAACGAATTTGCCGCGGATGAGGTCATAGTTCGGCGCCTGCGAGAGCAAGAAACCAGGAATGCCGATCGTGAACATTGCGACGAAAGAAATCTGACGAGGAAGGACTGGGTAGGTGATAGCGAAGATGATTGCGAAGGTCGCCGTGAGGAACGAGAATACGTTCTTTACGAGGAATAAGCTGCCGCTGCGCTCGAGGTTATTGGCGACGCGACGGCCTTCCGCAACGACGTCCGGCATACGCGAAAAGTCGGATTCGAGTAAGACTAACTGGGCCGCCTGTGTGGCCGCATCGCTACCGCTCGCCATAGCAACCGAGCAGTCGGCGTCGCGAAGCGCGAGCACGTCGTTCACACCATCGCCGGTCATGGCGACTGTATGGCCTTGAGCCTGCAGCGCTTTGACGAAGGCGCGTTTTTGGTCTGGCGTGACGCGGCCAAAGACTGTATATTTTTTCATTGCTTCGGCGATTTGCTTCTCTGTGGCCAGCTTCGAGGCGTCAATGTACTTGCCGGTATTTACGATACCGGCCTGCTTCGCGACCTCGGAAACAGTGAGGGCATTGTCGCCGGAAATGACTTTGATTTCAACGCCTTGTTCGGCAAAATAGCGGAAGGTTTCTGGCGCCGTTTCGCGAACCGGGTTCATGAGTGTCACGAGCGCGAGCGGCGTGACTTTGCCGGTTAGTTTTTTGCCGTCAGCTACGCCAGAATAGCGAGCGAAGAGCAAGACGCGGTAGCCTTTGCGACTGTATTTTTCTATCTCGCCAGCGTATTTTTTAAGCTCATTTCCGAGCAGGAATTCTGGTGCGCCGAGCACATAGCTTCCGTCGTCAAAATTTACGCCGCTATATTTGAACTCGGACGAGAAGCCGGACGTCGACTTGACTTTCCGTTTCGAGCCCTGCGTGAAGTAGGCCTTCATTGCCTCCATTGTTGCGTTATCTGCGTTCTGTGCTATAGCAAAGTCGCTAAGTGCTGTCAAAATTTCGTCGCGCGATTGCTTGCCGAGCGGATAGTAACTCATTACGCGCATCGTGCTATCTGTGATCGTGCCGGTCTTGTCGACACAGAGCACATCGACGCGCGCAAGCGTCTCGATACTCTTCATGTCGTGGAGCAAGACTTTTTTCTGGGCGAGCTTAATCGCGGAAATAGCGAGCGCAATGCTGGAGAGCAAGAATAAACCTTCCGGGATCATACCGATTACTACTGCGACGCCGGACTGGACCGCTGCTTCGATACCGGCCTGTTCAAAGAAATAGCGCTGAATGAAAATGATGCTGCCAATGGGAATAATTGCGATACCGGCAATCGTAACGATGCGGTTAAGCGAGCGAATGATTTCGGATTGCTCCTTCGTCTTGATGCGTTTTGCCTGGAGGGTTAGCTGTGAAATGTATGATTGTGCGCCGACGGCCGTGAGCTTCGCGCGGCACTCGCCCGAAACGATGAAGCTTCCCGATAGCAACTTGTCGCCGGCGGACTTTTTGATTTCGTCCGCCTCGCCGGTTAGTAGCGATTCGTTGACGGCGACTTCGCCAGAAAGGATTTCTGCATCTGCCGGGATCTGATTGCCGGCGCGGAAAACTACCACGTCGTTTAGGACTAGCCATTCGGCGTCAATTCGTCGCTCTTTGCCTCCGCGAATAACCGATGCGATCGGAGCGTTTAGCATGTTTAGTCGGTCGAGCGTGATTTTGGCGCGGACCTCTTGGATGATACCAATCAAGGTATTCGCAAAAATGACCGGGACGAAGGTTGTGTCGCGGTAGGAATGGACGAGGCAGAGAATAATACCGAGTATGAGAAATACGAAGTTAAAGTAGGTGAGGGAATTCGTCGCGATAATCTTCTTGATGGATTTTGAAGGCGGTTTAACGGCAGTGTTTGCGAGGCCGACATACTTAAGCTTACGCGCTTGCTCTTCAGAAAGGCCGTGCTCTGGATCGACGTCAAAAATATACTCAGAAAAATCCACCTCTTTACGGCTGCGCGTATCCATATAATTAGTTTAGCACGTATTGAAGCGATTTTTCGCTTATGCTAAGATATAGATAATGAAAAACAAGAAGTCTCTTTTCGCAATTGTCGGCATCCTAATCGTTGCGGCCGTTGGCACGACCGTCGCGCTTTATACTTCGAACGTGATTCTGGCCAATAATTTCAGCATGGCCGATTATAAAACAGAGACGACGGAATCGTTTGTTAGCCCAGAGAATTGGCAGCCATGCGATATCACGCCGAAGACAGTTTCGGTTACGAACCGAGGCAGTGTTGATGTGGCGGTCCGAATTAAGCTTGACGATTTTTGGAAAGATAAGGACGGAAATGATTTGCCGGATCTCATGAGCGGCGATCAGAAGCTTACCTCGATTAACTTTCATGATGGCTACGAGAATTATTGGGAAAAGAAAGGGGATTGGTATGTCTATAAAACCAATCTCGCGCCAAATGCTACGACCGAGCCTCTCATTGACAGTGTTTCTTTGAGCTGCAATGCAAACTTGACCGGCACTACGACATATAGCGCCGATGGTCAAACCGGCGAGACCGGTGCGAGCCCGTATGCTGGCGGCAAATTCCATGTGAAGGCTACGGTTCAGACTATCCAGGCCGACCAAAAAGAAGAGTGGACTCAGGAAATCGCGAAGGTAATTGAACGCAAAGCGAACCCGCGCGAGTTCCGCATCGACTTCACGAAGAAGGCAGTCGTTTCTGACGATATTTTCGTTGCAAACGGCAATGGCGTAAACGAGTACACGGAGAATGGCCGGAAGATTTATTATTATCGCGGCAACGTCGACGACAACAATATTATTTGGGGCAACCTCTGCTGGAAGATAGTTCGCACTACGGCGAACGGCGGTACAAAGATAATCTATAATGGCGCGCCGACAGTCGTCAATGGCGTGAAGCAATGCAATGCAGCGACTGCTGCGGCGACCCAAATCAACGGCACCAACTATCGCTACAATGGTAGCTCGTGGTCACCGGCGGATGTCGGCTACCAGTATGGTGACCGTATCGAGGTTAAATGGCAGGGCGCTGGTTCCGGCAATTATACTTTCGCGAACGATATTTCGAGAAACGGCAATACTTACACGCTCGATACATCGGATGGCCAGTCTGTTTCTGGTACCTGGGCAGACATTCGCGCAACTGCTGCAACTCGCTACCACTACTTCTGCACAAATGGCGCGTCGTCCTGCAGTAATAACCAAATTGGCTACGTTCATTACTATGCCGACAGTGGCACTATCTACTATCTCCCGGTCGGCGGCTATAACGACATCGAAGACATGAAGGACAAAATGTTTAGCAATAACAACAATAGCGGCGCCAAAAACGCGGTAGAAGGCTGGTTTAGAAGCAATGGCCTCGACCGCCTCGAGGATGATCTGGAAGACGCCGTTTATTGCAACGACCGCACTATTGGCGGCGGCGCCCTGAAGAGCAAGGATACCCCAACATCAATAATTAGCAATCGCCCCGAAGATGCGGATAGCCCATTCGGCGAGTATTATCGCGCGAAGGTCGTAAACGACAACAATAACATAGAGCCACAGCTAACATGCCCAGAATTGCGAGACGCATTCACTAAGAGCGCGGCGAATGGCAATGGCAGGTTGGGCTACAAAGTTGGGCTTCTCACGGCGAGCGAGCTAGTCCTAGCCGGCATCCCGCACTATGACGCCAGCCTTGACGATCATGGTGAAGATCCAAACAACTATCTCTTTAATGGTAATCATGTTTGGACAATCTCCCCATATGTCTATTTCTATAACTATGCCGGTAATTTCATTATCAACTCCTACATGTCCCAACACGGCGTCTACGACTCTTATGGCCTGCGCCCAGTCGTCACTCTAAAAGCCGGTACGGAATACGCGCGCGGCTCCGGCCTAAAAACCGACCCATACATCGTCGAATAAAAACGCCCCCGAGACGGGGGCTGTTTTTATAATTTTTTCGCATTACTTTTTGGATACTTTGAAGCCTCCCGGAGATCGTAGAGAGATAGGCCAATGAGGATTGCTGCAGACAATGGCGCAAGCAATTCGGAAGCCACATTTACTACTTCGATCGCACGATACATGTCGTCGTGCTCCGCGTCGGCAGGATATCCTCTCAGCATTTTTAGTGTACCGCCCCAAAAGAAGGCAAATACGAAAACACTGATGAGCAGGATGCCCCTTATTCCGATGCCTTCCTTTTCTGGCGGATCTTTGACATATAAAGCTTTGCGTACAAACATAAAAAGAGCACCCCCTTCTTTTGATATCTTTCTATTATAGCACACTTTGCTAGAAAAGTCAAGATTTAACCATAATCGCCATGGTCGCGGCGATGCGGAAAGTATATTCGTCTTTATGCTCGGCTAGGAATTCGTTGACCGCCAGAGCGCTGCCGGGCAGGCGCGCGTTGCGGTAATCGTGCACGACGATAATCCCGCCAGCGACCATGCGCGGCGCGACGAGTTCGAGACTCGTTTTGATCGATTCGTAAAAGTCTCCGTCGAGCAAAGCGAAAGAAATCTCTGTCGGCAAGTCGGAATTGTCGAGTTCATTGAACCAGCCTTTAACAATCACTGGCTCCGGTAGGTCGTATTTCTTGAACTTGCTTCGGACAGTGTCCGGAGAAGCCTTTAGTTCGCCGGCTTGAAAACGCCAGCCGTCTGCTGATTTGTCTTCCGCGGTCTTTTCTGGCAGCCCATCAAAAGAATCGTACAAATAGAGCCATTTGTCTGGATTGTCGCGGAGTACATCGGCGAGCAAAATAGACGTGTCGCCTTCGTAGCAGCCAAACTCTACGACGTCACCGGTAAGATCCAGGGTGCGCCGAAGTTCGTCGAGCACTAACTCGGCTTCACGGTTCGGAATTTGCAATTCTTTAGGCATCTAGAAAACCAATTTCCTTGCAAAGCGCAGCGAAGCGCTCATGGAATTCTTTGATTGTTCCGGAGTTGTCGACGTAGTAGTCTGCAATAGCAATCGGGCCACCCTTTTCGAGGTTTTCGATCTCGGACTTGTCGCGCTCGGCGGCTTGCTGAGCATTGAATGGGCGTTCTGGGCGCTCAGCGAGGCGTTTGCGGCGGAGAGCCTTCGGAACGACGACGGCCACAACGGTCATTTCAGTCGGGAATTCCTGACGCAGAATCTTGTACTCAGTCCAAGTGTAAAGGCCATCAAGCACGACGCGTTTTTGGCCGGCGGCGATGAGATTTTTCGCCTCGACGATTGCGCGCTTGACGACAAAATCTTTGCCTTCTTTTTCGCGCAACTCTTCGCGATAACGTTTTTCATTTTCGGGAGTGTCTTCTACGCCATCATCGGCGAGGGCTTTCAGGATTACGCCACCAAAGTAGACTTTTGGGATACCGTGTTCGGTCAAGTAGTCGATGGCGGTGGATTTACCGCTTCCGCACATGCCAACAATAGCTAGGATTTTTACATCTTTATCATTCATACTATAATAATAATATGTCAGAGATAAAATGTCCAAAATGTGGCACTACTTTCAAGGTTGACGATGCGAGCTATGCCGACATCCTCAGCCAAGTCCGTGGCGCCGAATTTGAAAATGAACTTCATTCCCGGCTAGAAGCCGTAGAGAAGCAGGCGAAATTATCCGAAGAAACGATAAAAGCAAAAATGAACGCCGAATTCGAGAAGGAACAATCGGATTATAAACAAAAGATAAAAGAACTCGAATCGAAGGTGTCTCGATCTGAAATCGAAAAGAAAAGTGCCATCGGCGATGCGATAAAAGATTTGGAGGCTCGCCTACAACGCGCCGACGCCGAGAAGCGGCTAGCCGTAAAAGAGGCCATAAAAGATTATGAAGTGAAGCTAGAGAAGGCAGACGCAGAAAAGAAACTGGCAATCGCTGAGGCTGTAGCCCCAATTGAGAAACAGCGCGATAGACTCGAAAATGATTTGAAAATTAAAGAGGTAGAATCGAAGGCAAATGAGGCGGCAATCGTCGAAAAATATAAGGGTGCGATAGAAGTTAAGAACGAAGAAATTGAGCGTCTAAAGGACATGAAGGCAAAACTCAGCACAAAGATGATTGGCGAGACGCTCGAACAGCACTGCCTAAATAGCTTCAATCAGATTCGTATGACGGCCTTTCCTAATGCCTATTTTGAAAAAGATAACGACGCGCGTACTGGCAGCAAAGGGGATTTCATATTTCGAGAATGTGACGAAAATGGCAATGAGATTATTTCGATCATGTTTGAGATGAAAAACGAAAATGAAACTACGGCGACCAAGCACAAAAATGAAGACTTTTTCAAGGAGCTCGACAAAGATCGCAAGGAGAAAAAATGTGAATACGCAGTGCTCGTTTCGCTTCTCGAGGCGGACAATGATTATTACAATGCTGGCATAGTTGACGCCTCTTTTCGCTACGAGAAGATGTACGTAGTTCGCCCGCAATGTTTCTTGTCTATCATCACGTTGCTAAGAAGCGCAGCTATGAACTCTCTGAAATATAGGGCCGAGCTTGCGGCTATTCGAGAACAAAATATCGATATTACTCACTTTGAAGAAAATATTGAAGCTTTCAAGACTGGTTTTGCGCGCAACTATGAACTAGCGAGCAAACGGTTTAAGTCTGCTGTCGAGGAAATAGATAAGACCATTTCTCATCTCCAAAAAGTCAGAGAAGATTTAGTGCGATCCGAGGACAATTTGCGGCTAGCTAACAACAAAGCCGAAGAGCTCACGATTAAGCGCCTCACGCGCGGCAATCCAACTATGCGCGCGAAGTTTGAAGAGCTTGAAAATGATAAATCATAAGCGCTATAATAGCCTCAAATGAAATATTCTGATTACGATCGTTCGGTGGCAAACAAAATCGTTATCGTCGTGATTATCATTATCGCGATTATCGCCATTGGCGCTTTTGCAAAAGTTATGATTGACCATATCGCTGGCGGCAGCACGTTAGTCGAGGGGGAAGAGTATTGCGAGAACGAAGGCGCTAAAAAAGCGATCGAAGAGTCTGGCATGTATAACGGCAACAATCCGAAGTGCGAGCCAAAACCAAAAGAAACTGAAGAATAAAAAATACCCCCGTTCGAAGGGGGTATTTTGCTGAAGCGAATTACTCTTCTTCGCCTTCCTCTTCGATAGCGGAGAGAAGGGAATCTTCGACGTTTTTCTTCTTCTTTTTCTCTGGAGCCTTTGCGACCTCGACATCAATGTCGTAGCCGGTGAGCTTGGAAGCGAGGCGGACGTTCTGACCGACGCGACCGATTGCGATCGACTGCTGGTCTTTAGAAACATAAACCGTAGCTTTCTTGTCTTCGATTTCGACTTTTTGAATTTCTGCTGGGCTGAGTGCCTCGCGGATGTACTCAGAAATATTGTCGCTCCAGTTGACGATATCGATCTTTTCGCGTTCGCCGATTTCGTTCATGACAGCCTGGACGCGGACACCGCGACCACCAACGAAGGTACCGACTGGATCGATGCCAGGGGCGGTAGCAGCCACAGCGATCTTCGTGCGGCGGCCAGCTTCGCGAGCAATTGCCTTGATTTCAACGGCGCCACTTTCGATTTCTGGGACTTCCTGACGGAAGAGGTATTCGATAAACTCGGAGCAGCCGCGGCTGAGAATGAGCTGTGCGCCACGTTCGTTGCGCTCGATTTCCTTGATGTAAACCTTCACGCGGGAACCGACGGCGTAGTATTCGCCTTCGATTTGTTCAGACTTTGGCATGATACCAGTAGCCTTGCCGAGGTCGATGCGGACGAGCTTTGGCTCGACGCGAACGATCGTACCGTTCACGACTTCACCGACGCGGTCTTCGAAGACGGCGAGCACAGCATCGCGCTCAGCTTCGCGAAGGCGCTGAGTGACGACCTGCTTTGCGGTCATCGATGCGACGCGGCCGAAGCCAGTAACCTTAACTTTTTCTTCGACGACATCGCCGACCTTCTTACCCTTAGCTTCCTTGAGTGGAATTTCGGTTGCAGGGATGTAAGCAACATCATCCTCGACGACTTCGCGGGAAATGAAGACGTTTGCTTCGCCAGTGTTGAGGTCGAGTTCGCAGCGAACATTCATGTCCTTGTCACCGTTATCCTTGCGCCATGCAGCGGCAATCGCCTGCTCGATGACATCAATCACGACTTCTTTTGGAAGATTCTTTTCTTCTGCCACGATGTCAACCATCGCTACCATTTGCTTAATATCTAAATCCATTTTGGATCCTTTCTGCGCCAATCTCTGCCGGGCGCTGGGCTTAAAAACACCGCCTCTTTTCGAGCCGGTCTATATCTGTATGTTCTTATGATATCACGCTCGTGTGCCCAGCGTCAAGCCTCTTGCAAAATCAATCTGTTTGTGCTTAAATCAAAGAAGACAAACCTAGGTCAAAAATGAAAAACATCAAAAACAAAAAGCCTCTTTTTCTTATCAGTGCGCTACTGATTGCGGCCGGTGTTGGTTTTACTGTTGCTTATAATTCCAATGACGCCACAATGTCGAACCAATTTTCGATGGCTAAATATAAAGTCGCTTATACCGAGGAATTCGTTTCGCCGGATAGCTGGAAGCCGTGCGATGAGACGACGAAGACATTTGTCGTGACGAACGAAGGTACTACGCCAGTTCATGTTCGTATTAAGTACGAAGAATACTGGCGCAATAAAGTTGATTCCGAATATCTCCAGCCAGTTAAGGATGGCGTCCAACTTACGGAAATAATCTTCCAGAATGAATCGGATTGGCAGCTAAAATCCGACGGGTATTATTACTACAAAGAGCCGCTACCGGCAGGAGAGGCGACGAGCTCGCTATTTAAGGCGGTTAAGCTCAACTGCAACGCGAACTTTGGCAAAGAAAATATCTGCACGAAAACTGCGAATGGTACTGTTTGCGAAAAGCCGGCCGACGAATATGAAGGCGCAAAGTATCATCTGAAAATAATCGCCGAAACATTGCAAATCGGCGCCGGTAGCTTCCGCGACGTCATGGCAAGCCAGGCGAATCCGCGAGATTATTATATAAATTTCGCGAAGAAGGCCGTCGTAAATGACGATGTCTTTGTTGCGAATGGTAATGGCGTCAATCGTTATCGAGAAAACGGCGTCGAGGTTTATTATTATCGCGGCGAAGTTACGAATAATAACGTTATTTGGGCAAACCTTTGTTGGAAGATTATCCGCTCGACCGCGACTGGCGGCACGAAAATGATTTATAATGGCGAGCCAACCACAGTTAATGGCGCCCGTCAGTGCAATGCCATTAATAATGCAACATATATGAACGGCACGACTTACAAGTTTGATGACGTTAGCTCCAATGCAATAGCGACTGTCGGCTATAAGCAAGGCATCGAAATTTCGTATGAATCCATTACTCCGGGGGCGACGGCATTCACTTTCTCGAATGATGTTTCGAGAAACGGTAATACCTATACGCTCGACACGTCAGACGGGCAGTCCGTCACTGGTACTTGGTCCAGCCAGCGCCTTACGTCGGCTGTGCGCTATCATTATTTCTGTAAGAATGGCGCAACGTCTTGTAGCAATTCGCAGATCGGCTATATCCATGACTATACGGACGAAAACACTATCTACTACATTCCAATTAATGGCTACGACGATATCGAGGCAATAAAAGCAGCGTCATTTACGAACGATAGGGATAGCGATATGAAGATTAGAATTGAGTCTTGGTTCGAGTCGAAAGGGCTAGCCGCTAAAGAAGATGATCTTGAAGACGCAGTTTTCTGCAATGATCGCGAAATTGCTCTTGGCGCGATGAAGAGCAAGGACTCCGATGCTTCGCCGGACGGCATTGGCGCTAAGACGCAGTTTGCCGCATCTTACCGAAATACTTATCTTGACGAGAACGGCAATGTTTCACCGAGCCTCGATTGTTCAAACTCGCGCGACGCTTTCACGAAGGATGTCGTAAACGGCAATGGCCAACTCCGCCACAAGGTCGGTATGATAACTGCCGACGAAGTCATCCTCGCCGGAGTCCCAACCGCCTATCGTCTGAACGGCGAACAATACTCGGACGGCAGCATAAACAACTATCTTTATACCGATTCGCGCGAATGGACGATGACACCGCGCGTCTACGAGGGCTGGTTTGCCGGTCTCTTCGTCTGGACGAAGGAAACATACCTCAACGGCACCTATGAATCTCGCGGTGTGCGCCCGGTCGTTTCGCTCAAAGCCGACGTGACTTTTATTTCTGGTACCGGTGAGAAAACGGACCCATACATTGTCGAGTAGCTTGCTCGCCTTGAAAAAACCGCCAGAGTGTGGTATAATATATACATAGATTATTTCCAGCGCCAGATGAAAGGGGGTGGTGATATGCTGGATCTAACTCGTTATTATGCAGACATGGAAGCTCTGTTAATCGATGTCGGAAGGTACGTAAAAATTAATGCACTACTCGAAGACATTAACAGTGGCGAACGAGCTTCGCCAGATTCAAGAATTGTTCTGAAAGAAGAATTCGATGGGGACAGGAATAAGCTTGGCTGTGCAGTAAATTCACTTTACAAAAAGGCGCCGCGTATGTGGTTATACATTAGACAGCGCCTAATAGAAAACGATGCCTATAGTAAAGAAGACGCAACGGAATTCACGAGACTAATTCAACGTCGTGAATGCGATGGCAACTTCCGCGATATGGCTCTGAAGTGGACGCGAACGCAGCTGAAAAGAGTAGACGAAAATAAGCAGGTCGAGTTCTATAACCTACACGATTATCTAACGAGCTACAATTACTACTTGTTAGAAAAAAGGAAAGAAAAGGGAAGACATTTCAAAGGACTCCACAAATCCGCATAATATATTTCCGGCGCTACTTGCGTGGCGCCGTTTTCTTTGCTATAATAAAGACACTAATTATTACTTTTAACGCAACAAATTCTAGCTACTTATCAGAGAATTTTGGGCGTTTTGGGTGTGGAATCAGGATTAAATAACTAACTAAAAGGATAAAATGAACGAAAAATCAAAGGCCGAAGCCGAGCGCCGCGCGAAACTACTTAAAATGCGCGCCGAGCGTCTGCCGGACATCAAAAAACAATTTGAAGAAAACCAGAAACGCAACTTCAATGCGAATTTTGGCCCAGGTGGCAAAGACGAGAAGCTCGTCGCTAAGAAAAAAGCCGCTAAGCCTGCCGCAAAGAAGGTCGCAAAGCCAGCCAAGCAGCAAAAGGCTGCGAAGGAAGCGAAGGGCAGCGACGTTAAATTGCTTGTTAACACTCGCAAAGGCGAGATGGTCCATCATCAGCGCATGCTAAGCCAGGACGTAAACGCCCAGGCTACGCAGCATATTATTGGTATTCCAGTTAACAAGTCTCGCTATAACGGCTTCAAGGGCGTTCAGCTCACGCAGGCCCAGATTCGTACCGCGCGTCCAGACAAAGACGCTGTCCGTATTATTCCGATCGGAGGTCTTGGCGAATTCGGTATCGGCAAGAATATGACTGTTATCGAATATCAGGGCGAAATGGTCCTCATTGATATGGGCACGCTCTTCGCGAACGCCGACTATCCTGGCGTCAACTATATGGTGCCAGATTCTAAGTGGCTCGACGACAACCGTGATAAGGTGAAGGCGATTCTCTTTACACACGCCCACCTCGACCACATCGGCGCCTGCCGTCATCTTTTGCCATTCTATGGCCCAACCGTTCCGGTTTACGGTACCGCCTTCACGATTGGCATGATCAAGAAGCAGATGTCCGAGCTTTCCGAAGTTCCAGACATGAACTACCAGATTGTGAACCCGCTCGAGCACAAGGAAATTAAGCTCAGCCAACATCTTTCCGCGGAGTTTATCCATACGCTTCACTCGATCCCTGGCAACACTTCTATCGTCATTCGCACGCCAAATGGCCCAATTCTTCTTTCGGGCGACTGGCGCTTCGAAACTAATCCGATGGATACCCCAGCCGATTATGACCGTTTGAAGGAAATTGCCGACAAGGAAGGCTTCTCTTTGATGCTCAATGAATCGACGAATATCGATGTGCCGGGCACTCACCCTCACAGCGAATATGATGTCGGCGACAACATCGGCAAAGTCATGGACAATTACGCTACTGGTCGCATCATCATTAGCTGTTTCTCGTCTCAGGTGAAGCGCATCGAATGCGTACTCCGCGAGGCTGCGGAACGCGGTCGCAAGGTCGCCTTCGCCGGCTTCTCGATGATTAACAACGTTGAGGTCGCCCTCCGCGCCAAGTCCATCAAGGTGCCAAAAGACGTCATTATGAAGATGGAAGACATCGTGAAACTTCCAGACGACAAAGTTACGATTGTTTGTACTGGTTCCCAGGGTGAAATGAACGCCGTCTTGAACCGCATGGTTACTGGCGCTCACCGCCACATTAAGGTCAAGGCTACTGATACTATCGTCTTCTGCTCTAGTCCGATTCCTGGTAATGAACCGAAGATCATGGGCACGGTCGACGGCCTCCTTCGCGAGGGTGCGCAGGTTATCCAGCACAACAAAACTCACCTCACGAATATCGGTCCGCTTCATCTTTCTGGTCACGCATACTATGAAGACCACGTTAAGTTTGTCACTGATCTCCATCCGATGAATTACATGCCATATCACGGCGAATTCTACATGCTCGAGCATAACGCCGAGATGGCAGAGAATGTCGTTGGTATTCCGCGCGATCGTATTATCGTAGCGGACGACGGCGATATCGTCGAACTTCTTCCGAACAAGACTATTCGCAAGAATGGCCGCATACCAGTTGGCAATAAGCTCTATGATGATGCCGACCAGCAGGTGAACGAAGCCGTCGTGAAAGACCGCATTCATATTTCCCGTGAGGGTATCTTTGTCGTGATTTTGACCATTAGCAAGAAGACTGGCCGCCTCATCAAGACTCCGGACATTGTTTCTCGCGCCTTTATCTACCTAGATAATTCCGAGGAGCTCATTGGCAAGATTCGCCATTACCTCCGCGCGAAGACCGACCATACGGTTGCGAGTGACGACGACGTGAAGGCGCTCAAAGAAAGCGTCAAGGAAGACGTCACGCACATTCTCTATGACGCTACCGGCCATACACCAATCGTGATTCCAGTCATTAATAAAGTCTAGAAAAAACTCCCCGAACGGGGAGCTTTTTCTTGCCGAAAGGCGGTCAATGGCTAATTCCAATTATCCTTCGCGTCGGCCTGGATGGTCTCGACTTGGAGGATGAGATGGTAGCGCGCAGACGAGTAATCGTTACCCGCGGTGCAGTTGAATGTAACTTTCTCGATAAAGTTCGAAGAAGCTTCGCCTGGCGCGATGTCGGATCGGTAATAGTAATAGCCATCGCTATTTAGTGCCCAGTCGCTTGTATTCACGAGACCGAGCACGGCCATGTCTTGGCCGTTAGCGGTGAGCGGCAATGTGTCGACGACAGCAGCGCGATCTTCGTCGAGCTTATCCCAGCGCTGTTCCTGAATTTTAATGCGGGCTGCGATTGCGATATTGCCGGCATTTACGACGTTCACGACCTTTGGCGTCTCGGTGCACGGAGTCCAATCGCTCGGGCTAGTAAAGGTCTCGGAAACTTTAGATTCGAAGCCACCTAGCTTGAACTCGTTTTCCTTCTCCCATGTCATACGAAAATATGCAAAAGTACCGCCGATGAGCACAACTAGTGCTAGCATGACAATTCCAACCAAAGCTCTCTTATTCTTCATGATTTTAGAATAAGCAAAATAAAAGAGGGTGTCAAGCGGAGACAAATAAGCATAAGCGTGATATAATAATTGCAATATTCAACTTGGAGATTATCAATGGCAACAGCAAAGAAAACGTCAGCCAAACCAAAAACGGAAAAATGCAAAAAATGCGAAGAGAAATGCAAGTGCGATAAGTGCAGCTGCGGCGGCACTGGCAACCAAGTTGCCTTTTATGTGCTCATTGCGTCTCTCGTTGTCGTAATGACCGTACTCATCATCTCGCTCAGTTTTAATAAGTCCGTTCGCGACATCTTCAAGCCTAGCACCTATGCCTATAATGGTATGTTTGAGAAAGCCGTTAACAGCAATGTGCTCGACGAAAACGGCTTTACGCTCGTTGGCGCAGGTGCCGTTATTGATATGCTCAACTCCCAGAAGACTGGTCTCCTGATTGTTGGCGAAGAGAACTGCATTACCTGCGATGCCTTTGCTCGTCGCGTAGCGGCATATGATGCCACGACTCCAATTTATCGTTATACTATCCCGGCCGAACCAAGCAGCGATGACTTGAATATTCAGGAGCGCCTCGGTGGTTGCGATGAAACCCCAGCCTTCATCCACGTCAAGGGCGGCACTGTCTTCGATCGTCTCGATGACGTGAAAGAAGCAGCCGATCTCGATATCTTCATGCAAAAATACGCCAAAGCTGAATAGTTCTGGCATAATATTAGATAAGATGGAAGCAATCATTTTTGTCGACAAGCCGTCTGGCATGAGTAGTTTTGGTGCGGTCGCCCGCGTTCGCAGGATTTTGTCGCAGCAAGAAGGCCATAAGGTCAAAGTTGGCCACACTGGTACGCTCGACCCGTTCGCGACTGGGCTCCTCATTTTGCTTGCCGGCAAAGCTACAAAAAAGGCCCCAGAACTTACAAAGAAAGATAAAGTTTACGAAGCGACGATTCGTCTCGGCGAGACATCAACTACTGGCGATCCGGAAGGCGAAATTACGAAGACTGGCGCTGAGCTTCCGACTGTTGAGCAGATTCAGGAAACACTAAAACGATTCACTGGTAAAATTGAGCAACGTCCGCCGGCTTTTTCGGCAATCAAGATTAACGGCCAGCGCGCCTACAAACTTGCTCGTGCCGGCAAAGATTTCGAGATCCCGACTCGCCAAGTCGAAATCTACGAGCTCGACCTCGTTGAATATAATGAACCGGAATTAAAGATTCGCACCCATGTCAGTAGCGGCACTTATATTCGTACGCTCGCCGAAGACATTGGCAGGGCGCTCGGTTGTGGCGCGTATTGCTCGGCGCTCCGCCGCACGAAGATTGCCGACTACGACATCGCCGAACTACCACTTTTTGAGCTTCCCGAATAAGGTATAATAATAGATATGTTTGAACTGCAGAAGCGTCTTAGCGAATTGAAGGAAGTTTTTGAGTCGATTTGGCAAAAACTAAATGTGAGCCATCGACTTGAGATTTTGGATGCGCTCGAAAAAGAGGTAGCTGTTCCGGAAATTTGGAATAATCCCGACGAAGCGCGCGAAAAAACAACTAAACTCGCACAGCTTCATGATGAGCTTGACCCATGGACGCTCTTGAAAAGTCAGATTCACGATCTCGCAGAGCTGATGGAACTTGGCGACGAAAGCCTAAAGGACGAATTTGGCGAACAGCTCGACGCAATGGAGCAAACTCTCGAAAAGCTCCGCCAGGAGCTTCGCTTTACGGGTAAATTTGACCATAATGGCGCAATTCTTCGTATCACTGCTGGCGCCGGCGGCACCGAGGCCATGGACTGGTCTGGCATGCTAGAGCGTATGTATTTGCGTTGGGCGGAACAGCACAACGTCAAGACGCAAATTCTCGACCGCATCGAAGGCGAGGAAGCAGGCATTAAAACTAGTGTGATCGAAATGACTGGCGCGAATGTTTATGGCCAGCTCAAATCCGAGCATGGCACGCATCGCCTAGTTCGCCTCAGCCCATTCAATGCCGACCATCTCCGTCAAACTTCATTTGCGCTCGTCGAAGTTCTCCCGATTATTGAAAACGATGACGAAGTTCAAATCGATCCGAAGGATCTCCGCATTGACGTCTACCATTCCGGCGGCCATGGTGGTCAGTCGGTCAATACGACGAATTCCGCCGTTCGTATTACTCACATTCCGACCAACATTGTCGTTGCGATCCAGAATGAACGCAGTCAGCTCCAAAATAAAGAGAAGGCAATGGAAATTTTGCGCGGTAAACTCCAGCAAATGATGCAGGAGCAAAACGCCGAGTCTGTCGACAAGCTTCGTGCCGGAGAATCTGCTAGCTGGGGTCAGCAAATTCGTAACTACGTCCTCCACCCATACAAACTCGTCAAGGATACGCGTACAAAGTATGAAGAAAGCGACGCCGAAGCCGTTCTCGATGGCAAGCTCGACGGCTTCATTATGAGCTTCTTAGACAATTAATTGCGCTTATGGTATCATAATATTTATGATACTTCTCGAAAAAGTTTCGAAGTACTATCCTCATGACAAAGTCCCCGCACTAGACGAGGTCTCTTTGCACATTGCCCCAAAAGAATTCGTTTTCTTAGTCGGCAAATCCGGCGCGGGCAAGTCGACTCTCATCAAGATGCTTACTCGAGAAGAGAAACCGGACTATGGCAAGATCATGGTTGGCGGTATTGATTATGATTTCATGAAGAAGCGCCAGATTCCACATCTTCGCCGTCGCATTGGTGTCGTTTTCCAGGACTTCAAGCTTCTTCCGAATCGCACTGTTTATGAAAATGTTGCTTTCGCACTAGAAATTGTCGGCGTATCAAATGCCGAGATCAAGCGCACCGTTCCGAAGGTGCTCGACCTCGTCGGTTTGTCCGGCACGGAAAAGAAATTCCCAGGCGAATTGTCTGGCGGTCAGCGCCAGCGTGTTGCAATTGCGCGTTCTATGGCGCGCCAGCCAAAGATTCTCATCGCCGATGAGCCTACCGGCAACCTCGATCCAGAGAATTCCTGGGGCATTATTAAACTTCTCGAAGAAATTAACAACTTTGGTACTACGATTCTCGTGACGACTCATGATGAAAAGGTGGTGAACCTTTTGAAGAAGCGCGTTATTACTCTCCAAGACGGTAAGATTATTGGCGACCAAAAAGACAGCGGTCATTATGACCTCGACGGCACGAATATCAAGATCCAGAAGCGTTCCCTCGGCGGCACTCCGGCCCCGGCTCCAGCAGCACCTGCTGCCCCGGCTCCAGAAGTTGCTCAGCCGCAAGCGCCTGTTGCTCCAGCTGAGCCGAAGCCAGAAAAGAAGAAAACTTCTGGCGAAGAGGTCATCGAGAAGATGCGCAAAGCTAAAGCCGAAGAAGATGCGAAGCCCGTAGCGAAACGGAGAAAGTTTATCCACTAATATGGCAAAGAAACCTTTGACGAAAGAAGAGAAAAAAGCTGCCGCAGCAGTGAGCCGCGAGCGTCTTCGCCGTATTTCGAAGACTCGCCACCACTATTTGCGCACTAACGCTCGCGTCATGAAGTATGGCGCCAAGAGTTTTGCGCGCAATACTTGGCTTAGCATCGCCGCAATTGCCATTATGGCTGTCACCCTCATTGTGCTTTCCGTCACGATGATTGCCACTCATGCGCTCAGCACAACTATCGACAAGATCGAGCAGCAGATCGACATGTCGATTTATCTCAAGCAGAGCACTTCGTCTGACCAGGTTGACCGCGTCATCGGCCGTATGACTCAGCTAAAGACCGTCATCGACGTAAAGTCGTCTTCGCCAGAAGAGCAGAATAATGCCGCGATTAAGCGTCTTATCGAGACTGCGAAGATTAAAGACGAAGAGTATATAAATAGCCTCTATGAAGCCCCAAACAAGATGTCCTGGGTGCTCAACGTTAAGCTCATCAACCTCGACGATACGTCCGAGCTAGAGAATTTTGTCGATAACGACGAATCGATGGAGGGGCTTCTTGACGAAAACCGCCCACCTAGCTATGCAACCAGCCGTCGCGAGACGATTGACCATATCGCCGCCATGATGCGCCGTATTGAGCTCATCGGTCTCATTGCCGCTGGCGTCTTTGCGCTCATCGCAATCCTGGTTGTGTTCAATACGATTCGTATGACCATTTTCAACCGCAAAGAAGAGATTTATATGATGCGCCTCGTCGGTGCCAGCCGCTGGTTTATCGTCGGTCCATTTGTGATCGAGGCTGCCTTCTATGGCATTATCGCTGCTCTCTTTACCGGCGCAGCTGTCTACGCGGGCACCTTTGCCTTGCGCTCTAGCTTCGTTTCGACACTCGATCCGACCATCGATATCATGAAGAATTATTGGTATCTAACCTTCTCGGCGCTCATTCTCGCGGGCATCCTGATTGGCGTCGTTTCGTCCTTGCTCGCAACGCGCAAATACCTCCGCCAAAAGTAATCAAAAGAAAGGAACAGCATCAGTGGGTGGCCTTGAAAAACCACTCCGCTTATGCTATGATAAAAATATGAAAATCAAGCGCAACATTTTCTGTCTCGTCCTCGCGTCTGCGCTTTTGTTAGCAAATTCTTTGCCTGCTCCGAAGGCTAGAGCCTACACCCAGCAGGACCTCAATAATATCAATTCGAAGATTTCCGAGATTCGCTCTCGCATGAAGCAATACGAAGACCAGGCGAGCGCTTTTGCTGCCGAGGCCAATTCTATCCAGGGCAAAATCAACTCGCTCCGCGCGCAGCAGGATAGCCTCCGCGCTCAGATCGAGCTGAAAGAGGCCGAGCGCGAACAGCTTGCAGCTGAAATCGAAGCCACCGAAAAACGCATCGAGGAAAACTCCGAGACGATTGGTTATGTTATTGCTCAGTTCTATTACAGTAGCGAAGTTTCGACGATTGAGCGTATGGCTTCTTCCGAGTCGTTCTCGAGCTATATTGACGAGGAAATGCGTCTTTCTAGTCTGACTGACACTTTGGCTGGTATTGTCGAAGAGAACAAAAACCTCAAAGCCGACCTCGAAGTTAAGAAGAAAAATGCCGAGCTTATGATCCAGGATCTCGAAGGTCAGAAGGCGCGCCTCGTTGTGCTCGAAAATGAGCAGGCCTCGCTCCTCGCTCAGACTCGCGAAAACGAAGCGAGCTATCGTCAAATGCAGAACGACGCGGCCGACCAAAAGGCGGCGCTCGAAGAAGAGCAGCAGAAGATTCTCGCTGATTTGGCGAGCCGTTGGCATGCTAGTGGCATCACCGCGGGCGACCCGAATAAGGGTGGCTACCCATACAGCAACCGCTGCCCTCAGCAGAAGGATGCTTTCGCCGACCAGTGGGGTATGTATATCTGTGAATGTGTCTCCTATACGGCATGGAGAGTTTACGCCGCCTACGGCTATATGCCATACTGGGGTGGCCATGGTAACGCCAAGCAGTGGCCAGCCAACGCTCGTGCTGCTGGCTACGTAGTTTCGAGTACTCCGAAGCCGGGCTCAGTTGGTATTTCGATGGGTGGTGCCTATGGCCACGCCGTTTGGGTTGAAGCCGTCTCTGGTAATCGTGTCTATATCTCTCAGTACAACTCCGCAAACGCCGCGACTGGTTATCGCAAGGGCGAATATTCCGAGCAATGGGTTGACCAGGGCATGTACCAATATATCTACTTCCGCTAAGTGATATAATATTCTTATGCCTAATAAAAAAACTGCGAAATCTACTAAAGACTCAACTTCTAATGCGACCAGGCGACTATACTATCAGAGCCCAGCAGTCGAAAGAAAAGTAAACCTCACTACAGCAATTATTGTTGGCGCAATTGCTTTGGCGGCCGGCCTCATTGTCGGCCTCAACTGGACGCCGATTAGCTCCTCGCTTGGGCGTTATCTCGGTGGCAAAAATACTGCCGACACCATAGACTTTTCGTCTCTAAATACGATTTATCAGAGCCTAGCCGAGAATTTTGATGGCAACCTCGAGAAGAGCAAACTTATCGAAGGCGCTAAGCGTGGCATGGTAGAGGCGGCTGGCGACGATTATACCTACTACATGAACGAGACCGAAGCAAGCGACTTCGAAAAGGACCTAAGCGGCGACGTCGGTGCCGGTATTGGCGTCGAAATTGGCAGCCGCGATGGCTTCGTGAAAGTCCTTCGCACAATGCCGGACAATCCGGCCCGTGCTGCCGGTGTGCTCGCAGGCGACATTATCTACAAGGCTGACGACGAAGACATCTCTGGATTATCGGTTGATGAGGTTGCGAAGAAGCTTCGTGGCGCCGAAGGTACCCAAGTTAAACTCACGGTCGTTCGCGACAATAAAGAGATTAGCTTCGATTTAACCCGCGCCACGATTAACAACGTTTCGGCTTACATTGATTACCGCGGCAAGACCGCAATTATTACGCTTACTCGCTTCGACAAAGATACTGGCACCCTGACGCGCAAACTTGCGCGCGAAGCGCTCGATAAGGGCTGCGATAAGTTCATTCTCGATCTTCGCGGCAACGGCGGCGGCTACGTCACTTCGGCTAGAGATGTCGCATCGATTTGGATCGACGGTAAAGTTGTCGTCGAACAGCGTTCCGCCAATGGTATCTACAACGAAAAAACCTACGCTACGCGCGGCGATGCGATCCTCGCGGGGAAGAAAACAATTGTTCTCGTGAATGGTTCGACGGCGAGCGCGAGCGAAATCGTGGCCGGCGCATTGAAGGATTATAATCTCGCAACGATCATTGGCGAGAAGACCTATGGCAAGGGCAGCGTTCAGTCGCTCGAGTCGTTCTTGACCGGCGAAATGCTGCGCGTGACAATCGCCAAGTGGTATACGCCGAACGGCAAGAATATCGACAAAGAGGGCATTGAGCCGGACAAGGTTGTCGAACGGACCTTCGAGCAGATCAATAAAGAAGAAGATCCCCAGCTCGACGCCGCATTGAATGAGTGATAAACTAAATTAAAACAGGAGGAGTCATGGAGCAACAAGCTCAACCAAGCTTCGACGTGTTCAAGTGGGCAAACAGTGTCGACGAAATCAAAAATAACGTTTCAGTAGAACTATTTCTATTCAACAAAAACTACACCCCGTACAAGGTGCGCTATTCCGATGTCCTGATGCAGGCCATCCGCAGTATGTTTATGCTCGAGGCGGTCGAGTACATCACGAAGGAAGCCGACAAAGGCCTCGAATGCCGCGAATACGAGCTCTCCGATGGCGAGGATAAAGTTATTTATCGCATCGATCTCGAAAAAGTCGGCCGCGCCGAAACGCTCATCCATCTCATCGAGCACGAATACAAGGACATTGATTACTTCACTGACCAGGAGCACGAGTTTAAGCGCATTAAGGGCATTATCGCGAAGTTCAGCTACCCTGGTGATGATGGCCAGAAGACTTTCTATATCGCAAAGAACCTTGCCGCTAGCGCCGCATTGAAGGGCAAGCTCAGCTGGGAGCTCAACGGCGAAAGCTTCGAGCCGCTCACGGCCGACCTCGCTATCAAGGTCCCAGAAGGCAATGAAACCGCGATTGTCGACGGCACGATTGTTATCTTTAACCAGAGCAAGTTTGAAAAACTCTTCCAGTTTGACTACAAGCAACAGCTCATTTCTGAGCAGAAGGCAAAGGAGCTCGAAGAGACCTACAAGCTTAGCTTCCCAGAGGGCTTGACGCTTAATGCTCTCCTTGAGGATAAGAAGCCACTCGTCAAGAAGCTTCAGAGTGTCGAGATTGGCGAAATGACTCAGGAACAGCTCCTCGATTACGCCGACGAAATGCAGCTCGAGCTCATGACTGACGACCAGAATAAGATCATCATCATGGACGACAAAGACCTCCATATGTTCGTAAATCTCCTCAGCGAAGATTACTTCGTTTCTCCAGTAAACGGCCGCCGCTACGAGATTAAGAGCAAGAAACTCCTCGACGAGCCAGAAGGCGAACCGCCACGCGGCTAATATGCTAGTCGACACTCATACTCATATTCATGAAGGTTTTGACCGGGATGGCACTCCCGAAGAGGTTTTTGCGCACGCTCACGAAAATGGGGTAGAGAAGATAATTACTATCGGCACTAGCCCCGAAGATTCCGAAAAAGCCCGCCAATTTGCCGAAGAATGGGCAAAAAAAGGCGAAAAAATCTACTGGACTTGGGGCTATCACCCTAATATGTATGAGGAAAAATTCCGCGAAACCTTGACAAACGACCTAAATATGGCCTTAAAGGCCCTTGAGAGCCCCCAGAACGTCGGTATAGGCGAAATTGGACTGGATTACCATTTTGATGGATTCGACCGCGAGAGACAACGAGAATTGCTCCTAGAGCTTTTGCAGATTGCCCAAGATCAGAAAAAACCAGTATCCTTTCATATCAGAGAGGCCTTTGACGATTTTTGGCCCATTTTTGATAATTTCCATCTGCCGACCTCTGTTCTCCATTCTTACTCCGACAGCAAGAAAAACCTCAAAATCGCCCTCGAAAAAGACCTCTATATCGGCGTTAACGGCCTAGCGACCTTCGCGGACATTGTGCATGCTCCTCTCGAGAGGATTGTGCTCGAAACGGACGCTCCCTACTTGACACCGGCGCCATTTCGTGGTAAAATGAATAAGCCAGGTTATGTGAGGAACATAGCCGAATGGGCATCCGAATATTATAAGGTGAGTATCGCGGAGGTGGAGAAAATTACCACCAAAAACGCGGAGTCCATCTATAAGATTTGAGAGGTATAACTAATATGAACGAAGAAGAAAAATCAGTATTCCATTTGCCGACGAATATTGCGCCGGCGATTGCTCCAGTTGAGCAGATAAGCTACAGTGATTCTTTTTCGCGCAAAGAAGACAAGATTAGCGACAAAGACCTCTTTAATGAATTGGATGCCATTTCTGAGGAGGTTATTTCGTGTCGAAACCACGTCTTAGAAAAAATCTCCTAGGCGTCCTACGCAAGCAGCCGAACGCCGAAGCGCGCCGCGCTTCCGTCGAGAAGGACTTAATTAATGCCGAATCCGCTCTTGGGCGGACACTTTTCGGTAATGTCGAGCCGGGCCATCGCCGTGAGTTTTTCATGCACAAAAAGAACGTTTGGATTTGGCACGAAGACGGCATGACGATTCGCTATGAAGTTCGTACAAATGGCGTCTTCAAAAAAGTCGACGACGGCGTCTATCATAAAATCACCGGCGTCGAGCTAGAGCATTTCCGCGCAGCGGCTAAAGCTTACCTCGCGCTCGTGAAGTCTCGTATTTACGAATAGAAATTATCATTGCAGGAACTGCGAGCGACTGAATCGCGATAAGCGGCAGCGTCAGGTCGTCGCGCCCGATGAGTAGCAGGAATAGCAGTGGTGCCGTGCTGAGCACGCGCCCGATACAAAGCCATAGCTCGCCGAGGATATTGATTTCCATTCGGTAGGCGTCGTCATGGATAGACTTTTGGAGTGCGTTTTCGTAGTAAATATCGAAAATTGTATTGCAGAAAAGCGCGCTCATGACGGCGCGGAAATAAACGAAGAGCACCGCGGCGATAATGAAATTGCCGGGGAACAGGATTGCCGTGATCGGCAACAGAATCGAGGCTGGCAGCAGTGCGTATACGAGCGCATCGCGGCCGGTTTTCTTTTTGGTTCGAAGATGGCGGTAGACCAGAATGATAATAATTGCGGCGATGGACGAAATGGATTGGATACTGCCGAGGCTTACGCTGGAGCTATCCGCGTTGTAAATATTGAGCTGCGTGACAATATCGTATGCGCAGCCACTCAGCGCAATCCCGCAGGCGAGCAAAACCCAGAGTGCATGCCTGATTTCGGTGTGTCCGACGGCGTACTTTAACACTTCGCGCCGCGTATGAGTTTTGACCTTGATTTCCGAGTGTGGTTTTAACATGAATGATAAGACAAGTTGCACGGTCGAAATTGCTAATACGATAATTGCGGTGCGTTCAAAGCTTGTCTCGCTAATCACGATGCCGAGTACGAATGGCATGACGATCTTGGCGATTTGGGCGCAGATATTGCGGGCGCTCGTGAACTTCGTCCGTCTGTCACTCGAAATCTCGCGTACCTGGAGAAATTCGCGAGGGCGATGAAAAAGTTGCGACTCTACGGCCGTGAGTAGACCAATCAGGAGCGGGAAGAACGGCCAGTTTGGATCAACGAGAATAACCGCGAGAATATTAATGATGCTAGAAAAGATGCCGATGCGCCATGAAGCGAGCGGATGGGCGGCGAGTACGTGCATGAACAGGGTGCTCAAGATACCGTAAAACGCATACGCGGTCATACAGTAGCAGATATATCCAGTCGGCGATTCCTTGAGCGACACGCCGATCATGAATGCCATCAAAAAAATGCCCATGAAAGAGCCCTTGCTGTTATGAAGGGCATCCATAGCGATCAGAATTTTTTCATTCAGACGCTCGCGCTTCTGCATGCAATAATTATAACACGCTTAAGCTTTCTATCTGGGGCGATTATTGTATAATATAGGGCATGATTTATCTCGATTATGCGGCAGCAACGCCGGTCTCAAAAAAGGCCAAAGAAGCAATGCTCCCGTATTTTGATGAGAAATTTTTCAATCCGTCCGCCGCTTATCTTCCGGCCGTCGAAACACGTCACGATTATGAGGCCGCGAAAGACAGTATCGCTCACGTGATTGGTGCTAAGGGCGTTGATCTCGTAATGACTTCTGGCGCGACGGAAGCAAATAGTCTCGTTTTCGCGGCAGTGCCGGACGATGCTGAGGTGTTAATCTCCGCCGTCGAGCATCCATCGATTCGCGCCAATGCGTCTCGCAAAAAATGCCAAATTATTTCCGTTGATCAGAATGGTCGCGTCGATCTCGAGGATTTTAAAAAGAAGCTCAGTTCGAAAACTCAGCTCGTGTCGGTTTGTCTTGCTAGTAGTGAGCTCGGAACGATTCAGCCGCTCTCGGACATTTCGCGACTTATCGCCGAAGAGCGCACGCGTCGTGCAATTGCCGGCGAAAAAACGCCTTTGTATTTTCATAGTGACGCCTCGCAGGGGCTAGGACTCATGGAAGTAAAAGTCGCTCGCCTTGGCGTTGATCTTCTGACGATTAATGCCGCAAAAGTCTACGGCCCGAAGGGCATCGCCGCGCTCTATGTCGGCCATCAAGTTCGTCTCTCACCGCAGCTTTATGGCGGCGGACAGGAGATGGGGCTTCGCAGCGGTACGGAAAACGTTCCGGCCACGATTGCTTTTGCGACTGCAATTCTCGAAGCAGAGAAACATCTAAACGGCGAACGCAAACGCCTTCAAAATCTCGTAGCAAAATTCCGCAAGCTACTATCAGATGAACTCGGTGATGATATTGTATTTCTCGGCAAAGACAAAACTCGTCTTCCGAATTTCATGCCGATTAGCCTTCCTGGCCTCGATGCTGAGCGTTTGATTTTTGCGCTCGAAATGCGCGGCGTCTACGTTTCGACCGGTGCGGCTTGCGCCGCGAGCAAGGGCGAAAAGTCTGCGACACTGACCGCAATTGGCCTAGACGATAAAGCGATTGCCGGTTCTTTGCGCATTACTCTCGGTGCACCAACTTCCGAGCAGGACTTAGAAGAAGCCGCAAAAAGCATCATTGAAGTTGTTAAAGCTGAGCAAAAACGTCTTACCAGCGGTCAGGCATAGTATTGTAATTGCTGTCTCCGCCACCCATATTGCCGGCGCCATAGAATGAGTTGTCGCGAAGCATGTTGCGGATTTCTGGGCCGCTTTCGATCATATTACGAATCGTTTCGACTTTTTGCGAGTCTAGATCCGATCCGCTCTTGTTTTCATTGCCGCTACTTTCTTCGTCGTAGTTGCTGTCGATCGATGAAATGACTTGATTGCGTTTGCCGTTGATGCGCTTTTTGGCCTCTTCGGCATGGCTGTCCTTCGACGGTTCTTTTGCGTTGTCTTTTGACGCACAGCCGTTTTCATAAAGCACGCCCTCGGCCTTGCTAAGAAGGGCTAGCGCTTCATCGAGACGCTCGTTCGCTCGTGCGTCATCGGCTTGCATTTCGATACTATATGAAAGGTTGACGCGGACGTGGCAGACTTTGTGCTGAGGCGGATTGTTAGCTAGGCTTTGGCGCAACTCCTTTTCCGCTTCCTTTGCGTTGTTTTGCTGAATATTCGCAGTGCCCGCATTGTAATATGCGATATACGGCTCGAGTAAGTTTGCGAATTGCTGCATCTTCGCGATTGCAATAGCGCCGCCACTTTGGCTGTCGAAATTCATGCGGTAAAGAATGTCGGCGCAGACTGGGCGGAGGAAGAAAATGCCTGCTATAACGAGGACGATTTCTGGGCCCAAGCTAATGAGCAAGAGCTTTTTGCGACGCTTCTTGCGCAGGGTTTCTTGGTCGACAATTGCTGGATCGAGATCTATCATTTCACCGCCTTCCTTTCGAGTGCTAACTTATGCGCGATAACGGTTGCGTCCCAGAGCAACAGGCCGATAATGGCGACTGCAATTATCCAGTACAGATCGATTTTTCCGGTCGTACTCTCGGTATTTCTTGTGTTGCTCCAGAAGTAATCGTCGAGGTCTTTTGGCAGTTCGCCCGTATCGTCACGTCGCACGTAGCGCGCGTTTAACTTTTCGGAAATCCTTTTTAGATTCTCTGCATTGAGTTTTGAAATATGGTATTCGTCGCTCATAGTATTTTCGCGGATGAACTCATTCTCGAGGACTTGGTTTTCGTTCGAAATGCGGTTTACTCTGCCGCCTTCTTCCGTGCCGTAACCGATAACGACGCCACCCGACAATTCGCCAGAAAGGTTTTCTGGTAATTCGGTCGGCTTCTCGCTAGACTCCTCGCCGTCCGTCAGAAGGAAGAGGATGCTGCGTCGATCTGGGTTCCGCTTGTTATATTTTTCGATTCGCTTTGCGGCGAAGTCTAGCAAGTCTGCGAGGTCAGTACCGGCAGTCGCGTTGCTCTTGCGTGGGCGCAGGGCGTCAGCGGCGGACATCGCCATTGATGCGTCGCTCGTCAGTGGGAGCGACTGGTAGATGTCGTAGTCTAGCACAACCATGCTATATCTGGCGCCCGGGAAGGTTTTGATGATTTTCTTTATGTCCGCCTTGGCCACTTCGTAGCGATAGCGCTCGCCGCCTTCCATGTCCTTCGTCACCATGCTGCCGCTATTGTCGACGACGAAGAAAAGATTGAGATCACTGACGATGCGCTCGATATTCTCGCTGCCAGCCATCGGTCTTGAGAAAGCGAGGAGGATGAGGGCAACGATTGCGATGCGGCGGAAGATGTGGCCGTGACGCATAGACTTTTTTACGATGCAGAATACTGTGAACCCAAGGAGTAATACAGCAGCGATTAGGATCCAGGCGATTGGAACAATTGGTCGGAAAATCATAGGCGCAACCTCCAGACTACGATTAGGAAAGCGATAGCGCTTGCGGCGGCGATGAACATCCAGATTTCTGGAGAATCGCTATATGTATATTCGCTTGCGCCTTCATGAATTTCTTTTTCCTGAGTGTTGATGGCCTCAACGATTCGTTTTGCTTCGCCATCGAGACCATTGCTGCGTTTAAGCTCGTCGTAAATTCCTCCAGTTGCGGCGATCGAGGAATGGAATGAAGCGACGGCGCTTTCATGACTCTCTTCGTTCACAAGAATGCCATATACTCTGACGCCGTAACTCTTTGCGTAGTTTGCGGCTTGGAGAAGATTGACGTCCGTATTGGTAGAAATATTGTCCGTCGACAAAATGATGCTTTGCGGGCGGTTGTCGCTCGTGAGATTGTCGAAGCTATTTACGCAGCCGATCAGGCCAGTGCCGATTTGCGATGTGAGCCCGCCTGCGTTGAGCGTCGCAATATAATCTTTGAGATTGCTATTTTCTAGGTCATCGATCATGTCGTAAAGCGTGTCGTAGTCGTCACTGAGCGGAATGATATTAGCTGGTCTGCCATCGAAGACCGTGATGCCGATTCGTTCGCCCTCGAGCTGCTTAATGATTGACTTGTAATACCCGAGAATTGCTTTTTGGTAACTCTCGAGTGAGCCACTTACGTCCATACACAAGATTATGTCGCGGGACTTATTGCGCGACTTGCCGAGCTCGCCCTTGAGTGGGCGGGAAGCCAAAACGGTTGTCGAGAATAGCGCCGTAATGAGGCAGACAATCGCTAGAGCCAGAAGGATGTGGTAGTGCCGCTCAGCGGCCTTATATGCCGGGAGCTCCTTAATGACTTTCGTGTGCGCAATCACGGCCATCTTGCTAATGTCGCGCGATTTTTTGCGCGTTTTTTGAATATAAATGAAAACCGTTGCAATAATGCCGATTGCGAGTGGCGTCAAGAAAAGCATCCAGAAGTAACGCATATTATTCGTCCCTCACAATCTCTCGAGCGCGCTGGGCGGACTGTGAAACCGCACCATTCTCGAGCTTATCGAACTCGGATGGATAATACTGATCGACGAGCTTGACGAGACGTTTGTAATTCGATTTTTTGAGATCGTCGAGCGTCATCACGTCTGCGTGGAAGCCCATACCTTCATAGTAGAAGAGGCGTACGAGCAAGCTTAGCTGCTGATGCGCGACTGAGGCCTTGATTTGACGGCGGATAAAGCGGTCCTCAGTTTGATTGATAAGCTTGATGTATTTATTGCGCAGCACATTCATATTGATGACTTTTGGCGCCTGAATGCGCAGCGTGCTGAGTGTCTTGATGTTGCGGCGGCGCGTGATACGGAAGATGACGAGGATAACCGAAGCCGCAATAATAATGAGGCCGAGACCAATCGTTAGCCAGAGCGGTGAATAACTAATCTGGCCGTAATAGAAACTACTTCCGGACATGTTTTTGCTCCTCCAGCATAGTTACGATTCTCGGAATAGCATGATCGACGCTATCGACAAAACAGCAAACAATCCCCATGCGGCGCAGGCTTTTGCGCACACCGACGCGCTGAGCGTCGCGATAGGCTTTCTCGGCTTTGCTTAGGCGCTTGTTTTTACGAAGATACTGCGAAAGGCGAAGCTTGCCCTCGATTTCGACTGTGTCGCTCGAGACAAGTAATTGGTTCGTGAGCGGGGAATCTTCGACCACGATGACCATGATTTCGTTGCGGGCATGTAATCTTCTGAGTAAATCTGGCTCGACGCGGCTAATGCCGTCCGCATCCGTGATAAGCATTAAGAAACAGCGTTCGCGGTAGGTCTTTGACACGTAGCTGAGCAGGGAATTCAGGTCGCTCGGCGCGCCTTCGAGTTGCATTGACTTCGCGTACTTGCCGAGGAAATTTTCGGCATAAGCGGCGTCTTCTTTTAGTGCGAAACGTTTGTTTTCGGCTTTGTTGCCGTAAACGATGCCGATATAATCGCCATGATGAATCGCGATATAACTCATGACGCCGGCGCAGAAAGTCGCAATCTCCTGTTTGCTTTCGCCACTTGGCGCGAGCGTCGCCATCGTGTTGCCGTTATCGGCCACGAGAAGAATGTTGTGCTTACGTACTGCAACATAGCGGCGAATCATAATCGAGCGGGAACGCGCAGAGGCCTTCCAGTCGATATCTTTAATGTCGTCGCCATAGACGTATTCTCGTAAATCGTCAAAATCGATACTGCGGCCTTTAAAGACAGAACCGTAGTTACCGGTCAGAACATTTCTCACGCGTCGCTGCGTGATGATGTTCATCTTCTTACGAACTTTTACGAGATAGCCGGCCATTTGTTATGGAGTCTGGATCCTATTAAAGATTGCGTCAATGATTGCTTCAGTATGAACGTCGTCAGCGGCTGCTTCGAAGTTAAGGATAATGCGGTGGCGGAGCGCGGCGTGGCGGAGACGCTTGACGTCATCAGGCGTGACATAAGCACGGCCATCAATGAGGGCGAGAGCCTGGGCGACTTGGAGGAGAGCAATGCTACCGCGTGGGCTGACGCCGTATTCGACGTAACGAGCAAGATTGCTATCAATCACAGCACGTGGGTTGCGAGTTGCCGTGACGATGTTCACGATGTAGTTCTTAATCGAATCGTCGACGACGACGCGCTTCGCGTAAGACTGAAGCTGCTTGATTGCGTCGGTCGTAAGGCGCTCAGTGTCGCTGAGGGCGGTAGTAGTGAAACCGGCGAGGCTGTAGTTCAAAATCTGCATTTCTTCGTCGCGGCTTGGGTAGTTGATAACTTCCTTTAGGAGGAAGCGGTCGAGCTGAGCTTCTGGGAGCTCATAAGTGCCTTCCTGTTCGATTGGGTTCTGCGTAGCGAGAACGACGAACGGCTCTGGCATCTTGTAGACGACGCCGCCGACGGAAACCTGGCGTTCCTGCATCGCTTCGAGCATGGCGGATTGAGTCTTGGCGCTAGAGCGGTTAATTTCATCGAGGAGTACGAAATTCGCGTGCACTGGGCCAATCTTCGTTTCGAAGTTGCCGCTGTTATAGTTATAAATCTGGGTGCCAATGATGTCGCTCGGGAGCAAGTCCGGCGTACACTGGATGCGGCTGAAGCTACCATTCGATGCTTCGGCAATTGTCTTTGCTGCCAAAGTTTTTGCGAGACCCGGTAGGGACTCGAGCAAGACGTGGCCGCCCGCAATCAATGCGACTTGCATTGCGAGACATAGCTCTTGCTGGCCTACGACCTTCTTGCTGTAGGCGACTTCTAGCTTGCCGATGATGCGCGATGCGTCGGCGAGCTCACTTTCGGTTAATCTGTTGTTTTGGTCCATTTTTTCTCCTCTCTTATGCCCAATACAAACTTATGTTATTTGCCATATTAATTTTATCTTCCTCGGTATAATTGTCCGGCTGATCGAAATAATGCGAATCGTCGAAAAAATTATTCTGCAAGATATCCATGTAAGTACAGCCATCGGTTTCAATTAGGAACTTGTCGGAAACCTGGCTGGAAATGTTCCCGACGGCGCCACTAATAACGGCCGGCGAATAAGCTTTGAGAATTTCGAGTGCAACCTCGATCTGGAATGAAGTCTGAAGAATGTCTGCGAATAAAATGACGTTGCGGTTATTGAAGGCGGCAAGGTTAAAAGTCGGATTCGGATTTCTTTCGCCGTTAATTTCAGAGAATGCTTCGCGTTTGCGCTCCTCAATTAGGCTCATGAAGTCGGTAGAAATGTATTCGTATTCGCCTTGGCTAATGTCTGGGTTCACGACGAACTCGCCTTTTTCGGTCACCGCGCCGAGGCTGCGAGTGATATCAAATGGATCTGGAACTTCGGCGTATTGAAGAACATAGATGTAGGCGTGCAGATGCGCGGCTAATTCAATACAAGAAAGAAGGGAACTTTTCTTGAGGCAAAAAATAATCGTATCAGTATCCTTGTACTGATTTAGTTTCAAAGCCAACTGATCTCCTAAAGCCTGTCGGCTAGGATAGAACACGTCCACCTCCGCTAAATTACTTATGTATATTTTAGCATATAATGCCGCCGCCAAGACAGACATTTTCGCGATAAAATACCACGGATTGTCCTGGGGTGAGCGATTTTTGTTCTTCGGCGAACGTTAATTTGTGAGTTTTGGCGTCATAGTCGGCCTTTACGAGTGGGGCGCGATGGCGAATGCGGGCCTCAATATTATGCCCATCGTCGCCGCCACGGAGAATGACGTCCTTTAACTCGATTTCTTTTTTCCAGAGCGAAAGAGCCTTGAGATTTCGAGAAACGAAAATGGTATTCGTTTTCATATTCTTCCTTACAACATAGTATGGAAGGCCGTCTTTTAGGTTAAGGCCGTGGCGCTGGCCAAGTGTGTAGAAAATCGCGCCATCGTGCGTGCCGAGAACTTTGTCGGTTTCGAGTTCGCGTATTTCGCCCGGTTTAGTTTCGATAAATTCAGAGAGAAAATCGCGCATATTCGCTTCACCGACGAAGCAAACGCCCATCGACTCCTTTTTATGAGCGACGGAGAGCCCGAGTTTTTTGGCTAGCGCCTTGACCTCAGTCTTCATCATGCCGCCTACCGGGAAAAACGTTTTAGAAATGGCATCTTCTGTGATGCGATATAGGAAATAAGTTTGGTCTTTGTTCTCGTCGATCGCCTTCAATAGATTTTTGCCGTCCGTTTGGGCGTAGTGGCCAGTCGCAATTCTATCTGCACCTTGCTCAAACGCCGTCTCGGCGAAGAGCTTGAATTTAATCTCCTGGTTGCACATGATATCCGGGTTCGGCGTGTTGCCTTTTTTATATTCCGCGAGCATATAGTCGACAACTTTTTGCTTATACTCTTTTTCGAAATCGAACACGCGGAAATCGATGCCGAGCTTCACCGCAACGCGCTTGGCGTCGGCAAGATCCTCGGCCCACGGACACTTCATACCGGGGAGATTCTTGGACCAGTTCTTCATGTAGACGCCGATGACCTCGTAGCCTTGCTGCTGCAAAAGATAGGCCGAAACGGCCGAATCGACGCCACCAGACATGCCTAAGAAGACTTTCATTTTATATATTATACAATAAAATTACCGATTTGTCTCGTCGACGATGGAGGCTATAGAAGAAGTTGTTCTGAGTTCGGGAGCCATAGCCGAAAGCTCAGAGCCTTCGATTGCGAACCCGTCATAGTCAACCACCATCAAGCGGTCATTTAGCCCGTCGCCAACGGTAATAATATCCGATCGACTAATGTGACCCGATTCTTCTAGAGAATGTATTGCGGCACTTTTATCGGAATTGCTAGAAATGATTTCGACGAAGCCAGTCCTGCCGACGAGCTCTTTGCGGTCTGATACTGCATTGGCTTGCACGAACGCAGGGGTTCCAAATAGCTCGGTAATCTGTTTCGCGACGCCCGCGCATAAGCTCGCATCCTTGAACCAGAAACGCACCATCGTGGTGCCGTCCCTAGTCGGCTCGAAGCCTTCATAATTTGGCGTAAAGTAGAAAAGCACCGGTTTTTCTGCAAGAGTTTCTGCATATTGCTCGAGTTTTGAGACGATTTCTGGTTCGAAAGGAAAGCTAGTCAGCAGGTTGCCGTTCCCGTCCAGCACGACGGATCCATTATTGAGAATATAATAGTCGCAAAGGTCCGCAATCTCTGGCATTTGTCTCATTACGGAAGCGTAGCCGCGCCCGGTTATTACACAAAACTGATTGCCGGCCGCTCTCCATCTTTTCAGTGCCTCGACGTTCCGGTTCGTTTTTTCTTCATCATGACGAAAGAAAAGAGTCCCATCAAAATCAGAGAAAATTATCATATAAAATATTATACAATGATTTCGAAAATAATCTAAATATGGTAAAATATATCCTTATGAATGCAAGCGAAATCCGTCAAAAATATCTAGAATTTATGAAGAGCAAAGGCCACGTGCAAATTGCGCCAGCGCCACTCGTGCTCGAAAACGATCCAACGACCTTATTTACCGGCTCCGGCATGCAGCCGCTTCTCCCGTATCTTTTGGGTAAACCGCACAAAGACGGCACCCGTCTTACTGACTCTCAGCCATGTCTCCGCTTGCAGGACATCGAGGATGTCGGCGACCCACGCCACACGACGGTTTTCGAAATGCTTGGCAACTGGTCTCTCGGCGATTATTTCAAAGAAGGGCAGATTCGCAACTTCTTCACCTTCCTCACGAAGGAAGTTGGCGTCGACCCATCTAAGCTTTATGTTACTTGTTTCATCGGCAACGAAAAATACGGCATCCCACGCGACGACGAGGCTGCGCATATCTGGCAGCAGGTTTTCAAAGAGGCCGGCATCGAGGCAAAGATCGTCGAAATCAATACTGCCGAGAACGGCGACAAGCGTGGCGTCCGCGAGGGTGAGCGCATCTTCTTCTACAACGACAAAGAAAACTGGTGGTCCCGTGGCGGCGGCATCGAATCCACGCCAATTGGTGACCCATGCGGCCCAGACTCTGAGGTCTTCTATGACTTCGGCGAGGATAAGCAGGACGTTGAAAAATACGGCCAGAGCCACCCAGCCTCTGACGGTGCTCGCTTTATGGAAATCGGCAACCAGGTCTTCATGCAGTATCGCCGCAAAGAAGACGGCACTTTCGAGGAACTCGAACACAAGAACGTTGACTTCGGTGCTGGCCTTGAGCGTATCACGGCTGCCGCGATTAATTCCTATGATGTTTTCGAAATCTCGCTTCTAAAACCAATTGTCGACCGCATCGTCGAGCTTTCTGGCAAAAAATACGAAGATTATACGAGCGAAATGCGCATTATTGCGGACCATCTCCGCGGCGCCTATCTCCTAACTGCGCAAGGCCTCAAGCCAAGCAACAAGCAGCAGGGTTACGCACTCCGCCGCCTCATCCGCCGCGCCATTTTGAAGGCTTTGAACCTTGGTATCGAGGATAATTTCCTCGCCGGCGTTCTCCCGATGATTGCTGAGAACTACAAGGATCTCCCGGATAGCATTTTAACCAATCGCGACGAGGTGCTTGATGTCTTGAGCCGCGAGGAACAGGCTTTCCGCCATACGATTCGCCGTGGCATGAAAGAGCTTAGCCGCCTCAAGGACCAGGGTCTCACCGGCAAAGAATTATTCATGCTCCAGGATACTTATGGCTTCCCACTCGAACTCTCTGTCGAGGAAGCAAAGCGCGAGGGTATCGAACTCAGCGCAGATTGGCAGAAAGAATTTGACGCCGCTTTGAGCGAACAGCGCGAGCGCAGTAAGACTGCCTCGAAGGGCATGTTCAAGGGCGGTCTCGAGGATCATGGCGAAATGTCGACTAAGTATCACACCGCAACCCACCTTTTGCTCGCCGCTTTGCAGCAGCTTATTTCCTCTGACATTTGCCAGAAGGGCAGCAATATTACCGCCGAGCGTATGCGCCTCGACTTTAATTGCGATCATAAACTCGAGAAAGACGAACTTCAGAAACTTGAAGACCAGGTCAACGCCTGGATTCAGGCTGACTTACCAGTCGTCCATGACGAATACGACAAGGCTTACGCCCGCGATACTTTGAAAGCTCACGGTAGCTTCTGGGATAAATATCCAGAGAAACTTACTGTTTATACGATTGGCGATTGGGACAAGCCAACTTCCCGCGAAGTCTGTGGCGGTCCTCACGTTGAGCATACTGGCGTTCTTGGCCACTTTGTCATCAAGAAAGAAGAAGCCTCCGCGGCCGGCATCCGCCGTATCAAGGCAATCTTGGAGTAAATATGATAATCCGTCGGGCACGAATTGAAGACATTCCAGCCATCGCGGATATTCAGATTGGAGGGTGGCTCGCGGCCTATCGCGGCATGATTAACGACGAAGACCTCGAAAAAATGAAGGCAAGCCGCGCCGAACGTATCGCTCGCCATAGTGATTGCATCCAGACAATGACTTATATCGTCGCTGAAAATGATGGCGAAATCGTTGGCTTTTCTCGCTATGTCGACAATAATTCGTTTTCGCCGGATTTTGACGTCGATTGCGAGCTTTTGGCGCTCTATGTCAAGCCAGACTGCAAACGCCAGGGTATCGGCAAAGCCCTGATGAACTACGTAAAAGACGAGTTTAGAAAACAGGGCAAAAAGCGCATGATTCTTTGGTGTCTCAGAGATAATTACCCGTCGCGCGCTTTCTATGAGGCGATGGGCGGGAAGCTTGCAAACCAAGGCAAAGATTTTGACCTCAATGGCCATAAATACCCCGAAGCAGGATTTATCTACGAACTCTAAATGTGCTACGATTAAAGTATGAATAAGCTCGTCAAGCGCGGCCTCAAGGCCTACAATATCTTTCTAAAAAATAAACTCGCAGCATCGCTCATGATGTTCATTCCGGGTCTCATGATGACTTTTGCGGCCATCCAGGGCAACGGCAACGACACCAAGACGCTTCCGCTCATGATTCTCTTAGCGGGCGCAGTATTCTCGTTCTGGGGCTTCTTCCGCCTCGGTTATTCGAAGTGCGTGATCGATCGCCCAATCAAAGAAGACGATCGCGGCGGTTGGCGCAGGGATTTCTTCCTTCTAATGCTTGAGACGATTTTATATCTTATCATCGCCGCTCTTGGCGTATATCTCCTCATGAACGAAAGCCTCACGAACCGCATTCTCAACCTGATGGCGGGCGGTTTTACGACCTTCAACGGCGTTATGGGTGCCATCCGCGCCTTCAAGGGCCGCGACAACAAGGATTTCCGCTGGAAATTCATGCTCGTTCTGACATTGTTTGAGCTTGGTTGGGGTATCTTCTTCCTCATCAACTCTGAATCGATCAATATCGGCAGCTACCTCATTATGGGCATTATCACCTCTGTTGCGGGCCTTATCGAGGTGATTTCCTGCTTGAATGCGAAGACCCTCAAAGATACGCTCGAAGATGGCAAAGAAATCGTTAAGACGATGAAGTCTGACACCCCAAAAGAGACCGAAGAACTCCCCGAAGAAATCGACGAAGCCTAAGTTATTGACAACTCCTACGAAATAGCCTAAAACACTTTACTTTTTGACGAAAGTGTGATATAATATAAGTATTACACAAACATAGCCAAAAACTATCGTTTAAGAGGTCAAGAAAAGCGGTGGAGTGCTTTTCTTCTCAGAAGTGGGAGTTATGAAAAAGAAATTTTTAATACTTGGTCTCAGTACCAAGGCAAAAGTTTGGGCTACTATTCTAGCTTGTTTTTCGATTACTTTGGCTATTCTTGGCACGCTTGTTGGTGTCTGCACTGACTGGCAGATGCTCGCCGACGAGATGAAAGCGGGCGACTACACGCCATCTGATGGTATCGTCGAAATTACAGATAATCTTCGCCTTACACGTAAGGGTAAGTCGATTTTCTATGCGACCCATCCGCAGCTTCAGAAGAACGCAACTTTTAACATGGGTTGTGGCAGCGACGGCGAGGGGACCTATACCCTTGGCTGTTATTGGAAAGACCAAGACGAGGACGAAAAGGAGCACATCGCTCTCTACAATACTGGCGTCAATGAGCTCCGCGAACGCGATGTCGTCTATAACTTCGTCGCCGAGCGCAACACGACCGCTCTCCACGAAATGCTCCACGCAGTCTACGATCGCCTCAGTGAAAAAGACAAAATCATCGCATGTACTAGCGCGCATACCATCGTAAAAGAAATCTCAAGTCTCAAGAAAAGCCTCGAGATTTATCCGAAAAACCAGTATTGTTCGGAGGCTTACGCGCGCATCGGTAGTGAATATATCATTTCGCTCAGTGGCTACAAATATAAGACTTCCTTTACGTCCCGCGAGGATGTGAGCGACAAGGCGAAACTCGCCGCAGATATTCTTTCTGAGCACTACAAAAAATACTTCTCATATAACTACGAACTCGCCGAGGCGCACTATAGGAATCAAGTGACCGAGACTGCGCTCGTACTCCACATCGCCAGAATGGCAGACGCACTTGCGGCTGAGAAAAAATATGTGCTCGCGTTGATTGATGGTTATTACTACTATCCAACCCTTGCGCGTTACTACACGGCGAATGCTGCGATCGAGACCTATAACGACCATTTGGCTATTTATAAATCCTACTATTCTATCTACGCAAAAATTCATGCCATCATGAACAGCGAGACGAGCTCTAGCCTTGCCAGCTTATAGTGCTATAATAGTAGCATGAGCATTTTATCTCGTGGAAAAGACCTTATTTCTGAGAACCAAAAGAAGTCGAAAGAATCTGCTAATTATCTTTTGGCGCTAGATATTGGTACCGAGTATGTGAAGGCCCTCATTGCAAAGAAGGGCAAGAATACAATCAAGATTGTTGGCGTCGGCAAGGCCCACGAGCTTCCGACTAATATGTATGCTGGCGCAATTGCCGATATCGAAGGCGTCGCGCAGACCTGCGAAGAAGCGGTCGCGAAAGCCGAAGACATGGCTGGTGTGCGCGCAAACGAAGTTGTCGTCGGTATTGCCGGTGAGCTCATTAAGGGTAATACTGCCTCTATCAAATACCGCCGCGCCGATGCATCAAAACCGATTACTGATGCCGAAATGGAAAAGATTATCCGTCAGGTTCAGCAGAAGGCCGGCGAGCGTGCTCGTCGCGAGGTTGCGCTTGAGACTAATAACAAAGACGTCGAGGTTCGCCTCATTAATTCCGCACTTGTTTCGCTTCGCATTGATGGCTACAAAGTTTCGAACCCGATCGGTTTCAAGGGCAAGGAAGTGGTGGTTCAGATTTATACTGCCTTCGCGCCACTCGTCCATATTTCTGCAATCGAACGCGTTTGCGATGAGCTCGAACTCGATCTCGTAACGGTCGCCGTCGAGCCGTTCGCGGTTTGCCGCGCTTGTCTCGGCGATGATGTTGAATCGAATTTCTCCGGTATCGTGATGGATATCGGCGGCGGCACGACCGATGTCGCGATTGTCGATGACGGCGGCGTCGAGGGCACGAAGATGTTCTCGCTTGGCGGCCGTAGCTTCACGCGCCAAATTGCACAGCGTCTTGGCCTCAGCCTCGAAGACGCCGAGAAATTAAAACTCCTCAGTGAATCGCCAAACATGAAACCAGAACTTCACAAAAAATATCAGGACGCCATCAAGCGCAACCTCGAAGTCTGGCAGTCTGGCGTTGAACTCGCAATCGAAGAATTTGACCAAGTCGAAACCTTGCCGGGCCAGATTTTGCTCTGCGGTGGTGGCGCTGGTCTTGCTGAAATTCAGGACGTTCTTGCTACTGGCGATTGGTATAAGGAGCTTCCGTTTGCTCGCCGCCCAGTCGTGAACCTCATTGATCCAGACACGATTGAGGGCATCGAAAATGCCACCGATCGCGAACTCGATCATACCTTTATTACTGCCATGGGCTTACTTCGTGTCGGCATGGACACTCTCGTCGGCGTGCCAGAAAATAGCAGCTTCCGCGCCAAACTATCGAAGTTGCTTAAGAATTAACTTTTCGAATTTCTACAAACTGCCCAGATTCTAGCCCGTCCAAATGGTATGGGCCAAAATCTGTGCGGTGCAATTTTTTCACTTTGTAACCAACCGCTTCGAAGGTGCGGCGGATCTGTCGGTTGCGGCCTTCGCTCATCGTGACGCGCCAAAATGCACGCCCATCATCGAGTCGTTCGAGGCCAAGCTTGCTTCTGCCGTCCGGCAAATCGATGCCGAAATCTCCGACCATTTGCTGGTGGAATGGTTCAAGCGGGCGATCGAGCAAGACTTCGTAAACTTTTGTCTTTATGAATTTCGGGTGCGTCATTTGATAGGCGAAATCGCCGTCGTTCGTGAGCAAAATTAGGCCGGAAGAATTCTTGTCGAGACGCCCGACGCTTTTGAGCGCCTGATATTTTTCGGGCAAGAGCTCGTACATCGTTGGCGTGTCGCCCTGGCGCTTGCGGCTGCAAACATAATCGACTGGCTTATTAAGGGCAAGATAAATGAGCTGTTCTTGCTTGATTTTTTTACCATCAACAACAACTTCGTCGCCTTCTTCGACGCGGGTTCCGATAATGGCCGGCTTATTATTGACCAAGACTTTGCCGGCAGCAATTAATTCGTCCGCTTCTCGGCGCGAAACGCCAAAATTCGTAGCAATGTATTTATTAAGCCTGAGCATTCGGTGCGATTGGGGCCTCTGGCGCGGCAGGCATTGGCGCTGGTGCTGGCGCAGCGGCTGGATCATTCAAAAGCTCGTCCATTTTGCGAGCCATTTCTTCGGCATTGTCTGGGCTATTTGGATCGCTAATCGGCTGGATTACGCGTTCGCCACCCTCAGTAACTGGCGCTGGAGCTGGAGCAGGTGCCGGAGCTGGAGCTGGAGCAGGTGCTGGAGCAGGTGCCGGTGCGGCTGGGGCAACTGGTGCAGCGACTGGTGGATTCTGAGGAATGATTGGTTCTGCGGGAGCAGGAGCAGGTGCCGGAGCAGGTGCCGGAGCTGGAGCAGGAGCAGGTGCTGGAGCTGGAGCTGGCGCTGGAGCCGGAGTAGGTGCAGGTGCAGGAGCAGGTGCCGGTGCGGCCGGAGCGGCTGGAGCTGGCGCAGCGGCAGGAGCTGCAATGTTTGGCGAAACAGGCGCCTGAATAGAAGCAGCGATATCGAGATTTGCCGCAGCGTTTGCGGTCGGCTTATCGCCGAGCACTTCGTGGACGGTATTGATAACGTCTTCGATGCCTACCTGGGACTTCACGAGATAGCGATCTGCGCCGAGATTCTCGCCGCGCATACGCTGGTCTTCGCTCGAAAGAGCGGTCATCATAATTACTTTTACTTGGCTAGTTTCTGGCGTCGAGCGTAGCATGTCGAGCATGTCGAAGCCGGAAATTTTTGGCATCATCACGTCGGAGATGATCAAATCAGGTTTTTCTTGAACGGCGAGTGCGAGAGCCTCCTCACCATCGCCGGCAGCTACAATATTGTAACCCTCAGCGACCAGCCTAATGCTGTATATTTCTCGCAAGGACTTGTCGTCCTCGACTAACATAATCTTGGCCATACTAATATAAGTGTATAACACTTATGCTAAAAAATCTATAAAAACTAAGCCTGTGGAGCGACTGGTGGAACAGGCGCAACTGGTGCTGGCGCAACAGGGGCGACAGGCGTTGGGGCCGGAGCCGGTGCGACAGGAGCGGCAGGTGCCGGGGCAGGTGCAACTGGTGCGACCGGAATTTGCGGCTGAGCGACCTGCGTCATTACTGGAGCGGAGCCGCTCGCGAAGGCCTGCACGGCTTGCTCGTGCTGAGCGGCGTTAACTTGCATTCTTTGCTGGTTTTCGAAGAGGAAGCGTTGTTGGTCATAGGCTTCTTTGCTGAGCCTTGATAGCATGACGATAAAGCGCGAGCCTTTGCCTTGTTCGCTTTCGGCCCAAATCTTGCCGTTCATCAGTTCGACACGTTGTTTGACGAGCGCTAGACCGAGGCCGGTGCCGCCGATTTCGCGCGTGTCGCTATTGTCGACGCGGTAAAACTTCTGGAAAATGTGATCGAGCTCGTCGCGCGGGATACCAATGCCGGTATCGGCCACGATAATCTGAACATTATGATCGTCGGCCTTCACGTTGACCGTGATACCGCCGGCTTTCGTATATTTGATGGCGTTTTCAATCAAATTATTAAGAATTTCTTGTAAGAAATCGCGGTCGATATTTGCATAAATTAGCTGCTGGATGCTGAGCCCGCCTTGCTCGATGCCGTCTGTGCCGAACTGGTAAGTTAAGCCTTTGGCTTGGATGTTTGGAATTTGTGTTTCGGCGTATTGTTTGACGGTACTGACGAGTTCAACCGGCTCCATGTGGGCCTTAATTTGACCATCGTCCATCTTTGTGGTATCTAGCAAATCTTGGAACAAACGTCCAAGGTGCTGGCTAGATTCGTGCGCCTTATCGAGATATTGCATCGCGCGTGCGTCAATTGTGGCGGTTGCCGGATTCATCGCGAGCCCCAAATATCCTTCGATGCTTGCGACTGGCGTGCGCATCTCATGGCTTGCTGTCGAAATGAAATCCATGCGCTCGCGCTCTTCGCTGAGCTCTTTCGCAATGTCGCGGAATGTCACAACGACGCTCGAATTTGCGCCATTCGTTGGCGTAACAATCAGGGAAATCGGAGTAGTTTTATTGCTGCCGACGGTTACCAATGTCAAATCGCGACGCTCGACATTTTCGCCCGTGCGAATCGCGCCGAGAATCGGGTTTGAATTCTCGTCAATGCGAGTACCAGCTTCATTCTGAAGAATAATATTTGAATTGAAATTAAGGCCGACCAATTCGTCGATGCTGCGGCCAATCATGACGCTTGCCATCGGGTTGGCTAGGGCGATATTTCCATTGGCATCAATAATCAAAACGCCCTCGCGAATCGAGCGAATCACGAGCTCACTCAAATTCTGCGCAGCCACTGGTGCGCCAGGCGTTACTAGAGGAGCGGTTTCTTTTTTTCTGAAGATGCCCATTAAGTCAATTTTACCACAAGCGCAATTCTCTGATATAATATTTCTTATGAATAAAGACGTCATTTATATTGAGCCCGAGCAGGACATCACTGATATTTTGTCCAATGTGAAGGCCGCGAAGCACAAGATTATCGCGCTTGTGCCTCCGAAAAAAGCTGGCGTACTGCGTAGTGCAGTGAATTTCAAGCTCATCGCAAAGACCGCTCGTCAGCACGAAAAAACCGTTGTTTTGATTACTACCGACGAATCGCTCCAGCGCCTCGCTTCGACTGTGAAGATGCCAGTCGCGAAGAGTCTCCAGAGCAAGCCTCAGATCCCGAACCTCAACGATGAAGAAGCGACTGATGATGCCGATGATGACGTTATCGAAGATGATGAAAAACCGGCCGAAGAAGAGAAGGCCGCTGAGGAAGAAAAAGTCCCAGTCAAGACCGCTCCGAAGAAAGCCGAACCAGTGCTTGCGAAAAAGCCTGCGAAAGAAGAAGTGATTGAAGGTGAGCCTGAGCCGGAAGAGAAAGAAAACTCTTCGAAGGCCGCGAAGGCCGTTGCGAAGATGAAGAGTGCAAAGATCCCGAACTTTGCCAAGTACCGCAAGTTCATTATTGCTGGCATGGCAGTTCTTATCGTATTAATCGGCTTTACTGTGTGGGCGACCGCGATTGCGCCTGCTGCCGAAATTGTCGTCACTGTTCATACTTCGAAATCCAACTTTGCCGAAAAAGTCACTTTTGTGGACCACGAAGACAAAGCGAACCCGAAGGATGGCATTTTCTTCCTCGAAGAAAAGACCGTCACGAAGAAAGCTGAGGCTGAATTTGACGCAACCGGCGAGCTCGATAAGGGCACTAAAGCAAGCGGCACGATTACTGTAAGCCGGCCAGAAAATGACGTCATTTCTTCCGAAGCAGATTTGGTGTTCTCGATCCCTGCGAATACGATTGTCAAAATCGGCGATAAAGAATTTGTTGTCGCCGAAGGCGGTTCGGTCAATGCGAAAGCGGATAATGAATATCTAAAACAGTGCGGCGGTAGCTTCTTTGCTCCAAAAAACTGTCTCAAGAAAACGATTTATTCTAGCCCAATCAAAGTCGTCGCTAAAGAAGTTGGCGATAGTTATAATATTGCCGCCACGACTTCCGGCATTACTCTCGGCATCAATACTACGAAGAAGTATTCTGTTTCGAGCACCGCTATGACTGGCGGTTCCAGCAAGATCGTCAAGATTGTTTCCGAGGAAGACGTGAAGGCTGCGACAAGCGGTCTCACTGCGGCTAGCGCAAAGGAAGCCCAGAGCGAGTTAAAGGAACAATTCGGCGACGAATATATTCTCCTTGGCAACATGGAGCAGGGCGAACCAAAAGACACCGTCACGCCAAATGTTGACGAAGAAGTTGGTGAAAATGTGAAGCCAAAAGTTGTTCGCGAAGTCGTCTTTAAGATGTTTGCCGTGAAGAAGGAATCGGTAAAAACCTTCATTACGAAGAAGCTCAAAGAAAACGCTAGCGGCGACAAAACTCAGACTATCTACAGCGCCGGCGAAAACGAAGCATTCTTCGAGAAATTCCAGAACACCACCGACGAAAGCACTGCAAGGTTGAAGACTTCCGTCATCACTGGTCCGAAAGTTACCGAGCAAATGGTTGCTGACAAATCCTTGGGCAAGAAGGTCGGTGAAGTCAAGCACCTCTTGCAGTCAATTAATGGCGTCTCTAGCGTTTCCGTGAATCCGAATTACTTCTGGGTCACGAGCGTGCCAAGCGATCCGAACAAAGTTCAGATCAAAGTCACGGTTGAACAATAATGCGAATTTTAGCGCTTGATGTAGGAACGAAAAGAATCGGTCTAGCTTTTGCTGACACGGCAGTTCGCATTGCCGTGCCGCGCGGCATGGTACTGGTTGATGGCAACGAGCTCGCGAACATTGCGAAGAATTATCGCCTCGAGCGCGCCGATTGCATCGTGTCCGGTTCGCCGCGAAATAACAGCGGTGAGGAGACTCGTCAGACTGCTTCGGTCCACGAATTTATCGACACCCTCAAAGCATATTTTATAGAGTACGAAGGGTTCGAACCGGCCGTCTATTTCCAGGACGAATCCTATACCTCGATTGCGGCCGAAGAACTGCTCAAGCCGAATCGTGCCGAGCGCAAAGCGGGTGCTGTTGACGCCGAGGCTGCGACGATTATTCTACAGGATTTCCTTGAACGTCCAGATCTAGCAAAAATTGAAGAGGAGTTAACGAATGGCTAAAAACTTGAAGCGCAAACTACTATTTGGCGGTGCAATTGCATTACTACTTATAATCATCGCTGGCGCTTCCGCCGTGATTTGGTATCAAGTTAGTCTCATGCCGGTCAAAAAATGTGACGGCATCTGCCCGACCGAAGAATTCGTAGTTGCAGAGGGTGAAGGCGCGTCAAAGATTGCGGCTAACCTCGAAAAACAGGGCTTCATCAAGTCCGCGTTTGCATTCAAGATTTATCATTCGATGTTTGCCGGCAACAAGGCAATGATGCCGGGCACTTATCAGTTCGCAAAAGATATGGACGTCAGAACCATCGTCCAATCGCTCTATGAAGGCGTGGCGGCAAAGGTCTTCCGCATTACCTTCCTTCCGGGCGAGACGATTGCTGCGTCGAAGAAAAAACTCATTGCGGTAGGCTATAGCGCCGAAGATATTGAGGCTGCCTTCGCGAAGAAATACACTCACAAATTGCTCGAAAGTAAGCCGGATGACGCTTCGCTCGAAGGCTACATTTGGGGCGATACTTACGAGTTCTATCAGACCGCAACGCTCGACGAAGTGCTGACGAAGGTCTTCGACGAAATGTGGAATGCCATCAAGAAAGAGGGGCTAGTCGAGAAGTATCAAGCCCAAGGCTTCACGCTTCATCAGGGCATTACGCTTGCTTCGATTGTTCAGCGCGAATCGACCGGTGATTATGAATCGCGCCGTCACGTCGCGCAGGTCTTCCTGACCCGCTTGAAGCGCGGCATCGTGCTTGGCTCTGACGCGATTATTGCTTACCAAGCCGACCAAATTAATCCGGACCGCAACAAGAACGACATGTCGTATTTGAATACCATCGGCTGTCCGTGGAATTCACGCCGCTGCGCCGGCCTCCCGCCAACTCCGATTTCAACGCCAAGTCTCGCCGCGATGAAAGCGGTTTCTGAACCGACCGATACGGAGGATCTCTACTTCTTGACTGGCGACGACGGCAAGATGTACTACGCTACGACCGAAGCCGGCCACAACGCCAATATTAAGAACTACTGCAAAGAGCTCTGCAAAGTCCTCTAGCATGCCGTTTATGATATAATAATAAGAGGGGGATAAGCCGGTGGGCGCTTATAAATTATTATGAAAAGATTCGAACTCATTATTAAGCAAGTGTTACCGTATTTGGGCGTTTTTGCCTTGATTTTTGTCGTCATGCTTTTTGGCTCACGCCACGATCAGCTTAGCGCGAAGACTCCAATCGCATCAGTTCTTAGCGACGAGACCTTCTCGGTGACTGCTGACCAGATTTCCGAAACTTATACCGTTGCGAATATCGCAAACACCGTTTCGCTCCCATCCATGGCTACGATTTCAGAAAACTACGTCACGGTAAATGCGATTTACGAAAGCACTGGTACGACTAGCACGACCGGCACCGTGATTGATAAGCCGTTCATTATCGATATCGATATTAAGCGCGGTGTGGTGGTCTATACTGTTGAAGTTAGCGGCGAATCCATCCAGGATATTCTCGCAAAGAATAAGATTACCGGCGTTACCGAGGAGCAGGTTCGCCATAGTAATAATTTAAAGAAAAATGCCTCGCTTTCTGTTGGCCAGAAACTTTATCTTCCGACCAAATCTGGTATCGTCTATACGGTTAAGGATGGCGACAATTACCATGGCATTGCCGAAAAGTACCAGTCGAATTACGACGAAATGATCCTTTTGAACGACCTTGAGGGCGTTGAATGTAAGGGCGGTATGGTTCTCCTGCTTCCTGGTGGCAAATTGCCAGAAAAGGAATCTCCGGACTATGTCGCGCCACGCCCAGTCGTCCCGACCTACAACCCAGGCGGCAACCGCTACACGGTCGTCTCGAACTATGGCGCACGCAGTGGCCTCTTCCAAGTTCAGAACTATGCCTACTGGCGCAATATGTATTACGCAACCAAGAGCTGGAATAACCCAGGCGCCTTCGGTAACTGTACTTGGTTTGCATGGTACTGGCGTCGCGCAAATATGCCAAGCAACTACTGGCTTCCTACTGGCGCGATTGGTAACGCTCGTAGCTGGGCTAGCGCTATGGCGGCCCGCGGCTTCGTCGTGAATAAGACTCCGGCCTATGGCGCCGTCGTCCAGACTTCGACTAGCGGCTATGGCCACGTCGGTGTGGTTGTTGGTGTCAACCAGGGCCAGAGCATTACGATTCAGGAAATGAACTTCGGCGGTCCGAACGGCAAGCTCAACGTCGTCTACCAGTCGAACATCGACTGGGGGCATGCCCTCGGTTTCAACTACATCCACGCTCGCCGTTAATTCTCGTGCTAGCGCGAGTAGCGAAAATATGTTAAAATATAAATATGTTTGTTGATACCGCGAAAGTCTATATCAAGGCCGGCAAAGGCGGCAACGGCGCAATTTCTTTCCGTCACGAAATCTACATCCCGAAGGGTGGTCCAGATGGTGGTGATGGCGGCAAAGGTGGCGACGTGGTTTTTGTTGCCAGTAAAGATTGCGACACCTTGATCGACTTCCGTTTCCAGCCAAAACTTATCGCCGAGGATGGCAAAGCCGGCTCCGGCCAGAAATCCAGCGGTAAATCTGGCAAAGATCTGATTGTTGAAGTCCCAATCGGCACCGTCGTGAAGCGCGATGGCGAGATTGTGGCCGACCTTACTTTTGATGGCGATCGCCAAATCGTCGCGCATGGTGGCGACGGCGGCTATGGCAACTGGCATTTCCGCAGTTCTACGCGCCAGACGCCAAAAATCGCCGAGCTTGGCAATCCGGGCGAATCTTATGACGCTGAACTAGAGCTAAAGCTTCTCGCCGACGTCGGTCTCGTTGGTTTTCCAAACGCAGGGAAGTCCACCTTCCTCTCGGTTGTATCGAACGCCACGCCAGAAATCGCAGATTATCCATTCACGACCATCACGCCAAATCTTGGCGTTGCAAAGGTCGACGACCATAGTATCCTTATCGCAGATATTCCGGGTCTTATCGAAGGCGCATCCGATGGCAAAGGCCTCGGCGACCGCTTCCTTCGCCACGTTGAGCGTACGAAAGTTTTGCTCCATCTCATCGATGTCTATTCTGAGGACGCCGGCAAGGCTTACCGCGACATCCGCGGGGAACTTGAAAAGTACTCTGCCGAGCTCGCCACTCGCCCAGAAATTGTAGCCCTCACGAAGTGCGAAGGCCTCGACGAAGAAATCGTGAAGATGCAAATGGCGGCCATTTTGAAGGAGAATTCTGATGCAAAGATTTTTGCTATTTCTAGCTCAGCTCATCAGGGTTTGACCGAAGTTCTTCGCGAGCTCTGGAAGGTCATCGACGCAAGCAAGGTTGACGAAAAACCAGTTGAATCCGTCGAAGAAGAATCGGATATTCCAGTCATTACGCTCGAAGTCAAAGAGCAAAAGCGCCGCGCGCATCACCAGAAATATCAGCTTGGTGACCGCAATTCAATTCAGCAGCTCGATCCTCAGACGGATTATAGCGACGAAGACCTTGACGAATTAGCGTAAACGTGATAAATTAAGCATAAGCTGGTACGCTTCACGGGGTTCCACTGACGTGGACAGTGTGGAGACTAGAAACAAAAATAAACAGCGGATTAAAACAAACATGCTTTGTGCCCCTGGGTGGGCGCGTAGCAGCTTAAGAAAAAACCGACTCTTTTATAGGGTCGGTCTTTTCTAGTAGTGGACAATTAATAAACCGCCGGCGCGGACTTGGCGCGGCATCGAGCCACTCCAGTCAATAATCGTGCTCGGTAGGCTACCGCCGGCGCGGCCCTTTACGCAGGCTTTAATTTCCGGCAAGCGCTGCTTAACCTCTTCGTCGTTCATGCAAGGCTTCTCGCCGCGCGGGTTCGCACTCGTCACGAGTAGCGGGCCGGTTTTCTTTAGTAACTTCAACATATAGCTATGAGCTGGAATGCGAATACCGATCGTGCTGAAGTGGTCGAAATATGGATGGTTGAAGCTAGGATTCTTCTCTAAGATCAGGGTTAATTCTCCAGGAAAATAGTGGCGCGCAAAAGTTAGCTGCTCGCTAGATAAGAAGGCGTATTTAGATATTTCATCGACGCTAGCTACCATGATTGTGAGGACTTTGCCGCTGCCGATGGCGCGCTTCTTGAGCTCGAGGAGTTTGTTGATCGCCTCTTCGCTCTTGACGCTGACGGCGAGCCCCATTACGGTTTCGGTCGGAACAGCCAAAATACCACCGTTTTCCAAGGTGGTTTTTGCTGCTTTTATATCTGTCCGCCCAATCAACTTCATATCTTATCATTATACCACAAAACGCTATAAAAGTCAATTTACAAGGGTGGCGCTACTAGTGTATAATAATGCTTATGGATAATAGGATGGGCAAGCGGCCAGTAGTATTAGTCGTACTAGACGGAGTCGGGATTCGCGAGAATTTCAGTTTTAATGCTGTCAAGAAGGCTCATCTTTCTACCTATAATAATCTGCTCGAGAACTGCCCGAATATTGCTATTAACGCAAGCGGCGAATGGGTCGGCATTCCGAAAGGTGACATGGGCAACAGCGAAGTTGGCCACAACGCCATCGGCACCGGCGAGATCGTGCTCCAGCGCAGCGCCGCTGTCGACGATGCGATTATGGGCGGCAAAGCCTTCTCGGAGCCAGTCTGGCAGGATACGGTAAATCACGTGAATAGTCGCAGCTCGACGCTGCATTTTATGGGAATTTTTAGTGACGGCAATGTCCATTCAAATATTGCCCACCTCGAGAAAATGCTCGAGGAAGCGCATCGCGCAAATGTCAAGCGCGTTCGCCTACATATCTTGATTGATGGCCGCGATGTTGCGCCAAATAGCGAACCGCGATATATACAGCGCATCGAAAAATTTGTCAAAGATTTAGGCGATCCGGATTATCGTATTGCGAGCGGCGGTGGACGTATGGTTATAACTTGCGATCGTTATGAAAACGACTGGGGCATGGTTGAGCAGGGTTGGCACACACACGTGCTCGGCGAAGGCCGCCAATTCGCGAACGCGACCGAGGCCGTCGAAACTTATCGTAAAGAGCAGCCAGATCTTCAGGACCAATATATGCCAGCATTTGTTATCGCAGAAAACGGCCAGCCAATTGGCACAATTAACGACGGCGACGCGGTAGTCTATATTGATTTCCGCGCTGATCGCGCCCTCGAAATTACCCAAGCCTTTACTTACAATGATTTTCCATTCTTTGATCGCATTCGCCGACCGGACGTGAGATTTGTTGGCATGACGGAGTACAACGAAGACCTCCATGTGCCGCAATATACGCTCGTTCCGACGCCGTCGTTCAAGCGTCCGCTCGCCTTCCATCTTGCCGATGCCGGTATTCGTCAGTATGCAATTTCCGAGACCGTTAAGTTCGGCCACATTACTTATTATTTCAATGGCAACTCGCATAATATCCCGAATAACGAAGTCGAGGAAGAAGTCCCATCCTATACGGAGCCGTTCAATACTCGACCGTGGATGAAGTCGGCAGAAATTACCGACAAACTCGTGGCGGCAATTGAGAGCGATAATTATGATTTCCTGCGCATTAACTACCCGGGCGGCGATATGGTTGGCCACTTCGGCGAACTCGAACCAACAATCGTGGCGATGGAATCTATCGACATCTGTTTGAAGCGCATCATTGACGCCGTGAATGCCAAGGGCGGTATTACGATAATTACTGCCGATCATGGCAACGCGGAAGAGCTCATTGACGAGAAGGGCAATCCAAAGACTTCGCATACCACCAACAAAGTCCCATTCATTATTATTGATGAAAACGGAAAACATCAGTTCAAGAAAGATGAATTTGGCCTGGCGAATATTGCGGCGACGGTTGCGGATTTGCTTGGCGTTGAACCGGCCGAGGGCTGGCTTCCGTCGATGCTCGAGGAGAAATAATGAGCCCATTTATTATCGCAATCGTCACGAGTATTCTCGCAGTATTCGTGATTGCTTGTGGGCTAAAACTTATCGACCTCGGCAGTTCGTTTACGAACATAATTGTTAAAGCCGGTCCGGCCGTTGCTTGCGTGCTGGGCGTAATCGCAGTTTTTAATTTTATGCTTATCGACGCGCTCGAGCTCATCGATATGCCGAACGTCGCTCTCGTCGGCGTCATTTCGCTCTTGGCATTTAGTCTTCTGCGCTTCATATTTGACATCACGCGCCGCGGTCTGTTAATACCAAAACGCGCGAAATCTCGCAAATCTGGTCGCGCTTCGAAGCTTTCGATCGCCGCGCTCTTCGGTCTCGACTTTATTTCGGGCTTAGTTGCTGGGGCAGTTGCCGGCGTGAGCTTCGCGCTTAATATTGGCACAGGAATTGTGGTGGTTTGCGCCATCATGATGCTGATGCTAGATCAGAAAATTGGCCTCATCCGCCGTTATCAGGATGCGCACCTGAAGCGGGGCGAGAATATTGCCGCGCTAGCGATGACGCTAATCGCATTTCCGGTAGCAGCTAGCCTAGTCTGTCTCTTTGCTCGCGATTATTATTCGCTCATGGGCGTCTTCCTCTCAGTCGCGCTCGGCTATCTCTTATGCTGGTCCGTTTTCAAGGCGGTAGAGATTGTCAAAACGCTCCGAAAAAGCTAAACTATAGGTATTATGCAGATCAAGAAAGCTATCATTCCTGTTGCGGGCTGGGGTACGCGCCGCCTGCCAATTACTAAGGTTATCGAAAAAGCGATGCTTCCTATCGGTAATCGTCCGCTCGTCGATTATGTCGTCGAGGATTGCGCCAAGGCTGGCATCGAAGATGTTTATATTGTCATTGACGAGAAACCTTTCTCGCAGATTAAGGCTTACTATGAAGATAATGCCAAGCTCAATAATTACCTTATCGCTCGCGGTAAAGCTGACCGCTTGAAGCTCGCCGACACTAGCCGCGAAGGCCTTACGATTCACTTCTTTACCCAGAAAGATGTCGATAGTCGCTATGGCTCTGCTTGCCCAGTTGCTCAGGTTGTCGAGGAATACGGCATCGATGAACCAACCGTAGTCCTCATGGGCGACGATCTCGTCTATAACGCCGATGGCTCTTCTGATCTCGCACGCCTCATGGAACTTATTAAGGAACCTACCGATTCCGCAATGCTTGCAACCGAAATCGATCCAAATGACGTCGAAAAATATGGTGTTTTGAAAGTCGAAGACGGCAAACTCTCTGGCATCTACGAGAAGCCAAAGAAAGAAGAGGCTCCAAGTAACCTCATCAACATTAGCAAATATATTATGTCTCCGGCTTTCCTCCAGCGCATCGTGAAGTATTGCCACGATAACGACTTCGGCCCAGGCGACCAGGAATATCTCATTACCGATCCGATTATTGAACACATCAAGGCTGGCGAGCCAATCTATGTCATGCCAATCAAGGGTGAATACCTCGATGGCGGCTCTATGGACGGCTGGCTCCATGCAAACAACGTAGTTTGCGGGAAGAAATAATGCGCATTTCAGTCCGCGTCAAACCCGGCACTAAGGGCTTGGCGCGTCTCGAAAAACAACCAGACGGTAGCTTCGTTGCCTTTTTGCATGCTCGCGCACATGATGGGGAAGCGAATAAGGCTTTGCTTGAATTAATTTCTGACGAATTTAACGTTCCTAAAACCGGTATCGCTATCGTTGCCGGCGCAAAATCTAGAGACAAAATAATCGAGATATAAATTATGCCAAAACTATTTTTCATTCGACACGGCCAAACAGAGACGAATATTCAGGGCATTATTGCGGGCAGAATCGATACCGTTCTAACCCAGAAAGGCCTCGATGACGCTACGGAATTAGGTAAAAACTTGGACGTGCATTTCGACTATTACTATTGCTCTCCGTTAAAAAGAGCGCAGCAGACAATGAAGGCGATCGCCGGCGATGTTGATTATATAATCGACGAGCGCGTAATCGAGGTTTATCCTGGTGACTGGCAAGGCAAGCACGTGAGTGAATTGCCGGAAGAAGAAGACGCTCTATATAGAAAAGGGTTATATACGCCGCCGAATGCCGAGACGCAAGAGGAAGTTAGCGCAAGGGCCCGTTCGTTTGTCGACGATATGTTTAGTCGTTATGGCAAAGACGATAAAATTCTAATCGTTACCCACAACGCTTTTATGCGAAGCCTAAAAAGACTCTTCGTTACGGAAGAGTTTGAGCAGCCCAAAAACCTTGAAATGTTCGTCGTTGACGACGAAATGTATAAGTCCATAAAAGGTTGAAACCCCGCACTAGGCGGGGTTTTAGTTAGGCGGGAATCGGAATGACTTCTTTGCCCGTCTTGTGTTTTTGGATTGCTTCGAGCTGTTTCGACTTGTGACGAAGGAGCGCCATTTTACAACAGTATTCGTTGTGATGCTCGACCTGATAGTAGATCTCGCTAAGCAAATACTTCTCGCGTTCTTTGCCCATAGCCTTCTCGACGGCCCCAATTGCTTTCTTGACGCGATTGACGGATCCGCCGAGGTACTTGTCCAGGTTGACGATGTAATCTTGCTTCAGAATCCATTCCGCGACCTCGCCGCCGATGAGCGGCGTGAAAGCATTGTCGTCCATTTTAGGGTCGTCGACAATTTCCATATGTTGTTTAACATTTTCGGGAGGATCAGCGTTACTGCCGAGCAGTAATCTCACATCTCCATACTGAATGCGTGTACAACCGGGGTAACCCCTCGCCTGCATTCTCATAGAAATCACCACCTTTATAGGAAGATTCACGGCTAAGCCGCTGAAAAATATTATATAATTGAAAGCCGTGTTGGTCAATCGCGCAAAATTGCGAATGTTGTATAAAATACACGTAGCTATTCAGCATAAGCATGATAAAATAAAACTTGGTAAACAAGTGGAGTTAAAATGAAAAGAATGAAGCGCCAAAGCGTTTGGCGAAGCAGAGCTTATGCGCTGTCTGTATTAGTGTTTGCGGTCAGTTTCATTGCGTCTCTTGCTTCAACTACTTCCGTCATTGCGGAAGCGGCAAAATTTAAAATTAAAGCAGCTGAAATTACTACAATGTCGGCTGGCGCAACTGGTGCTATCACCGGGTTCGACGATTCGACGATCGCGAGCGAGGTGTCTTTCTATAAGCTTAACGACAGTGCAACTTTCAAGGTAACGCTCGAGAATACCGACTCAGTTGACCATGTCATTAAGGGTATTTCCGATAATAATTCGAACGAAAACATCTCGTATTCTTATGATAATCACGCAGATGAAACCATTACGGCTGGCAGCACATTCGACTTTGTCTTTACGGCTAAATATGTTAAGTCCGTGACCGACATGAGCAAGCGCGCTCAGAGTCTAAGCGTCGAGTTCGCAATCCAGTTTACGGACATCGCTGAGCCAGAGACTATTAGCGTCGCTCCAAATACGCACGACGGTATAACGGGCAGCGTCATTATTCTTTCTATTTCTTCGCTCGGCCTAATTGTCTGCGCAGCTATTTTCATCAAGAATCACAAGCAATCCACTAAGGCTCTCGGTGTCGCAGCGACTGTTATTGCGGCGGCTGTTCTCGCTACGAGCGTCAGCGCTATTGCTACTGAAGTAAACTCCTTTACTCTAACTACGAACTATGGCCTCCACGACAAGGTTGTCGTCAGTTATGGCGATAATGACTATATTATCGACTACGGCAAGACGCTCGAGGAAGCTGATGTAATCGAAGCGCCAAGTACAACCGGTCTAACCTTTGAGGGCTGGGAGGATGAGGACGGCAACGAGATTGATCCTACCGCTCCGATTACCGAAGATATAAAGATTGTTGCCGTGACGACCGCCAATCGCTATTCGATCGTTTTTGATAAAAACGAGACCGCTGCAACCGGTGAAATGAATTCGCTGAATGCTACGTATGGCACGTCAATTACTTTGACGAGCAATGCCTTTGAGTGGACCGGCTATAACTTTGTTGGCTGGGCTACTACTCCGACTGGCGACGTCGCCTACGAAGACGGCGCAGAGGTTAGCAATCTTACTTCCGAGAATAACGGTACAGTTACTCTCTATGCTAAGTGGGAAAGACCAAACCTCACTCTCCACATGATGGGCAACGGTCGCAAAATGGGCGACACCGACTCTGAACGCAATACAATTAAGCTGGATAGTAGCTGCCATACAGAGCCAGTTCCGATTACGAAGACAGTGCGCTCTGGTAACTTGGATAAAAATGGTGAAAAACTCCAGATATACGATTCTTTCCTCCGCACGAAGGATGTTGTTTCGATTAGTGGAGCTTCCAAACTTGTTGCAACCGTTAAATTTGGAACAGAATCTGGCAGCGATCCGCTTTATGTCTTCAGTGGCGTCTATGATGGTGAGGTGACCGACTCTTTGACGGGCTACGTTCAGGTATATTCCGGCTGGGTCAATAGCTTTACTACTAGAACCGTCGAAATACCAGGCGATACGGCAACCTTTGCTTTCTATACCGATGAAGGTATGAATGGCTATGGTTTCTATGCAACCATTATTGGCTACGATGCAGATGGTAACGAGATTACCTTGGACAAGTCCTTCTGTAATCGCACGACACTCTCGGGGGAATATATGGATTTAGCGAGCGGTAATTATAGGCTTGAGGGGTGGTCTGAGGATTCTAACGCAAAAGAGCCTACGTATGAGACTTACGACGAAGTGCTTGCTCACTTACCGGGCGATAATGGTGAAACTAAAACCGTGTATGCAGTTTGGACGCAAAAATATCATCTCACCTATGACGGAAACGGCAGCAGCGAAGGCGATATGGCCATGGTGAGCAACGATGGTTATGCTGGAGACGAAACGAGTTTGTATGCTCCGAACTATCTACGCTCAGACTATGGCTATATCGGTTGGAGCATCGATAAAAACGCGCAGCCAAACGGCAGTTCCATCATTTACGGTCCAAACGAAATCTTGTTCTTCGAAGGTGACCTCGTAAGTAAAGCAACGAATGACGGAGAAATAGTCTTGTATGCAATTTGGGTGCCAAAAGAAACCGCCTATACGCTGCAAACCTTCAATGCGTCAGCCTTCGAGATTACGAATCCAGGCAAGACTATTACTGCATTAGAGGATACTCGCGACGGGCAACCTTATGCCGTCGCCAAGCTAGCAGACGGTAAATGGTGGATGATTGAAAACCTTCGCCTCGATCCCGCCGGTAAGACTCTTGATAATACGAATACTAATAATCCGACCACGGCATTCACTAACCTAGCCAAGAATCGTACTAGCTCCTCAGTGTCTACTTGTACAGATAACTATAATGCATCTTGTATTAATACATATTCGGTAGAAACGTCGGGCATGACTGGCGCAACGGTTTCTCCTACGGAAAATAATGCTAAATGGCTCTCTTCTGGCATTTATTATAACTGGTATGTTGCGACGGCTGGGAATGGCACATATAATACTGGTGGATATACGAACGTTACGGGTGATATCTGTCCTACCGGCTGGCAATTGCCATCCATCTCGAATAATGGTTCCAACTGGTATACGGGCGACATTACAGTGCTAGACTCGGCGCTCGGTGGCAACGGCTTCCCTATCGGTCAATATAATAGACCGGAACCGAACAGAAGTCTGCAAGAGTTCAGGTTCCCAGTTAACTTCACGGTTGCTGGTCGTGCCGGCGATACTGGAACCTATTCGCGTAATCGTCAGGGTAATTACTGGTCTAGGACTAGCGGCAATAGTTCGGATTACTCTATGGCGTATTATGGAATAAGAAATTATCGTAGTGACTATGGCTATTTGACTAGGGAGTTTAGCCCTAGCATGACGGGTCTATCGAAACGCGATCTCCATTTGGTGCGCTGCGTAGCGAAATAGTAGTTATTAAGAAATATCCCCGAATTATCGGGGATATTTTTATAAGATTTTTTCGTCTTTAATTTCGTCCGGCAGGTAGTTTTTGTCGAGCTTGAAGCCGGCTTCCCATTTTTGGCCTTCGCCGAAGCCGAGATCTTTCATGAGTTTGGTCGGGGCATTGCGGAGCCAAATCGGCACCGGTAGACCCATCGTGCGACGCGCCAAATCTTGCGCCTTGTACCAAGCATCGGTCGTCTCGCGAGACTTCTTTGCCTTCGCAAGCGCAGTCGTGACATGTGCGAGAATGAGGCCGCTTTCCGGCATGCCAATTCGCTCGACCGCCATGAAGGCATTGAGCGCGAGATCGAGCGCACCGTTGCCAGCGAGGCCAATATCTTCGGAAGCAAAAATCACCATGCGGCGCGCGACGAACTTTGGGTCTTCGCCGGCATTCAGCATGCGTGCGAGATAATACAGCGCCGCATCGGCATCGCCGCCGCGCATCGACTTGATAAACGCAGAAATATTATCGTAATGATTGTCGCCCTTTTTGTCGTAGCCCGGCACTTTGCGACCGGCCGCTTCAAGCACTTGCTCGACGCCGACTTTTTGCGAGAGGCTGAGCGCAAGTTCGAGATCGCCAAGTGCAGAGCGAGCATCACCACCAGATAATTCTGCGAGGTAATCTATCGCTGCAGCAGAGACGCGCTTCGTGGCTTTTTCGGCCTTAATCGCGCGCTTGAGAACCGTGATGATATCGTCTTTGCTGAGATGCTTCACGATCACGACGCGGCTGCGAGAAAGGAGCGGGGAAATCACTTCGAAGCTCGGGTTCTCGGTCGTTGCGCCAATGAGAGTAATCAGACCGGATTCGACGTGCGGCAAAAAGGCATCCTGCTGCGCCTTGTTGAAACGGTGGATTTCATCCACGAATAGCACGGTGCGCTGCTTGAGATTCCAGTTGCGGCGCGCCTGCTCAACGACTTTCTCGACGTCTTTTTTGCCGGCCGTCACGGCGGAAATCTCAACGAAATCCGCCTTGAATTCCTTCGCGATAATGCGCGCGAGCGTCGTTTTGCCGGTACCAGGAGGGCCCCAGAAAATAATGTTCACCGGCTCCTGCTTGCGCACGATTTCGGTCAAAATCTTGCCGTCACCAATAATGTCTTCCTGCCCCACCACCTCGTCGAGCGACTTTGGTCGCATGCGTTCGGCAAGCGGGATTCTATTGTCCATATTTTTCCTTCAGAACTTTACGCGCAGCGCGTAGGATCGCGAGCTCGCGTGCGGTAAAGAATTTTGCTTGGTAAACCATCTTCGAAGTATCGACTGCCTCGACGGCCTTAATTGCCTCGTCAATATTGTCGAACCACTTCAGTTCGAAGCCATCCTCGATCTCGTCTTCCATTAGATCCGTCCCGACGAACTCTTTTGCTCGTGCAAGGAACGCGTACGAAATATTGAATTGCTCGAATTTGTGGCGAGTCTCATGGACGTAGCCGAGCGTGGCTAGCGGTTCGATCGTGTAGCCGGCCTCTTCGCGCACTTCGCGGTGCAGAGCCTCGCTGATTAGCTCGCCCTCGTCGATGCCGCCACCTGGCAGCTTATAATAACCGTGCGACGTAGCGTCAACGAGCGCTACGCGGTAATCCTTGTCGATAAGCACGGCGCGCGATGCGGTGCGCGTGACGAAGCTAGACTCGTCGCCGTCTTCCGGCAGGCCGAAATCCTTGTCGCGTAGTCGGATAATGCACTGGTCTGGCACGATATCTACCTCGTGCTCGACCAGCTCGTCTTTTTCGTTGTAGCGGAAATAGCTGTCGACTTTTTTGCCGCGCATTGCGTCCGGCATCCAATATTGAGCATCCTTCCACATGCGCTCGAAGGGGAGCTCATCGATTGGGTGCCATTCAGGAATAAGCTCATCGGTCTCGACCGGCTCGCCCTCAAAATCATCAGAAACAAAAGCATACATGATATCCGTTTCCGGCTCGCCTTTATAATAAAGGTCGCGGAAAACCACTAGCGCCACTTCGGTGCAAGAATGAACTTTTACACCAGATTCTTCCTCGCATTCGCGAATCGCGGCCTGCATAACTGTCTCGCCCGGGTCGACTTTGCCGCCAGGGGATACTAGTTTGCCTTTGCCGAAACCGCGCTTTTTAAGCCCAAGCAAAATCTTGCCGTCGCGCTTCAAAAACATCTGTGCTAAATACCTAACCATACTCCTATCATACCACAAACTACCAGGGGTAGTGATTGACTTTTTGCCGTTTTTGTGATATAATGGAAGCGATGAATTGCGAAGCACATTTTTTGTGCATCCAAAATAGTTCTTTAGAAAGGAGAAGGTACTAGTATGGATAATAATACGAAGTTGTATAATTCGCGTACAACGAAAAAAGAACTCCAGGGCATCATCGATAAATTGCAGCTCGCTGTCGAAGCGAAGGATGAGGAGATTGCTAGGTTAAAAGCGGGGGAGGCCAGCGAGAATAAGCTGACCTTTAGCGAGCAATTTCAGGAAAGAATCGTCGTTCAGGATAGCTCGGGGTTTGAATTTCAGCCCGAAAAGAGAAATCCTATGCTTGATGAATGCCGTGTAGCGAGACAGGAATCTTACGAGAAAATTGTTGCTTCGGACCCGGAGCTGCAGGCTAAAGAAGAGGCTTCGAGGGAAGATTACTTTAGTAATCCGGCCTACAGGCGCGAGTATGAACGTCGTCGTTGCGACGAATACAACAAGAGGTCGCTCGGAGAGCGTATCCAGTTATGGCTTCGCCGGTTTGTTAATAAGATAAGGCGCACGCCCAGCTGCGACGACTACGGTCAGCTCATTTCGCACTCTAGCTAAAAACCTTCAAAAAACCACCGCTCCCCCATGCGGTGGTTTTTACATGCCTTATTTTTTCAAGAAATCCTTGATATCGTTCGGGAGTACGATGACGGTCTTCTGGGAAGGATCTGAGGAAATCTTCTCGAGCGTCTGAAGGGTACGAATCTGAATACCGCCTGGGGTACGAGCGAGCAAAGAAGCGGCATCGGCCACGGACTTTGCGGCAGATTTTTCACCTTCAGCCACGATGATGGCGGCGCGGCGTTCACGCTCAGCCTCAGCCTGCTTTGCCATAGCGCGTTTCATATCGCCTGGGAGCTCGATGTTCTGGAGCTTCACGTTCTCGATGTCGATACCCCATTTGTCAGTTTCTTTATCGACGATTTCCTTGATCTGTGCGGAAATCTCATCGCGCTTAGAAAGAAGCTCATCGAGCTCGAAGTTGCCGGTAATATCGCGGAGAGCGGCCTGCGCGAAGTTGGTCGTCGCGTAGATGTAATTCGTCGTCTCGAGCAAAGCCTTGGCTGGATCGAGCACGCGGAAATACACGATAGCATCGACGCCGACCGTGACGTTATCCTTCGTAATCACCTCCTGTTTCGGCACGTCGATTGGCGTGGAGCGCACGTCGACACGCTGCATGGTCTGGAAGTAAGGGAAAATCAGGCGAAGGCCTGGCCCCTTGATGCCGCTATACTTACCGAGCGTAAATATGACACCGCGTTCGAATTGGCGCACAACGCGGCAACCCGGCAAGATGATAAATAGTAATACTAGGATGAATACGCCGAAGAAAACACCAGCGAGTTCCATAATAATCTCCTTTTATTTTTATTAATTATACAATATTTACTTCGTAGATAGGCCCGCGTTCATGAGCGTTTTGACTTGCTCGTAATCGTGAGTCGTGTCCCAGTTGCCAGCGAAGCCGTCGTAGACGAACTTATCGAAGACGAAGTGCGGGATACCGCTGCCATTGAGGTTCTTTTCGGCCTTGGCGGTATTTTTGTTGAGTTCGCTCAGGGTTTCCTGGTTGTCGACGCATTGCTTGAAGCTGTCTTGATCGAACTCGATGTCCTTTGCGACGTCGGTGAAGTAGCTATTTGGGAGGTCTGGGATATGCTGGCTATACGGATCGACACCGATGCCTTTCGAGTGGTAATCTTCGAACATCTGGGCGAGCAATGCGTAGTAGTAATCCCAGAACTTATTCTGTCTGGCGGCACAATACGCGGCGATGCCAGCTGGGCGGCTGTTGTTCGAATGGCCGTTTCTATAGTTTATGTCCGTGACGCGAATTTCAAAGAGGACGTTTTCGCGCTCAATATAGTCCTTCTCCCACTTATCGAGGTTTGCGGCGATTGCATTCGAGAATTTGTCGCAATATGGGCAGAAGATATCCGTGTACATGACGAAGTGGTGCTTCGCGGTTTCGGTGTCGCCCTTGCTCATTGCGGCGTTCCAGACGCTATTATCTGGCGCTGGCGGGTTGAGTATGTTATATACCACGAGCCCCACAAGAAGTCCAATTACGGCAACCAATGCGCCAATTCTAATTGCTTTTTGCATGCTTTTCCTTTCTGTTATTAACGCTTGCTAGGACATAGTCGATATAACCGAGTCCGAGGATAGTAAAGATAAGTAGGCTAAAGGCGAGAATTGTGAAAATTTTACCAATCGTCTCTGCCATAGCGACTGCGCTTGCTCCGGCGATTGCTGAGAGAATAGGGGTAAGCAGGCCGATTCCGCAGCTTGGGCAGCCCAGGGCGATGAAGCCGAGTATGGCTCCAATTCCACCAGTGCTTGCTCCGTCTAGAGCGGCATTTTTCTCGCGGTGGCGCCAAGTAAAGACGAGCTGCGCAATCACGATGCCCTGTAGAATAGCGAGCAGGATGATGCTGATGCCCCAGAGCGACGTAAAGTTCTCGCCGATATTTAGGAAGACGCGTCCCAGGACGCCGAGCTTATCGCCGAGCGGCAGTCCAGAGCATATTAACTGCCAATTTCCGTTGCCATTTTGCCAAAAACTCAAGATATAAGCGATCAAAATTATGCAGAATATACCAAAAATCGCATATTTTGGACGCGAAAAAACTTTGCCAAAACCGAACAAACCAAGCTTCGCCCGATCAAAGATCGTCTCAGCTACTTTTCGGATTCCCATAGGCCGTGAATATTACAGAACGCATAGGCGCGAACCTTGCCGGCGCCGTTCATCTTTGAGAACTTCACGACTGGTGGGGTAGAAAGACCAAGTTTCTGAATTTCGACGCGTTCGCCATCTGTTAGAGCCACCCATTCGATGCGATGCTCAGGCTCCATAGCGTGAAGCTGTAGGCCGACCTGGACCTCTGTATCGTTCTGATTTAGCTCAATAATTGGCGCATGTTTTTCACTACCTTCGGTACCATGAATCGTATCGATAACTTCCATTTCATTGCCGCAGCAAGAAGGGCGTACATCTGGATCAATCATGACGAAGAACAGATTACCGCAAGTATTGCAGCGATAAAACTTCAAGCCTTCTCGTTTTTCTCCCATAAACCTCCTTTATTGCTTCTATTTTACCTTATTTCTCGTGCTTTTATCAATATATTATTCCGCAACATTTCCGCAAATAGTAAATAGATTTTCATCCATCTACCCCTGTTAATTCATGAGTATATAACACAATAAAACACGAAAAAGTCAATGTTGACTAATAAAATGCTTGCGTCTAAAATAATAAGCAAGAGGTGTTTGTCGGGATCACTGAGAGTTGACCCGGACAATTAGAAATGAGTCTCATGCGAAAGGGACTTATTTTTTTGCCCGACCTTTGCTAAAATAGAGCCATGGTGCGTTGGCGGAGCAGTTACGCAGAGGTCTGCAAAACCTCGTAGACCAGTGCAACTCTGGTACGCACCTCCATATAGATTATTTAGGTCTCCTAGGGGCGAGTGGCGGAATTGGTATACGCGGCAGACTTAAAATCTGCTTCCTTTACCGGATTATGGGTTCGAGTCCCATCTCGCCCACCAACTTTTGATTCCCGAGAGGGATTATTTTTTTGCCAAAAAATAATACCCAGGCTGGCTGCCTGGGTATTGGAGGTTTTAGCTTTCGGGGAAAGTGATTTTTCCTTCGCGCTTCTTCGCATCATAGAACATCGTGAAGCGTCTCTGATGGAAGTGTGACGCCTCGGGATTCATCGGAGCGAATCGAACATAGCAGTAGCCCGCGATGTTGAACTTGTGGCCGGAGCCATCCTCGTGAGCAATGCCGATCAGCTTGAAATTGCTGACATGGAGAGGGCGGTAGGTGCCGCCTGGAGCTTCGTAGTCGAAGACTACGCTGAAGTTGACTGTTACGCGATTAGTATTGTCATAGGCATACTTTACTGCGTCAAACAGTGTGTCCTTTGCGGGGCCGCCGCAAACCTTGTACGTTCTGGCTGTTACTTTGATATCCATACAGATACCTCCTTGTGAAGTTTCTATCCCTGGCATACGCTTCGGGATCGGTGTATTTTTTCTAACCTCCCTGTGAGATTAGTATAATTACATTACACCACACTTACGCTAAAAAGTCAATAGATAACCATAAGCGTATCTATTATTTTGAAAATGAAAATCATTTTCAATTTCTAGATATAGTAGTATACTAGAGGTATGACATACAATACCCGCCAAAAAGTAAAAATTCAGAAAATCATCGCCGACCAGAGCCGCGAATTTTCAGTCAAAGATATCTATAACGAGCTCGTTCGCTTGGGCGAAGATGTGGGGCTTACTACCATCTATCGCGTCGCCGACGAGATGATCGAGGCGGGGGACTTGCGTAAGAACATCTCGGCTGACGGTACGGTCCGTTTTCAATATCTTGAGGATTGTCATAATACTGGTCACTGCTATCTGAAATGCGACCAGTGCGGCCGTCTCGAGCATACCGATTGCCGCCTCGTGAAACAACTCATGGAGCACGTCGCGGACGAACATGGCTTCCAGGCAGACGAAAAGAATATTATTATTGGCGGTACTTGCAAGCGCTGCGCAAAGTGAAAGGGTGGAAAAATGAAACAACTGATTAAAAACATTATTATGCTCGCGATTTCGTTGGTCGGCATCATCGCGTTCTTCATCCTCTGGCCGAAATTTCATCCAGAAAATGCAAAAATCGTCTCCTCGAACTTCGTCGGTTACGATTTTGCGCGCGCCGTTACGGGCGATGGCAATGGCGTAAAAATGCTGATTAAGCCGGGGACCGAAACTCACGACTACGAGCCGACCCCGCAGGACATTATTGCGATCCAGCAGGCGAAGCTCTTCATCTATAATGGCGGGGAATCGGATGCTTGGGTGGATAAAATTCTCGCAGACAATAATATTTCGCGCGACAAGACTCTGCGCCTTATGGACTTCGTCGAGCTAAAAACCGAGGAAGAAAAAGAGGGCATGGAAGGCGAAGAAGAGGAAGAAGAGGAGGAGTACGACGAGCACATCTGGACTAGCCCAAAGAATGCGATAAGGCTTATCGAGGCGATTCGCGACAAGCTCTCCGATCTCGAACCAGACAAATCTGAGCAATACGTCGAGAATGCCAATAATTATCTTGTGCGCATCAGGGATATTGACGAGAATTTCCGCTCGGTCGTCATGGCGGCACCAAGTAAAACCCTCATCTTTGGCGATCGCTTCCCATTCCGTTACTTTGTCGACGAATATGGCCTCGACTATTTTGCGGCCTTTCCGGGCTGTTCCGACCAGACCGAGGCTAGCAGTAGTACGGTCGCTTTTCTCGTTGACAAGGCGAAAGAGACTAATGCGAAGGCCATCTTTAAGATTGAGTTAACAAACGGCCAGCTTGCCCAGACCATCGCCGACGAATCTGGCGCAAAAGTCTATGAGCTTTCCGCTGCGCACAATATTTCGCAGGAAGACTTCGAAAAGGGCGTCACCTATGCCGACATTATGGAAAAAAACGTCGACACGCTCAAGGAGGCACTCTACTGATGTCGCTCCTCTCCGTCAAAAAACTCCGCCTCAAATACGGCGAGCAGATCATCATAAAAGACGCGAGCTTTACGCTCGAGCCTGGGGACTTTGCTTGCGTGGTTGGCGCGAACGGCTCCGGTAAATCCACCCTGATAAAAGGTATTCTCGGGCTCATTAAGCCGGCGAGCGGGGCAATTGAATTCGGTGAAGGCCTCGACCAAACGAAAATCGGCTATCTCCCGCAGGACACTCGCCCAGACGCAAACTTCCCAGCCACGGTCGAAGAAATCGTGCTCTCGGGCTGCCTCGGCCATATGAAGATGCGCCCATTCTACTGCCATCATGAGAAAAAGCATGCCATGGAAAGCCTAGCGTTGCTCGGCATCGAGAATCTTGCCAAGCATAGCTTCGCGAATCTCTCCGGCGGTCAGCGCCAGAAGGTTCTCCTCGCGCGCTCGCTTTCTGCGACGAAGAAGCTTCTTATTCTCGACGAGCCATCGAATAATCTCGACTATAAATCGCGTAAGGATTTCTATAAAACTCTCGCGAAACTAAACAAAGACCAACATCTCGCCATTATCATGATTACCCACGACCTCGACGCGGACGACCTCATTGGTAATAAAGTCATTGCAATCGAAAACGGCGCGGCGACCATCGCAAAAACCGAAGAATATCTGGAGAAATACAAATGATCGAAATGTTCCAATATGCCTTCATGCAACGCGCGCTCATCGTCGGGCTCTGCGTCGCAATTTGCGCCGCACTCGTCGGCGTCTCACTGGTGCTTCGCAAAAATTCCATGATTGGCGACGGCCTCAGCCACACCGCCTTCTCGGCCTTCGCGCTTGCGACAGTGCTCGGTCTCGCGCCGCTCTATGTCGCCTTGCCGGTTGTCATTATCGCCTCATTCTTCGTGCTGCGCCTTAGCCAAAGCAAGAAAGTTCATGGCGACGCCGCTATCGCAGTACTCTCGGCTTCCAGTCTCGCTATCGGCACCTTCGCGATTTCTGTCTCGAAGGGCGTGAATATTGACCTAAATAGTTACCTCTTCGGCAGCATTCTCTCGGCCAGCTGGGCGGATGTCGTTATGAGCATCGTCCTTGCAGTCATCGTCGTTAGCCTCTACCTCTTCGCTTACCACCGCATTTTTGCCATCACCTTTGACGAGGAATTTGCGAAGTCGGTCGGCGTCAAAACCAGCATCTATGACGCAATCTTCGCCGCCATTTGCTCATGCACGGTCGTGCTTGGTATGCGTCTCCTCGGCTCGCTTCTTATCTCGAGTCTCATCATTTTCCCAACCCTCACTGCTATGCGTCTCGCGAAAAACTTCAAAGGCGTCGTCTTCGCTTCGGTTCTCATTTCGATCGTCGCCTTCCTAATTGGTCTTGCTTTGTCGTACATGCTTGCCACGCCAACCGGCGCCACGGTCGTACTCGTCAACCTCGCCGCCTTCATTTTGTCGCTTTTGCTTGAAAAAACGCGAAAGAGCTAGCATTTATCGTATCCGTGTGCTATAATCTATTCCAGTTGCGGGTTTAGCTCAGTTGTTTAGAGCGCTTCCTTGCCAAGGAAGAGGTCGAGAGTTAGAGTCTCTTAACCCGCACCATTTTTTATGCCCCGAACAGGGGTTATTTTTGTGCTCATGCTTATTCTTGGAGTAGTGACTATATTTCGATAGCGATGGCATACTATTACCGTCGATACGGAGACGTAGATAAGGCAATCGCGGAGACCATAGAGCTATTCAAAGATGCCGAACCAAGGACATATTCGGGACTTGCCGACTATTTCTATCAACTACCCTAAAACTAAAACGATACCGGCCCGATAATGGCCGGTATTTCAATGCGCAAAAATTTAATCCCGGCGGAGCCGGGATTATTTAATGTCTTTCATGAGGATATCGACCAACTCGATGGTCTGTGCCTGGCTTGCGTATCCGCAAGCGATAAGTGAAACGTCGAATTTGCCGTCGTTGCCAGGTATAACGACTCGCTTAGTCGTCTCGCGTATCGGTTTTGAACCGTAGTGTGCGACCGTATGCGAATTTGCGTCGCGCTTGTGCTCCTTGTTCATGCTTTTAAATAAGTGCTTACGGAACCCGACACTGGGGTAGTTGCCGACCTGTACGTGACGCGTATAGATTGCATCGTAGCAAATATCGTCCCTATTGCCTTTCGAAAAGTCTACATTCGAGATGTCGAAGTGCTGAAATATCAGTACTACTCCCTCGATTTCTTTGTTGCTCAACATCTTGTTGGCCCTACGTTTCGCGGCGGCCAAATTGGCCTTTAACGTCTTCAACAGTTCTTCCTCAGTCATTAAAGATCACCTCCCTCCAGGTCCCTCTATTATACCACAAAAAGCCCAAAAAGCAATAGCGCCTTCGCGCCCGACAGGGAATTGTGATACAATAATAGATATGGCGACTACTATGCGCAAACAAATCGCGCAGAACAAGCGTAACACTATTATTACTATTCTAGTTTTTGTTGCATTTATCGGCGCAATCGCCGGTCTTTTCTCTTGGATTTACCAGAGCCCGACCGTCCTCATTACGGCCGGTATTATTTCTGTAGTTTACGCATTGATTCAGTACTTCTTCGCAGATAAACTCGCTCTCATGAGCACCGGTGCGAAGCAGACCGACCAGAACGAGAGCCCGCGTCTCTACAAGGTCGTTCAGCAGCTCGCCGAGGAGAATAATCTCCCGATGCCGAAGGTATATATCATGAACGATCCAGCGCCGAATGCTTTTGCGACCGGCCGCGATCCGAAGCATGCTTGCGTCGCCGCAACCACTGGTCTCGTCGAAATTATGGATGATAAAGAGCTAAAAGCTGTCATGGGCCACGAGATGTCCCACGTAAAGAATTATGACATTCGCGTCAGTATGATCGTCTTTGGCCTCGCTTCGGTTGTCGGCCTAATCTCCGACCTTGGTCTCCGTATGCTTTTCTGGGGTCGCCGCGACGACGAGGAAAACTCGCCGGTTGGCGTCCTCTTCGTAATCATTACTCTCGTTCTTGCGCCGATTGTCGCGACACTCATTCAGCTTGCCGTTTCGCGCCAGCGCGAGTATCTCGCCGATGCTTCGTCGGCTAGTATGACTAGCCCAGACGATATGGCAAATGCGCTCCGTAAACTCGAGGCCCATCACCGCCCAATGCGCCAGCAAAATGTCGCCGCCGAGGCACTCTTTATCGCTGGTCCGCTTAAAAAGTCTATTCTCAGCAAATTATTCTCAACTCACCCGCCGCTAGAAGCGCGCATCGAAAGGCTCGAAAATGCGAAAAAATAAGGAAAAGAAACCGCGTAAATCCATGAAGGAATCCTTCCTCGCCACTCGCGAGAAGATTTGGGACAAGAAACGTGCTCGTCTGAAACTTCATCATTCTTTCCATCGCAGCTACCGCGAAGATTATAACCGCGGGCTCAAAACGCCAGGCCTCGTCGCGCATGCAATGAGTACGATGAAGATTCTCTTCAAGAACTGGAAGCTCTTCGGCGGTCTATTGATTATTATTGTCCTCATGAACGTGATTTGTGTTGGTCTCATGAGCGAGTCCAGCTACACGACCACTCAGGATGCGATTGATGAAAGTAGCGAGCTGTTGAACTATGGCGAAGTTGGCCGCGTGGCAAAGTCTGCCGTTCTCCTCGTGATGAATATCACCACCGGTGGTCTCACGAAGGATATGACGGATATTCAGCCGGCGCTCGTCTTCTTCTTTACGGCCGTGACTTTGCTTGTGACGATTTATTATTTGCGTCATCTTTTGGCGGGGAACCATCCGCGCATTCGCGATGGCCTCTACAACGCGCTCGCGCCGCTCATTTCCGTGATGTTAACTATCGGACTCATCTTTATTCATTTGATACCGGTTTTCATTTTCGTAATTCTTTATTCGACTGCCGTTCAGACTGAATTCTTGACGGAACCGCTCTATGCGTTCCTGTTCTGGCTCCTTGGCGGACTCTTAATCCTGCTCTCGGCCTATCTCTTGCCAGTTTCGATCTTGTCGCTCATGGCCGTGACGGTGCCGGGCATCTATCCTATGCAGGCGATGAATGCCGTGACCGACCTCATCCAGGGCCGCCGCACAAAATTCATCATTCGTATTGCCTTCGGCATTCTATTCCTCGCCGTAATTTGGGTCGTCGTTATGCTTCCAATCATTTGGCTTGACCTCGTCTTGAAGCAAAACGTCGAATGGCTCGAGGGTATCGCAATCGTTCCGTTCTTCTTCCAGGTCATGACGACCTTCACCGTGATTTACGCGTCCGCCTATGTCTATCTCTTCTACAGAAGGATGCTTGATGATCCCGAATGATGTCCGCGAGCGCGTCGATAAACTTCGCGCGCTGATTAATGATTATCGCTACCATTACCACGTCCTCGACGAGTCGATTATGTCTGAGGCGGCGGCAGATAGTTTGAAGCACGAACTCGCTCAGCTCGAAGAAAAATATCCAGAGCTCATTACGCCGGATTCGCCAACTCAGCGTGTCGCCGGTAAGGCGCTCGATAAATTCAAAAAAGTCGCTCATGCCGAGCGCATGATTTCGCTTGCTGATGTTTTCTCAGAAGACGAGGTGCGCGAATGGCTCGACCGCATCGCAAAACTTGGCGCCGTAAATCCAGAATTATTTATCGATATCAAGATGGACGGTCTCGCGATGGCACTCATCTACGAAGATGGTCTCCTGAAGCAGGCCGTGACGCGCGGTGATGGTAAAGTCGGCGAAGACGTCACGATGAATGTCCGCACGATTGAGAATGTCCCGCTTTCTATTCCGCAAAAAGAGCACACCGAAGTCCGTGGCGAAGTCGTGATTTTTAAAGCAGATTTCGAGAAGCTAAACGAAGCGCAGCGCGCCGCCGGCAAGCCAGAGTTTGCTAACCCGCGTAACCTCGCCGCTGGTTCAATTCGCCAGCTCGATCCAAAAATCGCAGCAAGTCGCCCGCTCAAATTTATGGCTTACGACATGGTTTCGCCAAATCTTCCGAAGAACTCCGAAGTCTACGATCGCCTTCGCGAGCTCGGCTTCCGCATTTCTGGCCAGCAGCATATATATAACAATCTCCGCGAAACGATGGATTTCATCAATAATCTCAATGAGATTCGCCAGGATTTGCCGTTTGGCACTGATGGCGCTGTGATTAAAGTCAATGACCGCAAAGTTTACCAAGCGCTCGGCATTGTCGGCAAGACGCCACGCGCTGCAATCGCATTCAAGTATCCAGCCGAAGAAGTCGCAACGACCGTTAAGGACATTGTTATTTCCATTGGCCGCACTGGCGCCGCAACGCCAGTTGCCGTGTTTGATCCGGTGCAGGTCGCTGGTTCGACCGTTCGCCACGCTTCGCTTCACAATGCCGACGAAATCGCTCGTCTCGATATTCGTATCGGCGACACCGTCATTATTTATAAGGCCGGCGATATCATTCCGCAGGTCAATCGCGTTCTAACTGAACTTCGCCCAAGCGATTCGAAGCCATTCAATTATCTTGAAGCCCTGCATAAACAATACCCAGAGCTCGAATTTGAACGCCCAGCCGGTGAAGTCGTCTACCGCGTGAAGGGCAGCGATGCTGGCGAAATGCTAAAGCGCGCCATTGAATACTATGCGTCAAAACCGGCACTGAACATCGAAGGTCTCGGCGAGAAAAACGTCGTTGCATTAATCGACGCCGGCCTCGTTGGCTCGATTGCTGATCTTTATACTTTGACTGCCGGTCAAGTCGAAGCGCTCGATCGCTTCGCGGAAATTTCCGCCCACAAGCTCGTCGACAATATTCAAGCTAGCAAAAAACCGCCACTCGCGAAATTTATCACGGCCATCGGCATTCGCCATATCGGCAGCCAGACCGCCATCGACCTCGCCGCTCATTTTAAGAGCCTTGATGCATTGCGCGATGCGACCGAATCCGAACTGCTTGGCCTTCCGGGCATCGGCAAAATCGTGGCCGAATCCATTCTTGCTTTCTTTGCTGATGAAGACAATCTCGCTTTGCTCGACCGTCTAAAAGAACTCGGCGTCGAACCGGTCTATCAAGATACTTCCGGTGGCAAACTCAATGGTCTCAGTTTCGTTGTCACCGGCACACTCGACTCGATGGGTCGTGACGCGGCAGCCGAAAAGATTCGCGCACTCGGCGGCGAATTCCATAGCAGTGTTGTAAAAACGACAACATATCTCGTCGCCGGCCATAACACTGGTAAGTCCAAACTCGAAAAAGCCGCCAAGTACGGCACCGAAGTTATCGACGAGGCCAAATTCCTTGAATTATTAGAGAATTAGCACTCTTGCATTTCGAGTGCTAATTCGCTACAATAGGGGTATGGTTGATGAATTTAATGAAATTATGAGTCATCTCAGCGAAAATGCACGCTTTGCGTTGCAGAAAGCTGACTATTATTCCAAACGCTACAACCAGGGCTACATGGGCACTGAACATCTTCTGATGGGCATTATGGCGCAGGATACTTCGACCGGTGCGAAATTGCTCAGCGCCGAAGATGTTGACCTTGATCAAATTGAGCGTGCCCAAAACAAGCAGGCGGCTGATGTTCCTGCTTCGCCGATGGCGATGATGTCGCTTTCAGAGGCGACCGTGCTGACGCTTCGCATGGCAATGAATTTCGTCAAAGAAAATGGTCTCGAAATTGTTGGTACCGAGCATATTTTATACGCGCTCCTTCGCCAGCCGAATTCCCGTGCGACCGTCCTACTAAGCCAGCTAAAAGTCGACATCGAAAAAGTTGCCGATAATATCGAAGAGCTGATTGAGAGACAAGCCGAAGAGGCAAAGATCGAGGCGGAGAAGCGCAAGAATGGCAAACGCGCTACTTTCCGTTATCTAACAAAATATGGCACCGAACTTACCGAAGAAGCTCGCCAGGGCAAACTTGACACCGTGATTGGTCGCGAGCAAGAAATCGAGCGCGTCGTCACGATTCTTTGCCGCCGCACCAAGTCAAACCCGGTTCTCATTGGCGAAGCCGGCGTCGGCAAGACTGCCATCGTCGAAGGTCTCGCGACGCGCATCGCGAAGAACGAAGTGCCGAGCAGCCTCATCGGCAAGCGCATTTTTCAGATTGATCTGAGCGCCGTTGTTGCTGGTACGAAATTCCGCGGCGAATTTGAGGAGCGTATTAAGGGTATTATCGATGAAGCCGTCGGCGACGAATCGGTCATTCTATTTATCGACGAGTTGCATTTGCTCGCAGGTGCCGGTAGCTCCGAGGGTAGCATGGATGCGGCGAATATTCTAAAGCCAGCCCTCGCGCGTAATTCCTTGAAGCTTATCGGCGCGACTACGCTCGACGAATATCGCAAAAACATCGAGAAAGACAAAGCGCTCGCTCGCCGCTTCCAGACCGTGATCGTGAACGAGCCAAGTCCAACTATCACGCTCCGCATTTTGAAGGGCATTAAAAAGCACTACGAAAAGCATCACCAAGTTGCGATTTCTGACGAAATTCTCGAAGAAGCAATTAATCTTTCCGAGCGCTACATTTCCGATCGTTTCATGCCAGACAAAGTCATCGACGTTATTGACGAAGCTAGCGCGATTGCGCGCGTTGCCTTTGATAAAAAAGGCGGCTCCGCATATAAGAAACTGAAAATCGAACTCGACGATTTGAATAAGAAAATCGAAGAAGCTGCCGAGGCTGAAGATTACGAGAAGGCTGCTGAGTTCAAGACTCGCGCCGCGCAGGTCGACGAAGAAATCAAGAAGCTTGAAAAGGACAACAAGGATGTTGACAAGACGCCGGACGTTACGAGCGAAAACCTTGCCACTGCGATTAGTCTAAAGACTGGCATTCCAGTTACCCGCGTCCGTGGCTCCGAACAGGAACTCTTACTAAATCTCGAAAAGCATCTCCAAAAAGAAATCATCGGCCAGAACGAAGCGATTGCCGCAACGAGCAAAGCGATTCGCCGCGGCCGCTCTGGCATTTCAAATCTCCATCGTCCAATCGGCTCGTTCATTTTTATGGGACCAACTGGCGTTGGTAAGACTGAGCTCGCGAAGACTATCGCGCGTGAGGTTTTTGGCGGCGACGATGCGCTGATCAAGATCGATATGTCCGAATTTGGCGAGAAGCATAATGTCTCGCGCCTCGTCGGTGCGCCGGCTGGTTATGTTGGCTATGAAGACGGCGGCAAACTTACTGAGCAGATTCGCCGTCATCCATATTCTGTGGTGCTTTTCGACGAAATCGAAAAGGCCCATCCGGACGTCTTTAATATTTTGCTCCAAATCCTCGAAGATGGCGAGTTGACCGACGGCCAGGGCACGAAAGTAAAGTTCAATAACTCGATCGTTATCCTGACGTCAAACCTCGGCGCGGAAGATATGTACCGCGAATCCGAAATGGGCTTCGCCGTAAAGACTAAGCGCGATGCCAAGGCTCTGAAAGCTGAGCACGACGCGAACGAAGAAGCCGCGATGAAGGCTCTTCGCAAACTCATGCGCCCAGAACTCGTGAATCGCTTCGACGCAATTGTAACCTTCAATGCCTTGAGCCACAAAGACGTCGAAAAGATTTTTGATAACATGATTGCTGATCTCAAAAAGCGTCTGTCTAAAAAAGCAATTGGCCTCGAAATAACGCCTGCTGCGAAGAGACAGCTCATCGCCACCGGCTACGATCCAAAGAATGGCGCTCGTCCGCTTCGCCGCACGATTGAAGACAATGTCGAGACTTTACTCGCCGACAATATTCTCGCCGGCAAATTTGATAAGGGCGACATCGCGAAAGTCGACTACAAGAAGGGCGAGTACGTGCTCGTCAAAGCTCGAGAATAATCCCGGTTTATGCTAGAATAATAGAGAATTAGCATAACCGATTTATGAATAAAAACCCAGCCAAAGTCCGTCGCATTCATTACGCCATTCGCGCGATTTGTTGCTTCATTTTGGCGGTCTGTGCGTTTGTTGCGATTACGCAAATTGATTACTCTGCGATTTTTGACGAGTTCACGGCGATTGGCTACGAGCCGAGCTCGGAGCTGGACGAACTCGTGGCCGATCTTCGCCTGACCAACAAGGGTATGCGCATTTTTAAAGCAACGCGCGCCGAGCTGCAAGAGGCTGACGCTTTCAATAAAAATTGTTCCGATGGTGACGGTAATTATTACGTGCTTGGCTGCTATAGCAACGACCATATTTATATCTACAACATTAAACACAAAGAGCTTCCTGGCATTCGTCAATCGACGCTTGCGCACGAAATTCTCCATGCCGTTTGGTCGAGAATGTCTGATCGCGAACGCGACGAGTTGAAGTCGAGTCTCGATGCGCTCTATGCGAGCAACGAAGATATTGCCGCACATCTCAAACTTTACGACGAACAATCGTTCTATGACGAGCTTCACTCCATCGCAGGCACCCAGGTCGACCGGTCCCAAATGTCGCCCGTGCTCGCTGCCCACTATGCGAAGTATTTCGAGAACCAGAGCAAGGTTTATGCATTCTTTGCCGACTATAATAATCGTTTCAAGGCCATTCGCACGCGCCTAGAAGAACTCGAGGCAATTATTGCCGAAAAGCAGGCTAGCTACGAAGAATTTTTGGAAGCCTACGAAACGGACAATGCTAAACTAAGCCAAGATATCGCCAACTACAACGAGCGCGCTACGTCGGCGACGAATTATTTCAAGACCAAAGAAGAACAAGAACAGGCTTATGCGGAGTTGACGGCGCGCCAGGCGGAGATGCAGACGCGCTATAATGAATTGCTCGAGCGCATCACCGACCTAAACAAGGCCATTAACGAGTATAATGCAAACATTCTTCGCACGAAAGAATACGGCGAGGTCATGAACAGCCACGCCAAAAAACCTGCTGCCGACACCGAGTAGTTGGCACTCCTCGGCTTTGAGTGCTATACTATAAATATGAAAAATTATTTAGTTCCAACAGTTATTGAAGAAAGTAATAAGGGTGAGCGCGCCTACGATATTTACTCGCGTCTTTTGAAGGAGCGCGTAGTGTTCCTCGGCGATCAGGTTACGCCGGAGACTGCGAATATTGTGATCGCACAGCTCCTGCATCTCGCCTACGAAGATCCTAAAAAGGACATCAAGCTCTACATTAACTCGCCGGGTGGATCCGTTTACGATGGCCTCGCGATTATCGACACGATGAACTATATTGAGCCGGACGTGCAGACGATTGGTATCGGCCTCCAGGCTTCGATGGGTGCAATGTTGCTGTCCGCTGGCGCGAAGGGCAAGCGTGTTTGTTTGCCGAACGCCCGCATCATGATCCATCAGCCAAGTTCTGGCACCGAGGGTAAGATTACTGACCAGGAAATCGCTCTCCGCGAGGGCGTATATCTCAAGCAGGTGCTCGCTGAAATGATGGCGAAAAACACTGGCAAGTCGCTCAAAGAAGTCGAAAAAGCGATGGATCGCGACTACTGGATGTCTGCCGAAGAAGCCAAAGAATTTGGCATCATCGACGAAGTGATAAAATAGAACTAGATAATTATTGGAGGTGCCATAATGGCAAAAGCTAAAGCAAAATTTGTTTGCCAAAATTGTGGCACGAGCTATGCCAAGTGGGCAGGGCGCTGCGAGAATTGCGGCGAATGGAATACGCTGCTCGAGCAAGAGGTTCCGACCGAAGCCGAGGCAAAATCCGCCCTCGCACGCGGGGCAGTTTCTGGCAAGAAACTCGCCGCCGTTTCAATTAATGAAATTGAGCCGTCCGACGCCGGTAGCCGTCTAAAGACCGGGTTTGCCGAACTGGATAATGTTCTCGGCGGCGGGATTTTGCTGGGTGGCGTGGCGCTTCTGGCCGGTCAGCCGGGCATGGGCAAGTCTACGATTCTTATGCAAATTTGCGCTAAGGTTTCCGCTGACGGCCACAAGGTGCTCTACGTTTCTGGCGAGGAATCGGCCGGACAGGTGAAGCTTCGCGCAGTGCGTCTTGGCGCCAGCTCCGACCAACTCCATTTTGCAAGCTCTTCTTCCGCGAACGACATTGCTAAAACCATTGAGGAAGATGGCTATGACCTCGTGATCGTCGACTCGATTCAGACGCTTTCTATGGCAGAGATTAGTTCGGCTCCCGGTACGGTTAGCCAGGTTAGCAACTGCGGCAACCTCATTATTCGCGCCGCGAAAAATAGTGGCACCGCCGTCATCATTGTCGGCCACGTTACGAAGGAAGGCACGCTTGCTGGGCCAAAAGTCCTCGAGCATCTCGTGGACGTCGTTTTGAATTTCGAAGGTGATCGCTACGGCGGATTTAAGACGATTCGCGCGGTCAAAAACCGCTTTGGTTCGACCAATGAAGTTGCGATTTTTGAGATGGCCACGGAAGGTCTCGTCGAGGTGAAAAATCCGTCCGAGGCGCTGCTTTCTGAACGTCAAAATACCGATGGTAGCATCATCATGGCGACCATCGAGGGCACGCGCCCGCTCCTTGTCGAAATTCAGGCGCTCGTTAATACGACAAGCTTTGGCTATCCGAAGCGCACCGCGTCTGGCTTCGACCTTAATCGCCTTAACCTCTTGATTGCCGTACTCGAAAAACGCACGAAGCTCAAACTCCAGGACAAAGATATTTTTATTAATGTCGTCGGCGGCATGAAGCTTAACGATTCCGCGGCAGATCTCGCGATTTGTATGGCAATTGCATCGGCCGCGGCCGGCCGCAAGCTCGACGATAATCTCGTCGTCTTCGGCGAGGTTGGCCTCGGCGGTGAAATCCGCTCCGTCATCGCGCCAGATCGCCGCATCGCCGAGGCGAAGAAGCTTGGTTTCAAGAATGCTATCGCCCCAGCGACCGTGAAGGACAAATTTGTCCTCCCGGTCAAAGATCTCCGCGATGCGCTAATCAAATATATGAACAACAAATAGTTGCATCTGTCTCTAATCTGTGTTAAAATAAGCCCCAGTATGATTACCAAAGACAACAAAGCCAAGGCTATTAAGAAGCTTGCCCGCAGCGACAAAGATGTCGGTTCTCCAGAGGTTCAGGTTGCTATTTTGACTGAGCGCATCAAGGAAGTTACCGAGCATGTCAAGGCAAACAAGCACGACTTTATGGCTAAGCGCGGCCTCATCCAGATGGTCGGTCAGCGCAAAAAGTTGCTCAAGTACCTCGAGAAGAACGATTTCGAGACCTACAAAGCAACCGTCGCCAAACTTGGTCTTCGCAAATAATAAAAAAGATCCCGTTTGCAGGGGTCTTTTTTGCTGCCCAACACTTTATATCTTCATTATATCACACTTTGCCGATTATGTCAATCTATGCTATAATAGAGGCATAATTAAATATCGAGAAAATGATAGATATTTTCTCGCAACGCTTGCGATAGAATACTTATTATTTTCTCGAGGAAAGGTAGTTTTTGATGGATATCATCAACCCAAGCGGCAAGAAAACCTTCAAGCTTGAGACTGATTTTTGCGGTCGTAAACTTGGCCTAGAAGTCAATCGCGTTGGTTTTCGTACCACTTCATCCGTATTGGTCACTTACGGCGATACGGTCGTGCTCGGCTCCGTCGTAGTCGGCACCAAACCAGTAGTGCAGGATTTCTTCCCACTCTCCATTGATTACGAAGAAAAATACTACGCTGCCGGCAAGATTAGCAGCAGCAAATTCATTAAGCGCGAAGGTAAGCCTTCCGATAACGCCGTCCTCGTTGGCCGCCTTATCGACCGCCCAATTCGCCCACTCTTCCCGAAGGGCTATCGCCAGGAAATCCAGGTCGTTACGACTGTGCTTTCCATGGATCCAAACTTCCGCCCAGACGTTATCGCAATGATTGCCGCTTCTAGCGCGCTCATGCTCGCTGGCGTACCATTTGATGGCCCAATCGCGGGCTTGCGCATCGGCCGCGTCAATGGCGAATATAAGGCATTCCTCACCCCAGAAGAACGCGAAGCTTCCGATCTCGACCTCGTCGTTGCCGGTAAAGATTCTGGCATCACCATGGTTGAGGCTGGCGCAAACGAAGTCCCAGAAGACGTCATTGTTGGCGGTCTCGAATGGGGTCTCAAGATGATTCAGCCAGCTATCGCGCTTCAGAACGAACTTCGCGAGAAGGTTGGTGTAGAAGAGAAGGAATACACCCTCATCCTCCCATCTGAAGAAGCTCAGGCCAAGGTCGACAAGTGGATGGAAGGTAAGCTCGGTCCAGAGCTCCGCACTCAGAATACTGTTGAGCGCAATAATCTCATCGATGAAATCCGCTGGGCAATGCACGATGAATTCTCCCAGGAAGTCACCGATGACGAAGCTGGTATTACCGACAAGATGACTGACGAAGACAAGATGACTGCTCGTACGAACTACTACGACAGCCACTTCCGCGCCGAGTACAACGATGCCTTTGAGCTCGCCGTCAAGCACGATGTCCGCAAGCATATTATCGAAGACGGTATTCGCCCGGATGGCCGCAAGCTCGACGAGGTTCGCCCGCTCAGCTCGCAGGTTGGCATTTTGCCACGCTGCCACGGCTCCAGCCTCTTTACGCGTGGCGTCACTCAGGCGATGAACATTGTTACGCTCGCGCCGCTCAGCTACGCGCAGCTCGTTGATACGATGGAAGTTACTGATGGCACTCGTCGCTATATGCATCACTACAATGCGCCAGGCTACACGGTTGGTGAGATTTCTCGCCTTGGTAGCCCAGGCCGCCGCGAAGTTGGCCACGGCTATCTTGCCGAGCGCGCTTTGACGCCAGTCCTTCCTAGCGAAGAAGAGTTTCCATACGCTATCCGCAGCGTCACCGAGATTATGAGCCAGAACGGTTCGACCTCGATGGCTGCAACCTGTAGCTCTTGTCTCGCTCTTATGGACGCAGGCGTTCCTTTGAAGCGCCCAGTCTCTGGCGTTGCGATGGGCCTCATGATGGACGGCGATACGCCATACGTCCTCACCGACCTCATGGATGCCGAGGACTTTGCCGGCGATATGGACTTCAAGGTCACCGGTACCACCGAAGGTGTGACCGCGCTCCAGATGGATATGAAGGTTCACGGTCTCCCAGTCGAGGTGCTCCGCAAGGCAATCGCTCAGGCTCACGAAGGTCGTATGTTTATCTTGAAGCACATGCTCAGTGTCCTCGAAGGCCCACGCGATCATCTCAGCCCATATGCTCCTCGCATCGAGAAGCTCATGGTCAACCCAGACAAGATCGGTACGATTATTGGTAAGGGCGGCGAAACGATTAACAAGATCACTTCCGAAACTGGCGCAGAGGTCAACATCGAAGAGAATGGTCTCGTTACGGTCGCTGCTGCTGATGGCGAAAAGATTCAAAAGGCGCTCGATTGGATTAAGTCTCTCGTTGAAGAGCCAGAACCAGGCAAAATCTACAAGGGCAAAGTTGTCTCTATCAAGGACTTTGGTGCATTCGTTAATATCCTCCCGGGTATCGACGGCATGCTTCACATCTCTCAGATTAGCGATACTCGCCTCGCAAAGGTTACTGACGCTCTCCAGGTTGGCGACGAAATCAAGGTTCGCCTTGACGCTATCGACGACAAGGGCCGTCTCAGCCTTTCGATGAAGGGCGTTGATCAAAAAGACGCCTAAGCGTAAGCACTTAAAATATCCAGGAAATATTGTATTTTCTGGATATTTTTATATAATGAAAGTATATCAACTAAAGGAGAATAGTTTACTATGGCAACATCCGTAGTCGAACCTGTTAAGATGCCTAAAGTTAAGGCTGATAACAAGTTCATCGCCGGTCTCAATGCTGTCTGTATCTCTCTCGCCGTTTTCTTCGGCTGGATGACGATCTTTGCAGCAATCGCTGGCTTTACTAAAAAAGGTTGGGGCGTTGGTATTCCACTCGTTGGTACCATCCTCGGTGCAAACACCGACCAAATGTCTATCGCATTTGTCGCCGGCTTCCTTTCGGTCCTCTTGGCTGTAGCTGGTCTCATCACCGCTCGCAAGATCACCGATGTTAACGCTATGAAGGACTCTTGGAAGTGCGTCCGCAATCTCTTCGTTGTGATTGCTGGCATCGAAGTTCTCAAGATGCTCTGCCTTGCAATCTACTCTTTGCTCGGCATCGGCGAAAAGTCCGGCGTTGAACAGGGTTACCTCTGGCTCAACGGCTTCTTGAGCAACACCCTCGCAGCTATCGCTGCCGTCGGTATTGTCTTCATCGCTCACGCGATTGCACAGGGCAAGACTCAGGTTCTCAGCATCATGCGCTTTGTCGCTCTCGGCATCGCAGGTGTTGCGTGTATCCTCGTCTTCATCTCTACTTTGATTGGCTTCTACGGCAACAAGACCAGCAGCTTCAGCTCCAGCTCTAGCAGCTCCAGCCTTGATAGCTGGCTCGAACTCTTGAAGTAACGAGATTAGCAATAAAAGAGGAAGCGCTAATGCTTCCTCTTTTTTGTGGTATAATATAAGCATTATGGCAGCAAAAAAGCGAGGTAGAAAAAAATCCAGTACCAAAGAAGTTGCACCAAAGCATGAAGTCCCGGGTGGTTTTTGGCGTCAAGCTCTCGCAATATTCTTTTTAGTTTTAGCAGTAATGTTTGTCGCGATGTGGATGGGCGCCGGCAAAAACGCCGCACTGCTCGGCATGATTAACAACGGTTGTAATAATGTCTTCGGTTTCACGCAGTATCTTTTCCCGATTATCTTCGTGTATATCGCGGTGATGATCTTTCGCTCGCCGAACAATAAGCTAGACCTTAGCGTCTGGATCGCGTCCGGCGTGATTATCATTCTGTTCTGTGGTCTCTTCGGCATCGGTAGCTATGGAACGCCAGATATGACTGGTGGCTATATTGGCAAGGCTATGGATGATGTCATGGTGAAGAATCTCGGTAGTGCAATTACGGCCCTAATCTATATTGTCTTGATTCTGATTACGGCTCTCTTTATGTATGCTGAGACGCCACTCGCGCTCTTCCGCAAGATTAAGACTCTCTTTGCTGGCCGCCAAGGCGAGGATGAAGAGAATGCTCGCATTATGCGCAAGAACAAGGAAAAAGAAAGTAAAACTGACCTTGGCGACTTCAAGGTCGTTGCGAACGTCGAGACTGTGAACGATAAAAAGCATCAGGAAATTCTCCCGCTCAAGAAGCATGAGATGGCTGAAGTGAAACCAGCCGAGGAGCCAATGGCGCTCGTTGCGGTTTCTGATCCAAATTGGAAGATGCCACCAATGGATCTTCTTAATAAGAAGACTACTCCAGCCGATCCGGGCAACACCGAAGAGAATGCGCGCATTATTAAGGATACGCTCGCTCAGTTCGATATCGACGTGACCGTTGAGGGCGCAAACCTCGGCCCGCGCATTACGCAGTACACGCTTCGTCCGCCTGCCGGCGTTCGCGTTAATAAGCTTCTTGCCTACGACAAAAACCTTGCGATGGCGCTCGCTGCAGATAAGATTCGTATCGAGGCGCCAATTCCACGCACGAACATGGTTGGTGTTGAGGTGCCAAACCTCACCCCAGCTAGCGTTGGCCTCCATGAGCTTCTCCGCTCGAATGAATGGCGTAAGATTGCGGCCGAGAAATCGCTCGCCTTTACCGTCGGTAAGGACATTGCAGGCCAGGTCGTCGTAGGTGATCTCGCAAAGATGCCGCACCTTCTCATTGCGGGTACTACCGGTTCTGGTAAGTCCGTTATGACGAACGTCCTCATCAACTCTTTGCTTTATCACAACTCGCCGAGCGACTTGAAGCTTATCATCGTCGACCCGAAGCAGGTCGAAATGGCGGCTTACGAAGATATTCCGCACTTGCTCGCGCCGGTAATTAATAGCACCGATAAGGCGCTTAGCGCGATGAAATGGGCAGTTGGCGAAATGGAAAAGCGCTACACGCTCATGAGTAAAGAGCGTGTCAAAAATATCACCGACTATAACACAAAGATGGCCGAGCAGGGTGGTACCGTCGAGGTTCCTGACGAAGACGGCAATGTTCAGCAGCACAATAACGGCAAAATGCCATATATCGTCATAATCGTCGACGAGATGGCCGACCTTATGATGACCGCTGGCAAGGAGCTCGAGATGCTCATTGTTCGCATTGCTCAGAAGGGTCGCGCCGCTGGTATTCACCTCGTGCTCGCAACTCAGCGTCCAGAAGTTAAGGTCGTTACTGGCCTCATCAAGGCAAACATTCCGGGCCGTATCGCCTTCGCCGTGAATAACGGTATCGACTCTCGCGTTATGCTCGATGCCGTTGGTGCAGAAAAGCTCCTCGGTTCTGGTGATATGCTATTCCTCACGACCGAAATGATGGGTAAGCCTCGCCGTGTTCAGGGTGCCTTCGTGAGCGACAAGGAAATCGGCAAGATTACTGACTTCCTCCGCCAACAGGCTCCACCACAGTACAACGACGAAGTTACTTCGCAGAGCGTCTCTGTCCCTGGCATGCCAGGCATGGGCGGCGGCATGGGCGAAGGCGGCGGCGATATCGAACGCCAGGCGGCCGAGATCGCAATCCGTTCTGGTCGTCTCTCGACCTCGCTCCTCCAGCGCCAGCTCCACATCGGCTATGGCCGTGCGGCCTCTATCATCGACGAACTCGAAGCAAAGGGTGTAGTTGGCCCAGCCACTGGCGGCAACAAACCCCGCGACGTCTTGATTAGCTCCATCGACGAATATCCTGGATAGTATGCTATACTATCAATATGAAACTTAGTCAAACATTCGCAAAAACTACCAAGACCGCTCCTGGCGACGAAGTCAGTGAGAGCGCAAAACTTTTGATTCGTGGCGGCTATATTTATAAAGAGATGGCCGGTGTCTACGATTATCTCCCGCTTGGTATGCGAACGTTGGACAATATTATGCAAGTTATCCGCGAAGAGATGAACGCTCTTGGTGGCCAGGAAGTCCGCATGACGGCACTTCAGCCACGCGATGCTTGGGAAAAGTCCGGCCGTTGGGATGACAAAGTCCTCGATGTTTGGTTTAAGACGAAGCTTAATGCCGGCGGCGAACTTGGTTTCGCAACCACGCACGAAGAAGCCTTTACGCGCATGTTGAAGAGCTATATTTCTAGCTATAAGGATCTCCCGCTCTACGTCTACCAGTTCCAGACGAAGTTCCGCAATGAGCTCCGCGCTAAGTCTGGCATTATGCGCACGCGCGAATTTATGATGAAGGACCTTTATAGCTTCAGCCGTACGAAAGAAGAGCACGACGCCTTCTATGAGAAGGTAGCCGCAAGCTACACGAAAATCTTCAATCGCCTTGGTATTGGTACCGATACCTTCCGCACCTTCGCAAGCGGCGGTAGTTTCAGCAAGTTCAGCGATGAGTATCAGACGCTCTGTGAGGTTGGTGAGGATATTATCTATCTCGACCGCGAAAAGAATATCGCAGTTAACGAAGAGGTCTATACCGACGAAATCCTTAACGAACTCGGCCTCGATAAGAGCAAACTCGAACAGCACAAGGCTGCCGAAGTTGGCAATATCTTCACATTGGGCTATAAGTATTCCGAACCGCTCGAACTCGAGTACACCGATGAAGATGGTAAACGCCAAAAAGTCTTCATGGGTAGCTATGGCATTGGTCCTAGCCGCGTCATGGGCGTTATTGCAGAAAAACTTAGCGACGAAAAAGGTCTCGTCTGGCCAGAAGAAATCGCTCCGTACAAGTATTACGTCGTCGCCATCGGCGACAAAGCGATGGAAATTGCAGAAGACCTGCATAATAAAGCACCTGAACAAATTATCTTCGACGACCGCGCGAATGCACGCAACGGCGAGAAGTTTGCCGATGCGGACTTGCTCGGTATCCCATATCGCATCGTGATTAGCGACAAAACTCTAGCTGAAGACAAAGTCGAAATTAAAAAGCGCACCGAAACTGAAACAAAACTCTTGCCATTAACGGAATTTATTGCTAAACTAGGGCAGAAGTAACAGTAAAATTCCGCTTTTTCCCGTTTCGGAGGAGGATTATATTTTATGGCAAAGACAGTTAGCATTACTGCTGAGGGGCGCAAAGAATTAGAGAATGAGCTCAAAGAGCTCAAGGCTCGTCGTCCAGAAATCGCAGATAAGATCGCATTGGCTCGTTCCTATGGCGACCTTAGCGAAAATGAGGATTATTCCGCCGCTCGCGGTGAACAGAAGGTTGTCGAAGGCCGTATTCTTGAAATTGAAGATATTCTACTCCACGCCAAGATTATTAAGTCTGGCAAACGCGAAAAAGTCGCCATGGGCTCTACGGTCACGCTTAAGTCCGATGGCAAAACAAATACCTATACATTAGTCGGCGCAGTCGAAGCTAATCCGCTTGAAGGCAAGATTAGCAATGAATCGCCGATTGGCAAAGCAATATTTGGTAAAAAAGTTGGTGAGGAAGTAACCCTTCCAAACGGAAAGAAATTCAAAGTTTCCGAGATTAATTAACCAAAGCAAAAGATTAACAAAACCAAATACGCTGATTACTCATTGAAATAATTGGCGTATTTTTATGTCAAAAAAGAGGTGAAAACTATGACAACAAGAACAAAAGAGGATCGCCGGCGTGTATCACGCCGAACGCTCCACTACTTTTGGGAAGCTTCAAAGAAATACAAGCTTCTCGCAATTGGTACCTTACTATCCACGCCGATTGTCGTCGTTATTCGTACTGCTCTCCTGCCGCTCATCTTCGCCAACATGATTGACAAGATTTCTAGTGGCATCCCGAATGATCAGATTCTTCCGACGCTTTTGCCTAGCGCAATCATGCTGATTGTCTGCCAAATTATTGGCTCAGTCGTGCTTGGTTGGCTCCGCATTCGTTGGCTCTGGATCTTCGAGCTAAAGGTGATGTATGAACTCGCGACAAAAAGCTTCAACACGGTCAGTGCGCAGTCGATGCAATTCCATAGCGACCGTTTCTCCGGTTCGCTCGTATCGCAGACGAACAAGTTTATTGGGGCATTTGAGAGATTCTTCGATCTCTTGACCTTCGATATTCTATATCTGCTCATCATGATTATCTCGACGACCTGCGTGCTCATGGCACGTGCGCCACTCTTCGCGATTGGTCTCTTAATCTTCGTCGCGCTCTACATTCTTTGCGTCGCGGTGACTTTCAAGAAGATTTCGCACTTGAGCCGCGAATGGGCTGAGGCCGACAACAAACAGACTGGTCAGCTCGCTGATTCGATCTCGAACATTCTTTCGGTCAAATCCTATGGTCGTGAGGCGCATGAGCGTCATCGCTATGCGAACTTCACGCGCGCAACGATGAATGCTGGCTTCGCGCAAATGCGTGGTCAGACTCGCCGCGATATGGGCTTCAACATCGTAAACACGGGCATTATTGCCATTATTACGGTGTTCCTTATCATCGGCCAGCCGATCTTCGGTCTCGCGATTTCGACACTCATTCTCATCGTGAACTACTCGATGCAGATTGTTAGTGAGCTCTGGAACGTGAACAACATCTTCAAGGGTATTAACCGCGTCTTTGGTGATGCTTACGAGATGACTGAGATTCTCGACATGGAAGATGACGTCGTTGATCTTCCGGGCGCAAAGCCACTCGTGGTCAAGCGCGGCGAGATTAGCTTCGAGGATATTTCCTTCAAGCATCACGACGCAAAGGAATCGATTTTCGAGAACTTCAACCTGGATATTAGGCCGGGTGAACGTATTGGTCTAGTCGGTATTTCCGGCTCTGGTAAAACCACTCTGACGAAACTGTTACTTCGTTTTGCTGACGTAGACGATGGCCAAATCACTGTTGACGGCCAGAACATTAAAAACGTTCAGCAAGTATCGCTCAGAGAGGCGATTGCCTATGTGCCACAGGAAACATCGCTCTTCCATCGTTCGATTTCGGAAAACATCGCTTATGCAAAACCGGATGCAACTCAGAAGGAAATTGAACGGGCCGCTAAGCTCGCGAACGCGCATGAGTTCATCAAGGATTTACCGAATGGCTATGACACGCTCGTTGGTGAGCGCGGCATTAAGCTTTCGGGCGGTCAGCGTCAGCGCATTGCGATTGCGCGTGCTATCCTAAAAGACGCGCCAATTCTTGTGCTTGACGAGGCGACTTCTGCGCTCGACTCCGAGTCTGAAGCTCTCATCCAAGACGCGCTCGTGAAGCTTATGAAGGGCCGCACCAGCATTGTGGTTGCTCATCGTCTTTCGACGATTGCAAGCCTCGATCGTATTATCGTCCTTGACGACGGTAAGATTGTCGAGCAGGGCACGCATGCCGAACTCTTGAAGAAAAATGGCGAATACAATCAACTTTGGTCGCGCCAGTCGGGAGCCTTCCTCGATGGCGACTAAACATAAACAGCGGACCTTCCAGTCCGCTGTTTTTATGGTATAATATCAGATATGGCTACTCTAAAAGATTTTCGCGATGAAAGAATTCGCAAACTCAATGAACTAAAAGAAGCTGGTATCAACCCATACCCAGCCCATTCTAATCGCGACACCAAGATTGGTGATATTTTGGAGCACTATGATGATTATGCCGACAAAGACGTCTGCATTGCTGGCCGCATTGCTAGCATTCGCAGCTTCGGCAAGCTTGCTTTCGTGGTCGTCGAAGACGACTCCGGCCGCATTCAGATTTTCTTGAAGGACGACGCCGCGAAATTTACAAAAGAACTCGATACTGGCGACTTCCTCGAAGCTGCCGGCAAAGTTGGTAAGACTAAGACTGAAGAGATTTCTGTTTTCTGCGACATGCCGCGCATCCTCGCGAAAGCTCTTCGCCCACTTCCGGGCCGCGATGGATTCACGAACAAGGAAGAGCGTCTCCGCCGTCGCTACGTCGATATGGCGGTTAACCCAGAGGTGCGCGAGCGCTTTGTTCGCCGTGCTAAGTTCTGGACTGCAACGCGTCAGTTCTTGAATGATCATGGTTTTGTTGAAATAAATGTTCCAGTACTCGAGCACACGACTGGTGGCGCAGATGCGAATCCATTTGTTACGCACATGGATGCGCTCGACCAGGACTTCTACCTTCGCATTTCGCACGAGCTTCCTTTGAAGCGCCTCATTGGTGGTGGCTACGAGAAGGTTTATGATATTGGCCCACGCTTCCGCAATGAAGGTATGGATGACGAGCATCTCCCAGAGCATGTCGCAATGGAATCCTACGCTGCTTACCAAGATTACGAAGATGGCATGGATTTCTATGAAGAAATGATTAAATATGTCTGCAAAGAGACTTGGGGTACGCTTCAGTTCGAGCATGATGGCATGAAAGTCGATCTCGATTGCAAGTGGCCACGCATTAGCTATGCAGATATTCTGAAAGAAAAGTTTGGCGTCGACGTCTTTAACCCGGACCTTGATCAGGTAAAGGGTATTTTGAAAGAGCATGGCGTCAAGTATGACGATTCGATGGGCACAGGCCGCCTCCTCGATTATCTCTGGAAGATTATCCGCAAAGAATCTGCCGGTCCGTTCTGGCTCATTCATGAACCGGTTGAGCTTTCGCCGCTCGCAAAGAAGCACGAGGCTGACCCGCGCGTTACCGAGCGCTTCCATCCAGTGATTTTCGGCACCGAGATGGGTAACGGTTACTCCGAGCTTAATGATCCGCTCGATCAGCTCGCTCGCTTCGAGGAGCAGCAGGCAATGCGCGATGCTGGTGATGACGAGGCGCAGATGCTCGATACCGATTTCGTCGAGATGCTCGAATACGGTATGCCGCCGACCTGCGGTTGGGGCTATTCTGAGCGCAACTTCTGGCTCTTCGAGGGCGTTACTGCTCGCGAGGGTGTGCCATTCCCGCCAATGCGCCGCGACGATTAGAACATAATTCACAAAAAGCGCCAAAAACATTGAACTTATGCTTTGGCGCTTTTTTGTTTGGGTCTAAACTGAGCTCCATGAATTATTCCAAAACCAGTATCAATCACCCGTTTCTCGAAGCGCTTGCGTGCTGTGGAGAGTCAGAACAAAAGCAGGCGGTAAAAGAGTTGTATTATAGAGGACAGCTGCCTAGCTCTCGTCCGCGTGTGGTCGCGATTGTTGGCGCGCGACACTCTACGCCATATGGCGAGGAAATAGCATATCGAGCGGCATACGAGCTCGCAAAGAGAAATGTCGTAGTAGTGAGTGGGCTGGCGTATGGCATTGATTCATGTGCGCACCGTGGCTGCTTGGACGCGGGCGGGATAACGATTGCCGTTCTTGGCACGCCAATCGATAAAATCCACCCGCGTTGCAACCTCAAGCTAGCCGAGCGCATTTTAGAAAAGGGGGCGATTATTTCTGAGTACCCGCCCGGCCATGCGACGCATGCCTATGATTTCCAGATCAGAAATCGCATCGTAGCCGGCCTTGCCGACGCAGTTTTGATCGTCGAGGCCTCGCGCCATTCGGGCACTTATGGTACTTACGAAGTGGCTTTGAAGCAGGGCAAAGAAGTCTTTGCGGTACCGGGCGATACGACACGCGCGATGTCGACTGGCACAAACGACATGCTGCGCCAGGGCGCCCATCCGTATCTTGATGTTTCGGATATTATGCTAAGCTTTGGATCGAAGTCTGTCATGCCGAATATCGAGAATCTTGCCGGCCTCCCGCGTGACGCTCAGAACGTCTATGCGGCAATTCAATGCGGTTTCCGCACGAACGAGGAGATTATCGAGGCGCTACGTATCGACGCGACGACGCTCAGCGTTGCTACGTCGCTCCTAGAACTGCGCGGCCTGATAGTTACGGCCGCCGGTAAATGGTCCATCTCTTAATGCTTATGCTATAATATAGGGCAGATAATCAGGAAGAAAAAATGGCAAATAAAGTCATGATCGTCGGAACTGGTAATGTGGGCATGAGTTACGGCTACGCCCTGATCCACCAGCGCACGAGCGTCAACGAATTAGTTTTAGTAGATATTAACGAAGAAGATGCTGCCGGTGAGGCAATTGATCTTCGCGACACGCTTGCTGTGTCTCCAAGCTACCTTAAGATTAGCGCTGGCACCTATGCCGATGCGGCCGATTGCGACATTGTCGCGATTACTGCTGGCGTCCCACAACAGCCAGGCGAAACGCGCATGGATCTTTTAAAGAAGAATGCCTCGATTTTTAAAGACATGATTGGACAAATTATGGAGTCCGGCTTTGATGGCATTTTCCTCGTCGTTAGTAATCCTATGGATGTTCTCACGTACCTGACTTGGCGTTATTCCGGATTGCCGGCCGAACGCGTTATCGGCTCGGGCACCGTGCTCGATTCTGCACGCTTGCGCTATCGTCTCAGCCAACGTCTTCATATTCATCCAAAGAATGTTCACGCCTACCAAGTTGGCGAACATGGCGATACTGAGTTTACGCTCTGGAGTTGCGCCTATGCTGGCGGTCAGCCAATTATGGATCTCACGACCGCTCAGGAACGCGCCGAGATTGAGGATGCCGTCCGTAACGAGGCTTATAAGATTATCGAGAAGAAGGGCGCCACCTACTATGGCATCGGCAGCTGCATGGCTTCCATCACGAACTGTATTCTAAACGACGAGAATCGTATCTTGCCAGTTAGCAACTATGACGAGCTGAGCGACACTTATAATGGCTACCCGGCCGTCCTTGGCCGCCAGGGCATCGTACGCCGCCTCGGCCTCAAGATCGCCGCCGACGAGCAGATTAAGCTCAACAATAGTATCCGCGCTCTCCAAGACGCCATTAATTCCGTCAAAGAGTAGAGTGTTGACAAAACGCAAAAAGTGTGCTATATTAGTATCATATACATTACTTCAAAGATGGCCACTCACTAGATAGGGTGGCTATTTTTGTGGTTTTATTGTATATTGAGGCAATGGAATTATTTATATATATTGTGGGCTCCCTCATTTTGGCTGAGACCACGGCATTAACAATTCGCGAATTTAGTCGCAAACATGTGCCGACGAAAAACACTCGTCGCAAAGTCTTTATCGATACGTCAACTTTAATGGATGGCCGTATTTTGTCGGTCGTAAAAGCCGGCTTCCTTGGCGATGAATTGCTCATCCCGCGTTCTGTTATCCGCGAGATGCAGCTCTTGGCTGATGGCTCCGATAGCGAAAAGCGCGCGCGTGCTCGCTTCGGCCTCGACGTCGCAAACGAACTCGAGCGCGTCGAGCTCGCCACGGTTGAGATTTATCAAGATGGCGGCGAGCGCGTGAAAGTCGACGAGCGTCTACTTGAACTCGCCAAAGAGCATCACGGCATTATTCTGACCAATGATTATAACCTCGCAAAGGTTGCGGCGACCGAGAAGATTGATGCAATCAATATTAACGATCTTGCGCAGGGTCTTCGCAGCGAGTATCTCCCGGGCGATAAGCTTAGTGTTCAAATCGTCTCGACTGGCGCAAACCCGCACCAGGGCGTCGCATATCTGCCGGATGGCACGATGGTCGTCGTTGATAACGCCGAGAAGTTCGCCGGCAACAAGCAAAAGGTCGAAATCGAATTTGTCCGCTACCTCCAGACCGCTGCTGGTAAGATGATGTTTGCGAAGCTCGTCGAAACACCAAAGCCACGCGCTAAGCATGCAGAGAACCACGGCCGAAGCCGTCAGGCCCCGCGCCGCAATAATCAGCACAAATAAAAAATAGCCCCGCGAGGGGCTACTTTTATTTATTCTTTTTTGTCGGTATCAGTTTCAGTATTTTCTTTTGGCGCCGTCTTTGGCTTCGTCCAGCTGCCACTTGCGGTGTAACCAAGTGAATCCTTCAGCGTCACGGAAATACTTGTTGGCTCTTCGGTTGCGGTGTAGTGGACCGTGCCGGATGATACGATGTCGCCTTCGCGTGCGGCCTTACCGTTGACAGTAATGACATAGCGAGTCGTGCGGCCAGTAATGTGATTGATCGGTACCGCAATCTCGTTGCCACTTACACTAATTGTGCCTACGCTCGGTTTCGCGTCGCTACAGGTGTGGACATCATCTTCCGCTTCGGCGTCGTAGCCCTCGGCAGTGATAGACTCCTTCTGAGTCATCGGGTCGATAATCTTCGAAACTTCGACTTCGACACGAGTGCTTGCTGGTGTACAATCAGTTGCGAGCTTCTTTGAGACGCTATCGAAGGTCATCTTTTCGGTCGAGATACCGGAAGACTTCGACTTGTTGTACCAGCTTGGCCAAATATCAGCTTTGCCGTTGACGGTCATATGCTGCATGCCGGCCGGCTCGTTGATCTTATCGCCAGACTTCCACTTGCCGTCAGCGCCGTAAACTTCTTCGTGGACGCGATCGATATAGTTTGCGCTAATCTTGAAACAAATATCGTGCGTATCACTCGTAAGGACGCGACCATCGTGGTTGCCGTTCCAAATTGCAGTTGCGAGAACCGGCGAGTAAGTCATAATCCAGGAGTCCTTAGCGGAGCCGGCACCGTTTTCAGTCGTACCAGTCTTTGCTGCGAACCAGGTCTTGTTACTATAGAAGCCGGCAGCTCTTGCGAAGCTACCAAAGTACTGGGCGCGGGTTGGGATATCAGAAAGAATACTGGTTGTCATGTAGGCAACCTGCTCGTCGACGACGCGCGTGCCTTCATTGTCGGACCAGGATTCGATCACATCGCCAGAGGCATTCTTAACTTCGAGGACATAGACGAGATCCTTGTAGACGCCACCGCGTGCGATCGAGGCGTAGGCATTTGCGTGTTCGACAGGGCGAACACCGCAACCGCCACCGATTGCCATGGAGAGACCGGCGGTTTCGCCGTTGGCGCAGTAGGATACGTCGCCAAGTTTGTGTGCGATATCAAGGCTGTTCTCGATACCATTAATATATAGCGCCTTAACTGCAAGAATGTTCAGGGAGCCGGCAAGGGCCTGGCGAATCGTAATCGGGCCATAGAATTTACCGGACGCGTTGCGGATGCGGCATTTGCCAGGAGAACCCTTACAATAAATCGCGTCAATGTTTTCGTCCTTTAGGACGGTACCTGGACCAAAATTCATGCCTTCGCGCTGCATAAAGAGCGGCGTGTAATCGAGTACTGGCTTGATCGAAGACGCAGGCTCGAGAAGCGAGGTGGCGGCATTAACTTGGCCATATCCTGGGGCGTTCCAGTCGGAGCTACCAACCATTGCAATGACCTGGCTTGTCTCGACGTCAACGGAGACGAGCGTTGCGTTGTCGGAGTGGTTGCGGTAGAAGACGGTAGAACCTTCGCGAATCGCGTTTTCGCCAATTTGCTGCGCGCGATAATCGAGCGTTGTCTTGATAGTGAAGCCACCTTCGCGCATGGTCTTGATGCCATACTTCGTTTCGAGCTGAGACTTAACTTCAAGCACAAACCAAGGCGCCTTCATGTCGGCATACTGGTCGGCTTCTGGAAGAATCTTCGCAATAATATCGATTTCTTTTGCGGCGTCAGCCTCTTCCTGGGAGATGTAACCCATCTCGACCATATTCTTGAGCACTTTGTGCTGGCGATTGATCAAGCGCTTGTGGCCAGCCTCATTGTATGGGTTGAGTACGGCTGGGTTGTTTGGAACAGCGGCGAGCAAAGCCGACTCGGCGAGATCGAGATCCTTCGCGCTCTTACCAAAGTAAGTACGTGCAGCCGATTCGATACCGTTACGACGACCGCCATATGGCGACTCGTTGAGGTAGAGCGTAATAATCTGCTCCTTGTCGTACATCTTCTCGACTTCGATTGCGAGAATTGCTTCCTTGATCTTACGCGGGATACCACCGAGGCCGCGGTCGCCAGCCTCATCAGCGAAGTAAACCTGCTTAATGAGCTGCTGGGTCAAAGTAGAACCGCCCTGGACTGCGCCACCGGTCAAAGTCACGAAAGCCGCGCGAATCAAAGCGCCGAAGTCGACGCCCATGTGGCTATAGAAGTTCTTATCCTCGATTGCGACGGTTGCTTGGCGCATGTAGGTTGAAATTTCGCTACCATCAACCACGAGGCGATAGTCGCCACTACCTTTATCTTCCCAAAGCACTTCGCCATTACGGTCGAGATAGGTGTTGACGGTGTTTTGGACGCGATTTGCGAGCTCTTCTGGGTCAATTTCAGCCAAATCTTTCTTGTAGTAGAGGAAGAGACCGCCGATAGCGATAATAACAATCAAAACAAACGCAACAAAAATCTTCAGCAAGCGAATCTGGTTGTCGCGGGAGAACCACCATTTAAAGAAGCGGTCTGGGCGGAGACGAGCGAAGAAGCGCAAAAATGGATTCTTCGGAAGCTCGGCGAGCTCCTCGGCCTTTTTGCGTGCACGCTGATCCGCTTTTACGCGGCGCTTGTAAGCTAAATTAGAATATAGTTTCAAACCACGGCTACGAACATTTTCCTGAGGTTTCTTATTCTGGGCCTCTTTGTCGGCCTTCTTCTCAGTCTTTTTCTTCGCTATGGCTTTTTTAATACTCGCAGTTTTCTTTGCCATTACCTTATTATACAACACCCATCACGATTTTGGTAATCAAAACGCTCATGCTTATATATTATTTATCTCATCGGGCTAATGCGGCATGTTCGTGGAGAGGCTTGCGCAGCCCACGGGCGAGCATGAGTCGCGACTGCCTGTAACGACAGGCCAGTCGACGACGGTCCTCTCTATGAATATGTCGCATTAGCACCGATTCGATGGTATAATATATAGTTATGAGCCATTATGATCCATTAAAAATCGAAGAAAAATGGCAGAAGCGCTGGGAAGAAGAGAAGCCTTTTGCCGCCAAAGACAACGATAATCGGCCGAAGATGTTCCTCGCCGAAATGTTCCCGTACCCATCCGGTGCTGGCCTCCATGTTGGCCATGTCCGCAATTTCAGCATCGTTGACTGTCTCGCTCGCTTCTATGCGCAGCAGGAGATGAATGTTCTTCGCCCATTTGGCTACGATACTTTCGGTCTTCCAGCCGAGAACTATGCCATCAAGACTGGCATCGCTCCGCAGGAAGTCACTAAGACCAACATCGACAACTTCCGCAAACAGGCCAAGCGCCTCGGCTATGCGATTGACTGGGACCGTGAAATCAATACTTCGGATCCTGCATATTATAAATGGACTCAATGGTGCTTCCTTCAGCTCTTCAAGAAGGGGCTCGCTTATCAGGCTGAGAGCTATCAGTGGTGGTGCCCGGTAGATCAGACTGTGCTTGCAAATGAGCAGGTCGAGAATGGCTGCTGCTGGCGCTGTGGCCACGAAGTCGAAAAGAAAAAGATGAAGCAGTGGTTCTTCAAGATTACTGCCTATGCCGATGAATTGCTCGAAGAAATCGACTCGCTCGACTGGCCAGACAAGATTAAGACAATGCAGAAAAACTGGATCGGCCGTAGTGAAGGTGCTGAGATTGATTTCGAAATCAAGGATCACAAGGAGACCGTCCGCGTCTTCACAACCCGCCCAGACACGCTCTTTGGCGCAACCTTCCTCGTGCTTGCTCCAGAGCATCCACTTATTACGAAGATTACGAGCGAAGATGCTCGCAAGAAAATGACTCAGTACTGCAAGGATGCAATTAAGAAATCCGAAATCGAACGCCAGGAAAACAAGGAAAAGACCGGCGTCTTCACCGGCAGCTATGCGATTAACCCAGCTACTGGCAAAGAAATCCCAATTTGGGTTGCCGACTATGTATTAAATGGTTACGGCACCGGCGCCATCATGGCTGTTCCTGCTCACGATGAGCGCGACTATGACTTCGCCGAGAAGTTTGACCTCCCAATCGTGAAGGTTATCGAGAAACCGGAAGATATCGAAGATGATTCGAAGTGCTATCACGGTGAAGGTACGATCGTGAATTCCGGCGCCTTCAATGGCATCGAAACCGCTGAGGCTCGCGATGGCATTATCGACTGGCTCGAAAAGCAGGGCATTGGCGAAAAGAAGGTCACCTACCGCATGCGCGACTGGCTGATTTCTCGCCAGCGCTACTGGGGCTGCCCAATCCCGATTGCTTACGACAATAATGGCAAGCCACATGCTATCCCAGAAGATCAACTTCCGGTCATGCTTCCAAAGATTGATGATTACAAACCAGATTCTTCTGGTCGCAGCGCACTCGCAAAGTGCGACGAATTCCTCAAGGTCACGATTGACGGCGAGGAGATGACCCGCGAGACCGATACGCTCGATGGCTACGCCTGCTCGAGCTGGTACCTCTGGCGCTATACTGATCCGCACAATGCCAAAGAAGCTTGGAGTAAAGAAAAAGTTAATTATTGGGCGCCAACTGACGTCTATTGCGGTGGCGACCACGCTGTTGCGCACTTGCTCTACGTCCGCTTCTGGTGCAAGTTCTTCGCCGACGAGGGCTACCTCGACTTCCGCGAACCAGTTAAGAAGCTTCTTTATAATGGTTACATCAACGCGCCGGATGGTAAGAAGATGAGTAAGAGTAAGGGCAACGTGATTGATCCGCTCGACGTCATCAACTCCGGTTACGGCGCTGATACGCTCCGTACTTACGAACTCTTCATTGGCCCATACGACCAGGATGCTGCTTGGAGTACCGAGGCGATCGGTGGCGTTTATCGCTTCCTCAATCGCTGTTGGACTCTCGCATTCGACAAAGAAATGCTCGACGAATCGAAGACTGTCGCGCTTCGCCATAAGACCATCAAGAAAGTTACGGAAGATATTTGCCGCAACTACTTCAATACTGCCGTCGCAGCGATGATGGAATTTGTGAACGAACTCTACAAGTCTGGCGCCGCGAAGGACGATGTGATTGCGCTCGCAAAACTCATCAAGCCATTCGCGCCTCACCTTGCTTGCGAAATGCTTGAAAAGCTTGGCGCTGATGATGTTTGGCCGAAGTGGGACAATGCGCTCCTCGTCGAAGATAGTGTCGAGATGATTGTTCAGGTCAATGGCAAGCTCCGCGCCCGCATTCAGATTCCGGCCGAAGACGCCGCCGACAAGGCGAAGCTCGAGGAATATGCGAAGAAAGATGCGAAGATCGCATCGATGATTGCCGACAAGGAAGTCATCAAGACGATCGTCGTGCCGCAGGGCAAACTCGTCAATATCGTAGTGAAATAACAAAAAATCGCCTCGGGGGAGGCGGTTTTTTATTCCTTCATCATTCGCTTGATTAGTTTCGCGTGGAGTACGACGCGCTCGGTTTTGCTGTAGCAAGTCGATAGGGTCAAGATTTGGTCTGAGCCGCTCACAGTCGTGTTAAAGTTGTGCGCGCTACGATCCTTTAGCATGTTTGCAAACTTTTCAAATTCGCTCTCCGAAGAAAAGAGCGTCTGAATATAATCATTAGTAACCGGAATCTTATAGGCCGAGAAAATTTGCCACAAAGCATTTTCGTGGTCATTCGAGGTGCGCACTACGAAGTTATTTTGGTCATTTAGCCAACCGCTGGTAAGAATATTGCGGAGTGTACCAAACAAAGTGCCATCCATGCGGCCATGCGCGTAGAGAATTAGGTTTTTATCGGTGCCATCTACGTGGTTGCGGTAGTCGGAGAATACCCAGCCCGCCGTGTTGTAGGACTTATTGAAAGTATGCGTGAGATAGAATTCGTTATTTGATGCTTTTGCGAATGGATAATTAATGTTCGTTCCTTTAACTTGCACCCAACCACCAACATCGCTATTGATCTTGCGAAGCTCGGTGAAATCAACGTCGATAAGCTTCATCTTGATGTAATTCCAATATGGCGTATCAGGCTCTTTCGGCTCGTCTTCGGCGATAATTTCGACATCTTCTTCGTCTTCGACCTCGTCGACACTTGCTGCCTGATTAATCTCTTCGGTCTGAGCAATAGTCTTGTCTGAGTCGATTTTCCAAGAAATAATTCGGACGCCAGAATATACCACGCCAATAGCGCAAATCAGCGCTATAACGCAACTTATCGTCGTGCGTACACGTGACCTCGCCTTCCGAATTTTCATATTATCAATTATAACACAAGCACTACGGCGCTAATCGTCTTGTAAAAGCTTGAAAAATATAGTAAGATATATACCAAAGTATCTATTATTAAAGAAGGAGCATTTTTACATGCCTGAACCAAAAAAGCAGAGCAGCCCTCGTAAGACCGGCCTTCGCCGCAGTCATTTGCGTCTCAAGCTCGCTCGTAGCGTTAACAAGCATTCGCCAGTTAAGGCGTTCGAAACTGCAAAGAAAACCCCAAATCTCAAGGTTAAATCTTGCAAAAAAGCAGACAAGAAAACAGATAAAAAGTCCAAATAATTAGGGAGGCAAATTAACGTGGCAAGCAATCGACATCTCGGCAGAATCATCTCGCTTCAGAGTCTATATGAGTATGAATTCCGTAACAAGGCGGGCGACACCTCGGCCGACATCGATAGTATCGTCGCAAAAAATATTGAACCCTACGCCAAAGCACTAGGGGACGTGGATTTTGTACACGACTTGGCACATGGTGTTTTTGATGAGATGGAACAGCTCGATAAGGAGCTTCAGCCACTCGCACCAGAATGGCCAATTTCCAGTATTTCTTCGATCGACCGCAACGTCCTCCGTATCGGTCTATTTGAATTAACGCGCCGCAAGGATACGGTGCCACCAAAGGTTGCTATCAACGAGGCAGTAGAACTCGCGAAGGCCTTTGGTTCAGAAAATTCATCCAAGTTTATTAATGGCGTACTGGGAACTGCTTACCGCAACATCGGTGGAGAGGAAGAACCAGATAATGCAAAACAAGAAAAGTCAGAAGCCAAGGAGCCAGAAGAGGCCCCAGCCGAAAAAGACGAACAACCGAGCGAGCAGGCGTAACGGCCCGCACGCTCCAAAGCATCGCAACGGATATAAGATTCCGGAAGCGTTGCCAACTCAGAATTACAAAGAACCGAAGCTCGAGAAGCTCCGCCAGGTTGTTTTGCGCAAAAAACCTGAGATCAAGGAAATTGTGCGCGAACCGACCGCGGGCGGCATCGTCTTCCGCATGACGCCAGACGAGCGCGATATCGAGATTTTGTTAATCCAAGACAGCAAAAACCGTTGGACGATTCCAAAGGGCCATGTTGAACCGGGCGAAACCGCAAAGCAGACTGCGATTCGTGAAATCGGTGAGGAATCTGGTCTAAAGAACGTCGAGGTGCTGGCGTGGCTTGGCAAGATCCATTTCAAATATCGCCGCCTCGAAAAACTGGTCCTCATGACTACACAGGTTTATCTTGTGCAGTCGGTCGACAAGAACGAGCGCCCGACCAAGGAGAAGTGGATGAACGGTATCCGTTGGTTCAGCTTCGCCGAGGCTCTCGATGCAATTGAATATGCAGATATTGAAAAATTAATGTTAATCGCGAAAAAGAAAATTCGCAGCGGGGAATTATAAATGGACAAAGCGCAACTCGATGAATATAAAAAGTTTGCGAAAGAGAAACTCGGTTTCGATTTCAAAAACATTGATCTTCTAGTTACCGCCTTCACCCATCGTTCCTACCTCAATGAGCATAAAACTACGGTTTTCGACCACAATGAACGCCTAGAGTTTCTTGGCGACGCTGTGCTCGAGCTCATTACCTCGGATTTTCTGTTTAAGAATTATGACCAGCCAGAAGGCATCATGACCAGTTGGCGTGCTGCGCTCGTTAATACCGACGCGAACGCAAACTCGGCCGCCGAACTTGGCTACGCGCCACTCGTCCGCATGAGCAAGGGCGAAAAGAAGGGCTCTGATCGCGCTCATCACTCGATTCTCGCGGACTGCTATGAGGCGCTCATCGGTGCAATTTATCTCGACCAAGGTTACAAGGCCGCTGAAGAGTTTATCAAGAAGCATACTCTTAGCAAGATTGACGACATCCTCGAGACGGAATCCTGGCGTGATTCCAAGTCCTATCTGCAGGAGTTAGTCCAGCGTCTCGATGGCTCGACTCCGACCTACAAGATCATGAAGGAAGAAGGCCCGGACCACGACAAGATCTTCACGGTCGGCGTCTTCGTTAATGACCACCTCAAGGCTACCGGCCAAGGCCACAGCAAACAAGAAGCTCAGGTCAAGGCGGCTGGCGAAGCAATTCGCAAATACAAAAAAGCAGGCCTTGATAAAAAAGCCTAAATAAGATATAATAGTCGAAGTATTAAATTTTTAAAGGAGAATTATGCTTGCGATTCGCTTACAGCGTAATGGCCGTAAAGCTTTACCGCTTTATCGGATAGTCGTCCAAGAAGCGCAACGTCACCCTCTTTCGGGTCGTATCGTCGCTCAGGTCGGCAGCTACAACCCACATACCAAAGCCACTGAACTAGACAAGGCTGAGGTCGAAAAATACCTTAACAACGGCGCACAGCCATCTGGCCGCGTGATCCGCATCCTCGTTAAGGAAGGTATCAAGATGCCAAAATGGGTCAAGATGCCACTTGAAAAGAAAGCTACTGCAAAGCATGCAGACAAGCTTCGCAAAAACCAGCCAAAGGAAGAAGCTCCAGTAGAGGAAGCTCCTGCCGAGGCACCAGCTGAAGAAGCTCCAGAAGCACCAGCTGAGGCTTAAGTAAAAATACTCCCGAGAGGGAGTATTTTTGTGCGGTATAATATAAGCATGAGAATTTTGTTCTATGCTGCAAAAAGGTACGACCAGGAGTCGTTTACGGATATTATCGGTAAGTTTCCTGGCATAGAAATTGAATATACGGATCATGAACTCGGTCCACGCTCGGCGACACTAGCCGAGGGCTTCGACGCGGTTTGTGCTTTTGTGAGCGCCAATGTTGACGCGCGAACGATTACGAGTCTCGCTAAGCACGGCGTGAAAGCGATCCTGATGCGCTCAGCCGGCTATAATAACGTCGATGTAGAGAAGGCGAAAGAACTCGGCATTGTTGTTAAGATTGTTCCGAAGTATTCGCCGGAAAGCGTAGCGGAGCTCGCGATTAGCCTTGCTCTCGCAGCCAATCGTCGCCTCTGCAAATCTTATATTCGCATTCGCGAGAATAATTTCGACATTGATGGCCTTTGCGGCGTGAACCTAGCGGGGAAGACGGCCGGCATTATCGGCACCGGCAAAATTGGTGCCGCAATGTGCAGGATTTGCTTTGGGTTTGGTATGCGCGTAATTGCGTATGATATCAATAAAAACCCGTCACTCGAGCGATATTTGAAATATGTTAGCCTAAATGAGCTTCTCGAGAAGAGCGATCTCATCTCGCTTCATTGTCCGTTGACCGATAAAAACTACCACATGATTAATTCGGACGCCATTAAGAAAATGAAGGATGGCGTCATCCTAGTTAATACTTCTAGAGGCGGGCTGATCGATACTGGCGATCTAATCAAGGGCATTCGCGCCGGAAAATTCCATGGCGTCGGCCTCGATGTTTATGAAGAGGAAACCGATTTTATTTACGGCGACCACTCGAATGAGATTCTCCCGAATCCGGCGACATCGAAATTACTCGACTATCCAAATGTCGTCATGACTTCGCATCAAGGTTTCTATACAAAAGAGGCACTCGGCGCTATCGCCGAGACGACGCTGAGAAATGCTCGCGATGTCGAAAAAGGCATTCGCACCGACAATGATGTCGCCTAAAATTCCCACTTTTTAGCAAAAACATTATATACTAAGGGTATAACTTAACAAATGGAGAAACCATGTCTACTATTGACCAACAGTTTGTAGAATATATCGTAAAAACTCTCGTAAACAATCCAGACAAAGTTCAGATTGACCGCATCATCGACGAAAAAGGCGTTTTGCTCAGCCTCGAAGTAGACCCAGAAGATATCGGCCGCATCATCGGTCGCCGTGGCGCAACCGCACAAAGCATCCGCACTCTTCTTCGCGCTCTTGGCACGAAGAACGATGCTCGCTATAACCTCAAGATCGTCAACAATGACGGCTATGAAGGTGGCGAAAAAGCTCCAAAGGAAGATGCTCCGAAGGCAGAGGAAGCTCCAGTTGAAGCTCCTGCCGAAATTGACGAAGTTGAAGACGTTGACGAAGCTCCAGTTGAAGAAGGCAGCGAATTGGCAAAAAAGACCCGCCAAGAGCTTGCGGACTTGGACGATCTTGATATATAATTGTCCTAATGCTTTTCTGTTCAAGGCATTTAAGCTAACTGCGAGTCAGCTTATATCACATAAAAGTTGAGAGCTTATATGCCAAAAAACCACCTCATATGTGCACGGGTGGTTTTTTGGTGGTTTTAGTAGCTATTGCTGTGGTGGCAGTGGCGCCTTCGGCGTGCGATTGTTCTTGGCGAGCATCCAAACGACGACGCCAATCATGCCGATACCGACAATACCGAAGGTGAGCCAGTTTTGCGAATTCATGAGGAACATCACGTCGAAAGCGACAATACAGGCGCTCGCGACCCCCATCCATTTGCGATCCGTCGCGAGACCGACGAACATCGTAATGAGCTCCGCGCCGACGAGCATGAGTGGCGCAACCTGGCTCTTTTCTTCTGCGCCGCACGTTGCGGCTTCGACCATAATGAGCGACATGAGTATAAAGCCGACAATCTGGCGTGCGCCATTCTTCTTGCCGCTTTCGCGGATAAAGCCAGCACCAATCAGGCTCCCGCCAATTAGGATGCCGAGGATGGCGTCGCCTAGATAATGTGGCGAACCGAACACTATCCTTGCGTCATACGAGTAGTCGGAGAGGCTAAGGGTGAACAAGTAAACGGCGACGGCGGCAGAATAAATGCTGAGCTCGTAGCAGTCGTTTTTGCTAGAAACTACGCCGAGTAAGGCGAGCTGCGCCGAAGCAATAATGGTCGGCACGCAAGGCCAGCTTCCGCTATAGGCAAAGAGCGAACCGCCGAAAGCACCTAGAATTGCGCAGGCGATGATCGAGGTCAAAGCAAGGCGATAAGCACAGTGGACCTGAACCTTACGAAGCGCTGTTGCATATAGGACTAGAGAAAGCGTACTGATAAGTGCGTAAATCACGTAATAGACCCACATATCCCATTTCATCATCGTCATACCCTCGATAGCGAAAGGTATGAAGAGAATCGCGACCAGGGTCGCAAACGACCAAGCGAGATTTTTCTTCACAATAGTAATTAGGACGCCAAGAATCGCAACTACAATCGCCATCGCAAAGAAGATTGCGGCCGTCGCTTGAGCAGGGAGCCCCTGGCAGAATAGCGGAGTAATGCCAATACAAGCCAGAGAGATGGCAAGCATTGCGCGCTCGGTTTTTGCTTCCGCCTCGGTTTTCGACTTAACGAAGAGCGAAATGACGGTTTGAATTAGCGAACCGGCAAGCCAGACGATTGCAATAGCGACGCTTGCACCGGTGTTTTCTTTGTAGATATTGAGGAAGGAGTAGCCGGTAATGTCGCTAATTAGCGCAATTAGGAAGACCTGTAATAGGATGCGAGAAACGACGAGCAGTGCGCGCTTTTTCTCAATGAGCCAGTCGACGAAATAATGAATCGACGCGAGGAAGAAGAATAGACTGCGTAACAGAGGTGCTTTTTCGGCGCTAGTTTCAACGAGGAAGTAAGGCAAGACGAAGAATGCAACGGTAGGTACGGCGGCATAGGCGACGATTTGAGAAGCTTGGCGGAAGCCGACAGGAAGCCATTTGACGCGGCGCGCCCAACAGATCATCGCGAAGAGTGCGACGAGCATCGGCAAGAGGCAGGAGGCATATGCGTGCGCATTGCCGGTAAGTGGCAAGCAGGCGCCGAAGGCGAGTAGTAAGAGATAGCTAATCCAGCCGCCCATCTGGCTTTTTGTAATAATCGTCACGATAATATAGCCGATAGTCGAAGCGAGCGCGCTCAGGAAGAAGCTGATCTCGAGCCCGCAGCCGAGTTCATGAAAGGCGAAGAACCAGAACGGCAAAATTGCGAGGCCGGTATATGAGAATGCTAAACCGACTGGCCGGAGAAAGTCCACTAGGCCATAGAGCAATAAGCCGACGAGAAGGGCTATCGAGGTGGCAACGATTGAGACTATCGGCATTGCTGTAGGGTAATCTTGCATAAACATCAGCATCGAGCCGACGAGCATGAAGCTACCGACATATAGGAAAGCGTTTAGCATCCCTACGTTCTTAATATCTCTTCTCTTAAAATCGTCACCTCGGACGAGGCGAACAATCAGCCCTGCGATGAGGGCAATGATCAGCATTGAGCCGATCGACGCGACCAAACCTCCCCTGGCCACGAATGATAAACTGCTAGTACTTAGCATTTTTGACCTCCAATTTAATTCAATTTTAGGTGGTTTTCAGAAAAAACACAAGCGGCGTGCAAAATAGTGCATTTTACCCCTTGTATATATTCCATTTTTTTGATAAGATTTGTACTAAGAAGTAGTGTGCTTTGATTTTTTGCAGTGTCGTACCGGCAATACGAACTGAAATCAAAAGCGGTGATCTTCCGGCCAAAGATATATCAACACTAAAAACTAGCGAGGGAATGTGGCAAAGTCTACAAATACTGCAAGTAGTGGTGCCCGTGTGCAATTCACAGAGGGCGACCAAGTTCTTCCAATACCAAACCTAACCGAGCATCAGACCAAATCCTGGAAGGAATTCGTGGATTATGGTCTCCAAGAGGTCTTTAATGAGCTCAACCCGATCGAAGACTATACCGGTCAGAAAATGAGCCTCAGCTTCAAGGATTATTTCTTCAAGGATCCTATCGAAGACGACCGCACCGCAAAAGACAACCTCACCTCTTATGAGGCTGCTCTTCATGTCAATGTTGTGCTCGAAAACAAAGTTACTGGCAACACGATCGAAGATACGATTTACTTCGGCGATTATCCTTGGATGACCGACCGTGCCAGCTTTATCATTAACGGTACTGAGCGCGTTATCGTTTCTCAGCTCATCCGCTCCGCCGGTGTATTCTTCCAGGCAGCTAATGTCGGTGGCCATAATTATTATGGTGCGAAGATTATTCCAGGTCGTGGTGCGTGGCTCGAGTTTGAGACCGATACGAAGGGCGTCATCTATGTTAAGATCGACCGCCGCAAAAAGGTCCCAGTTACCACGCTTCTCCGCGCCCTCGGCGTGAAGAAGACCGAAATGGCTTCCATCTTCAAGGATGTCGATAACAGCGATGTTCATTACATCGAGAATACCCTTGAGAAGGATCCATCCAGCAGCCAGAGCGAAGCTCTTCTCGAGATCTATCGCCGTCTCCGCCCAGGTGACTTGGCAACCGTCGAGAACGCAAAGAGCATGATTGAACGCACCTTCCACGATTATCGTCGTTATGACTATTCTCGTGTTGGTCGCTACAAAATCAATCAGCGCCTTGGCTTTGATACGCCAAACGACGAAGCGCATCGTACGCTTCAGATGGAAGATCTCATCGCAATCATCAAGGAAATCATCCGTCTTAACAATACTCAGGAGCCAGCCGATGATATCGACTCGCTCGCAAACCGCCGCGTGAAGCTCGTCGGTGAATTGGTTCAGCGCCAGTTCCGCCTCGGTATGCTTCGCCTCCAGCGCAACATCCTCGACCGCATGTCGATGGCTGATCCGCAGACGGTTACCCCTGCTCAGCTCGTGAACTCCCGCCCAGTCGTGGCCGCAGTGAAGGAATTCTTCAGCAGTTCTCAGCTCAGCCAGCTCATGGATGAAACCAACCCATTCTCTGAGCTTTCTCACAAGCGTCGTCTTAGCTCGATGGGCCCTGGTGGTCTTACTCGTGAACGCGCAGGCTTCGATGTCCGCGATGCTCACCCAACCCACTACGGTCGTATCTGTACGGTCGAGACGCCAGAAGGTGGCAACGTCGGTCTCGTGTTGAACCTTGCTACCTACGCTCGTATTAATGATTACGGCTTCATCGAAGCTCCATACCGCGTCGTCAAGAACGGTAAGGTCACCGATGAAATCGTATACGTAGATGCCGCTGCCGAGGAAAACATGGTAATTGCCGATACCAGCGCTAAGCTCGACAAGAATGGCAAATTCGTTGATGAATATGTTTCCGCTCGTAAGCACCTCCGCCCAGCGCAGGTTCTCGCAAGCGAAGTTACCCATATTGACGCTGTTCACAAAGAAATTCTCGGTGTGGCCGCATCGATGATTCCATTTGTTGAAAAGAACCGTGTCGACCGCTCCCTCATGGCATGCGCCATGCAGAAGCAGGCAGTTCCACTCATTAAGCCAGAATCCGCTATCGTTTCTACTGGTATCGACGCAGACGTCGCAAAGAATCTCTCGCAGATTGTCTACGCTGAAGGTGCTGGTGAAGTCGTAAAGGCTGATTCTAACTCTGTTGAGGTTAAGTACGCTAAGGAAACGAAGACTTACAACCTCATTCACTTCATGAAGACCAATGATGACCGCTGTTATGATGAACGTGTCGTCGTCAAGCGTGGCGATAAGGTCAAGAAGGGTGACGTCCTCATCGAGGGTGCATCTATCGCCGGTGGCGAACTTGCCCTTGGTAAGAACATGCTTGTCGCCTTCATGCCATGGCGCGGTTACAACATGGATGACGCTATCGTCATTTCTAGCCGCCTCGTCGAAGACGATACTTTGACCAGCATCAACATCCGCGACTTCGACGTCGAGGTCCGCGAAACCAAGCTTGGTCCAGAACAGGTTACTCGTGATATTCCAAACGTCAGTGAAGCTGCCCTCCGCCACCTCGGCGAAGACGGTATCGTTACTGTCGGTTCCGAAGTTAAGAACGGCGATGTGCTCGTCGGCAAGATTACGCCAAAGGGCGAACAGGAGCTCAGCTCTGAGGAGCGCCTCCTTCGCGCAATCTTCGGTGAAAAGGCAAAGGACGTCCGCGATACTTCCGTTCGTATGAATGGTTCTGATGGCGGTAAGGTTGTCGGTGTTCGTGTTTACACTCGCGAACAGGGCAACGAACTCAAGTCCGGCGTCATCATGCAGATCAAGATTTACGTTGCTGAAATGCGCAAGATTAGCGTCGGCGATAAGCTCGCTGGTCGTTACGGTAACAAGGGTGTCGTCGCACGTATTCTCCCAGTTGAGGATATGCCATTCATGGAAGACGGTACTCCAGTTGACGTCTTGCTCAACCCAATGGGCGTGCCAAGCCGCATGAACCTCGGTCAGCTCTTTGAGACTCACCTTGGTATGGCAGCTCGCGCACTTGGCTACAAGGTTACGACCCCATCCTTCAACTCCGTCCAGGACGACGAAATTAGCAAGCAGCTCGAAAAGGCCGGCTTCAACCGCGATGGTCGCGTCAAACTTTACGATGGTCTCACTGGTGAGCCATTCGAAGAACGCATTACTGTCGGTGTTATGTATATGCTCAAGCTCCACCACATGGTCGCGGACAAGATTCACGCCCGCTCTACTGGTCCATACACGATGGTTACCCAGCAGCCACTCGGTGGTAAAGCTCAGAACGGTGGTCAGCGCTTCGGCGAGATGGAGGTGTGGACCCTCGAAGCTTACGGTGCTGCATCTACCCTCCAGGAAATGCTCACTATCAAGTCGGATGACGTTTACGGTCGTGCTAAGGCTTATGAATCCATCATCAAGAACGAAGCAATCGAAGGACCAAAGCTCCCAGAAGGCTTCAATGTCTTGGTCAAGGAACTTCAGGGTCTCGGCCTCAAGGTTGACCTCCTCGACAACGGCGATGCAAAGGATGCAGACCGCGTAATCGAGAAGACGACCGAAGAAGTCGAACGCCAGCGTGATGATTCTGTTATCTACGCTCAGACCGGCAACGGCAACGGCGATGATGACGATGATCTCGAAGGTTTCGAAATTACCGATTCCGAAGGTGAAGTTATCGAGGACGATTCCGAAGAGGAGATTGTCGATACTGAACCGGATATCGGAGAAGAAGAATTCGACGATGACGATACAATAACTGATTTAGGGGAGGACCTATAATATGGCTTGGCAAGATAATTTCATTAGCGCCAACGATTTCGACTCCATCCGCCTTTCCGTCGCTAGCGAGGAAGATATCCTCAACTGGAGCTACGGCGAGGTTCTCAAACCGGAGACGATCAACTATCGTACGCAAAAGCCAGAACGCGACGGTTTGTTCTGTGAGCGTATCTTCGGACCAGTCAAGGATATTAATCCTAATGATCCAAAACTCAAAGGCGTTCGCTCTCGCGAAGCCGCTGTCGACAAGGAAGGTAACCTCGTTACGAAGAGTATCACTCGCCGTGAACGTATGGGCCACATCAGCCTCGCTGCTCCTGTTGCTCACATCTGGTTCATGCGCGGTACTCCATCCGCACTTAGCCTTCTTCTCGACATCACCGTCAAGAATATCGAAAAGATTGTTTACTTTGCTTCTTATGTCGTAATCGACGCTGACACTGAGGCTATCGCGAAGCGTCTCGAAGACCTCGAGGCTCAGACCGATGTCGCTCGTCAGGCTATCCAGGCTCGCTACGCTGAGGAAGCTAAGGCCGAAGGTGCTGACGCTAAGGCTCTCGCTGAAGCTCAGACCAAGGAACTCGAAGAGCTCGAAACTAACTATCATCACGAGAAGGACATTCTCGATGGCTTCAAGAAGGGTGCTGCGATTTCCGAAATCGATTACCGCAACCTCGAAGACGAAGATAAGGGTTACGAAGACCTCATCACTGTCGAAATGGGTGCAAGTGGTATCGAGAAGCTTTTGAAGGAAATCGACCTCGACAAGCTCATCGACGACCTCCACAAGGAAGCCGAAGAGTCCAAGGGTCAGAAGCAGAAGAAGATCATGAAGCGCCTCAAGATTCTCGAGGGCATGCAGTCCGCTGGTATCAAGCCAACCGACCTCATCATGAACGTCGTTCCTGTCATTCCTCCAGATCTACGCCCGATGATTTCGCTCGCTGGTGGTCGCTTCGCAACCTCCGATTTGAACGATCTCTATCGTCGCGTTATCAACCGCAACAACCGCTTGAAAAAGCTTATCGACCTTAACGCTCCAGAAGTTATCTGCCGCAACGAGAAGCGCATGCTTCAGGAAGCTGTCGACGCTTTGATCGACAACAACGCTGGCCGTGGTGGCCGCGCTGCCGCTTCCCAGAACGGTCGCCGCAAGTTGAAGAGCCTTTCTGATCTCCTCAAGGGTAAGCAAGGTCGCTTCCGCCAGAATCTTCTCGGTAAGCGCGTTGACTACTCTGGCCGCTCCGTGATTGTCGTCGGTCCAGAACTCCGCATCAATCAGTGTGGTCTTCCAAAGCAGATGGCGCTCGAACTCTTTAAGCCATTCGTAATTTCCTGGCTCATCAAGAACGAGTATGCGAACAACATTCGTTCCGCATCTCGTCTCATCGAGCAGGGCGAAACTGTGGTTTGGGATGCACTCGACGAGGTTATTGAGGGCAAGTATGTTCTCCTCAACCGCGCACCATCTCTCCACCGTCTCTCCGTCCAGGCCTTCCAGCCAAAGCTCATCGAAGGTAAGGCAATTCAGCTCCATCCACTCGTCGCTAACGGTTTCAACGCCGACTACGATGGTGACCAGATGGCAGTCCACCTTCCACTTTCTGACGAAGCTCAGGCAGAGGCAAAGGAACTCATGGCTGCCGGTAAGAACCTCTTGAAGCCAGCCGATGGCGCACCAGTGCTTTCGATTACGCAGGACGTCGTGTTGGGTAGCTACTACCTCACTTACGAGAAGCCATCCGCACAGACTGAACGCAAGACTTACACTAGCGTTTACGAAGCAGAGCTCGCCTACGATATGGGCCTCATTCAGCTCCAGACTCCAATTCGTGTTCACACGAAGGGCGTCAAGCGCGATACGACCCTTGGCCGCGTCTTCTTCAACGAAATCCTTCCAAAGGAATATCCATACGATAACGAAGTCCAGAATAGCAAGCACCTCAAGAAGGTGATGGCAAACATTCTCGACCAGTTTGGCGACGAAGTTGCCGTTCAGACCGCTGACGCTATCAAGGATCTCTCGTTCAAGTACGAAACTGTCGCCGGTATTTCCACTTCCAAGGATGACTACCCAGATTATCCAGAAGTCGAGGAAATGATCGCGAAGGGCGAAGGCCAGGCTGCTGCAATTTCTCAGCAGTTCGATGACGGTCTCCTTACCGAAGACGAGCGCTACCGCCTCACGGTTGATGCATGGCGCAAGGTCGACGATGAGATTGCAAAGCACGTCAAGGATAACCTCGCCGGTCTCGATACGAACATTTCGATCATGACTAACTCTGGTGCTCGTGGTTCCGCAGGTAACATTAAGCTTGCTTCCGCTACGATTGGTATCCAGGTGGACGTTAACAACCGCGAAATCGAGCTTCCAGTCAAGTCTTCGTTCAAGAAGGGCCTCTCGACGCTCGAATCCTTCATCGCAACCCGTGGTGCTCGCCAGGGCCAGGTCTCTACGGCTCTCCGTACTGCTGACTCCGGTTACCTCACCCGCCGTCTCGTCGATGTCTCCCAGGACGTCTTCACGGTTGAAACCGAAGCACCAGATCCAGGCTTCCGCATCTACAAGAGCGAAACCGAGCATACTGGCATTGGCTTCGCTGATCGTATCTATGGTCGCTACAGTGCCGAAGCAGTAGAGAAGTATGGTTTGAACGTCGACGAGCTTATTAGCCGCGAAGTTGCAGACCAGATTGCCGCTGACGATACGATCGACAGCCTCGCAATCCAGAGCATTCTTACTACCGAGTGCACCGAGGGCGTTCCTCGCAAGGCTTACGGTATCGACATGTCGACCCGCCAGCCAGTTGCCTACCACGAACCAGTTGGCGTTATCGCCGCTCAGTCCGTCGGTGAGCCAGGTACTCAGCTTACGCTCGATACCAAGCACTCCTCTGGTCAGGCAGGTTCCGGTGCCATCTCCCGTGGTCTTCCACGCGTCGAGGAGCTTCTCGAAGCCCGTTCGCCAAAGGGTCAGGCTTACATCGCTACTATCGCTGGTCTCGTTTCCACTTGGGAAGAAGGCCGCAATAATATCGTCCAGGTCACCCCAGAAGCGGGCAAGACTGAAACGTTCGCACTCGATGGCCGCAAGGCAAAGGTCAAAGACGGCGCAAGCGTCAAGACTGGTGCTGTTATCGCAAGCAAGAGCAAGGGTGCAGACCCAATCATCGCTCCATTCGACGCGATTGCTGAGCTTACTGACGACGCTATCGTGCTCGTCGCTAATGCTGGCACTCCAGTGAAGGTTGCAGTCCCTCAGGATTACGCCCTCACCGTCAAGGATGGCGACCACGTCGAACCAGGCGATCGCCTCTCTGAAGGTTCCTTGAACCTCCAGGATCTCATGCGCTACAAGGGCATCGAAGAAACCGAGCGCTATATCCTTAACGATATTCTCGCTATCTACGCCGCTCAGGGCCATGAAATCTCCGCAAAGCACCTCGAAATCATCATTCGCCAGATGTTCTCTCGCGTGATGATCGAAGAGCCAGGCGACACCGCCTTCGTTACCGGTGATATCGTCTCTCGCGCCGCCGTTGCAGAGGCAAACGAAGCAGCCGTTGCTGCAGGCAAGAAGCCAGCCGAATTCACTCAGATGCTCCTCGGTATTTCCAAGGTCTCCATCTACTCCGACTCCTTCCTCTCGGCCGCATCCTTCCAGGATACGACTCGTGTGCTTATCTCGAGCGCTATCTCTGGTCGCGTCGACCACTTGAAGGGCCTTAAGGAGAACGTGATTATCGGTCGCAAGATTCCTGTAGGTACCGGTGTTACGCCGCTTACTCAGCCTGAAAGCGAAGAGGAAACTCCTAGCGAGGCTGATATCGAAGCAGATATTCAGAATCTCTAATATCGCTTAAGATACAAAATACCCCGTTTTAAAGCGGGGTATTTTTGTGCCCAACAGGGGTGGAGTATTGACTTTTTTGACAAAGTGTGCTATAATTGGAATGATCGCATTTTGGGATTTGGTGTGATCGCTTCTTTAAAATATATAGAAAAGGAGGTGATTCTGATGGCAAATAGAATCACTCGAGAAATAAGAAGGATTGAAAGAGGGTATTTTAACCTCAGATACTTTAACCTGGTGGTTGGAACTGTCTTCTTTGCAGCGAGCCTCACAGGAACACTCCTGATGAAGGCCTTAAAGATTTTTGAGGCTTGGCCGAGGTTTTGGATGGTGGGATTATTTCTCATCTCCTTTACGGTAGCTAGCCTGATCGTGGCGCAGGTTTTCAGAAACGTAAAGTGGGTACAGGTGGTCTCATATGGGGTCGCCGTTATGCCCTTGGCCCCTATAGTTATGTCGTTCATCGATCGTCAGTTTGATGCTTGGACGTATAAGGCCAAGCTTCTGGAAAGCGGCAAATGGGTTGAGGCGACGATGAATGCCACAAATTACGTTTATGGCGCCGGTCTAATCTGCACGTTTGCACTTCTTTTTATGACAGTGTGGGTATGCTTATTCCCCAAGTGGATTCTGCGACCTAGGTCAGCAGGATTGACGGCCATATTTGCGTATCTGTGCGGAATTGTGTTTTCAATAATACTTTTTGGCACTGCATTTACGCAATTCTGGACTGTCGTCTTCTCGCTCCCCGCATACGCCTATGTAATCTTTACTTGGGCATATCAGGCCAGGGGAAGCATAACATTGAGACGTGCGTGCCGCGTGCCGCTATGCACATTTACCCAGATCGTTGACTGGGCTAAATCAATCAACGAAGAATAAAATCCCAAACCCGCCCCTTAGCTTATTAACATAAGCGAGGGGCGATTTTTATGCTAAAATAAAAAGAGTATGTGGAGCAAAATATGAGCGATTTCGATTATTTAGCCGCTGACGACGTATATCTCGATTCGGCTTGCCAATCCCTGCGCCCGCGCCCGGTGATTGACGCTCTGAACCGCTATTATACGGAGCATAATTCGTGCGGCGAACGCGTGAAGTATGCTTGGGGTCGCAAGACCGACGAGCTCGTCGAGGACACTCGTGACGCGCTTCTGAAGTTTTTGAAGCTCAAATCTCGCGACTATTTTGTCTCATTCACGCTCAATACCACCTATGGCATCAACTTATTGCTCCAGCAGTTAAAGCCGGGCCTATTTAAGAAGGTCATGACTTCCGATATTGAGCATAATTCACCATTTCTTGCAACGATCACTTTTGCGAAGAAGGCTGGTATCCCGCGTGAATTAATGACTCGCGAACGCGACGGCTCGATAAATCTAGCTAATTACGATTTCAAGAAGGCGCTCGTTGTCGTAAACTGCGCATCAAACATTGATGGCCGCAAGCTGCTAAATCTTAAGGAGCTCGTAAAAACTGTCCATAAACAGGGCGGGGTAATTATTATTGATGCGGCGCAGGCGATGGCTCACTCTTCGGATATCCTCGAGAAGACCGAAGCGGATGCGATTTGTGGGTCCGCGCATAAGGTCTATGGCCCTTCGCTCGGCTTCATGATTGTTCGTCGCGATTTACTTCCAAAGATTGAGACTAGCTTCATTGGTGGCGGCATGGTTGACGACGTCGAGAAAGAGAAATATCAGCTTTCCGCTGAGTCGCCGAACCACGTCTATACGAAGTTTGAATCGGGCCTCCAGGCCTGGGGTGAGATTATCGCCTTTGGCGAGGCGCTCAAATGGCTCTCAAACCGCAGCAAAGCCGACAAAAAGAACCTTGCCGATTGCAGCCAGCGTCTCTTTGATTATCTAAAGTCGCAGCCGCGCGTTCATCTCGTGAATGAAGAAGCGAATCCAACCATGTCTTTCTATATTGAAGGCCTCGATTCGCATATGTTGGGCCAGGCGCTAAGCAACGAAGGTATCATGGCGCGCACCGGCTATTTCTGCGTCCATTATTATCTCGATCATGTCATGCATTATCCGCCTCTTATTCGATTCTCATTCGGTTACCACATCCGTCCATCGGATATCGATAAAACAATTGAAGTATTAGAAAGGATACTCGGCTAATGGTTTGTATTGCGGCATTTATCATTCTATGTCTCATGTCGGTCGTCGTGGCATTTCTCTCGATTTTCCGTCGCGACATCGGCAAGCGTTGGTGGAAGACTTTTAAGAAGGCGTGGGGCTGCGTCGGGAAACGCATTACGCTTCAGAAATGCGAAACCGGCTTCAAGGAAGATATCAAGAACTCAATCTTGAGCAAGGTCATTGTCAAGAAGCCGAAACTCGTCAAACCAATTTCGGTCGGTATCGAGGTCGTTGCGGTACTTATCGTGCTCGTAACGGTTTGGTCGCTTGTCGAGGGCGCAAAGGCCGGTTTGGCGCTTTGGTCGCTCGGAACCTGCAATGTCCAGCGTCCAGAAGCCTGCTCGCTCAGTGCTGAGGTTTGTAGTATCGATGGCGATTCCGGCCCAAAGAATCCAATCGAGGCCGTCGGCTACTGGTTCTCGGATTGGGGTGAAATTTTCTCCGCTATTCCAGACAAATTCCGTGATTGGGACAATGCGAAACTCGATCTCCGCGGCATCATGGTTTATGCCAGCCTCGATAAAAATACGAAGACCGCTATCGACATCTTCGACCCGGGCTGCTCGGTTTGTCTCCAGTCGTTCCGCACGCAGAAAGAAACAGGCTTCTTCAACCAGTACAACGTCCTCCTCGTTCCGTTCCCGATTCAGAATGGCAGCGGCGAGTTTAAGTACAAGAATTCAAAGCTAATTTCGGAATACGTCATGGCGGCGGTCTACCAGGGTATCCCGGAAACCTACAAGGGTAGCATTTCGCCAGCATTCGATATCATTGACCGTATCTTCACTGAGAAAAACGAAGAACATAAATCATATCAGAAACTCTTCAACGATTATTATTCTGCCGAAGAGGCCGAAGAAACTCTAAAGAGCTGGCTCGTTGAGTTTGGCTATTCCGAAGCGGAAGTTAGCGAAATTGAAGCTCGTGCTAAGTCGAGCGAAATCGCTGACATCATTGCTAAGAATAATGACATTGTGGTAAATAATATTCACGCCAAGGGCATCCCGACGATGATTTATGACGGCGGTAAACATACAGGAGCATACAAAGAATGATCGAATGGTACCAATCAGTCACACTCGGCCTTACGCAAGGCTTAACTGAATTTATTCCAGTTTCCAGTTCCGGCCACCTCGAAGTGGTCCAGCAGGTGCTCGGCGGCCGTACGCCAGACTTTCATCTCTTCCTAGAGTTTATCAATCTTGGCACCTTGCTTGCGCTTCTCATTTTCTACCGCAAGCGCATCCAGCAGATTCTTGTGGATATCTTCAAGAACCATAACGTGAAGCTCGCACTCAATGTGATTATTACGACCATCCCGGCTGTGATTGCGGGTATTCTTCTCTCCGATCTCATCGAGAGCAACTGGTTCTTCTCGAATATGGTCGTGATTGCGTGCGCGATGATGCTGATCGGCATCGCGATGCTCGCCATTGACCGTCTGCCAAAGATGAGCAAGCTCAAAGATGAAAATCACCTAACGAAGCCGCGTGCGTTATTAATCGGCCTCGCGCAATGCGTCGCATTAATTCCGGGCACTTCGCGCTCTGGTTCGACGATTGTCGCTGGCCGCCTCACCGGCATGAATAGCAAGTCGGCAGCGGACTATTCATTCCTTTGTAGCATCCCAATCATGTTCGGCGTAATGGTAAAGTCTCTTATTTCCAGCTCTTCGCGCGAGTATATTGCGGCAAACTTGCCGATGCTCGCACTAGCTAACGTCGTTGCGTTCGGTATTGGCCTTGCTGCCATTTACTTCGTCATGTACTATCTCCGCAAGAAGAACTCGCTTCGCGCATTCGGCATTTATCGCATCGTCCTCGCCCTCATCATCATCGTTTTCGAGCTCATCAAGTAGCGTTACTCTTGACAATGTGGTAAAATATTGTTGTGAATATAGATAAGATTCGAAATTTTTGCATTATTGCGCATATCGACCACGGTAAATCGACGCTTGCTGACCGCATGCTCGAAATGACTGGTACGGTCGAAAAACGCGAGATGAAATCGCAGCTTCTCGATAGCATGGAACTTGAGCGCGAGAAGGGTATTACTATCAAGCTCACGCCGGCCCACATGCACTGGAAGGACCATATTTTGAATCTCATCGACACCCCGGGCCACGTTGACTTTTCTTATGAGGTTTCCCGTAGTCTTCAGGCCGTTGAAGGCGCGATTCTTGTCGTCGATGCAACGCAGGGTATTCAGGCTCAGACGCTCGCAAACGTTTATCTCGCGCTTGAGCAGGATTTGAAAATTATTCCTGTGATTAACAAGATTGATTTGCCGGCTAGTGACGTGCCGCGCGTCTCGGCAGAAATTGTGAATTTGCTCGGTTGCGACGAATCGGAAATCATCAAGGTTTCCGCGAAAACTGGCGAAAACGTCGACCAGGTTCTTGATGCAATTATCGACCGCGTTCCTGCGCCGAGGCAGAGTAGCGGCGACGAGCTCAAGGCTTTGATTTTCGACTCATACTTCGATGATTATCGCGGTGTGGTTTTGTATGTCCGTATTTTTGAGGGCAGCCTGCCAAAGAGCGCGAATATCCGTATGATGGCGACCGGCTCGAACGACATTGCGCTCGAAGTCGGCGTTTTAAATCCGAAAATGTCTCCGCGCGCCGAACTATCGACCGGCGAAATTGGCTATATCGTTACGAATCTTAAGGCTACGCGCGAAGCGAAAGTTGGCGACACGGTAACGCTCGCAAAAGCACCTGCCGCGCAGGCTTTGCCGGGTTATAAAAACGTCCATCCATTCGTCTATGCGGGCTTCTTCCCGGTTTCAAACGACCAGTACAAGGATCTCAAGGAAGCCCTCGAGAAACTATCGCTTAGCGACTCGGCGCTGCAATTCGAGCCGGAAAATTCGCCAGTTTTGGGCTTCGGCCTTCGCATCGGTTTCTTGGGCCTGCTCCATATGGATATTATTCGCGAACGTCTTGAGCGCGAGTTTAAGCTCGATCTCATCGTCACGAATCCGTCTACCGACTATCATGTGACGCTTACTGACGGCACGGAGCTCGACATTCGCTCCGCTTCGGACTTGCCGGACGTTAGCCGCGTGGCTGAAATTCGTGAACCGTGGGCAAAAGGCGAAATTATTACGCCGAAAGAATACATTGGCTCCATCCTCGAGCTCATCGTCGACAAGCGCGGTGTTCAAAAAAACATTTCCTATATCGACACGCGTGCGCTCATCGATTTCGAAGCGCCGATGGCAAACCTCCTCACTGATTTTTATGACCAGCTTAAGTCCGCAACGAGCGGCTACGCCTCATTCAACTATGAACTTGGCGGCTATCATGCCGAAGACCTCGTCCGTATTGATTTCTTAGTTGCCGGTGAGCGCATCGACGCGTTGAGCGTGATGGCGCATCGCAGCGAAGCTGACGCGATTGGCCGTGTCGTTACGAAGAAGCTTAAGGAAGTCATTCCGCGTCAAAACTTCGAGGTCGCGCTTCAGGCAGCAATTGGTGCCCGCATTATCTCGCGCGAAACCCTTGGTGCTTATCGCAAAGATGTCACGGTCAAGATTCATACTGGCGACCGTGATCGCAAAGCGAAACTCATGGAAAAACAGAAACGCGGCAAAGCCCGCATGAAACGCTTTGGCAAAGTCGACATCCCTTCAGATGCCTTTACGGTAATGCTAAAACGCGACAACTAGCTAGTTCGCATAAGCCTTACGAGAGCACGATGTTCGCTCGGCCCGTCTTCACGGGCGAGCGACATCTCGCACTCAGCAGCAGCTTCCGTGAGTCTCTCGTAAGCCTTGCGCGAACTAGCTATGTTAGCGTCTGCAATTGACTTGAGGACCTTACGGAGCCTGCGGGCGAGTACGAGACGGCTGCCGCCCGTAACGACGGGCCGGCAGAACGTCGTGTCCGATAAGTCTATTGCAGACGCTGAGCGTTGCTAAGCTTGTGCAAGTTTGGCGAGCGCTTCAATGACATTCGCGAATACTTCTTCGCGCGTGCCAGTTGCTTGGACTGGGAGTAGAATGCCCATTTTGCGATAAGTCTCGATGACTGGCATGGTCTTTTCGCGGAATTCCTTGATACGGTTTTCGAGTACGGTTTTTTCGCGGTCATCGCTGCGGTCGCCACGATCGCCGAGTGTTTTTGCGACGTCCCAGCGGTTTTGTGCGTCTTCTTCGGAAATATTTAGGAGTACCACGGCCTTGATTTCGTGATTTGCGCTTTTTGCAGCCTCCATAACTGGGAATTCTTCACCTTCCCAGCGGCCAACGCTGCTAAGAACGAGTGGGGCATTAGCGAGCTCTTCGCGTCCAAAATATGGCAAAATCACATTGCGGAAAGTTTGGGTCGGCGCGAGATTGCCGGCAGATAATTCCTTCGCAAGATTTGAATCTTCTTTCTCAGCGGCGCGGAGAATCAAACCGGAACTCAAAAATTTTGCACCAAGCAATTCGGCGAGGCGAATGCCGACCGTGTCTTTTCCGGAAAAAGGAAGGCCGAAGACGTTTACGCTGCCGGTGCCGAGCCATTGTTTGATAATTGCGATTTGTTGTTCCATAGTTTCTCCGTCTAAAACTTAAGCGCTTTCGCGCCATTCATGCTATTATTGTAGCATGGACACCGATAACGTGAATCCTTTGGATGGGCAAGAAGAAGAGAAAAAGAAACCCCTCTTCGATAAAGTGCTAGAAAACAATCCTTTTGTTAAGATTAGCGCTGCTTCTGTCCAGAATATCCAGACGCAAAGCATGGTCAAATCTTCGCGTGAAGAGGCAGACGAAAAACTCGCTGCGATCAATGCGTATAATGCCGAAGCTCTCCGCCAGCAAAAGCTTGCCGAAGACGCAGCAAAAGTTAAGCGCACGGTCATCTATGTTATTATTGGCATTTTCTTCGCTGCTATCTTTGTGGCGCTAATCTGGCTAGCTATAAACGCAATCGTCGCGATGACTCAGCCGGTTTCCACTACTGACGAAACGACTCAGCAGGGCGGCGATGATGTCGCGAAGGAAAAATGCACGCCAGATACTTGCAGCACGCTCGCGAAAGTCTCGAGTACGCTTACGCTCCTGAAGGGAGAAAAGAAGATCTACCTTTATGACAGTACCAAGAAAAAGGCAACGCTTACGACTATCCCGGAGCAGGCTTATCATGCTATCGCTCCGTTTGTTTGGGGCAAAGATACCTTTGTCGTGCTCGATCCAGAATCTAGCCAGTCGGCGCTTTATAACGTATCGAAGAACCGTCAGATTACCGAGTTCAATTACGACACGTTCTACTACGATATAAATAACGCGGTTTATAAAGATATGACCTGGGTAATAAACGAATACATCGTCGCAAATGCCAACGGCAGCTATCGCCTCATCGATTTGTCGTCCGGCGAAGAGATTCTTCGTGCGACCGGCCGCGTATTCGTCCGTGACGGCTACTTTATCGGCAAAGAGACTGGCGGCATGTACCATGTCTATCTGTCGAAGACTCAGAAGCTTGGCGCCTTTGAAGATGGCTCGAGCCTCTATTTGAAGGATAAAAACCTCGTCACGATTTCGCCACGCGGAACGCTCCAGGTCTACAACCTAGAAGGCAAGCTGGATTCGTATAGCGAAGTTGGCCGCGAGGTGAGCCGCATTAATTCGAACACGCGCGTTCAGACGCTAAATAGCGATTCGAGCTACTTCAAGATTGATTTCTAATTAGCACTCGCTTGCCTTAGAGTGCTAATTTGGTGTATAATATAAGCATATGACAGAGCGTCAAAAAAAGATTTTATATGCCATTATTGAAGAATATGCAGAGCTTGCAACCCCCGTTGGTTCCGTAACGCTCGCGAAGCTTTTTGATTGCTCCTCGGCGACGATTCGCGCCGAAATGGTCCGCCTCGAGCAGATGGGCTACATTATGCAGCCGCATACTTCTGCGGGTCGTATTCCGACCGACGCTGGCTATCGCCTCTATGTGAATTCTTTGCAGGAAAACCTCGAAAACGAACCAAAGAAAGAGGCCCTCGAGGAGCATGCCCAAGGTGATCGCACTACGCGTGCGCTCGCTACGCGCATTCAGGCTCAGACCCGTGCAGATTATGCAATCCGCACTGCTGTCGATAGCCTCGTAGAGCTCACCGGCAACCTCGGTCTCGCGACCATCGGCGATCAGCTCTATATCTCTGGTTTTGGTGGTCTCTTTGCGCAGCCGGAATTTATCCAGAATGCTCAAGTTCAGGCCGTCGGCAAATTGCTCGACAATATCAAGCCATGGCTCCAGGAAGTCCAGCCAAACGAGGCGATCAATGTCTATATTGGTTCGGAGAACCCAATTGGCAAGGCCTCAAATGTTTCTCTCATTATTTCGCGTTTCCATTCACCGTATTCGGATAGTAGTTATATTGGCGTGCTTGGCCCAACCCGTCAGTCTTACAAGCGCGTGATGTCGCTCGTCCGCCACGCTGGTTTAATGTTAGAGGAGGTATTATATGACGAATAAAAAAGTAGACGCGAAGGTCGAAGAACTCACGAATGATCTCCAGCGCACTCGCGCAGATTTTGAGAACTATCGCCGCCAAGTTGAGCAGCAGAAGCTTCAGTATGGTAATGTTGTGAAAAATACAACAGTAATGAAACTCCTCCCGCTCATTGACGATATTGATCGCGCAATTGCTGCAAACGAAAACCTCCAGCCGCTCGCAAAGAGCCTCGAGAAAACTCTCAAGGAGCTTGGTCTCGAACGCGTCGAAACCGCTGCTGGCACTCCATTTAATCCTGATCTCCATGAGGCCGTGATGGTCGAAGGTGAAGGCGAAAAAGAAGTTATCGCCGAGACGCTTCGTGCCGGTTATCGCTACGACGGCGAGCTAATCCGCCCGGCCATGGTAAAAGTTACTCGCCAATGAAAATCTCTGTAATTACATTATTCCCAGACATGTTCGACAAGGTTTTTAACCAGTCGATGCTTTGGAAGGCCCAAGACAAGAAGCTCGTCGAATTCGAGCTAATCGACCTGCGCCAATTCGGTCTCGGCCCGCGCCATCAAGTCGACGACACGCCATATGGCGGCGGTGACGGAATGCTATTGAAGCCTGAGCCACTTTTTGCTGCGGTTGAGGATGCGAAGACGCGCAATCCGGACGCGAAGGTCGTTCTTATGACTCCGAAGGGTAAGATTTGGGACCAGGCTCGCGCAGTCGAACTCGCAAATTCCGGCGACAACTATATCTTTATCTGTCCACATTATGAAGGTTACGACGAGCGCGTTCTAGCCCTCGTTGACTACCAGGTTTCGATTGGCAAGTTTATTCTTACTGGTGGAGAACTCCCGGCCATGACCGTAATCGATTCAATTGTCCGCCTCATCCCAGGTGTGCTTGGCGGCGAAACTAGTGCTGAGATTGAAAGCTTTTCTGATGGCGATAATTACGAATATCCGCAGTATACTCGCCCGGCCGAATTTCGCGGCATGAAAGTTCCAGAAGTTCTTCTTAACGGCAACCACGCCGAGATCGCCAAATGGCGTGCAGAGAACGCCCCGAAATCTGCCTCTGAAAAATAGTATAATAAGGGCATGGATTTAGCTGCGCCTATTGAGGAGGTGAAGGGCATTGGTCCGAAAACTGCCGATATCCTGAATAAGGCCGGCATTTTCATGCTTCGTGATCTTGTCTACCATCTGCCACGCGATTACGAGAATTTTCAGCAGGCACAGAATATTGCTGAACTAAAACCGGGCAAGGTCACCGTAAAAGCGCGTGTCGAAGAAATCTCAACTCGCCGTATTCGTCGCATCACTTTAACCGAGGCGACTCTTCGCGATAAGTCCGGCGCTATTAAAGCCATCTGGTTTAATCAGCCTTACCGCTCGAAGCAATTCGACGAGAACAAAGAGTATTATTTTACTGGCACAATGGAGCTAAAATACGGCCACTATCAGATTCAGGGCCCATCCGCCGTTCAGGCCGACGAGTATGACGCGCCAACTGCTGACAAGATTCAGCCGATATATCCAGCGCGCGGTAGTATCAAATCGCCGGATTTCAAGAAGTTCATGCACGCTCTTGAAAACCAAATCGCGCTCATCCCAGACATGATCCCGACCTATCCTGGCCGCGCCGATGCGCTGTTGAATGTGCATTTTCCGGAGACGATTGCGGAGGCAAAAAGTGGCCGCGAATATCTCGCAGTCGAGGAATTATTCTCACTCCTGCTCGCCGCAAAGTTGAACCGCGAAGAGAACCAGAAGCTGAAAACCTCGCCAATCAAGACAGACATGGCGAAATTTAAGCAATTCGTCGAAAAGCTACCGTTCAAACTTACAAATGCGCAGCGTCTTGCGACCTGGGAAATTATTCAGGATATGGATAGCGAAACGCCAATGAATCGCCTCCTCCAGGGCGACGTCGGCTCGGGTAAAACCATGGTGGCGGCGCTTAGCGCCTTCGCCGCGAAGAACGCCGGCTTCCAGACCGCGCTCATGGCGCCAACCGAAGTGCTCGCGACTCAGCATGCCGAATCGCTCGGCAAATTATTCGAAGGCAAGTTGAACGTCGCTCTACTTACTGGCTCCACCAAGCACAAAGCTGAACTAAAGAAGCATATCAAAAACGGGGAAGTCGACCTCGTGATCGGTACGCACGCACTTATTACGGACGATACGGAGTTCAAGAATCTCGGCCTCGCTATTATCGACGAGCAACATCGTTTTGGCGTTGCTCAGCGTCAAAAGTTGCTCGCGAAAGCGCGCACAATGCCGCATCTTCTTTCGATGACTGCGACGCCAATTCCGCGCTCACTCCAGCTCACGATTTTTGGCGACCTTGCCGTCTCGGTTCTCGATGAGCTTCCGGCCGGCCGTCAACCGATTACGACGAAGATTGTTGCGCCGGTTTCTATTGCGAATATGTGGGGCAAAGTCGAGGAGGAGCTCGCGAAGAAGCACCAAGTTTACTATATTTGCAAGAAAATCGACGATAAGGGCACGAGCGAACTGAAGTCCGTAAAGGCCGAAGTCGAGAAAATTGCACGCCGTTTCAAAAACTATAACGTCGCCTATCTTCACGGCAAAATGAAGCCAGCAGAGAAGGATGAAATTATGACGCTCTTCGCAAAAGGCGAGATAGATATTTTAGTCAGTACGACTGTCGTAGAGGTTGGCGTGAATGTGCCGAATGCGACCGTGATGGTAATTGCCGATGCCGATCAATATGGCCTCAGCCAGCTCCATCAGCTCCGCGGCCGCGTCGGTCGTGGCGATGCAGCGAGCTACTGCTATCTCATCAATAGCAACGATGAAGCCCCAACGAGGAGACTACGCGAAATCGAACGCTCGACGGATGGCTTCTATCTGGCCGAAGTCGACCTAAAGCTTCGTGGTCCGGGCGAAATCTACGGCTCGCTTCAACACGGCGCGCTCGATCTTCGCATCGCCTCGATTACCGACACGAAGCTCGTCCATAAGGCTGACCAGCTCGTCAAGGAATGGCTAAAACAAAAGCGCGATGTGCTAGAATATAAAGAGTTAGCGGCGGCAGTAAAGAAGTACCAACGCTTAACTACTTTGAACTAATATGTACGCGACCCTAGATTTAATTGAAAATTCCAAACACTCTGGAAAGCTCATCGGCGTCCATCAAAAATTGGACAAAGCCGCTCGTCAGCTATTGGCGAAAAACCTTGGGCGCGAAATCGGCTATTTCCCGACGATTGACGAAATTCTCTATTTTGAGGGTTCGCGTGGCCCAGACGGTCTAAAGCGTAAGTCGCCAGGCGTCGACGACCCAGATTATTTCATCGACCCAAAGCATGATGACGGTGTTCTTTTCACGATAATCAAAAATCACCAGTACAATCTTGCTGAGGCAATCAGGACGCAGAACAAAGAGCGCGCCGCATTTGAGGCGGCCTGGATGGCGCATGCGATTGTCGATGGCCTGACTCCTGCGCACCATTATCCGTTCCGTAAAGTCGTCGACGAGCTTATGACTGATATGGACTACAAGACGCTCTTTGGCCGCGAGATTAAGGGCATCATGCGCGGGGAAAATCTCGCTCAGGCCGCTCGCAACAACTGGCTTTACTGGGGCGCTGGCGGCGTTATGACGAAGCATATTGCATTCGAATACGGCGTGGCCTATATCATTGCGCCAGTCTCTCTGAAGCGTCTGATGCCGAGAAAATGTCATCGCGAAGAATTCCATGGCGTCGACATCGATAAGATGTTCTACGACGAGCTCAAGCAAATCACTAAGCTCAAAATGTACGAGCATTTCATCAAGAATGGGTGGAACACGCAGCTCGCCGTTGAGACGCGCGAAATCTTGATCCCGGAAATCATTCGCGCTATTGCGCTCGGGTGGGCTTCGAGCATCGAACTTGCAAAGAAAGGAGAGCAAGATGCCAAGAAAAGATAATCAAATCCGTATCGTCTCGGGGAAGCTTGGCGGTCGCCTTATTGATACGCCAAAGACGAGCAAAACCCATCCGATGGGCGATCGTGAACGCTCGGCAATCTTCAATCGTCTGCGCGGCGAGATTGCGGGCAAGGATATTCTCGACGCATTTGCCGGCAGCGGCGCAATTGGCCTCGAAGCGCTTTCGCTCGGCGCAAATTCCGTAGATTTTCTCGAGAACAATCATAAAGCGATGAAAACGCTCCACGATAACATCGACAAGTTCAAGCTTAGCGACAAGGGCAAGGTTATCCGCAAAGTCCAACGTGAATATGACATTATCTTTGCCGATCCTCCATACGACGATCCACAGTATACCTACATCGAAGAATTGCTGAAGAGTCTCAAGCATGGCGGGATTTTTGTGCTCTCGCATCCGGAAGAACCGGCTCCGCTTGAGTTCCGCGGTCTGGCGCTATTTAGCGATAAAAAGTACGCCGCAGCACACATCAAAATGTATCAGAAATTGTAATATAATAGAGTAAGAAAAAGGAGTGTATATGTTTGATTTGACTGGAAAAATTGCAGTAGTAAGTGGTGCGAGCTCCGGGCTCGGCGTCCAGATGGCAACCGCATTTGCGCGTCAGGGTGCTAACCTCGTAATTCTCGCTCGTCGCGTTGAGCGCCTCGAGGAATTTGCCGAGAAGCTACGCAAAGAGTATAAGGTGAAGGTTTTGCCATTGAAGTGCGACGTGACTTCGACCGAAGATATTGATAATGCCGCAAAGGCCGCCGAAAAGGAATTTGGCCGCGTGGATATTTTGCTCAACTGCGCCGGTTCTTCGAAGGACAAAGGCGTCGTAGATATGACTGACGACGAATGGGATTTTACAATCGCGACCGACGAGACGAGTGTCTTTAAGATGACCCGCGCCTTTGCTCGCATCATGCAGAAGAATAAATATGGCCGCATCATCAATATCGCAAGTATGTATGGCCTCGTTGGTAACACCGAAATCCATACTGTCGCTTATCATGCCTCGAAAGGTGCCGTCGTGAACTTCACGCGCGCCGTAGCGGCCGAGCTCGCGACCGAAGGCATTACCTGCAACGCGATCTGCCCAGGCTACTTCGAAACCGAACTCACGAAAGCCGTGCTCGATACGCCGAGCTTCCAGGAATTTGCCAAGACTCACGTCCCAATGCAACGCTACGGCAAACCGGGCGAACTTGATGCCGCTGCAGTCTTCCTCGCCTCTGATGAAGCGCGCTATGTGACTGGTGCTATTTTGCCGGTTGACGGCGGCTATACTTGCATTTAATTAATGCATTTGTGCTTAATTTTTGGTACAATAGACATTAGGAAAAAGTGGAGTTAGGTGTGGCACGCAAAAGAAAATTGCGAAATAATCGGAATAATATTGCTATCTTAGGCGGTCTTTTTGTGGCGGCTTTCACTGGCGGCATCATGATTAATGCCTCTGCTGATCTCATTGAGGATGGTTCCGAGCTCGACCTCGACGCCACCCATTCTTACAGTATCGTTACTAGCTATGAGGGCGTTGATGTTCGCGGCGTCGCCTCGAACGATACGCGCCTAGCAAACCTCTACAGTGATCGTATTATTGTGACTAACCAAGTCCCGCGCGGTATGACTTTCGAAAAATTTGGCGAAACGAATATTGCTGATAAGTGCAAGGGCAAAGTAGTTGACTTGAATTATGACGAGACAATCCGCACCGTTAGCTATGCAGTCGAAGGCCTCCAGGCCGGCTGCGAGATCTCTGTCGATGTCATCGTTCGTACACCTAAGGAAGTCGAAGACGAAGCGACCAAGGCCCAAGACTTGCGTCGCGATTTTTACGTCCAAGCCAAAGCGACTGAAAATGGCATTGCTAGCGCACGCTCCAATCTAGCTCATACCTACATTGGCAACGACGTAGTTCCGCTCTACAAGGTGAACTACGAATTCACTGGCGACATTCCGTATGGTGTGCCAGAATTGCCAGAGCAGACCAGATATTCTAAAGGCGCCCTTGTTGAGGTTGCGCCAAATCCATACGTTCCTGGCTATTCATTCTCCGGTTGGTCTGCCGGCGAAGTCCCAGAGGGCTCGGATAGCTTCACGATGCCAGCAAACGACGTGACTCTAACCGGTACTTTCGTGAAAAATGCAGAAGCTCCATACTACAAGGTTACTTATCGAGCTACCGGATATGTCCCGGCGAACTATTATGCTCCAGCAACGAAGACCGTCGCTGCCGGTACGCTTTTCCGCCTCGACCAACTCACGAAGGACTATGCTCCGGAAAACTACGGCTTTAGCGGCTGGATGACGGCCGATGCCGAGATTGTCGATGATGGCTTTATTATGCCAGAACACGATGTCGAAATCGTCGGCAGCTTCAATATGCTTAGCCCGATTGAAGAGACGCAGGCACCAGCTAATCGCGGCCAGAAGCATACGGTCACCTATAAGCCAAACTTGCCGGCTGGCTGCAAAGACTACAATACCAGCCCAGCGCAAAAGAGCTACTTTGCTGGCGAGGCGATTCATATTAGCGCCAATAAGCCGATTTGTGATGACTATAATTTCAAGGGCTGGCAGATTGATTCTGACGCAAAGATTAAATTCATCAATGAAGACTATTTTGAAATGCCGAGCGAAGACATTACACTTCGTGCGGTCTGGTCTAAATTTAGCGTTCAAATTAAATAAGGAATAGCCATGAAATGCCACGAACGAGATGGTGGTGGGCAAGAAGACGAAGCGACGGCGGTTGTCGACTGGGGCATTTTGGCTGACGAAAGCGTCGAAACCCGGGTAGCCCAAGAGGCATAAAAATAACCCCCGGCAAATGGTCATGCCAAGGGTTAACCAAGGGTGTTGAATAGCTAGGCCTCCTGAGCAGAGACTGAATTACGCAATGCTATACGCGTTACACATTGGCTATGTGTACCATACGCACGCCTGCACGTATTACTTTGTGCGAACGTGGATCGAGTGTTGGAATGTGTGGGCCAGGTGATCTGGTATTCGGGTATAGGATAAAAATCTCTATTTAAAAAGAGCCCACAGACGTCAACAGGACGCACTAGTAAAATACGTCAATTGTCTTCTGATAGTTTATCAGAAGACCTAGCCGGAACGAGCGCTGGTCTGTATGGGGCCAGACCAGGTTAGCTAGAGTATAACACAGCCAATAAAAAATACAAGCATAAGCTTGTAATTTTCATGGTGCGCGAGACTGGACTTGAACCAGCACGCCGAAAGGCATATGCTCCTAAGGCATACGTGTATACCAATTTCACCACTCGCGCAGCAACTTTATTATAGCAAATCTTCCTCAAAAAACATAATAGTTATGCTAAAATAAAATACAGATGTTACAGGGTGGTTTATGAATCGCATTGCGATCTATTTGAACAAGATTATTGATGGTGTTGTTTATTCTGCGCCCGGTATTTTGGAGCATTATTCGACTGATCGCTCGCTCCTGCGCATTCATCCGCGCGTGGTGGCTATTCCAGAAAATACGACAGACATTCGCCGCCTAGTTCGCTTCGCCTATCAATTATCGCAGAAGAAGGTACCGTTCCCGATTACGGTTCGTGGTGCCGGTCTTGGCAAGAACGGCTCGGCGCTCGGTTCCGGCCTGATTATTTCAACCGAACGTATGAATGCTATCCAAGAGGTAGATATCCGTCAGCGTCTCGTGCGCGTTCAGTGTGGCGTTACGCTTGGCGAGCTAAAGAAGGCACTCAATTTGTGCGGCCTGGATTTTCCGGTTTATGGCGATCCGAATGAAACTATTGGTGGGCTCATCGCGAAAGCCGCTTCGGCAAGCGATAATACCGAGCCTAGCACGATTTGCAGCTTTATTGATCGCGCCGAGGTAGTGCTCGCAAACGGCGACTTGGCCGAAGTTAGCAATATGACGATTCGCCGCGTGACGAAGAAAATTTCCGCAGATAATCTTGAGGGTGAAATCTATCGCATGATTGACGCTCTCGTCGATGAGAAAGCTGAGATGATTAGTCAAATTGCCAATTCTCGCGATAATCGCAGCGGCTATTCTGGCGTCCAAAAAGTGAAGGGTAAACATAGCTTCAGCCTCCTACCGCTTCTTTGTGGCTCGGAGGGCACGCTCGGCATCGTAACTGAGGTAATTTTGAAGGTTGAGCCAGTGTTTGATGATCCGAATTATATCGCTATCCCGTGCCGCACCGCCACCGCATTCGCGGACGTCTGTCAGATTCTCAAAGAACTCGAATTTACGGATATTAAATTCTACGATACGGAGCTATTCAACGCAGTCGACGAAATCGGTAAAACCAGCCGCTTCTTCCGCAAGGCCTCCGACGACGGCATTCTCGTTGTTGCGAACGCGAAGGACGACTCGATTCGTCTGCGCCGCAAGAAGTTCAAGAAGCTCCGCCGCGCGCTCTCCGGCACGACTCGCATCATCGAAGAGGATGACGAGAATTTCCGCGATTTCCTCGCGCTCGAGAATACCCTCAACGCCTATTTGAACGACAACGCAACCTATAGCTTCCATCTTCCGCTTATCGACGGCGTGTTTATCCCGCCAGCCAAGCAGGCAGATTTTCTACACGGCATCGACAAAATCGGGGAAGCAATGAAGATTCGCACGGCCGTATTTGGCTCGGCCGACTTCAACTCGTTCTCGGTCCGCCCAAGCTTCACGCTAAATACTGCTGACGGTCGCAAGGCAATTATTCGCTTCCTTAGCCTCTACCTGAAGCTTATCGAAGAGTGCGAAGGCCACCCATGTGGCTCGGCGCCAGAAGGCCGTCTCGCCGCCGTCTTTACGAAGAAGTATGAGAAAAAAGAAGAATCCGAACTCTATTCTAAGATCAAAGAGATTTTCGATGCGCAGGGTATCTTGAATCCAGGCATCAAGCAAGACGCGAACGTCAAATCGACCTTCCAGCACTTCCGCGCCGACTACAACGACGGCGTCATCTCGAACGAATAGCGCTCATGTTTTCGTGTTTTCTCTTGTCGTGGTATAATTTACCCTATGAAATTTACGGTAAATAAGCAAAAAACTTCTGTCGAGTTCACCGTTACTTTTGTTAGCAGCGATTTTGAACCGGCACGCCTCAAGGCACTTACGCGTCTCGCACGTGACCTCAAGATTCCTGGCTTCCGCAATGGTAAGGCCCCAGCGAATATTGTCGAACAGCATGTTAACCCGAATGATCTCGCAATGCAGACCCTCGATGTGATGGTCCGCGAGTCTATCCCGAAGATTTATAAGGAAGCCGACGTCCAGCCGCTTTCCGCTCCTAATGTCGACATCAAGAAATTCGTTCCTGGCGAATCTGCTGAGGTTGTGATTTCTTCCGATATTATGCCAGAGGTCAAGCTCTGCGATTACACCAAGCTCAAGGCTCCATTTGACGAGCCAAAAGTCACCGACAAGGATGTCGAGGACGTTTTGAAGCGCATCGCTGAGAGCATGGCGGAGAGCAAGGCCGTAAAGCGCGCCGCAAAGCTTGGCGATGAAGTCATCATCGACTTCGTTGGTAAGAAAGACGACGTCGCATTTGATGGCGGCACTGCCAAGGACTTCAAGCTCAAGCTCGGCTCTGGCCAGTTCATTCCAGGCTTCGAAGATGGCGTTGTTGGTCACGAACCAGGCGACAAGTTCGACCTTAAGCTCAAGTTCCCTAAAGATTATCATGCCGAGAACCTCGCCGGCGCAGCTGTCGTGTTTGAGGTTTTGCTCAAGCAGGTAAATGAAATGACCGTTCCGGCTCTCGACGACGAACTCGCCAAGAAGACGGGCGCGTTTAAGAAGCTTGATGACCTCAAGGCGGATATTCGCCAGAACATCACGCTCCAGAGCGAACAGCGCGCACTTGATGCCTATAAAGACGCGCTTCTCGATGAGATGATTGCCGGCAGCAAGACTACCGCACCAAAATCTCTCGTTGAAGAGCAGGCTCAGCATATCCGTGAAGACGCGATTCGTAATATCGCCGCTCACCAGATGAAGCTCGAGGATTACCTCAAGCAGGCTAAACTTACCGAAGAGGCTTGGAAGAAAGAAATCGACGAGATCGCGGAGAAGCGCATCCTCGGCCACCTCATTATTGCTAAGCTCGGTGACGAATTCGGCATCAAGGTGAAGGATGAGGAAGTTGACGAACAACTCGACCAGCTCCGCCAGATGTATGGCAAGGACGAGCATGCTAAGAAAGAACTCGAATCCGATGAGGCTCGCATTTCGGTCCGCAGCCGCATTCGTATCAATATGACGATGGATAAGCTTGTTGAGCTTAACCGCGCCCACGCGCCAAAGCCAAAAGCAGCTCCAAAAAAGTCCGCAAAATAGTATTTAGAGCCACTCTGTAACAGGGGTGGCTTTTTGCTGCCTATTGACTTTTTAAGCCGCTTGTGCTATAATATAGTTATACTATATTTCGAAAAGGGGGATACGAAAATGAAAGAAATCGTACCTAACAGTTTGGCATGGTGGAAGCTCAGAAGAAGATCTGAGGCGTCGAACCTCGGTTCGAATGAAATCACGGATTCTGTTCGCAAGTTATTCGAGGGCAAGGACGGCATTCGTCGCATTATTCTGGGTATGGATGACGACCCGGTTCAACTCGAATGGCGTGAAGGCACCCCTTCTGGTGTCCGCGACGGCAAGATCGTATCTGCGTACCTTGAAGACGAGGGCTACCCTGACGTAAGGGAAGACATCCCGGATTCTCCGGACATAGACATTGTTACGCAGATTGTGGTTAACAATGGAAGCCTCATAGTTCAGACGGCGTCCCATAAGACCTTCATAATTTCGAAGAAGAAACTCTATAGAATCTGATTTCACTAACCAAAAAAGTCCGCTATTTCTTAGCGGACTTTTTATTTGCAAGATGCCAGTGGTCGCCATACTCGCACTTGTAGCAAGTGAGAGATTTTACGGGCAGCCCATGCTCATACTCTACGAGGCGCGCCGACTCTTCGGCAGTCTCCTCGTCGGGGTAGCAAACCTTCTGCTTATCATTCACCCAGCACTTTTCGGGCTCGTATGGTCCTGGCTTTTTCATGGGTTCTATTTTAGCACAGAAAAGGTCCCCCGAAACAGGGGACCTGGGACTAACTATAGCGAGCCATCGCGCGCTGCATGATAATTTGACCATGCTGGCGATAATCCAATGGAAGCTCGAATTCTTCTGACTCGTACTGCTTGCAGCCGCTAAAAGCATGCTGTTCAAGCGCATTTATCACCTTCTCGTGATTGCAGAAGCTATACATGTAGCATGGGCGGCCCTCCTGATCGTTCATCTCGACGGCGATGCCGAGATAAATTGCGAGCTTGGTCTGCATGGTCGGATAAGCGTCCGTGAGGTCGATGTCGCGGCCTCTAAAATCGGATTTATCAAATCGGAAACCATGCGGGACGTTGAAGCCAATCTTAGGCAAATATGATTCTAATTCGAGCGCATAAATAGCCGCGAAGAGGGCTCCGAGCTCGAATGAATTCTGTACAACGAACCAGAATAGGCCATCACGGTCAATGATCTCGTCGTAATTCTTTTTCCAACCGAAATTTTCGCTAGTTAGCCAATTTATCATTTTATTCTTTTTCATGTTACCCACTCCTTTCATGAAAATCTAAAGGTACAAAACTAATGGGAATATTATAACATGAAAAGAATAACGGTCAAGGCGACTAGTCGCGGCGCTTGAGCTCGAGAAGCACCGTCGGCACGGCTGGTGGCGGCGTGAAATATTCTGGTCTCAGCGGCAGGCGAATGCGCGGCGCATAGTGCACGAAAAGCTGCATGCCGAGCTGCGAAGTGTAATGGCGGTCATTATTGAGCAGCTTCAAGGCGAATTGTTTTTGAAGGATTAGGTAAATCGCGGTTGGCGGGTTTTTGGCCTCGTCGAGCTTATGAAGGATCGCTGAGCTGAGATGGAAAGGCGGGTTTGCAAAAATCTTATACTCGCCCTCCGGGAGTTGCATAGTCAAGAAATCTTCCTCGGCAATCGTAACATTATCGAGCTTGCCAACATTTTGGCGGAGTATCTCGGCGGTTTCGTGGTCTGGCTCGACGGCGATTACGTGTTTGACGCGGCGCGCAAGGGCATTCGTGATGACGCCAGAACCGGCGCCGATATCGATCACGGTGTCACGTTTCTTGATATTGCTATGACCAATCAAAAATCCAGCGAGCCTCGGGTTGCGAAGAAAATGCTGGCTGAGTTCTGGCTTACGCATCTGGCAGTAACCCCAAGCGGCGCACGGCCTCGTACATTGCGATCGCACTAGCGCAGCCGACATTAATCGAGCGCGTCGAACCGAGCTGCTCAATATAGAACGCCTGGTCGGCGGCGTCGAGCAATTCTTGCGAGATTCCATCCGATTCGGACCCGAAAACGAAAATGGAATTCATTTTCAATTCGGTGCTAGCGAGCGGTTTCGACTCTGGGCGATTGTTGTCTACGGCGACCACGAGCATGCCACGCGCATGCGCGTCGGCGATGAATTCTTCTACGGTCGCGAAATGGTCGATATGCAGGTATTTATCGGTGACCATCGCGCCGCGGCGATTGTATTTGCGCTTGCCAATAATATGTACGCGGCTAACATTAAAAGCGTTCGCGTTGCGGACGATCGTTCCAATATTAAAATCATGCGCGAGATTTTCGATGGCAATTTCTAGTGGAATGCGGGACTTGTCGAGCTCTGCGATAATCGCTTCGTTCGGCATACCTTTGAATTTATCGATGAGATTTCTTGTGTCGTTTTCCATTTTTCTTCGCCCTCAATGCGACGATAAAACCGATGAGAGAAGCAACGCAGAGCACGGCTTCGAGCGTCACGCCGAAGAACGACCCGACAAATGCGTTATAGATAATCCAGAGAATGCCCACCGGCACGCCCATAAACTTGTAGACCAGCGTGTTCTTCTGCCAAATCGAATAGGTGTAGGACATCGTTGCGAATACGGACATCAGGCTCAAGAAGCCGTCATAGGTCGGGATAGAAACCAAAATCATGGCGATGTAGACCACGATTAAAATAACTGTATCGCGTGTCGTAATCTTAGTCTGACCAGGATGAACTGACTCGTCCCAGTATGAGTATAGGTTGCGGAAGAGCGCGATGACGCACATTGCGAGTCCGGTCCAGGCTTGAAGCAGAATGCAGGCCGCCATATTGCAGAGCAGCGCAATAATGCTCGCGACGAGAATACTTTTTCGCTTTTTAAGCTGGTAACAAATCATCAAAATGATATACATGATGATCGTGAAAACTTGCGACCAAATGTATGCCGGAGTAAGTTCAATGTTCATGCTTATATTCTATCAAAAAAGCACGAAAAAGGCCGCCCGATATGAACGGCCTTTCCTAACCTGGCTTTAGTTATTCCTGAATTCGTGATAGTCGACGCCTGCATCCTGGAAGCAGCTCAGCAACTTTTTCTCGGTCTCGATGCCTATACCACTAATGTCGCGAAGATCCTTTCGCGACATTAGCAAATCTCTCAGCGTCGCGTTATGGCTGCCAAGAGCCCTGACGATAGAGTTGCGCGGCCACTCGGGAATGTCGAGCGACCAGATAAAGGCCGAAAGTCCAGTATGCTGCGCGAGAAAATTCGCATGTTCTGCGTCGTAGTCGATGTCGTAGTCTTTCTTGAGCACAGACTTGATTTTTTCAACGACTCCGGGGGAGAACATGGGCGTATAGCTGCTGCGGGTAAGTGCAGGCAATGTCGACAAATCGTGCACGGACTCGATGAGGTTGCGAATTGTCACGTTTTCGGCGGCGATTTTGCCAAAAGTCGTGGCAGATAATGTCTCCGCAAGACGTCCTTTCGTGTGATACTTCAGGTTCACGATTGACACGATAGTGACGTCCATGGGGTTTTCGCCGGCAGCCGGATTTTCCCTGGCGAGTTGCATCAGGGCTTCGCAAACCTTGACCCCCGTCTTGTATTCGTCGCGCAGTTTTGTTAAGGCGTACAAGTTCTTCGCGTCGACATCCGGATGGTCCTCCAGCCATTTTTTTAGGTAATTTGGGTCAATTGTCTTTTTCATTTTCTTCCTCCCGTCAAAAAGCCATGGTTTTAAGGTACAATAATACTATTTTACAATAAAATATGTAGATAGTCAATAGAAGGGGCGAAAAGCATAACGGTATGGTATAATATACCTACATGACAATTGTCTCTAAACTGAAGAAAAAATTCTATTTTGTGGCCGCTGGCTACTTCAAATTTTTTGCGAATATCTCTCTAAAGCGCTGGCATCCGCGCATCATCATCGTGACCGGTTCCGCTGGCAAAACCACAATGCTTAATCTCATCGAAAGCCAGCTCGGCGAGAAGGCGCACTACTCGCACGATGCGAACTCGGCCTTCGGTATCGCTTTCGATATCCTCGGCCAGCGCGGCATTACGGGCAGCAAGCTTCATTGGTTCTCGCTGATTTTCCAGACGCCGTTCCGTGCGTTTTTCTACCGCCGCCACGAGAAATTCTATATGGTTGAATGCGACGGTGAACGCCCGCACGAAGCCGAGTTTGTTGCAAAGTGGTTGAAGCCTGAGGTTTCGCTCTGGGTGAGCCTCGGCCGCTCTCACGCGGTTTTCTATGAAAACGAGGTCAAATCTGGCCGCTTTATCAATATCGACGAGGCGATTGCGCACGAATTCGCAACCATCCCGGCTAGTACCAAGAAGCTTGTCTTGATTGACGGCGCAAACGAATCGATGCGTGAGCATTGCGAAGGCATCAAGGCCGAAGTTGTTGCAGTCGACACGAACAAGCTCAAAAAATATGAAGCCTATCCAGACCGCGCTACCTTCGAAATCGGTAACCGCAAATATGAATTCCATGATCCGATGCCGCGCGACGTGACAGTCCAGCTCCTCATGCTCGATAAGCTCATGGACTATCTCGGCCAGAAGGTCACGACCGACTTGAAGGGCTACCATATGCCACCGGGCCGCAGCAATTATCTCGAAGGCAAGAAGGGCGTGAAGATTATCGACTCTAGCTATAACGCGCACATTATCAGCATGACGACCGTGCTCGACATGGTGAAGGTACTCCATGCGTCGCACAAGTGGCTCGTCATCGGCGATATTATTGACCAGGGCAATCTTGAGGGCGAAGAACACAAGAAACTCGCCCAGCTCCTCCTCGATACGAAGGTCGAGAAGATTATTATGATCGGTCGCCGCACGAAGAAATACACCGCGCCGCTCCTCGAAGGTAAATGCGACTACGAATCTTTTGATAAGCCACAACAGGCACTCAAATTCCTCGAAGCGAATCTTACTGGCAAGGAGACCGTTATCTTCAAGGGTAGCCAATATCTCGAATGGATTGTTGAGAAGCTCCTTGCGAATCCGGATGACGTCACTAAGCTTGCTCGCCAGGACGACGCGCACAAGAAGCGCCGCGCGAGCTGGGGGCTCGAATAATGAAGCTTTATATTTTACATGGTTGGACCTACAAACCAGAGCCATGGCTCGAGGTTATTAAGGATTTGAAGGCGCAAGGCATCGAGGCGGAATTGCTCCGCGTGCCGGGCCTCGGCAAGCCATCGAAAAAAGTCTACACTATTGAAGATTACGTTGAATGGGCAAAAGAACAGCTACCGAAGGGCAGTATCGCGCTCGGCCATAGTAATGGCGGCCGCATTTTACTCAATCTCCTAAGCATAGATCCGAATTATCTAAAGGGTATTATTCTGCTCGACTCTGCGGGCTATTATGAGAAGTCTGCCAAGCGCGACGTTTCGCGTGGTCTCTCAAAAGTTTTGTCGCCGCTCAAAAAGTCGAAATTTGCTCGCCGCATCGTACACAAAGTGCTCGGCGCCAGCGATTACGAGAACGCCCCAGAAAACATGAAGCAGACTCTCGCGAACATGATTGAATCCGACAAGCTGCTCGATATTGCGAAGGTCACGACGCCGACCCAGATTATTTGGGGGGCCGACGATAACATCACGCCGCTTCGCCAGGGCAAGAAAATCCATGAGCTCATCAAGGGTTCCGAGCTAACCGTCAAGGACGGCTGGCGCCACTCGCGCTACCTCGTCTCGACCAGCGAGCTTGCCGACGAAATCGCCGATAAATTCAAGAAGCTAGGAGACAAATAATGCTGTCCGTCAAAGACATCGCGCCAGAAGCACTCGACAAATTTGTAGTGAAAGAGCACCCAGAGCTCAACTTTCTCCAGGCTGCAGACTGGGGCAAAGTGCACGAAGTCGACGGCTTCAAGGTTCGCTATCTCGGCCTCTTCGACGGTGAGAAACTAATTGGTTCGGCGATGGTCGTGGTCAAGAACGCTAAGCGCGGTCGCTTCATGGAAATCCCGGCCGGCCCAGTACTCGATTGGGAAGGCAAGATCCAGCCGATCCGCTTCTTTATCGATGAGCTGAAACGTATCGCAAATGAAGAAAAATGCGTATTCGTCCGCATCCGCCCAAATATCGATAATAACGAAAAACATCAGAAATTATTTGAGAAGCTCGGGCTCAGACTCGCGCCATTCCATCTCCATGCCGACAATACCGTCATGCTCGACCTCACTAAATCCGAAGATGAGCTTATGGCTGACATGCGCCGCCAAACGCGCTACGAAGTTCGCCGCGCCGCGAAGCTCGGCATCGAGGTCGACTATACGACCGACAAAAAGTCTTTCAACGACTTCTATGATCTCCAGTTAAAAACCGCCGAGCGTCAGGGCTTCGTTCCGTCGCCGCGCAGTCTCATTCTCGCCCAGCACGAAGTCTACGGCGACAAAGCGCGCATTTATACCGCAAAACTTGGCGACCAGATCCTAGCCAAGGGCCTAATCCTTATGACCGAGCCCGAGGCGATTTACCATGAAGCCGCATCGACACCAGAAGGCCGCAAGCTCCCAGGTGCCTACGCGCTTACTTGGAAGGTTATGCGGGACGCGAAGAGGCTCGGAATCAAGCGCTACAATCTCTTCGGCATCGCTCCGCCAAACTCGCCGCATCATCGCTTCGCTGGCGTCACGACCTTCAAGACCGGTTTTGGCGGCGAGCAGATCGCCTACCTCCCAGCTCACGACATCGTCGTTAAGCCGATGCATTACAAGCTAGTCGCAACTATCGAAAAAGCACGAAAGAAGAAACGCCATCTATGAAAATCGTAAACGCAGAAAATCAGAAACAATGGGACGCATTCGTCACTAGTCACGAGGACGCAAATTTCCTGCAGTCCTGGGCTTGGGGCGATTTCCACGAAGCGCGCGGCAAGAAGGTTGTTCGCCGTATTGCGCTAGATAACGACGACAAAATCATTGCCGCCTACGTCGGTCAGATTGAAACCGCAAAGCGCGGCACTTATATGGCGATTGCTGGCGGCCCGATCATGGATTGGAGCAAGAAGTCTCTCCGCGAAGCGATCTTTGCCGACATCGAAGAGCAGGCAGCAGAGAACCGCTGCGTTTTCGTCCGCATTCGCCCGCAGATTACGGAAACCGAAAAGAACCGCAAGCTATTTAAGGACCTCGGCCTGAAGCCGGCCCCAATGTATCTCTCGGTTGAATTCGCTGGCATTCTTGATATTTCTAAACCAGAAGAAGAAATCCTTGCCGGCGCCGCTCAAGGCCTTCGCCGCAAGATTCGCAAAGCCGAGAAAAATAACATCACGGTTAGTGTCAGCGAAGATCCGAAGGACATCCACGAGTTCTATCAAATCGAGCTAGAAACTGCGAAGCGCCACAAGTTCGTCGAATTCTCAGAGAGCTTCCTCATGAAGCAGTTCGAGGCCTTCGCCAAATATGGCCAGGTAAAACTCTACACGGCGAAACTCGGCGACGAAATCCTCGCCCAGAACTTCATGATTTTCTATGGCAACGAGGCTAGCTATCACTATGGTGTCTCGACCCAGCTCGGCACGCAATATTCCGGTGCACCGCTCCTCCATATGCAGGCCATGCGCGATGCGCGTGCGCTTGGCATCAAACGCTACAATTTCTGGGGAATCACTGGTCTCGATGAGACCAAGCACCGCTTCTATGGCGTCAGCCAGTTCAAGCGCAGCTTCGGCGTCGAGGAGCTCAAGTATCTCCACGCCCACGATCTCGTCATTAATAAGGCCAAATATCGTCTCAATTTTGCGGTCGAAAAACTCCGCGCCAAAATCCGTCACGTATAGTGGTGGAACCCTTGCAAAAAGCTTACGTTTAATATATTCTTAAATTAGAAATTTAAGGAGCTTTTTCAAGTGAGTAAAACTACAAAAAAATTCATTGAAAGTCACTGGTTGACATTTGCTCTGAAGGGTGCGATTTCTATTGTGGCAGGCCTCTGCCTTATGTTCGCCCCGACAGGCGACAATTCTATTTCGCTATTAACTCAAATCGCTGGCTGGACCATGTTTGGTCTCGCCTTTATCGAGGTTGCCAACGTGATTTATCGCCAATCCCGCTCGCACAACTGGGGTTTCCCGCTCGTGCTCGGTATCATTGAGCTTTCGATCGCCATCGCATTGCTCTGGACCTTCAACCCTGGCATGCCAACCGAAGATCTCATCTGGGTACGCATTATCTTGCTCGCCGGTTATGTCCTCTTCGCATCGGTCGTTACGATTCTTATGGGCTTCATGAGCTTCAGCAACATGACCGACCGCTTCATGTGGATCGTCAATGGTATGCTTGGCGCCATCGTCTCCTTTGTAATGTTCGGCGGCACCGAACTCGGCCAGGGCGCACATATTCAGCTCTTCGGTACTTATCTCATGATTAATGGTATTACCGACCTCTTCTTCGGCATTCATTCGAAGGACGAAATTCTTGCCGCAAAAGCTGCCCGCAAGGCTGCCAGAAAGGCAAAGAAATAGATGATTTTCGACTCAAAAAGTCGCATTGAGCGTTATTTCCGTCGCAATCCTCAGATCAAGACCATCGTGATTGCTGGCTCTTTTGGCCGCAAGTCCGCGATTCGCTGTATCGGCATGATTCTCGGTCAGGCCCTCACTGTTACGATGGGCGTGAACCGCGATGCTGATCCAGATGTCGTGCTTCTCGACTATAATTCGATGTCGCAATTTCCAGACATTCGGCCGGACATCGTAGTGGTTACGAGCTGCGAGTCGGATGAGGAGGCGAAGGGTTTCTTCGCGCTCGCGAACCGCGCTCGTCACGTACTCGTGAACTATTGCGACGTTCCGCAGCAATATGCGAAGTATCTCCAAAATCCAAATCTCACCACCTATGGCGACGATTTACCAGCGGATTACTACTTTGAGCTCCATGATTCCGGTCTCGATGGCCAGAAGGGCGACATTGTCGACCTCGATCGCCACCATTTCCCGGCAACCGTCAAACTGATCGGCGAGCATAACCTTCGCCCAGTCGTGATGGCGTTCGCTATTGCGCAACTCTTTCAGATCGACGACGAACGCATCAAGGACGGCATCGATAACATTCGCCCAGTTCATGGCCGTATGTCCCCAGCAAAGGGTTTGCATAACGCAATCATCCTCGATGATTCCGCTTCGACTTCCGCTACCTCTTTGAAATACGGCATGCAGGCGCTCTATAGCATCCAGGCACCAGATCGCATCGTCGTTACCGATGATGTTAGGAAGCTTGCGAACCTCAACTATGACATGGTCTCCGAAGTTCTCATCCTTGGTGGCAAGGCTACGCGCGAAGTAAATCCGAAGGTAAAATTCTTCAAGGAAGATATCGACCTCATCAATCATCTTGGCCAGCGTCTCGATGAAAACTGCCTAGTGCTGCTCGAGATTCCGATTCCTGAGATAATCGACTCTTACTTGTGGTAGAATAGATATATGGCAAAGGTCATCACGATTACGAATCAAAAAGGAGGTGTTGGTAAAACGACGACCTCTGTAAATCTTGCTTTTTATTTGGCGAAGGCCGGCAAAAAGACACTCCTCATTGATTTTGATCCACAGGGCAACGCGACCTCTGGTCTAGGTATTGATCAGAAGGATTCGATGAAGACCATCGTGGGCGTGATGCTTGGCGAAGTCGAGCTAAAGGACGTCATCGTCCAACCGGACAAGAAGAAGTGTAAGAAGCTCTTCGTCGCCCCTACTACCGTAGAGCTCGCTGATGCCGAGGTTAGCATGGGTGGCTTAGAGAGCCCAGACAAGTTCTTCGTCTTGAAGCGTGCCGTTGCCAGCGTCGCCAAAGACTATGACTACATCATCATCGATAGCCAGCCAAGCCTTTCACTCCTAACGGTGAATGGTATGGCCGCTGCGAATTATCTCTTGCTTCCAGTACAGACCGAGTTCTTCGCACTCCAGGGTGTCGCAGATCTCCTTCATACCGTCAATGATATCAAGAAGGGCATCAACCCGAAGCTCAAACTCCTCGGTGTGCTTGCTACGATGTACGACAAGAGGACGACGCTTAGCTCCGATGTTCTCGCGAAGATTAAGGGCTACTTCAAAGACAAAGTATTTGATACTCAGATCCCACGCAATGTTCGCCTCGCTGAGGCGCCAAGTCATGGCGTGCCAATCGGCATGTATGACCGCTTTAGCAAGGGCGCGAAAGCCTATAAATCTCTCGCAGACGAGGTTTTGGAGCGCACAAAATGAGCATGAAGCGCGGTCTCGGTAGCGGCGTCGACAAACTCATCCCAACCGAAGGGATTGATGATTTTTTCGATCCGACCGCCGAAGAAGACGAGCGCGTTAGTGACCTTAGAGATATCAAACTAGACGAAATTATTCCAGATTCCGATCAGCCACGCCGCAACTTTAATGAAGAGCAGTTAAACGCTCTCGCGGCCTCCATCAAGGAGCATGGCGTCGTTCAGCCAATCGTGGTTGTCAAAGAGAACGGCAAGTATAAGATTGTCGCTGGTGAACGCCGTTGGCGCGCTAGTAAGATTGCTGGCCTCGATAAGATTCCGGCCATCGTCCGCACGCTCAGCGCTCAGAATCGCCTCGAGCTCTCTTTGATCGAGAACGTCCAGCGCGAAGATCTCAATGCGATCGAAATTGCAACGGTTTACCAGAAGTTTCGTGACCAATTCAATCTCAGTAACACTGAGATCGCTAAGCGTGTTGGCAAAAGTGAGCCGGCTATCGTAAATACAATGCGCCTCCTCGGCCTCCCAGACGAGGCGAAGCACGCTATGGTCGAGCACAAGCTCTCTGAGGGCCAGATGCGCCCACTCGTGACGCTTGAACCGGCTCAGGTGAAGGCGGTATTGCCAAAGATCGTAAATGAAGGATGGACCGCTCGCAAAGTCGAGCAATATGTCGTTGACCTCAAGGGTCGCAAGAGCGAAAAAGCCGGCAAGGGCGCCTATAAACCGCGCATCAATGCCGACGCAGAAGCAAAAACCATCAGCAAGAAATTGGGCGTGAAAGTTCGCATCAGCACTAGTGCTCGCGGCTCAGGTGATATCGTGCTAAAATTTAAAGATAAAGAGGAGTTTGACAAACTATGTTCGATACTAACGGCGTAAAAGCCAAAATGACAGCAGTGGTGGACCGTTTCAAGGAAGAAATGAAGAAGGTTCGCACCGGTCGTGCGCACCCAGATATGCTCGCTAACGTAAAGGCAGAGGTTTATGGCCAGTACATGCCACTCAATCAGATTGCAAATATCACCGTCCAGGGCGCTACTATGCTCCTAATTACTCCGTACGATATGAGCAACATTGAGAAGATTTCTAGTGCAATTCGTGCCGATCAGGCTCTTGGTCTCAATCCAGCCGATGACGGCCGTGTGATTCGCGTCCCGATTCCTCCACTCACCGAGGAGCGCCGCAAGGAAATCGTAAAGACTGCTAGCGGCAAGGTCGAGGAGTCCAAAGTTCAGCTCCGCCAGGCCCGTGAGGATGCCCGCAAAGACATTAAGGGCATGGAGCTTGCCGAAGACGCCAAGAAGCGCGCCGAGAAGGCTGTCGACGATATGATTCATGAGTTCAACACCGAGATTGACAAGCTCTTCGCCGAAAAAGAAGCGGAGATCATGAGGATCTAGCCAAGTAAGCAAAAAGGGAAGGCAAATGGATAACGAGAACCACAACGAAACCGAAGAAAAAAGCTTCAACGCGAAGATTATTATTACCGCTGTCGTGAGCGTTTTGCTTTGCGCGGCCTTCGTACTAGCGCTCATCACCTTTGGTATGAATGCGCAGCGCAAGTTTGACTCAGAGAATGCCGCGCAGCAGGAAAAGAATAAGATCGTCGAGGTAAAGACGGTTGAATATGATGCCGATTATTTCGCCTACAACGCCCATGCTGAATATCCGACGGTTACTAGATATCTACTAGATAAGCTGGACGCCCCGAAGGGCCAGGATTACTACATCATTAATAGCCAGGATAAGCTTAACGCCGTCCTCGACGCAGCTGGCCATACCGGTGAATACACTGTTAGCGAAGACTTCTTTAAGTCGAGCTCCATCGTCGCTGTGCCCTATGAGCACAAGGGGCTTAGCGGTATCAGCGTAAAGGGCGTTTCGCGCGACGAAAACTACAACGTCTCCGTTAATCTCGTCTATAGCGACATGCTCCAAGTCGAGAATATTGGCGGTTATGTGGCGCTAATTAAGCTCCAGAACATCCAGCCAAAGGTCGTAACGGTTAGCGTCTCGGCAGATCTCCCTGGATTAAATTAAGGACATAAAAATAACCGGGTCTCTCCTCCAGGAGGCCCGGCATTTTTTGTTTGTTGGTTTACCGTTAGGATGCAATCGCTCTTATAGTCGGGTCCGGAATCGCTGCCGGCGTATAGACGATGCGCCGTGTCGTTCCGTCGGTCTTGACCTCCTGGCAGTGCTTCAGGATCATCAGCTCGAGCTGTTTGTGAGCGGCATAGCAACACTCTCTAGCGAAGTCCGTGTCTCCAGATACGAAGATGCCGATCCTCATATGAAGCTCGTTCGTCTTAAAATCCTTGATCTCGAAGCTACAAGTAGAACCGAGATCGCTGTCGACTGACCAATCGTCCAGATGAACATAGCGCGCTCTGTCCTCGGATGAAGCCTGCATGTCCTGCTCGATCCTCTCTGTGCGGGCCTTGAAGCGTCTGCCAATTTTTCCTTCGATCTTCCCCTTTTTGAAAAGAGGACGATAATGAAGGATAAATGTGCCGCCAGAGTCGAGCTTGGACCATTCCTTTGCTTCTGCCGAGATGGTCTGGATTCCGATGGCGACAAGGCCATCTTCTTCGACCTTCTCCTTCAGGGCATTACTCTGCGACTTCTTGCGTGCTGCTCCGACGAGCTCAGTGATCAACTCCGAGATCTTCAAATTGCCGAATTTGTCCATGTGGTGTAAACCTCCAATGTGCTATTTAGCTTAGCGACCAAAAAAAGTGAAGCTAGCTATCGGTCTAGGATAGCATAATAGCTTCACTTTGTCAAAACTACTTAGTGGAGAGGGTGTCCTGAATCTTCGTGATGGCCTCGTTCACGGTGTTCTGATCCGGAATCATCACATAAAGCGGCTGGCTGCCCATGCTATATGTAGGCTGAGTGCTACCGGAGCCATTGACGCTAAACTGCTCGATTTCCCAGTTCTTCATCGTGTTCATCTGCATCTTGGCGAAGCTAGTGATGTCCTCGTAGCTGAGACTGGTCTGGAAAGTGCCCTCAATCGCGCTGAGAAGCCTTGGATAGTTCACAATATACTGAATACTCGTCGCTTTCTTTAGAATGGCCGTGAGGACGTTCTGTTGGTTCTCGACGCGGTGGCGGTCGCCAGTTGCATAAGACATGCGCTCGCGGCTAAAGGCGAGGGCGCAACGACCATCGAGGTGAATATCACCCTTCGGAATGCGGCAGCTGCGGTCCGTCCAAGCCGTGAAGCTCTGGTCGGAGTAGATATCGATACCTTCGACCGCGTTTACGAGGTTCTCGACGGTTTTGAAGCTAACCTTGACGGTATGGGCAATCTCGACGCCGCCGAAGAGGTCGGACATCGTGTTCTTGCTCATGTCGATGCCGTAGATGCCGGCGTGGGTGAGCTTATCTTTCTTGCCAGTAGTGCCGTGGAGCTGGACGTAGTAGTCGCGTGGGACGGAGACAAGGAGAATCTTGTTCTTCTTCGGGTTGATGACGGCAAGCATGTTGACGTCGCTACGCGCGGTTGCCTTCACGCCGTTACGAGAGTCGGTACCGCTGATGTAGATAACGAATGGCTCGTTTTCCATGTCGACTTTCTTCGTGGTTTTCTTTTCCTTCTCGAACTCGATCTCGTAGGTATAGATAACCTTGAGCTTATCGTAATAATCCTTTGCGTCTTCCTTGAGCACCTCGAGGTAGCTAGAGGCCATCGAAACGGCAGAAAGCGTACCATTGTCCATATCGATGAAGATACTGGCGAGGTCGTCATATTCCTTCTTTGAGTATTTAACGGCTTCTTTGAGCTTGTTTTCGGCGAGCTTTAGGTGGATGTTGCCACTCTGGAAGCCGATATTCTTGCCGGCTAGTTTCTCGATCTTCTTAATATTGCTGTCCTTATAAACAACGACGGAGTATTCCTGAGTCTCAGTATTGTCGATCGTCGTAATCTTCTGGAGGAAGCTAGAAACGGTGCTGATATAGTAGAACCCGACGCCGTAGCCGATAGCGAGTAAGCCGGCGATGACGCAGCAGATGATGCGAGTGACGTTCTTGGCTTTCTTCTTCGTGAGCTTGCGCGCGGTGAAGAGGAAGAGTAGTGTCATTGCTACAATAATCGCGTAGTTCTGCCAGTCGGCGAGTACGTTGAGCTTGAGGAGAGCGTAGATAAAGAGTCCGCCAGTTACTGCCTCAGCAAGGAGAAGCACGAGGCAAATAATCTTAGAGGCAAGGCTATGCTTCTTTACAGCCTTCTTTACGGCAGGCTGCTCGGCGGTCATCTCTGGCTCAGATTTTTCGAGGTCCGCAATCTCAGCAGAGATATCGTCAGTTACAGGCGTTTCTGGTTCGGCCGGGGCCGCTACTGGCTCCTCGACAATCGGCTCGGCGACTACTGGCTGAGCATCGAGGTCCTTCACCTTGATGGCGACAGGTTTCTTCGCGGTTGGTTTCTTTACTGGCTTCTTTGCGGCCGGCTTCTTGGTGGCTGGCTTTCTAGTCAGGCCGTCGATGGATTTGCTACTCTTGCTTGGCATCCACTTTCTCCTTATTGGTTAATGCTTTTTGATGGCGCATGCCGAGGCAGTACGCAAAACGATAGGTAGAATAAAACAAAATTCCTGCTGCGGCGCCCGCAGAGTCAATAAGGACGTCTAGCGCCTGGCCGGTGCGACCCGGCACTAGGGTCTGATGGAATTCGTCAGTACAGGCGAAAATAGCGGCGACGGCGAACGCGATAATGCAGGAAAGGGCATAGCGCCGATGATCGAAGGCGATGCCGCAAACCAACATAATGATGAAGGCTAGGCCGAAGTAAACGCTCGCGTGCATGACCTTGCGAAGCGGTGCATTAATGAGCTTTGTCGCCTTCGCGAGCTTCTTTTCGCTAGGATTAGAATTCGTGATGCCGGCTTTATTTGTTACCTCTAGGGTGTCCTCGATAAAGACGGCGAGAATATCAGTGCTGTGACCGTTAGAATTGTCGGAATTCATGCTAGAGAGCTTAAAAATGCCGCCCATCCAGAGAATGGCGACGAGACAGATTGCGACAATCTTCGCGATTTTGATCTTCGTAGTTTTCTTCATGATCGTGCGGGGCGCATAGGCCTAGATGCGGCATCCGCCAGGCCTCATGTCCATAGCCTGGCGGATAAAGAGCCGCTGTTTGTTATAGTGATCACACTCCACGTGTTCACACTCCACATCTACGGTGGGTCAGACCGTTAATGCTTAATAATATTGTAGCACACTTACGGGACGATACGCCGCAAGAACGGAATCTTTTTGAGGATTAGGACTAGCCCGACGCAAAGAGCGTAGGTAAGGAATGGGCAGAGAAGGCGATAGATCCATGAAGAGGTCTGCAAGCCGAACGCGTGCCGAATTATAGCGGATTCGTAATGCATAATAAGTATGTGGCATAAAAATATTCCAAAACTACAACCAGCCAGAGTCTTTAGCGCGCCCGATGCCCTAGGGGATAATTTTAGACGAAGATTTTTGAAAAATACGAAGACGGCGGAGGTAGATAAAATCACATGGAATTGTCCATAGTCCGAAGCTGGAGTTTTTAAAATTCCAGACGACGTAGAGAGGCAGTAAGTAATTAAGAAATGATAAGCAACGGAAGCAGCACCAAGCAGATAAATAAGTATGCGCTGACGCTTACTGAAAGAGGTGGTATTTAAATAGTACCCCACGAGCGGAAGAATTATCCAGCCGGCTAGCTGAAGCTTAAGGTTTGGATTTACGGACAGTTGCGTAAACTGCAATAGATCTGGAATCAAAGTGTTTAGGACGAAGAAGGCAACAATAGTGTATTTTAGAATACCGCGATTCTTGTTTTCGGAAAGGGGCGAAAGTGTGGGGATTGTGATATATATCCCAAGAATTACGAACATGAAATAGTAGATTGAATTAAACTTCGAGTACATAAACATGTTAAAGAAGCTAGCGAACGATGTCGGCATATTGACGGAGCGAGTTATGAAGACGTCCCAAAGCATCATTAATGCAGACCAGCATATCAAGGGGATGAGGATTTTCATGAAACGCTTTTTGAAGAAAGTTTTTGTATCGTAGCGTTTGCGGTACCCGAGGAGGGTAGCTCCAGTTATCATGAGGAAAAGAGGAACAGAATAATAAAAAATACATTTCACGATGAGAGATTGCGCCCAAGAGCTTGAATTGCTGTAAGTGTGAACTATGCCGTTATGATGGAGAAACAATACTCCTAGTATCGCTAGAATATTTAATATATCGAGATAATATAGCCTCTCTTGCGAGCGACGATTCTTTCTAGCTGAACTATGTTCGAGGGGGGGGGCTGTTCTCATAATTGTTATTATACACCAACCGATTGCCGCTATTGATTACCACCCCTCGCGAAGGTGCAAACTAATTATCGATATGGTAAAATATGACATAGTATCAGCGCGCGCAGAATTTAGCGCATATCGTTGATGGTTGAGTTTTGCACTCTTGAATAATTATCATGAAAAAAATATACACAATCACATTCCATAAGGCCAACAACTACGGTGCCATACTTCAAGCGTATGCGTTGCAGAGATTTTTATCCAAAAAATATGACACAAAAATATTGAATTACGACAATAGGGCCATATCGAACTGCTATAAAAGATTTACATTTTATAACAACACTGGCGCCAAGATGGCACTGGGACTAGTTAAAGATTTGATTAATCTGCGAAAAACGTCGAAAAGGACGCACAGCTTCAATAGATTCAGGAGCGAGCTAAAAATATCCGATTGCTATACGCTGAGCGCTGTCAAAAGTGGGGAGTACCCTCAAGCCGACGCCTATATAGTGGGGAGCGACCAGGTTTGGAATCATACTATTACGGGCGGCGTCGACGACGTGTATTCTCTAAATTTTGGAAGAGGAGATTTTAAAAAAATATCCTACGCCGCCAGTAGCGGCAATGCCGACGTATATTTGGAAAAAAAGGAGTATTTTAAAAACATTCTAAAGACTTATGACGCTGTCTCGGTGAGGGAGCGAAGCCTAGAGGATACAATTTCGCGCCAAGGCATCAAAGGAGTCAAACTTGTAGCTGACCCCACCATATTATTGACGTTGGACGAATGGAAATCCGTCATTCCTGGCAAAAGGATTGTCGCAGGCAAATATCTGTTTGCATATAGTGTTGGGAATGCCACCGAGCTATACTATGAAGCAGTCAATAGTATTGCTAGGGAGCGTAATCTGGAAGTAGTGTTTTTTGATAAGTGGAATAAAGGCGGCAAAATTCGCGCCAAAAATCATTCGATGTACTGTGCTGGCCCATATGAATTCTTGAACCTACTGTATAATTCGGAAATAGTTGTGACTACTAGCTTTCACGGGACCGCATTGTCCGCCATCCTGAATAAGGAAATGATTATCATCCCGAGTACGTATTCTGAGCGAATTACTACCCTAACCGGCATCCTTGGTCTCTCCGGAAAGATAGTTGCGGATGGGAAAAAACTAGAAGAAGCGTGCAAACGCGCGATTGATTGGGGCGCGGTAAACGATAAGCTCGAAAAAGAAAGAAATAAATCATCGAAATGGCTTATTGGTGCGATTGAGGCGAAGAGATGAATAGGGGTAGGGATTTAGCTAAGAATACTATTATTATAGCAATCGGCACTATATGCACGAAACTACTGACATTTTTGTTGCTTCCACTTTACACTAGTATCTTGACCACGGAAGAATACGGAATTGTAGATCTATTCATGACAATAGTGTCCTTAGCCGTGCCTATAATGAGTTTGCAGATTGAACAGGGCGTTTTTAGGTTCTTAATTGATAGCAGGAAAGAAGAAAAGAAGAAAAGAGAGGTGATATCTACGGGGATACTGTTTACCGTCGCGAGCGCTTTCGTATACCTGTTGATTTTCTTAGCGGTCAGTCCGTTCATTCATAACGAATACAAATATTTCCTTGCAACCAATGCGGTCGCCTGTGTGCTGTCGACTATGCTGCTTCAGATATCGAGAGGCATAGGCGAAAACAAAGAATACTCAGCAGCAGGAATAATCACCGCGGTAGTCACTATAGCGTGCAATGTGCTGTTTTTGGTTTCAATCCATCTTAGAGTCGATGGCATGCTCTTGGGTACGCTAGCTGGATACTTAGTTGGAATAGTATATTTATTCCTAAGGCTAAAAATATATAAATTGTTTTCAGTTCATTATTGCACTAAGAAAACACTGAAACGCCTAATTAGATATTCGGTTCCGCTAGTCCCAAACCAGCTGTCGTGGTGGGTATTTAATACATCAGACAGAGTGATTGTGTCTTTGATGCTAGGCCTCGCGTCGAATGGCGTGCTCTCTGTTTCTTATAAGTTTTCGAGCATAATTATCATAATCTATAACATTTTTCATATGAGCTGGACAGAGTCCGTAGCTTTGCATATAAATGATGGCGATATTGAGAAATATTTTAATAATGTATTTAACAAAATTCTGTACGTATTTGTATCTCTTGGCTTCTGCACCATAGCATTTATGCCAATAATTTTTAAGATACTGGTAAATGATAATTATACAGACGCATATTATCTTATTCCCATCCCAATACTCGCAGCGGTTTTCCAGGTTGTCGTTGGCCTAATTAGTGTGGTCTATATAGCGAAGAATAATACTAAAGCTATAGCGAATACGTCAATCATCTCTGCCATCATTAATATCGTTGTCCACCTTTTGCTAATTAGATGGATCGGTCTATATGCGGCCGTCGTATCGACGCTTGCGTCATATTTAGTATTTGCCATTTATAGAACGCACGACGTTAGCAAAAAATACTTTAAAATTCGCTATGACGCCAGAAAAGTCTTCCTCATTGCTGTTTTGGGAGCGGGAATATTAGTGTGCTACTATAATAAGAGTATATACATGAGCATTGCGATGATGGTATTGTCAGTAGCGTCGGCAATATACCTAAATGCAGGCTCAATGAAACAAATTTATAAAAAATTGAGAAGGAAGTATGTCTAGCGTAAAGGAAAGTATTAAAAAACGGCTGCCATTCGTAGCGACTGCTATTCGTAATGGCAAGATAAATAAATATAGCAACAGGCTTATCCGGAGCTATAAGCGCAATTGGATAAATTCTAAAACTGACGAAAACAAAATTGGCTATAAGATTCTTCTCGAAGTGCATGCGCTAGAAAAAGGGATGACGAGCCCCAATCCCAGATATTTTGGAACCCAAAAAATTCGCAACATAATTGAATATCTCGATATATATGAAAAGAATGGGTGGCGACATGATTATGCATTCGATATGGGCTGTGGGATTTTAATTGAATATGTGCGCTTTTATGAGGAGCATGGCTGGAATGAGAGACCGGAATATGAAGAGGTTAAGAAATATATTAACAGCAACGGGCTTACGGTGGGGATTGGGGGGACAAAAGTCGTCCTTAGAAAAGAGATGGTTGCCGATGGGGCTATTGACTATGAGAAGTTTCTGAAGAGCAGGCATAGCGTTAGGTCTTATGCTAATAAAAAAATGTCAGAATCGGATATTAGGCGTGCGGTAAAGATGGCGATATTAACACCGACCGCATGCAATAGGCAGATGTGCAAAATCTACAACATATCATCGGATTCGATTAGAGAGAGCATATATAAATATGCACACGGGTTAACTAACTTTAAAAAAGGCTATATCGGCATGTTCGTTGTTACGTATGACGTATCGGCCCTTTGTAATGAGTCCGAAATATGCCAAGGATATTTAAATTCCGGCTTGGTGTCGATGAATTTTGTAAATGCGCTACATTCTCTCGGGATAGGATCGTGTTTTCTTGAGTATGGAGACTCGTACGATGAAGAGTGTGAAATGAAAAAAGTGCTCAATATCCCAGACAATGAAAAGGTTGCTGTCATGATTGCGGCTGGTTACTACGACGAGAAGACGAAAGTTCCAGCCAGTGTCAGGAAGCCGATCGAAGAAGTATATAGGAAAGTATAAGATTATTCGATAGGCTAGTGCCGGCTAATTATTATTTATTGCCTTATGATAAGGCTTTCTTGCGACTGTTGCCATGAGAAAGCCAAGTAATAGCCAGAACTCAAAAGAAGCCACATTGTTTGTATAGAGTAACAAAGGCTCGAGCATTGCGGCGGCGAAAATGGCGAATATGCAAGCGATTAGTGCGGGCTCTTGGCCGGATGCTGATGTTCTGCGTTTTGAAATATCTATTATCCCGCGAATAAATATTAGCAGGGATATCGTAAAGAAAGCCATAATTATAGCTAGGCCAATGATGCCTTGCGAAACGAACACCTCTATAAATAGGTTATGCAGCGAGCTCATTCTTCGCTTCGCGATTGACGTATTCGGCGCATATTTAGCGGCAAACTGCGTGATATTAGAAAAACCTATACCTAAGACGGGCTTCATTTTAAATAGTTCAAAAGAGCCCTTCCACAAATCCATCCGACCATTTGAAACGTCATCTTGGCCGTCTTTCCTTGAAATGCGCACATCCTGAGACTCTTCCGAAGGTGTGGTGTCTATGATCGGCAAGTTACTGGATGTCTTATTATCGGGGGTAATGGCGGATTTTGCGGTGGAGGATGACGGGTTATAATTTACGGATTTTGCGGTGGAGGATGACGGGTTATAACTTACGGACATGTAAATATAGTTGTAAGCCCCTATTGTTATCTTCGGAAGGGCAAAAATCGATAAGACAAATACGAAAATCGCAATGATCGACTTTCGAACTCGCTTGTTTTGTTTGATAATTATGTCCAATAGTGCATATGAGAAGATGGCAATCCCTAAGGTCACGAGACCTGTTCTTGATTCGCAAAAATAAACGTAGAGCAAATTGACGATAATTGATGCGGCTAGAAGTGTTTGTCTTATTCTGCTTTTAGATATCGTAATCAAGTAGAAAGAAAGAACGATGGCGCATACGCAGACGGTGGAGGCTAGATTTGGGTCGTAATAATTACCATAAAAGCGGCCCCAGGTCGAAAGGCCGAATCTGTGCAGATGCCCATTATACACTCGGCGGACGGAAGAAGTGCCAAGAATTAATAAGAGAATGTTGTGTATATTGACTGAAGAGATTAGCAGAATTAGCGGTCTGCAGAGAATGTAAAATTCTTTTTTTATGGAGCGACGATTGTTTGCGTAAAAAACGTCGAAGATGAAAAAGAAGTGCAGTGCTGTCCAGAACAAGACTTTAATAGAGGTGGGGATATCAAATTTCTCAGAAATAACAAATGTGACTATGTAACTAATTATAAATAGCGCCAATGGAAGGAAGAGCCTTGCATAATCGATTTTTCGCTTGAAGAAAGCGGGGAATCGCACGAACGTAAAGAGAACTAGTAAAACAAAAGAAGGAATTAGTAACAGATTAAAACCATTAAGAAAGGCGGTCACGTTAAGTATGTAGTGAGCTGTAAGCAATGTTTTCAGAAGCGCAGGAATCAGGTAGGTTCTTTCTGAATCTTTTTTCGCTAAATAGCTTTTCGCCGAAATTTCGTCGTGTTCCGCCACAGTTTTATTGGGCTTGAGTTGCTCGCCGTTTCGGATGGAGCGAACGGCTTTAACCCACAATGAGGGCCTCCGTATGCTTAAGTACCTAATATTTTTAGTAACGGAGACGATGTCTGGAACGTTTTCTGAAACGAGGCATGGCACCCCGAGCTCTTGCGCCTCTAGGGCAACAAAAGATAATCCTTCGAAATGAGAGGGTAGCACAAAAACATCGAAAGACTGAATGTAGTCCGCTATATTTGGAAGCGGGTCCAAAATGATCACCTTATCTTCTAGGCCCATCTTAGCAATGAGTTTCTTGATCTCTTCTTTTTGCTCGCCATCCCCAATTAGTACCAGCTTTGCATTTGGTACTTCGTTCGCCACCCCCTTAAAAACCTTTAGAATAAAGCGATGGTTTTTCGCATAGCAGAATCTCCCAACGTGCCCAATAACAAAATCATCCGTTATCTTTAAGGCCTTTCTAACTTTGTTCCGTGTTTTCTCGTTGCGGACGAACCTGTTTTTATCTATTTGGCTCCAGACAATGTCGTAAGAGTTGGTGTCATAGACGCTTCTGCCGAACACCCATTTTGCTGACTTTTCGGAACTGGCGAGAAAATGGTCTGCGGTAAAACTTAAGGCCGGTTTGCATAGCCAGTTGAGCAATCTGGCTGCAAATCTCGATATAGCTTTGGGCTCGTCTGCGCCAGAGGCGTGGGCGTGGACCACTACGTTTTTAACTCCGAATATTTTTGAGGCAATAATGCCGACGAAATTGTAGGATTCCGATATGTTAAAGTACGCGGCGTCATAGTTATCTGCCTTGATAATTTTTCTCATTTCTAATAGCTGTTTTATTGGGTGGCGATTGCGGGAAATTTTTCTAAGGGTAATATCGCTCCTCCCCGTCTTTTCTTCGACATCACAAATCTCGCTTCGAGTTAAAAAAGTGAGGTCTAAGTCTTTGTTTTTATCTTTGAAATCAAAAAGGTATCGATTAATACCCGAAGAAAGAACCCCATCAATGTAGCCGACTAATATTTTCATACTTTTCTCCCAGTTATTGTTGAATATAGCCTCCAGATGAAGGAATAAAAACCGAAACCAAACAATGAGGACAAGACTCCAATCTTGTTTCTTGCTTTAACGCGTTTGTTTAGTAAGATAAGAAAACCGTGCTTGCGAATGTAGCGTATGAGTTTTTTAGTAATTTTTTTGTCAGGCTTCTTGGCGGACTTGGATGCTTGCGACAATGTGCTTAGGTATGCATAGACCATGCGGCATTTTGCGGCACGCTTAAGGTCGGGGAATTTCTTGGCCGCACTCCTGCAGGCGTACTCTGTCGCATCAATCATGTCTAGCTTACTCTTGTCGAAGCTACGGTTGGTAATTGAATCGTCGCGCATCATGTAATTGTATTTGCTGATTAGGTTTGCGCCAACCTTATGCGCCGAGCCGACAAGTTCGAAGACGATGGCCGTATCTTCAAATATGCTACCTTCGGGAAAGCAGATGCCGTCGAAGAGGGCTTTAGAAAAAATCTTAGCCCATAACGAAACGCCAAGACCATCGTATGTCTCATAGAGCATTGCCTCGACGGCGTCATGTGCGGACAGACAAAACGATTTGCCGCAAGCTGAAGACAGCGTGGTGTCAGAGGCTCCATATCTAGTGATGTGACCGCAGGCAGCGACGTCAGAGTTGAATTTACGCAAAGTTTTTAGCAGTGTCTCTAGATAGTCCTCATCGGCATAGTCGTCTGGATCTATAAAAGTGATATACTCGCCGGAAGACTTTTCTAATCCAGCATTCCTCGCACTTGAAACGCCGCCATTCTTTTTATTTATTAGAATGAACCGCCTGTCCTTTTTTACGTACTCCCCGCAGATTGTTTTTGAATCATCAGTAGACCCGTCGTTCACGAGGAGCACTTCGAATTTACTGTAGGTTTGCGTTAGAATACTGTCTAGGCAGCGCGGCAAGTATTCGGCTACATTGTAAATAGGAACAATAATGCTGATGAGCGGCTCTTTAGAGGCCATGATTGCTGCCTCTCTCTGCTTCCGGTGGCGGCGTCATATAGTCGCCATACTGGTGTTTTAGATACCCATCGAAGTCGTTGACGCCCGGGAATGATACACCCTCAAACTTGTAGCTCTTGAATGGCTCAAAATATTTCTTCGGCATTATCTCTTTAGTTTTGCCGCCCGCCATGAAGCATACAATGTCATCACTGTCCTCGACGGGATACTTTCGAAGGATTTTATCCATTTTATATAATTGTTTCTTAGTATTAAGTATCTTGAAGGCGCCAGTCTTGCCGAGGGCGATGAGCGCTCGTTCGTGAAATGGGCGATTTTTCTTGTTTAGCTTGACGATCTTATCGATGCCCGATAAATTAATTTGAATCAATCGACGCATCATGTTGGCGGCATGCATTTTTTTCGCGAACTTGTTTTTTGGCATTCCGTCATACGGGAAGATGTCTATCCAAGGGTGGATCACTTCGTCTTTTCCGTTAAAATTGCGAATCAAATCAATTGATTCGTCATAGACAATTGGTACATAGAACAGATAATCCTTATCGGTCTCAAAGCTTTGAAACTTGAGAGTCTTGTCTTTCTGAACTAACTCGCAAAAACGATCAAAATCCTTTCTCATCATCGACACATCGATGTCGTCATCCCATGGGATAAAACCCTTATGACGAACGGCGCCGAGCAGGGTGCCGTATGAAATGAAATACTTAATCTTGTTTTTCTTACAGAAAGCATCAAGTTTCTTCAGCAGCTCTAGTTCCGCTAGCTGAATCTCTCTAAGGGTCGATTGTTTAGTAGCTTTTTTCATACTTTCTCCCTAATGTTTTTGATGTGACATACCCCACGCCCTTCTTCACGAAGCTCTCGCCTTCAATATTAATCACTGGCACTTCGACGAACTTTAGTTTATTTGTACGGATATACACATCGAGCAACCATTCCGATAGGCGCCCATAGACGCGCGCATGGAAGGCGTTGTATTTCGTTGCATCGATCTTCTTTTCTAGCTTGCCGAGTATTTCAAACAACCATTTACAGTAATCATCGAGAATGTCCTTACGCATGACGAACATATTGAAGATGTGTGCGGTCTTGCGTTTCTCGAGCTTGCGCATCTCGGCGTAATACTCCGGGTAGTCGCTCATGATGATCTTGCGAAGCTCGTCGAGCGGCTCGACGTACATCGTATTCGCGTAGTGGTCATAAAGATTAACCACGTAATAATTGCGCTTCTTCGGCAAAATAATGTCATTATCAGCGAGTAAAAGGCGTAGTTGCGCTTCGGTCAGTACTCTCTTCATGCGCCTAGCTGGCGTCGTCGCGAGCGTCTTCTTCATACCCAGATGGCGCCTGTAATGCACGAGCCCGATATACTTTGCGTCGCAATTCTTCCAAGCCCAGTAAAGGCCGGTGAGCTCGCAGTAATAAGGGTTCTTGGTGGAGATATTCTCGCCCTCGTCATCGCGCTGGTAGCCGAAATCGTCATCGGCGAGCGCGGCGCCCACGCGTACTGGCAGATAAATCTTGTCTTTCGGCATATCGTACTTTTTGTGCGTAGCGATGATGATCTTGGCGAACTCTGACATTATTTCGCACCCTTGCCTTCGCCGCCAAAAACAGCACCGAATGTCTTGAAGTTGATTTTTATGTCTAGGCCAAGGCTGGCGTGGTCGACATAGTAATATTCGAGCTCGAGGCGCTTCTTGTAGTCGATGTCGCTGCGTCCATTGACTGCCCACCAGCCAGTGAGGCCTGGCCTCATCGACTCGTAGCGCTTGTGATCGCCGCCAAACTCATCTAGCTCGCCTTCAACGAGCGGACGTGGCCCGACGAGCGACATGTGGCCAGCAATGATGTTGTAGAGCTGCGGCAGCTCGTCTAGGCTAGATTTACGCAAGAAGCGGCTATATTTATTGACGCGTGGGTCATTCTGAATTTTGCCGTACTTCTTGAATTCGTCGCGGTACTTCGGGTCTTTTTTTAGCTTGTCGAGCATTGCTTCGGCGCCGGGAACCATTGTGCGGAACTTACGAATTCGGAAAATCTTGCCATTCTTGCCGACACGGTAGTGCTCCAGGAAAATCGAGTGCTTATCGCCGTGGGCTAGATAAATAATCTTTACAATCAGTGTTAGCGGCAGCAAAAAAATGCAACCGATACACGAGATGAGAACATCAAAAGTCCTCTTCGCGGCGCGGTAAGCCAAATTTTGCTTATGTTTTTTACTCATCCACTATTCCACTATTTTCCGGGCGGATCTCTTAAATCCATTCTCAGTTAAGACTCGCTCGGCGTAATCTGTAAAATAATTATTAGCTTTTTACTATTATACTACTCTCGGCTAGAAAATTATATACTTTTTCAGCCAAGTCTTGAGTTCCTCTGGATCGCCAAAATACTTCTCGTCTTCCTCGGAGTCGGCGTCAAGCCAGGCAATGACCTCGCCGCCTTTTATTACAGCGAGCGACGGCGCATATTTCACATAATTGTGTAGGCTCGTATCCTTCGCATGAGCCCAGCTCATGGAGTAGTATTTAAACTGCATTTCCTCGGGATATTCCAGAAACCAAGTGCTCATGTCGTCCGTCCTAATGCATCCTGGCTGGTTCACCATTATTAGGAATGAGCGCTTGTCTGCAATCATCTGCTCGTATTCCTTGTCGTCGAGTAAAACTGACTCACTCTTGCCATAAGATTCGAGGCGTACGCGCGAATCGTGCGGGATAATGACGGCGATCGCAAAGGCCGCAGCGAAGAGAGCCGCTAGTCCAATCGCGCCCCCGATCAGCCACTTTTTTGTGCGTTTATTCATCCTGGGTCTCGGTCAATTTACTAAAGTCGATATTGTGATAAGCTAATTTCCAGAACGCAAAACTACCGTCGCCTTGCTTAATCTTAATATTATGCTCGCCTTCGTAGTACCAGTAACCGCCGACGACATAGAGCTTGTCTGCATTCCAGCCGAGCGTGACGAGCATCTGCTTCGTCATGCCGGCATAGCCACCACCGCCGCACATCAGGAAGATATTCTTGTCCTTCGGGAAGAGATCCTCGAGGATTTGCTTCGATTCCTTGTAATTTTCGGTATATTTGCCATCCGTTACGGTATATAGCGTCGGTCCTTCGTAGGTTTTGCCGACAGCCTCAGGAAGCCCCTCGACGTTCACGAGATAAGGAAGCGGTGTAACCTCGAAGCCCTCGACGATGCCGGATAGAAATCTATCGCCATCGATTTTCTCGTACTCTGCTGGATCCTCGAGCATGCGCATATCACGGTAGACGACGTCGTCGCGACCGAGATACTTATCAATGCTTGCTTCGTTAATATTCTTGTCGATGCCAAAAGTTTGGCCACGTTCGTTATTTGCGACTTCGGCCTTAGGTAACGCCGGTACACGTTTTTGCCAGAGCAGGCTGCCGAGTGCCAAGCCCGCTACTACTGCAATCGCAGCGATTAGGCTACCAAATACGATTCTGCTATTCTTCATTATTACCTCCTGTGATTGTTTTAAAGAAATCAAACTTACGTTTCGCGTCAATCGCATCGCCGATCACCGGCACGTCGCGAATCTTGCTTTCTGCCGCGCGGTATGCGCGACCACGCACGTGCTGAACGGCGCCTTCGACTTCCATTTCGGCATAATCCTTCGCGAGATCTTTCGCGACCTCTGCCTGGTCGACTTCCTCAATCTCGCCTGGTGCTGGGCCATACTTGCACTTGGCTCCGCCCATCGCGAGGCCGGTAAATAATTGTGTATATTCGGCGTTCAGCGGCGAGCTAGCAAACTTCGCCTCAAAGTCGGCGCTATCTTTGCAGCCCTTGCCGAGTTCCTCCATTTTTGCGATTAAGTCATTAATCCTTGCTTGAAAATTCTCTGGCACCTCGTAGGCGTTAAAAATCGCGGTTTTGCGCCCGTCAATGCTCATTTTTACAGATGCTTCCATTAATTTCATTATACCAAAATGCTATAATTAGAGGGCTATGATATGTCTTAACAATTTATGTTTTAAAGCGAATCGTCGCGCGATTCTGAGTGAGCTGTCGCTCAGAGTCAAGCCCGGCGAATTCGTCGTCATTACCGGACCAAACGGTAGTGGCAAATCTACGCTCGCAAAGATTGTTGCGGGCATCGAACAGCAGAGCTCTGGCCAGATTATCCTGGACGGAGAGGATATTAGCGAGTTGCCGATTACGGAGCGCGCAAAGAAGGGCATCGCCTTTTCTTTCCAGCAGCCGGTACATTTCAAAGGCCTGACTGTGCGTGATCTATTGCAGATTGCCGTGACTGGACAGGAGACCTTCCTCGATCCTGGCGTCATCGACTTTGCTAGCCTCCTCGCTGAGGTCGGTCTCGATGAGAGTTACCTAGACCGCGAAATCGACAAGTCGCTCTCTGGCGGCGAGCTGAAGCGCGTTGAGATCGCGAGCGCCCTGGCGCGCCCAGCCAAACTCCTGATCTTCGACGAGCCGGAGGCTGGTATCGACATCTGGAGTTTCGACCGCCTCGTGAAGGTCTTCCAGAAGCTCCGCAAGCGCAACTGCGCGATTATCGTGATATCGCACCAAAAGCGTCTCATGGCGCAGGCCGACCGCATCGTCGTCCTGAAAGATGGCCAGATTGCGAAATCCGGCCCAGCCACCAAGATGCTAGAGGAACTAGAGGAGGAGCAGGCATGAAAACTCTCGACCAAATCGAAAAAGACCTCTTCCGCGAGGTCGCAGACATCAACGAAGTCCCGCAGGGCGCCTACAATTTCCGTATCAACGGCAAGGCGGTCGGCCGCCAGAGCTCGGCAAATATTAACGTCGAGTCGCAAAAAGGCGGTCTAAAAATCACCGTCAAGCCGAACACGAAGGACGATGTCGTCCATATCCCGGTCATCATCACTAAGACCGGCTTTACGGAGACCGTCATTAACGATTTCTATATCGGCGACAACGCCGACGTCACGATCGTCGCGGGTTGCGGTATCTATAATTGCGGCGCCAGTCGCTCGGAGCATAATGGCGTCCATACTTTCCATATTGGCAAGAACGCCAAGGTGAAATATATCGAAAAACATTACGGCGCCGGCCCATCTACTGGCAAGTGGATTAATCCGACGACGAAGGTGTATCTAGCCGAGAATAGCTACGCCGAGCTCGAGCTCGAGCAGATTCGCGGCGTCGATTCGACCGAGCGCATCACTGAAGCTGAGCTGAAAGATGGTGCGAAGGTCTTGATTCACGAAAAGATGCTCACCCAGGGCAAGCAGCACGCGAAGTCCCACATCGAGGCATTGCTTCTCGGCAAAAACTCCGTCGCCGATATTGTTTCGCGCTCCGTCGCGACTGACGAATCGCGCCAGGAATTCACGCTCCACATCGAGGGCGACAACGAATGTCGTGGCCACTCTGAGTGCGACGCAATCCTCCAGGATAAGGGCTCAGTAATCGCTACGCCATCGCTCGACGCCAAGCACGTCGACGCGCAGCTCGTTCATGAGGCCGCCATTGGTAAAATCGCCGGCGAACAGCTCACGAAGCTCATGTCGCTCGGCCTCACTCAGCTCCAGGCCGAATCCCAAATAATCAACGGCTTCCTGAAGTAGCTCCATTGACTATTCGGCAAAACTGTGCTATAATAATAAAGACGAGGTCCGCTTTACCGGGCCTTGATCTTTTTACAACTAGGAGGCTTACTATGGAAGTCACAAACGTAGATGTTTTTAGGATGGTCAAGGAGAACGACGTTGAGGCCATGGGGCAGCTTTTGTACGATCTTGTTATCAAGAACAAGAATGGCGGCAGGCTCTATCTCGAGGAGATGGAAGATACGTTCTCGTCAATTCTTAGGGCAGCGGCAGCAGCCGAAGGCAGTGGCAAACTCAGTGAAGATATGCGCCAATTATTGGTCGAGAAGCTCGCTGCATATATGAATACCTTCGCGTTTGCGGGGTATATGGAAATGGCGGGCTACTTGAACACCGAAACTTGCGGCAGCGCACCTCGTTCCGTCTTGATGAACATAAAGCATGCGGGAAGGCCTTCTCCGAGAACTCGCTATAAAATTAAGACGATGAGTGAGAGGGCTATGTCTGGTCTTCTCGGGTATCTGGCGAGCGGCGAAGTCGAAAAGGTGGCAACCGACTATTCGGAGTTGATTATCCAGCGTATCTATGAGCTGGGCTATGTCCCCAACGACAGGCTGCTCGAATTCATGGCATTTTCGGTAGATTCGGCACAATGCGGTGCAATCGAGGGTCTCGCAATGGCGGCCATTGGTGGTATGCTCGGTTCCGCCTTACTCTCGTTACTTCACTAAGTCATGACCTCCACCTAGTTAGGCTCCCTCTAAGAGGGGGCCTTTCTGTTGTGCTAAAATATCCCTATGGCAAAGAAAATTGGAAACAAGTATCTACAAATCTTAGTATTTTGGGCAATCAGCGCGGTCGCCGCGATGATTATCTGGCCGCTCCTCGATCTCTTCTGGGCTGGCGTCATCACTCACTCCGAATTCCATTACACCGTGCAAGATTATATTATTGAGCCACTCGCATTCGCAGTGCTCATCACGCTCGTCTTCTTTTGCTTCAAGGCGTTTGCGAAAGATAAAAAATAGCCCCGGCCGAAGCCGAGGGCTATCCTCTCGAAAAGAGATATCAGCGTGCGGAAAAATTTGCGTAGCCGGCTTTTGCCATTGCCGCCTCAAGTTCTTTGCGGCTCCCATCGCCAAAATTTCTACAGAAAAATCGTTTTCCTCTCTCGACTCTTAGCAAATCCTCAATTGTATATATGTTGGAGCGGAACAGTGCATTGAGGGTGCGGGTACTTAGACCGAGGTGCTTAATGCTTTCGTCGGACCCGAGTTTATGCGCGACTTCCTCGTCGATGGTCGTGATAGGAAATGGCGGAAGGGGATTTCTCCCGAGCGCATTCATCGCATCACAGTAGACTTCCCACGAATCTCGGCCGAGGAGAGCTATATTCTCGATACTAATCCTCGGGCCGCCTTCAAGACCAAAATGTTTTACGATAACGTAAAACTGATCTGAAGTCAGGCGGTAGGCCAGCGCGGCCTTCAGCATTCTGAGCTGCTCATCTGTAGGTGGCATGTGGTCGCCGTCGAAGACGAACTCCGTTCCAGCAGCTTTGCTGTAAAGTGCGGCAATGTTTGAAAACGAATCATTTTTGTCCATAAAAACCTCCTATGTGCGTGTTTTTATGGCTGGCAAAAACTCCTCTTTTCTTGAGTTTTTAAGGTGCCAGCCAAATAGTGCGTGTCTTATAATTATAGCACAAAATTAGCACAAAGTCAACAAAGGCGAGGCAACAAAAATGGAGCCGCCTTCGAGACTTGAACTCGAGACCCCTTCCTTACCATGGAAGTGCTCTACCACTGAGCTAAGGCGGCAACCTGTTGATTATATTAGCATAAACTTCAGGTTAATTCAAGAACCGGATTGCGGCCTCGGCGGCGGCTGCGCCATCGGCGGTCGCGGTGACAATCTGGCGTAGCGCTTTTGTGCGTACGTCGCCAGCAACAAAGATACCCGGAATGTTCGTTTCGCAGCTTTCATTTGCGACGATATAGCCTTCGTCGTCGAGCTTTAGATCAATGCAGAAATCGCAATGCGGCACGCGGCCAATTGAGACAAATAGTGCGTCTACCTCTAGCGAACGGCCATCGGCAAGCGTGATGCCGGTGAGTTTTTCGGAGCCTTCGAGCTCGGCGATATCCGAGCCGAGAACCATTTCGATCTTTGGATTTGCGTTAATTGCATCGATGACGCCGCCGGTTGCGCGGAGTTCGTCATGATGATGGACGAGATAAACCTTATCTGCGATATCTGCTAGGTAGAGCGCGCCGTAGGCAGCCGAGAAACCGCCGCCGTAAATTGCGACCGTCTTACCTTTGTAGAATGCGCCATCGCAGGTCGTGCAGTAGGAAACGCCTTTCCCGATGAATTCGTCCTCGCGGGCGAGGCCAAGTTTGCGCGGGGAAGTGCCGGCAGCAATAATGACCGACTTGGCGGAATATTCGCCATCTTCACCCTTAACGGAGAAGCCGCCATTAATTGCGGTAATCATCGTGGCCTTATCGAACTCGATCTCGGCGCCGAGGTCGAGAACCTGTTGCTGCATGTTTTGCGCCAGCTCTGGGCCAGAAACGGACGCTACTGCCGGATAGTTCGTAATCTTGTCGGTATTGAGAATCTGGCCACCGCAAGCGGTCGCTTCTAGCACCAAACATTTCTTGCCGGCACGGCAAGCATAAATCGCGGCAGTAAGTCCTGCGGGACCGCCACCAATAATCAAAATATCGTACATTAGGCCTCCAAAATCTTCTTAATGCGCTTCTTCGGCGTAAGTCCTACGCGGCGCTCATATTCTTCGCCATTCTTGAAAAACACTAGGCACGGAATCGACGAAACGCGGTATTCGGTTGCCAGAATTGGGTCTTCGTCAATATCGACAAATACCACCTTGTACTCGTCGCTCTCTGTGGCGAGCTCCTCGAGAATCGGATGCAAAGCCTGGCATGGTGGGCACCAAGTCGCGTTAAAATCTACGACGACAGGTTTGTCGCAGCTTAGGACTTCTTTGTCGAATTCTTCGCTAGTGATATTCATGCTTATATTGTATCACTAGCTATCTGTTGCAAGAAAATAATATTTGTGATAAAATAGCGAACAGTATGGCAAAGAAAAATAATACCAAGCGCAAGCTTGTCGGTTTAGTTTCTGAGGAATCTGGTATTCGCCTTTATTATACGAAGAAGAACACCATGAACACCCCTGACAAACTCAGCCTTCGCAAGTACGATCCAGTACTTCGCAAGCACGTTGTCTTCACCGAGACGAAGAAGAACCTCGGCCGCAACGAAGTCAAGGAAAAGAAACGCTAAATACGCCCATCGCCTCTTGCGGGGCGTATTTTTTATGCTAAAATATTAAGCATAAGGAGAATTATTAATAATGAACGACGAAGAAAACAGCTTTGACCGCTCTAATGAAGAGAGTCATGATGCTAGCGAACTTCACAGTTTCGGTGGGATGAAAGACGAATCTCCAGCAGAAACTGAAAAGACTGAGAACGAAGAACTCGAAGATGCAATCGAAGAACTCGAGAGCAGCGAAGTCGAGGATTCTATGCCTGAAGAAAAAATCGAAGAGCCAAAAGAAGAGTTCAAGGAAGATATCCCAGCCGAAGAGCCAGAAGAGAAGCCTGAGTTTAAGCTCGACGAACCGGTTGAAGAACCAGAGAAAGAAGACCCAATCATGACGATTGACTCCGTCAAGGAGCCAAAAGCCAAAAAGGAATGCAAAGGCGGCGCCGGTTGGAAGGTTGCTACTATCTTGTTTGCATTGCTCGCTATCGCTGGCTGTGGCGGTCTCTGCTATCTCTTCTTCGTCGACGGCACGACCAATATTCTTGGCCGCACGATTACTTCTAGCCAGACCAAGCCTATTACGCCGAACAAACCAGCCGAAAAGCCAGAGGAACCGGCCAAGCCGTCTGCCGACGACATCGACCTCGATAGCCTCGAGAGCCTCGTCGTCTCGTCTCCTGAGGAATCCTTTGTTGTTCGCGCTAGTGGCCTTACAAAGGACAACAAGTACTACTTCGCCATGATTAATACCAACATTGAAGGCATGGATGGCGCATGGTATGCCGGTACCTGGTACCGCAAGGCGGAGAAGGACTCCGAATGGACTGAGCTCCTCGGCTATAACGATAGCACTTTGATCGCACCAGCCTGCAAGGATCTTACTCTCGAACAACGCAACTTTATCAAGAACTACCAGTATCTCGTCGGAAGCGACGCTAAAACTGGCGTTACCGAGCGCGATCTTACCTGTGTAGAAGAAGACGCAAACTTATAGTTAGCCAAACAAAAAGTTCCGGCATTACACCGGAACTTTTTTGATTTAACTAGATTAGTTGTAGTTGTTTTCGACCTGGATGCTTGGACCCATCGTGGTGCTAATGAAGACGGACTTCACATACTGACCCTTGATGGATGCAGGCTTCTGGCTCTTGAGGCTTTCGATGAACGCGTTAACGTTCTCAGCAATCTTGTCAGCGCCGAAGCTGACCTTGCCAAGACCAACGTGGATGATGGCCTGCTTGTCGACGCGGTATTCAATCTTACCAGCCTTAGCTTCCTTGACAGCCTTCTCGATGTCGGTCGTAACAGTGCCAGCCTTTGGATTTGGCATGAGGCCCTTTGGACCAAGGAGACGAGCGTACTTACCGAGCTTTGGCATGTACTGTGGGGTAGAGATAAGAACGTCGAAATCGAGCTGTTCTTTATCGAGGCGCTTGGTGAACTCTTCGTCCTCTGCGATGTCTGCGCCAGCAGCCTTAGCGGCCTTGGCGAGATCGAGTGGAGCAAAGACGGCGACGCGGACAGTCTTACCAGTACCAGCTGGAAGGGTGACCGTAGCGCGGATGTTCTGATCAGCTTGGCGTGGATCTACGCCAAGGCGGAAATGCATCTCAACAGTAGCGTCGAACTTGACTGGACTAGTCTCGATAGCGAGCTTGATAGCGTCAGTGAGGTTATAGACCTTGCCTTTTTCGATCTTCTCGACAGCCTTGCGGTAGTTCTTGCCGCGGCGTTCGAGGCGAGTGCGAGTAACTGGCTTTGGACCAACTTTCTTCTCTGGCTCAGCAGCCTTCTCGGCCTTGCGAGCCTGGCGCTCTTCCTCAGCCTTGGCTTCCTCTACGTGCTTCTTAGATTTTTTGCCAGCTTTTGCGAATTTTTCGTCTTCTGCTGGAGCTTCAGTTTCAACTGGAGCTTCTTCGACTACAGGGGTCTCGACCTCTGGAGTCTCAAGTTTTTCGGCATCTTTCTTAGTTGCCATGAAATTCCTTTCGCGGTACAAACGGCTCATCGCCTCCCGACCTTAAATTTAACTTGTTCTAGTATACTAAATCTACCCCTGATAGTCAAGAGCAAGAAAAAGCGCCGCATTAAAGCTGCGGCGCTCCAAGAATAGCAGCGTATAGAATGATATTAAGAGATATCGAGTCTATACGATCCAAGTATCCGCCATGCCCGCGAATCGGATACTCGAGTCCGTCGAAGATGAACTTATCGCGCAAGCCATCTCCGCTGTCTTTTATCGACAACTGCCGCTTGGTCGCGGAACCAAGCAGGTCGCCGATCTCTGCTGTCAAGCCGCCTAAAATCAAGTAGAGGATCAACCCAGGGGTAATCGCTATTCTGAGCAATAGCGCCACCGGAATTGCTATCAGCGTGAATATAATTCCGCCGACATATCCTTCTATAGTCTTGTTTGGCGAGATGCTAGCGGAAAATTTTGCCCTGTGCTTGCCGAATAACTTTCCGGCAGTAAAGGCACCCGTGTCAGATAGAGAGCATACTATTACGACGAATAGCATCTCTTGCCTCCTCAGCAACATACAGAAGATGGCGGCGAAGAAGAGGAACATTATTTGCGCCAGCCATGCTCCATGCGGTTTGCATGCTTTAGAGTTTACCCGAAACGGCATCTCGCTCGATATGACTAATATCTCGGCCATACAAAGAAGTAACGCGAAGAAGAACAGATTCGTGAAATCATCTCGTATGTCGAGAGGCATAGCCCCGAGCATTAGCTTCCTAAAATAAATACAGAATACCGTTGCGGCTATCGAGAGCCATAGGTTCGCGCACACGGCACGGGGGAATTCGTACGAATAGGAAGCTGCAATCTGAAACGGCTTAACATAAGTGTCGATCATTACTTTTACCAAGTAGAGAACCACTACAATAGGGAAGATAATTGCAAGAATTTCTCTCAGGTTAAAGTAAAAAATCGCCAACGTCGCGATAATGAAAGCTGCACCAATTAGCCTTCCTTTCATAAAAACCACCCCTTTCTGATGAATTTTTGAAGCTAACTAGATTTTGATATTATAACAAAAAACACCCCTGTTGTCCAGGGGTGCTGTTTGCGGTGTCTTACTCGACAACTTCGACGCCCATCGAGCGTGCGGTGCCAGCAATAATCTTGCAAGCGCCAGCTTCGTCGATAGCGTTGAGCTGATCTTTCTTGACTGCGGCGATTTCCTTGATCTGAGCCATGGTAATCTTACCAACTTTCTCAGTGTTTGGACGGCCGCTGCCTTTTTCGAGCTTGATCTTTTCGCGGATCAAGTCATCGACAGGCTGACCGAGGCATTTCCAGTCAAAAGTGCGGTCATCATAGACAGCGATGTGAACAATCACATTCTTGCCCATGTATTCCTTGGTGGCTTCATTAAATGGGTTAATGAAATCCATCATATTAAGACCCCACTGACCGAGGGTGCTACCTACTGGAGGCCCAGCCGTCGCTTTGCCGCCAGGGATGCGCAACTTCAAGTTGCCAATAACCTGTTTTGCCATTTTATTAATTTTCCTTTGCCGGCTTTTGAAGCGCTTCGCCGGCGATTACGATTAATAATCGTGCGTAACGGGGTTAATTATACCTAATTTTGGCGATTTTTGCAAGGATAAGAAAAACCCACCTTCAAAACAAAGGTGGGTTAGCGGATAAGATTGACTACCATCTGTGCTTTGCCTCAAGATACTCTTCGAGTTTTCTGTAAAGACCTGCTGCGCGGTCGATCCCACGCTTGCTCCGGTTTTTTATAAAAATAGCTACACTTATCTTGAAGGAAAAGCTGTTTTTGCCTCTCCCGAGTGTCTGGGTATTGCTATTCTTATAAACCGTGTTGTCGGTGGACATATTCTGGCGTTTTCTGAGTATCGTCAAACTATAAAGAGTCCTGTTATTGCCAGAGATTTTGACGTAAACAGAAAGCTCTTCGCTAGTAAGCTCATTGTTTGGTTCGTCGAGATAAGTCCCCAGAAAGCTCCTAATGTCTTTTGCCACGGAAGTAATGGTTTGCCTGTAATCCGAAGGGCAGTCTTTTGAGATATTATCCTTCGGCTCAAAATGCAATTTTTGGTCTCCTCTAAACAATTCCTTCGCTTTGTCCAAAAAGTTCTTTGCCATCTTATCACCTTCTTTCTAAAGAACTATGAGCAAGTCAATCTGCCTATGTTATACCACCTCTTAAAACTGCGGTCAAACATAACGGTTATGAAAAGGCTAATAGATGCGAGCCCTAGAGCGAAGCTTCAATAGATAGAGAAGCGGTACGGCTAGCATGATCGGTAGCATGTATCGAACTAGGATGCACGGCGCAGCAATTAAGATAACGAAGTAGCATGACAGGGCGAGGCTTGCGACCAAGAACAGAATCCTATCCTTGCGATAGGCGAGATAAAGAGCCAATACGAGCAGAGCCAGAACATAGCTTGCTGGAGCGCATAAGAAGAGCAAAAACGGATTATCCCGATAGTGCAGTTCGCGGAATTCGTAAGAAAGGAAATCGCGTAGGAACGGGATTTTCGAGCTGTCCTGGACGTTTGGTAACATCGCTGTTTGCTGCGTTGTTGACTCGTTGAAGTTGAGTTGCCCACCGAATTTATAGTAATAATAGGCATAGTCGTAGGAGAATGGATACCAAGAACTTAGCGTCTGGTCGCCGAATACTCTCAGGTAGTCGGCCGGATATCTGAGGCCAGTTCTGGCCGTTAGTAGCAGGAATTCGAACTCGCGCCCCTCGATTTGCTTAGCGTAGCTGTTATTTTTTGTAACGTCGGAGCCTTTGCTGAAGAAGTCGTAGGTGTTAAAATCGGAGCTATATTCGAAAAACCCAAGGATCTTCTCTCCGCTATTGATTTCAGGGATAAGCTCTGGGTGGGCGTCGACCGTGCCGGCAACGAGCTGGAGCGGCAGGCTAAACGCTGCTGATGCTTGCAGCTTATAAGGATGCGCATAGGCCGCAAGACCGGCATTCAGAATAACGGCAACTACTAGTGACGAAAATGCGCAAATCGTCATCGTCTTGCGCAGAGCATGCCTCTTGAGTAGGAAGAAGCTAAAGATGCCGAACAGAGCTAGGATATATATTGAATTATTACGGGTAACCCCAAACAGCCCAGCAATCGCGACAAATGCAACAATGTCTCGCTTAGCGGGCGATTTAAGGCAAAATAGGCGATATGCGAGGGTGACCACCAAGCAGAACATAGCCACATGCACGGTATCCTTCGTAATGGCAATCATCGCAAAGCTGCTCGCAGGAAGTAATGCGAAAAGTAATGCGACAAAAATCCCGCATTTTCTAGAGGTAATTCGCGAGAAAAACTCGGAGATGTAAGCATATATTGCGGCGCAAAGAACAATCTGACTAATCGACATCAGAGCAACCGTCAAGTTCGGGCTGAGATTTAGCAGATTGCCGATTCTTACGATGCCGTGAAGCCATAGCACGTGAATCAGTGGATGATGGTCGGAATAGACGCCTTCTCCAAGCAATTCTCCGCCCACGTCATATCCGAAATGCCCCGGCCAGAAGGCTAAAAGTAGAAGGATAGACGGGATTATGATGATTGCGAAGAATAGCCAAAAGTTTTTAAACGAAAAGCGTGTTTTGGCCAGGTCTACCTTACGAACGCGGCGCTTGGTGAGTTTGTCGAAAAAGCCGTAGAGCTTATAGATTGCGAACCAGAAAATTGGAAGATACATCAAAAAGCTCAAAACGCAAACGAGTTTTGAGCTGTTTCCAGTGAATAGTGGGCCAATAGCAAAGGTCGCGGAGAGCAAGAACGCCGAAATACCTGAGAAAACGGTAATTCTATCTGGCCTCCGCAGCTTCATCTACTTCTCCAGTAGGCTATCCTTATAGACGAAAGTATATGCGTAGAGCATCGGTACTGCGACCATGACTGGCGCCATGTAGCGAATGAGCACGCATGGGCCGATTAAGATCGTTCCGTAAGCCATGAGTGGTAGCATCGTCATGAGAAGTAGCTTCTTGCGGCGAGAATACCAAGCGTAGCAAATGATAATCACGAGGCCATGTACATAAGTGGCTGGGACCATGATGGTGTTCGTGATGAGATTGCCAGAGTAGCCCAAGTTAAACCATTCCTTATCGAGGAAGGCGCGAAGATGCGGCAAGAGCGGCTGATGCGTGACGTATGGCGCCATGATAGTTGGGCGCGTAATGCCTTCGCGGAAGCCCGCCTCTTCTTCGCCGGCCGGATTGACCGTGCCGTAAATCTTGTAGTAGTCATAAGAGAACGGATACCAAGAACTCTTCATGAGATAAATGTAAGACTTGAGATAGTCTGCCGGATGGCTCAAGCCGACCTTTGCGGTCGTGAGGAGCATCTGCATCTTGTTTTCGTTCGTAATTTGCAGACCCAAGGTATGCTTCGCGCAGTCAGCGAGAACTGGGCAATAATATGCGCCGGCTTCGACGTTCTCCTTATCGAAGTAGCCAAAGACTTTACCGTCCTCGAGATTCTCTTCGTCGAGAAGCTCCGGGTGGAAGGCGATCGTGGCGGCCATGAGGTGAAGCGGCACGGAATATGGCGCGCTGAGCTCAGTTTCGCCCGTAGTTGAGAATACGCGAGTTCCGACAATATGGAATACGCCAGCGAGCACGAGGCCGCCTGCACAAGCGTAAAGCAGCACGCGCTTCGCCTGGTAGCGCCAAAGCATGATTGATGCGATGATGAGCCAAGCGACGACAATGTATGGCGCGTTGTTGCGAAATAGTGCTGTCAACATGAAGATAAACGACGTGCCAATAATGCGTTTTACGCTGATTTTCTCGATAACTAAAGCCTCGAAAATCATCATCAGGCTCATCGCAAAGAAAGCGATAAACATCGCATCCTTGGTGTGGCTAATCGCCATATAGCTGCAGAATGGCATGAGGCCGAAGAACAGCGCTGCACCATAATGAAGATACTTCTTGCCGAAGTGACGGAAAGCCTCGCAGATATAAGCGAATGCGCCCCCGATGATAATCATCTGGATCACCGTGCTGAATGCGATAGCGAGGTTGTTTGGGCCGAATAGCTTGTAGCCAATCGCGACCGTCCCGCGTAGGAAGATATTGTGGATGAGCGGATGGTGCCCATCGAAAGTATCGAGGTCGGTCATCTGGTACTCGACATCATAGCCAAAGGCGCCCGGGTAGTATGCCAGGAAGATTGGCAGCCAACATAGCAAGATGATGCCGAAGAAGATGAAGAAGTATTTAACGGAGAATTTGTTTACGAAAGATTGTTTTTTCGCGCGTGCTTTTGGCTTGCGGTCAAGGAAGAGGAACAGCTTGCGAATCAGGAAGAAGAACAGGGCAAAATAGAGCAAGAATCCGATAACGAAAGACAATGCGGAATAACCCATAATGCCAGCCATGGCGCTGCCGCCCGACTGCATCATTAGAGCCAAAAAAACCGCCGCGATTCCGGAGAATACGCTAAGGCGGCTTGGGCGCTTAAGATTCTTAAGCGCTTTCATACTAGTCGTCAATCTTCTTAACTTGTAGTGCGTCAAGCTCGACGGCGGTTTCGCGACCAAACATGGAAACGAGAACCTTGAGCTTACCCTTATTCGAGTCGATCTCGGAGATAGTACCTTCGAAGCCCTTGAATGGACCATCGGTGACGGAAACGACCTCGCCAGCAGAGTAGTTGACGGTGAACTTTGGATCGTCAACGCCCATGCGCTTCTTGATCTTTTCGATTTCTTTCTTTGAAACTGGAGTTGGCTGAGTGCCAGTACCGACGAAGCCGGTTACGCCTGGCGTGTTACGAATAATGTACCAAGTAGCATCGGAAAGCTTCATTTCGACGAGCACGTAGCCCTGGAAAATCTTCTTTTCGACGATACGGCGCTTGCCGTTCTTGATATCAATTTGTTTTTCTTTTGGAACCATAACGTCAAAGATCTTGTCGGCGAAATCTACGCCATCGAGACGCTGACGGATGGAATCGGCCACCTTGTCTTCGTAGCCGGAGTAGGTACTAACTGCATACCATGCGCGAGTACCATCATAGCGGTTAACTGCCATAAATTAGTTTCCTCCCAGGATTTTAGTGAAAATAAATTGTAGAAGCGCATCGAGCAGCATGATAATGACTGCAAGGATGACGACATATACGATAACCGAAAGAGTCATCTTCCAGGTTTCCTTGCGATTTGGCCAGCGTACCTGGCGAAGTTCGCGGACGGCACCACGGAAATAACCGACTTTCTTTTCTTTTTTCTCGGCCTGCTTTTCGGCTTTCTTTACAGCCTTGGCCTTAGTTTTTGTCTCAGCTTTGGATTTCTTGCTCTCGCTGTTCTTAGCCTTGACGCTAACTTTGCGAGTAATTTCCTCAGACTCTTCCTTTGCCTTTGGGGCATCGTCGCGAGCCTTGATTCTGGTGACTTTCGTTGCCATATTTACTCCATTAAAAATAGTCCTTACCGGACTCTGTCAAGAGTATAGCATACTATCTCTGAAAAGTATATAATTTAATCATGGAAAATGGCGAAAACAGAAACGAAGAAGAGGCGCAAGCGCCAAAAAGTGGGTGGGAAAAACTAAAATCTGCTATTTTTCGCCCTGTTAAAGCTATCGTTAAAAGCTACGATGATGAGCAGGAAGAGGCTATTCGTGTGTTTAAAGAAGAAGAGCGTGCTACGGAGAACGCGTGGACTCCAGAGGAATATGAACGCGCAAAAGAAGAGGTCCCCACTGTCAAAAAAATTGCACGTAAGGCATTATATGCGATGGGGATCATGCGCGAAAAAATAGATGAAGAACGCGATCTAGAAGCGTATGTCGAAGGCGAAAAACGACGCCGATATGAAGAGCGGGGAAATAAATTTTTTGGCGAGGGCGATTCAGCTAGGCATAGTGAAAATGCGGACATCAGAGCAGCGCACGAAAAAGCTATCAAAGCGGCTAGGGTTGAGAAGAAAAAGCTGAATGACCAGATGATAAAAGAAATGGTCGATGCAGATGCGGCGATAGCTAAATATAAAACCAATAGGGAAATGTTTAAGCTAGATTTTGAAAATAGGGCTACGGGCGTCGACGACTTCGAGGACTGGGTCATAATGGGTGAAGACGGGATTTCGAAAGAAAGCGTAGAGTATGAGGGCGAGATGATCCCGGTTTACCATCTAACTGGCCATAATTTCTGCTTCCTAGTGCACGATATTGGGTATCGCTCGGAAGAGGGGGAACGCATGAAGCCCGCGCATGGAGAGAGTATTGCCCGCTCATTAAGACAGCTAGATGACCCAGGCGCCTTTGTGACGCGCGCAAAAAAGCATAACCAGGTTTCACGATATGGAGATTTTGGCAAGGAATATTCCGTAAACATTTCGACCTCCCTTCTGACCGATAAAATGCCGGATGGGCATGCGCAACGTGGCGAAAACTACAATCGGGAGCGACACCTATTTTATGGTTTTAGCGATATAGGGAGAAGAAAAATAATCGCTGCCGACGCAAAGGACGCTGCAATCAGGCAGTCGTACACCGGAAATATAGACAGCTCTTCGCCAACACCGACCATATTCAACATTCCTGAATTAGAGCAGGCTGCTCTTGCCAACCAGAAAGACGAGGGTGTGTCGTTTCATGGGAATTATAATGAAATTGCAATTGATCGCTACGAGGAGGACAGCGATAAGCCTCTTTCGCCGCAGTTCATATTCGTACCGGCAGAAAGAGGTATTAATGAGCTGGTTTTGAGGCATGCGAAATATTATGGTATCCCAATAGTTGTCGTGGACGAAAAAGCCTATATTAAGAAAAACATCGCCGAAAGCGATGAAACGCCGCAGGCGGCCTAGAATAGATAATTCAAATAATCTTTCATCATTCTCGAGCCGGAAATAATGTCGAGATAGGCAACGAGTTCCTTGTGGATCCAGTATTCGAGATCAAAATCATTTTGCCAGGCCTGAGCGGCAACTTCCATCTGGCGATATAGCTCTGCGCATTCCTCGCCTTCGTTTCGGCCAGAAATCGTGAGGTAATTATCCGAAGGCATGTCTGCTACGCCACCATCGTGGGTAGAAATCAAAATGCCGAGGTTAGCGATGTCTTTCATCCAGCTCGTGCCGCAGGCTTCAAGGCCAACGATTGGCGTATTAATTGAGCTGTTCGCGCCAAGGCTAAGACCAAGGCCGAGCTCCTCATCGTAATCTGGTAGATAATGCACGCGTTCCTTGAGAATCGGGTTGTTGTCGATCGTATGCAATACGTCCATTAGCTTCTCGAACATGCGCTTGTCGCCGAGATGCACGCGGCCGGCGAGAATGTAGTGAGCATTGTACTTCTCGAGAATCTCCGCGAGCTTATGTGGGTTATCAAAAGGTAGCCAAGGGCGCTTGTAATCGACGAAGCGGCGCTTGAAATCAAAAAGCATTGCGTCTTCTGGAATCTGAATCGAATTGCCGTACTGATCGGTGCGATGCGAGAGAATCTCGTTAAGCTTACGGCGACCGGCGAGCTTCAAGTGGCGAATATCTTCGGCGTTCATAACCTCGACCTTCTCGGCGAGTGTTTCTACCGGCGGCAAATCGAATTTATCAAGAATTTCGTGCTCGTAGTAGTAGTCCATAATTTCTGGGAGTACCCAAGTACGCATATGAATACCATTCGTGACGCTCTTGAACTTAATCTTTGCGCCATTGATATCGTGGTAATTCGCGACGCGGGCATGTAGCTTGCTGACGCCAGAACGAAGCTCGGCAATCTCAACGGTTGGCGTAGAGAGTTGGATACTGCCATTCGTAAACTTATCGGAGAGCCATCGCTTCACGGCGACGCTCTTGATATTCGGGAAAACGTACTGTTCGAACTGGCGGTAATTGAAGCGTGCTTCAGCAGCCTGGACAAGCGTGTGGTTTGTATAGAGCGTGTGCTTGCGCGTGTATACTACGGCTTCGTAGAAATCCATGCCAGAGCTTACGAGCTCGTCTAGGCGGGCGACAGCGGCGAAGAAGGTCGCAACCTCATTAAGCTGGATGACGGCCGGCCTAAGTCCAACAAGCTTCAGCGCCTGATAGCCGCCAAAGCCGAGCGCCACCTCTTGATAGAGGCGATGATCGGAACCGGATTCGCCGGAGTAGAGCTCGCCAAAATTCGGCTCAGTTACGCAAAGGAAGCGGGTCGAACCGAGCTTCTTCTCGATTACGCTGAGCTCAACCGCAGTCGTCTCGGTCTTGATATGGATATTGTCTACGAAATTGAAGCCATAATCCTCATAGTGCTGCTCGGTATGGAAATCGGTCTGCTTCATGTCCTGCATCTTCTGATGCGATTCCCAAGGATAAAATGGCGTCACGAGCACGAATGGCACGGAAAGCTGTTCGGCAACGCGGCGCATATCGGCCGCGAGCACGCCAAGACCACCGCCACCACGAATACCATTACTCTTGTCGTAAGTTTCGATCGTCCAATAACAATAAGGGCGCTCTGGCGAGAGCTTGTGGGTCAATTTGTCGCGTTCAATCGCCGAGTAAAACTCCTCGACGTCCTCGACACTGTCTAATGGCTGATAGCTATCCACCCTTTTCCTTATCGTTTATGCTTAAAACTATCTCCATTTTAGCACGAAAAAAGGCCGCAAAACAAGATTACGACCTTTTTATTAGCCAGGGCGAGTAATGAGATCTTTGCGGTTATTGGACTCCAGCTCCTTGGCGATCGCTTCTAGGAAGCAGCGCTCGAAGCGGCGCGCATTGCAGCCATCTTTGAACTGTTTGCACCTAGGGATGATCGTCTCCTCGCTCATCGGATTGCAAGGCATAATCCGGTACTCGCAAAGAAGATTCAACCCACGCGATGCGCCTTCGGGCGGGATAATCGCAACAGGTATAAAGGCGAAATGCTCAATCTTCGCTCTCATAATGCTGAGCGCGAGAAGAGTCATCGTCTGTGGCTCGATCGGCTTCTTGCCTTCTGCGGTTGCTTTGTCGTCGAAGACGTATTGCTTGCGGGTTGCGCTTGGCGCTACGAGCACTATCTGGCCCGATTTGACAAACTCTGTGCTGCGCGCAAAGTATGCCTCGACGAAGCCGCGAGTTAAGCGATTGACCTGAACGCGCGCCTCGATTTTCTTGGCATGCTTCATGAGCTTTTTCTTGGCCTTTGGCGTAATTACCGGCATAAGCGTGAAGCCAAATTCGGCAAGCCTATCGATAACCGGGACTAAAGCCTCGTACCAGAGAATATTGACCGGAAACAGATACTTGCGCTCGGGATAAACGAGCATGCAAATATACATGAGACGGAGAATTTCTCCTAGAGACGGATGGTTAAAACCAATGACGAGGCCATAGTCCGGATCGGGAAAATCGGGCGAAGTGCCAACGATCGACGGCGCTCCATGCTGAAAGATTTTACCGAGCTCAAGCCTCAGTGCGCTTTCGCGATCCATCTCTGTGCGTTTCTCCGCGCGGCGTTCTGCCATCTTAATAAAAAAGAGGCACGCAAACCGCACCCAAAACAACCAGAAATTATGTATGCCACACCCAAAACTCCTTAATAAGGAAAAATGGGCCTTGCTCATGTCGTCGATTAAATCTCTAGGTTCGCTCTGACTAATTTTCAAAATTGAGTACTTATTCCTCAATTGACCCACCCCCTTTCAAAGGACTTCTTTTGGATTGCCCCCATTATAACATTTTTGGCTAAGTATTGGCATTTTGCCGAAAAAGTGGTAGAATCAAATGGTATCCGAATTAACCATTGGGGATTCGCCAAGTGGTAAGGCAGTGGGTTCTGGTCCCACCATTCGGGGGTTCGAATCCCTCATCCCCAGCCAAAAACAAGAAAATATGCCCGCAGGGCTTATTTTTTTGGTAAAAAATGAACCCCGATGGTTAGTCGGGGCAAGAGTCGATTCTTATGAGAACCGACGCTTTTCTAGCTAATTGGTAAAGAAGCCTGCGTGCTTTTCTATCGGCGCGCATTTCAATGATGATCATCACGATTGCGCAAATCAGGAAATTTCCTGCCGCAATGATGAAGCACCACTTCAGCCAAGATCCATCTGGTATGAGGCAAATCTGCAGTATATTGAGCAGGCTGCTAATGACTAGCGCAACCCAGCTGCCTTTATCGCAAAAACTTCCTACCTTAGATGCGTGTGCAATTTCGGCATGCAACTCTTCGACCGTAATATCATTTTTCATAAAGGAACCTCCTTGGGGATAGAATAAATAGGATAATACTATTATAGCACAAGCGGGATAAAAAGTCAATACTAAACCCAAACGAGAACCCCGGTATGGACCGGGGTGTCAGAATCGCCAATTATGGCTGTTGCTTAATTTGTTCTCGAAGAGTAAAACACTTACGTCCTCGAATGAAGAAAATGATCTGTAGAGTAAGGGGAATTATGGCCAAAAACATGACTACGCGAGCGGAAATCCAGATGATATTTCCGAGAGTCGGAAGATTTGCCCATTCTATAAGTGCTCCTGCTATGCCGAGAGTAAGCCATCCGAAGACCATCGTAGCCCAGAACATCGTCTTGCAGCGTTCGGTCCACGTTTTGGCTATTATTGCCTCGAGCGTTAGCTCTTCGTAATCCAAATCATTAATCTTTTTCATAAGGTGCCCTCCTGTAAGAGTAGGTATAGGTGTCTAAATTATAGCACGAAATACGCGAAAGTCAAGAGCACAGGCGCTATCTGGCAAAAAAGTTAACCCCGGGTGTTAACCGGGGTTAGGAACGGGGCCGTCGAATCATATAGAGCTGTATGCTGTTAATCTTTTCCACGTATCTTATTGACTCATCGTCGTAATAATAATACGCAGCAAGCGAAACGATGGCACCGATAGCGAACAAGACTGCTACGGCTATGAGCCCCCATACCGCGACATCGCTAAGGGCAAAAGCTACGAATGTAATCATAGCTAATCCCGCAATAGCCAATGAAACTAGGCCTGTTGTTTGGCACATTTTTCTGCGCTTAAACACAAGATCATGCTTCTTTAGCAGTTTATTGATATCTTTTTCACATGTTTCCATAAAAGAGCACCTCCTCGAAGAGTATATATAGGATAAACTAATTATAGCATAAGTAGCTAAAAAGTCAATAGAGGAGCATCTAATAGATGTACACAGTCTTGACTCTGTTGCCGTCCATCTTGATCGTGACGCTAGTCAGGCGGTCGCCCACATCGGTGTAGACGGTAAACTTAATCTGGCCGTCTTCGACTGTTACGTCGCCTTCGCCGTTGTTGTAGAATATCTGGTCGTAGCCGACCTCGCCGTAATATTCTTCGATAACTTCAGTAATCTTATCCTCGACGAAAACCATGTCGTCTTCAGAGACGCCATACTTCGAGAGGAAATCTATTCTCTGATTTTCTGGAAAAACATATTCTTCGCCCCCCGTTTCGTCGTTGATACCCGGGGCTCCTTCTGAAACGTCGACGTTTTTATTTGGGCCCTTTTGGGTTGACGCGACAAATAAGGTAACTCCGGCGACTATGAGCAAGAATACCGCGCAGACAACGACGATGAATATGGCACGCTTCTTGCCGCTCGAGCTCGCTGGTTTGGAATTACTGGTCGGCGTCAACGGTTGCGACTTCTGCCCCCGTTTATTCAGCAAATCTTTTAGTTCCATACTTCGATGAACCTCTTAGCGTGCTTGACTGCCGTGTCTAGATTTTTATCAATTCTGAGGCCGCCCTGGGACGGATTAATAATTGTGACGGTATTTGAGGAAGACTTATAGGTCGAGAATAGGACGAAATGGCCTGCGTTAGTGCCGAAGATATCGTCGCCTTTGCCACTGACGATGACGACATGCTGTTTCAGGAGGGCTTCTTTTGCCTTTTCTTTCTTCTGTTGCTTCGAGCCGCTCAACTCTTTGTGGTGTACCTTATACGCCTTCATGTAGTGTTTTACGATAGGGGCGCCGGTATTCGACCAGCAACTATTGCTCGAGAATAGGCCCTTTCGATCCTTGAAGTTATTGGTGTACTTCTTCATATGCTCTGCGAACATTTTTGGCGTGTAGCCGCAACCCGTGACCTTGTTGATTGCGTTAAGTGAGGCCATCATCGGGCAGCCGGAGGCGCCGATCTTCGAGTTCGGCTTCCAGTTTTTGCTTGAACCCTGACAGGTGCCACCCTTCCAGATAATATTTCCGACATCTTTGTTAAATTGCCAGTAGAATTTTGCGGAGCTCGTCTTTTTGGCCCCATCTAGGCAGCCAGTGCTCGACGAGGATTGGCCGTCATTATCGTAAGTATGCATGGTCGGCGGAAGCCCAGAAGGGCGCTTTTTGTCTTCGGCTAGCTCTAGCTCGGGGTCCTCGACCTCTTCGAGGCTCGATTCCGAACTGGCGACGAGAGGCTTCCGATTGGCTAGGCCACCCGGAATGAGGAGATTGGCGATAGCGTCAATGAGAGCAAAGGCAATTATGCCGACGACGACTTGCGCGAGTCTTTTCTTTGCCTTCGTGACTTGCTCTTCGTTGTCGCGGGCGGTCAAGAACATGAGGCCGACGATGACGATTCCGACCGTGCCAGCCACCACTAAGGTCCCAGTAAAAATGCTAACGATGAGATTAATTGCGCCGTCGGTGCCCCCGCAATAGCAGCCGTTTTCGTCGCCGAATATGGTGACGCTCGCGCCGTTTTCTTCCTTTACGGTGCCGTCAGAGTAGGTATTAGTACATTTACAGACCATCGATGAGGCATGCGCCTGTTTCGGCAAGGAAATAACAAAAGAAGAAGCTAGGAGAAGCGCTAGGACGCTCAGGCTAAAACCGAGACGAAGCTTTTTGACCTTAATCATAAGCTTATTATACACGGAATAGCTTATGCCAACAAAAATCCCCGGTATTAAAACCGAGGATTTCTAGAAAATCATTCCCAACCTACTACGCGCCTCTGCTTTCTTTTGAATTTCCGGTTTTCGATCACGATTAGCGATATGTCTACCAGCGCAATGATTACGCCAATTATCAATACTGCGACCGAGAGAATTGCGTAGATGTTGCTGCGAAATTCGGCGGCCGTAAGCATGAGCCCAAGTAGATTGATCGACCATACGAGCGATGCGACCATCGACATTGCAGCGAAGATCATCTTGAGTCGAAGAATATCCCTCGTGCACTCGGAGGGGTTGTCTTCGTCTAGTTTCGTGTGGGCGACGATAATCTTCGGGATTACGCACGGGAGAGCGCTCAAGAGCAGCACGAAGGCTACCGGCTTAGTCGCAATTATCTGGCCAGTGTCTGCTGCTAGTAGCAAGATTATGGCGACGATTGTGGCATAAATCGATAGCGCAAAAGCACTATTGACCACGAGGATACCCTTGTGATCTAGCTCTTCTCGCGGAATCGAAACAGGGTACCGAGACTTGATGCGGCGGGCGATTTTTCTCTGTATACTCATAATGTGCTTGGTCGCTAGCCTCGACCAACCTCCTTCTCATGGGGCTAGAAAATGTTGCCGAGATAGACGAATTATAACACGGCTCAGACTAAACGAGGTCGGAGTTGAGGTAGTAATAGTATTCGAGCAGCTCTCGGGAGTAGTTCTTAATAACCGGCACTAGAGGCTTGCCGGGCTCGTGCGAAGGCAAAATCAGCATGCGCGTAATGCCGATTTGCTCCACGAAGGCCGGGTTGTGGCTAACCATTACGAGCGTGCCGTCGTAATCACGGAAATTTTCGCCAATAATCTTCTGGGTCTCTGGATCGAAATGGTTGGTCGGCTCATCAAGAATGATGAGATTCGCGCGCTCCGAAAGAATCTTGCAGAGCGCCACGCGGGCCTTCTCGCCAGGAGACAACACGGAGACTGGTTTATTGACATCATCGCCCTGGAAAAGGAAATTCGAGAGGATTCCGCGCATATCGGTATCGGTAAAGTCATAATTGCGGACATTCTCGAGCACGGAGCGATGCTCGTCGAGAATCTCGAGCTCCTGCGCATAGTAAGCGGTAGTCGTATTCTGGCTAAAGATAATCGAGCCCTCGTCCGGATAGAGCTGGCCGACGATGAGCTTGAGGAGTGTAGACTTGCCGATGCCGTTCTCGCCGACAATCAGAAACTTCTCACCGCGAGTTAACTGGAATGACAGCTTATCATACATTGGATCGGCACCAGGATAAGAGAACGTAAGATTTTGGAGCTCGAGCGGCGTCTTGCCGGACTGCTTTGCTGGCGAAACGTTAATCTCGACCTTTTTGTATTCCTGCTCGCGGGTTTCGAGCTCAGCGAGCTTCTTATCGAGAACCTTCTCGCGGACATGCCCCTGCTTGATGAGGGCCGTGTTGCTGCGCTTGGCATTCCTGGCGCGTTCCACGAATTCGCGAAGGCGGCGAATCTCGCGCTCTTGCTCGGTCACGCGCTTATCTTGGTCGGCCATCTCGGCAGCGTACTGGCGGCGGAAGGCCGTGTAGTTGCCGTGGTAGGTGTTCATTTTATGCGTAGTTTTGTTTAAAAAAAGTGTCTTATTCGTGACGGTATCGAGGAAGGGAACATCGTGCGAAATAACAAGGACCATACCCTTGTAATTACGTAGGTAATTCGCGACGAATTCCTTGGTCGAGGCGTCGAGGTGGTTGGTCGGCTCGTCGAGCATGAGAAGCCCGGCATTCTCAAATAGTACCTTCGCGAAGGCAACCTTGGACTTCTGGCCACCGGAAAGCTGTTTCATCGGAGAATCAATCAAATCGGACAAGCCCATGCGCTCGACGATTTTCATTAGTTCATAGTCAAAATTCGCGATATCGTAGGAATCAATCAAATCTTGCAAACGGTTGATGCGCTCGAGAATGGCCTGACTCTCGGGATATTTTGCGAGTTTTTCGTATTCAACGCTAAGCTGCCCTTGCAGGGAATCGACGGGGCGGCCGTCGGCGATATAATCCCAAACCGTCACATTGTCCTGATCGGAATCGATGCGAATCTCCTGCGGCAGGTAGGCGACGCGCATGCTTGGCAGCGTAATCTCGCCCTCGTCGAGTTGCTCGAAGCCGAGCAGCACCTTGATGAGCGTAGACTTGCCGGCGCCATTCACGCCCACGATCCCTACCTTATCTGTGGCTTCAAAATTAAAACTACAATCGTCGTAGAGTTTCTGGCCGCCAAAAGCTAGAGAGAGATGCTCGCCTTTCATGCCTAAATTTTAGCATGAAAAAGGAGGCCATTGCTGACCTCCAGCTGGAAGAATTACTTCTTCCAAATTTTCCGTTTTTCGCTCGTACCGTAAGATACGGCCTTGAGCGGCAGCCCGATGAGTTCCTCGATAATTGGCGCAAGGAAATCATAAATTGCGGCCTTGTTGTCCTTGAACGTAGTCTGGTCGGGAAGACAATAGTGATGAGTAATCGGCACTACGTGCTGCATGAACTCAGTAGTGAGCACATCCTTCCCGGGACGGTGGACCGAATACTTTGTGCCGTTGTCTTTGAGATAGCCAACGCAAATCGGCCACGTCTGTAGGCAATCTAGCGTTCTCTCGCCAGTTTCCTTGTCTAATTTCGTGTCAATGTAGGGTTTCTTGACCGAAGAAGACAGGATCTGGTCGAAACAGGTCAGCCATACGCCGTCAAATTTCTTGACGCCGCCGCAGCAACGAATTGCATACCGGACCTGCATGATGTCGAGATTTCCGCAACGGATCGGACCGCGCCAACGGTCCTCTTCGGGGGTCGGTGCAATCCCGAGCAGAGCGCGAAGCGCAGGCTCGTAGGTAGGCATCGGTCCAGGACCGTGGCGATAATCGTACGCACAGACGACAGCAATACGCTGGATCTTTCCCTTATATCCGATTTCTCTCAGATACTTATCGAATAACTGGGGGAGAGTGCGCATCTTGCTGACATAAGGCTTGAACCCTTTCTCGGCATCCGAAAGGACGCCATGAGAGAATTCGACGACAGCATTTCCTTCATACCGGTCGAGAATCTCCTTTGTCGTGCAAAGTTCGAGTCTTCTGCCAAGTACGAAGAACTGATTCGCCATCAGATCGAAACGCTTGTTGCCAATGTCTTCGACGATGGCCTGGAGCTCAGTAAAGCGATAGCGATCGTCGTCGCTAAGGTCTGGTTTTGCCGACAGGTTTCTGACAGCGTCTCTGACATGGTCTCTAAGAAAAGCAAGCTTTTCTTTGACAACCTTGAGATCTGTCAGGTCTCGTGCGTAGATTGCTCTTTCGGGGGCAAGCTCGGCAAAGTAATAAGCTCTGCCTGCTCCGCTTCCGCAAGTGCCGCGCGTCTCATCTGACATCATCTCGAAAATCTGCGACCACGCTTTGTGGTAATCTGTGACGATTATGGCGTCGGGGTCGCAAGTGATCTTAGACCAGGGGTCGTCGACCAGATTGAGCCTGTACATCATGTTGACTTCATCGATCAACTTTTCCGGCGAGATAATCATCTTCGCAGAAAAGTGTGTCGGGATGCCAAGTGATGTTCCGCAGCCGAGATGAGCAAGCTCGATGCGCTTATCTCTAACTCGAATTTTACGCGGATTAGAGCCTGCGCCGGCTTTGATTGAAACCAGGGGTTTCTTTTTGTTGGCTTCCAAGAATTGTTTATATAAGCAGTAGAGAGTAATTCCTACTGCGTGAACTCCTGGCGCCATACTGATTGGTTCAATAATCATTGAAATGTACCTCCTGTGCGATAGATTTTTAGGGAACATTACATACGTAACCTTCTAATTATAGCACAGAACAGATAAAAAGTCAATAGAAGCATGAGCATTTTAAGGGGTGTATAATGGAATTATCCTACTTGCAAAGGAGGTGAGGACGGATGGCGTTGATAACAACTAATCCTAACGTCAACAAGCATCATCTGTTGTACCCCGAAACTGCGTATACCAACTGCAAAGTAAAAGACATCATAATCTTGAGGGATTTCTTTGTTGTAGAGACGCCGAAGTTCTTCCATGCCGATCTCCACCAGGAGTTAGACAACAAGCACGGTATCTCGATTGCGCAAATTCAGATTGGTCCGGATTATTTGCCGGACGAGAGCACCTTAGAAAAGCTAATTGAAGCGTTCAAGGCCGAAAAGGCCACCAAGCTGGATGGAAATCTAGCCCCTGAGGATTACCTTAGCTGGCTGATTTATCATATTCCTTATGACAGCAACCATAAGGACTGCTGGTGGATTTCTGACCAACTTCGTGACCAATTAGCGTACTTCAAAAACCACCCGAAGGAGGCGCGGCTGCGCTTGTAGCCGCCCCTCCATTTTTCTTATGCTAAAATATTAGTAATGGATAGCGAAAAACCGGAAAAAATCTTCGACATCGATGGCTACCTCGGCAAAGAGCCAGAGGAAATGCCTGGAGATATTCAGATTGCGCCGGAAAGTACGGCAGCAAACACTACGAAAGCCCAGGACGCCGCTGTTGGCGCCGAGGCGGTAGATGTTGCTGGCAAGACATCGGTTGATCCGGTCCAGCTACGATATAAGCGCAATCGCATTATCGTCGGGTTAGTTCTCGGCACAATTGCCGTGGTCGCAGGCGTTTTTATCCTTATCGATCAAATCGATCGTCATAACTTCCGCGAGCGAAGCCGTGAGACCTATGAACAGACCCTCTCGTTCCTCTCAGAGAACGAGAAGGCCTACAACGAAGCATTTACGGAGTATAGCTATAGTGTCTATGGCCTGAGTGGTAAGCCGACAGCGGCAGATATTTATCCTGGCGACGAAGAAATCGTCACAGCGAGCCATAACTGCCTCCGCCGTTTCGGCATCGATACGCGCGAATTCGTGCTTCTTAGCCACCGCGGAGACGACAAAGACGATTATGTCGAGGCGAACGACGAGTATTCGCGCATCAGCGGTAACTATACTAAGGCCACAGCTTCGATTGAGCGCTGTCGCAGAGATATTCTTGAGCCGGTCGTCAGTGCGTTTGGTATCCAATATGGCGAGATCAAATTTGAGCCTATTAGTGGCGGCTATCGCGTCCTCATGCCGTCGAAAATCGGCTATACCGGAGAAAAACCAATTCGGGCCGCTACGCTCACCTTTGCGCTTTACGATAAGGACGGCAAAGTCGTTGCGGGCACGAAAGGTGCGCTGGCTAGGACTTTTGACAGCTCGATTAATGCCAGATATAAGCTAGACTTCGACCCATTCCAGGTTGATGGAGTAAATGGTATCACGATGCACCAAACAATCGGCGCCGACATGAAAGACCTCTATACTAATAACGAGCTCGGCGTCTACTCGATCTCCGGCAAATTCCAGATTGCGGATGAATAAAAAATCTTGCAAAAAAACAACATCTTTGCTATAATCTACCCCAAGAGTTTCGTAAGCTCTCTTTGTTAATGCTGGACAATTAGAGCTTTATCAGCAATATCAATTATTAAATAAAGGATTTTTTGTGCCTACAATCAATCAATTAGTGCGTAAGCCACGCAAAGTCGCTGCCAAGAAGAGCAAAGCTCCGGCACTCGGCTCCATCGTGAATACGCTCAAGACTCGTTATTACAAGCAGGCTGCTCCGCTCAAGCGCGGCGTCTGTGTCAAGGTTACTACCAAGACTCCAAAGAAACCAAACTCCGCTCTCCGCAAGGTCGCACGTGTGCGCCTTACCAATGGCCAGGAAGTTTGGGCATACATCGGTGGTGAAGGCCACAACCTCCAGGAGCACGCAGTTGTGCTCGTCCGTGGTGGTCGTGTTCCAGATCTTCCGGGTGTCCGCTATCATATCGTCCGCGGTACGCTCGATCTTCAGGGCGTCCAGGGTCGCAAGCAGGGTCGTTCTAAGTACGGCGCTAAGAAGGAGGATAAGTAATTATGCCACGTAAAGTAACTGCTAGCCTTCAGCGCAAGGTCTCTCCAGATCGCAAGTACCAGAGCGTACTCGTTCAGCGCCTCATTAACAAATCTATGCTCAACGGCAAGAAGCAGGTCGCCGAGCGCGCCGTTTACGACGCAATCGAGGGCGCTGCAAAGAAGCTCAAGAGCGAGAATCCAGTTGAGGTACTCGAGACCGCTATCAAGAATATTAGCCCAGATTTCGAAGTTAAGTCCCGCCGTGTTGGTGGTGCTAACTACCAGATTCCATTCCCAATCGCTGGCCATCGCCAGTTGCATTTCGCAATGAGCTGGTTGGTCCAGGCTTCCCGCGAACGCTCCGGCATGCCATATGCCAAGCGCCTCGAGGCCGAGATTGTCGATGCTTACAACCAGGCTGGCAAAGCCTTCAAGAAGAAGGAAGATTGCCATCGCATGGCAGAGGCAAACCGCGCCTTCGCGCATTTTGCCCGCGGCTAATCGATCCCGCAATAAAAATGACCCAGTTCCAATTTGGAGCTGGGTCTTTTTGTTGGCTAGCTATAGCATAAGCGGTATAAATTGTCAAGGGGAAAGGCCCGAAATCTGATATAATGAGGCCAGATTGTACAAAAAACGCAAAGTTCTTTGAAAGAGAGGTATCAACGTGGAACAGAAAGACATCAAGAAAACACCTGTTACGCCGCCGGAAGGCGGAGGGCTGAAAGCTATCGACAAAGTCGTCGATAATGCAATTGATAAAGTATTCGCAGAATACTATAACGAAAAGGACGTCAGGGGTAGCATTGATGTTTCCGTTGAAGGTCCTAACCCCAAGAAAGAGCATAGCTATACGCTGTATGCGAGGCTAGGATATCTGCTGGACCAACATGGCTGTCGGTCGACGCGCATAATGATTGGAGACAATGAGTATGCGATTAAGGTCCATGCATCCGTGGTAGATCAGAAGCACCTGAGATCCGAAACTGTCGCGTCTGAGCTCGTCGACGACGTCATTCGGGGCATTCTTCATGGAATGCCGCCTGATAAGTCGGAGGGGACATTTGTGGCAGCGCTTCGCTATCTTATCCTCGAGAATACTGGCTATTTTACGAAGCCAATGCTTTATGCGCAGGCAGCAAAAATCGGCATTACGGACCCGAAAAAAGTCGATCGGGTTCTTAACGAATTGATGGAGGACGACATTATCGTCTTAGTTGATGTCGGCATGGATCCCGAGATTCCTGACCCTGATATGCCGGGTAAGGCGTTTCGTAGAGCTGCGGCTAGTTAGGCCTCTTATAATCCCGTCGTGGTATAACGGCGGGATTTTTGCTGCGGTAGAACTAAAAAGGGTATAATGAAGGTATGAATAAGCATACGCTTATCTATCAAATCTATCCTTCTTCGGTGGGCGACCTGAGAGATATCGCGGCAATTATACCGCGAATTGCCGAGAAACTTCATCCAGACTACATCTGGCTCAATCCGTTTTTTGAGAGCCCATGGAACGATGGCGGATATGATGTATCGAATTATTACCGCATCGAGCCGCGCTTTGGCAAAATGCAGGATTTTCACCATCTCGTAAAAGTGGCCGAAAAATATCATATCGGAATCTTGGTTGACCTTGTCCTAAATCATACTAGCGACCAGCACGAATGGTTCAAGCTCTCCGAGCAGCATGATCCGGAATATAAGAACTATTATGTTTGGCTCGACCGCCCGCTCAACTGGCGTTCGTTCTTTGGTGGCCCAGCCTTCGATTATTCCGCCCAGCGAGACGAGTATTATCTTCACCTCTATGATAAGACGCAGCCAGATCTAAACTTCAATAATCCTCGGGTCGTCAAGGAATTCGAAAATATCGTGGATTTTTGGCTTGCGAATGGCGCAGCGGGCTTTCGCGTCGACTCAGCTAATGTCCTCGCTGAATCGGATCTAAAAAAGGGGCGTATTCCGGGCCTACCGGGCTTCTTCCACTATTACCAAAAGCCAAAGACCGTGAAGATTCTTGAGCGCCTCTTTGCGAAGCGCAAATGTTATACGATTGCCGAGCCGGTCGGGGGCGAATTCTTTAGTAAGCGAAAATTTCACGAGCTGACAAAACGGGCATTTAGCGCCAGCTTCAATGTCGGCACGCTAGATATAGCGGACTCATTCTTCAGCAAGAAGGATAAAGTCTATCCGATTAGATACAAAAAATGGCTCAAGAAGCTCTCCGAATGGGCGCCTGAGCCGAAGTTTTCGATTGCCTTTGAGTCGCATGATGCGCCGCGTGCGCCGAGCCGCTTCCATACCGATCCGCGCATCCTAGCTATGCTTCAGTTTCTACTACCGAGCTATAACCCATGTATATATCAGGGGCAGGAACTCGGGACTGAGAATGCTGAGCTAAGTAACAATATCCAAGACTACCCAGGCATCCAGTCACGGCAGGTTTATCGCCGTCTACGACGCAAAGGCAAGACGAAGGAAGAGGCGATGCGTATCGTCAAGCTCACGTCGCGCGATAACGCTCGTCAGCCGATTAACTGGGGTGAATACATCCTTCAGGGTGCCCGCGAAGAATCCGTTCTAAACTTCTACTCGCGCCTCATCGAGCTTTGGCGTAGCGATCCAGTTATCGCCGACGGCAAGCTGAAAGTGAATAAGATTACAAAAGGTGGCATCTTCGATTTTGAGCGCCATCTAAACAGTAAGATATACAAAGTCCACCTCGACTTTACGGGCAAAACCAAATCAACGCTTATAGATGACAAAGGCGAAATTGTAATCAAGGTATAAAAATGACCCCGCACCAAGTGCGGGGCATTATTTAAACAGAACTCAAAGCAATGAAGTTTTTGCCGGAATTGTCGATTTTTATTCGGCCTCTGTTACAGAGGAGATCGAAGGCCTTGAGTACGTCGAACACCTTATCGCAGCCATAAATCGCGCAGTAATCGCTCGTGAGGCTCGTGATAAGGAATGGGTCCCAACGGCACATGATATACGCCACGGCGACGCTGACCTCAGATTCAAGCTGGCGCGCAATCATTACGTCCGAGATAGAGCGCAATACCAATTCTGCAGCCAAGCGAGTTACCTTGTCCTGTTCGTTGCAATCGGTTTCTAATGAACACTGAATGCGTTCGATGAGGACTTTGTCGAAATCGTTGGCTCCATTAAAGAGCGGTATTACTAATCTTTTTCTATCGACGGTCGAGAGAAGAAAACCGCCTTTGTCGGCTCCATCAACATAGCGATAGATTCTCATGATCGAGGATCTGGTTACAGAAAAAGGGTCCTCCGGGAGATCGAGTATGATCGAGAAGGTAAATATCTTCAAGTTTTTCTGTTCCTCGATTATCCTGAGGTTGTTTTCTACCGCATCTGCGAACTGACTTAAAAACTCTTTTGTGCATTTTCCGAAGTTGCCATCTCTGTCATTCGTGTCCATTATGCGTCCGCCATCTGATGCGAACTTGTATAGCGTATGAACTTTGCCATCATGTCTAATATTGAGCATGTTGTTACCCCTTTCAAAGAACGATTTCGCATCTCTGCGATGCGCGTATTATAACATAAAACAAGCCCCGCATCAAGTGCGGGGCCGTTCTGAAACTTGTGATTTTACTAGACGCGACCGCCTTTCTGATTTACGCTAATACGTACGTTTTTAAGTAGCGTGCTCGATCCCTCATAGTCGAAGCCATATTTAGCGCCATACGCGTGGAGCTCAGTTGTGGTTTCGAATTTAATGGGGCTATGATGCATGATGACGCTAAACGCAGTATCGTATCTTGCGATATTCGATGTTCTCACGTCCGGCAAGCTCTTGATATAAGCTCGAATTATACGCGGTTCGAGCTCGTATCCGAAGTCAACCGCTTGTGCGTCGCAGCCTTTTCTTTCTTCTAGCCAAATACTCAGGACGATCTCGAACTTCTTTTCGTGGTTCGGTACGAAATAGAATTTGACGCTGTCGTTTCGTGGCTTATGCTCGTGGGGCTTGGTTCCGTTGTTGCTTCCGCGGAAGAGCCAAATCTCGCAGGTCTGAAAGTCATTTCCCATGTCGCGAATACTAATCAGGATATTAGCGTCGAAATCGTAACGCGGGTATCGAAGTCCTAATTCGCCAAACTCGTTCTTGACGATTTTGATTATAGAATCCAAGAAATCCATGAAAGTTTCACTTTCTCTAAGAAGCGGGTCAACGACTCGTAATTCCTTGTTTTCGGTCAATCGGGGTCCTTTTGCCAAATAAATCACCTTCTTTCTAAAGAACTAACAATGTAGTGCTCAAAATATAAGACAGAAATATAACACAAAATTGGGCTCTAATCAAGCGCGCCTGATACCCCTTGCGTCAAGAGTGAAAAATATGCTAAAATATTCTCCAAAGCACTTAGGGGCTATTATTACTAATGCTTAAAATTATTAAATAATAAAGGAAAATATGGCAGAAAAAGTTACAGACTTGTCCAAGTACCGCAATATCGGTATTATCGCGCATATCGACGCGGGCAAGACGACGACCTCTGAGGCGATTCTTTATCGCACGGGTCTCAAACACAAAATTGACCTAGTTAAGGGCGACACCGGTGGTGCTACGACCGACTGGATGGAACAGGAAAAGGAGCGTGGTATTACCATTACCTCCGCAGCTGTTACCGCCTACTGGAAGGGTCACAAGATTAACATTATCGACACCCCGGGACACATCGACTTTACTGCTGAGGTTGAGCGCTCGCTTCGCGTTCTCGACGGCGCAGTCGTGGTCTTCGATGGTAAGATGGGCGTCGAGGCTCAGTCCGAGACGGTTTGGCGCCAGGCCGATAAGTACGGCGTTCCACGCGTCTGCTTTATTAACAAGATCAATCAGATCGGTGGCGACTTCTACAAGTCTCTCGAGTCTATTCACAAGCGTCTTTCGAAGAACGCCTTTGCAATTCATCTCCCAATCGGCTTCGAGAAGGATATCTGCGGCGTTGTCGACCTCATCACTATGAAGGCCTACACCTACAAGGATTACGCAGACCATGAGCTCGTTGAGGGTGATATCCCAGCTGACATGGTTGAGAAGGCAAAGAATTATCGCTCTATGCTCGTCGAGGAAGCTGTTCAGGCAGACGAAGCATTGATGGAAAAGTACTTTAGCGAAGGCGAAGAAGCTATTACTGAGGACGAACTCAAGAAAGCTCTACGCAAGCGTGTTATCGATGGTCAGTTCTTCCTAGTCACCGGTGGCGATGGCCGCGGTGTTATCGTTGAGAAGGTTCTCGACCTCGTTACCGACTTCCTACCAGCCCCTACTGATATTCCTGCCATTCTTGGCAAGAATCCTAAGACCGGCGAAGACATCGTTCGCCATAGCGATGAATCCGAACCACTTACCGCACTCGCATTCAAGATTGCAACCGATCCATTCGTCGGTAAGCTTATCTTTATTCGCGTTTACTCTGGTAAGCTCAGCTCCGGTAGCTACATTCTTAACGCTACTACGGGCGAAAAAGAGCGCGTTGGTCGTCTCGTTCGTATGTTTGCAGACAAGCGCGAAGACATCGAGTCTGTCGGCGCCGGCGATATTGCCGCTGTCGTAGGTCTCAAGGATACCACTACTGGTACCACGCTCTGCGATCCAGCACATCCAATTCATCTCGAGTCTATCGACTTCCCAGATCCTCCAGTGTCTATTGCTGTTGAGCCAAAGTCTAAGGCTGACCAGGAAAAGATGGGTATCGGCCTCGGCAAGCTCGCAGAAGAGGATCCAACTTTCCGTGTTCACACTGACGAAGAAACCGGCCAGACCATTATTTCCGGTATGGGCGAGCTTCACCTCGATATCATTATTGACCGCTTGAAGCGCGAGTTTAACGTCGAATGTAACACTGGTGAGCCGCAGGTTGCCTACCGTGAGACTATTCGCGGCAGCGCAGAAGCTCAGGGTAAGCACATCAAGCAGTCCGGTGGTCGTGGTCAGTACGGTGACGTTTGGGTCAAGTTCGAACCAAACGAAGCTGGCAAGGGCTTCGAATTCGTCGATGCTATCAAGGGCGGCGTTGTCCCTCTCGAATATCGCAAGCCAGTCATGGAAGGTATCAAGGAAACCCTCGAAGGCGGTGTTATTGCTGGTTACCCAGTGCTCGATGTCAAGGCTACGCTCTATGATGGTAGCTACCACGATGTCGACTCCTCCGAGCTCGCATTCCACCTCGCTGGTGTCCTTGCAACTCGCGAAGGTATCAAGAAGGCAAAACCAGTGCTCCTCGAGCCTATTATGAAGATTGAAATCACCACCCCAGAAGACTTCATGGGTGATGTTATCGGCGACCTTAACAGCCGCCGTGGCCGCATCGATTCGATGGAAGACCGCGACAATGGCGTCAAGGTTATCACTGGCTTCGTGCCTCTAGCAAACATGTTTGGCTATACTTCGGATCTCCGCGGTATGTCCCAGGGCCGTGCAGCTTCCACGATGGAGCTCTTCGGTTACGAGGAAGTCCCACCAAACATCTCTGCTGAGATCATAGAGAAGCGCAACGCTAAATAAGCAAAGCAAGAAAAATCCACCTCTTGTTAAAAGGGGTGGATTTTTTGATTGGTTCACGGATGAGTGAAAGCGTAGCGATATAGCGCTAAGAGCAGTGCGTTATATCCGGACGGATTTTCAAACTCGAAGTCCTTATGCGTCTCGATTGCTTCCTCGAGAGTACAATGCTCATTGACGTCAGAATACCAACCATGCAGCAGTACATTAGATGTGCCGCAAGAAAGGTCCTCGGAAGAAAAGACGGAATAAGTATGTTGCAGGTCAAACTCCAAGCTAAAATAGACCGGTTTTCCTTCGACGCCCCAGACCCATAAGGCATAATCGGTCTTAGCCTTGGATTGGGGATCTGCGTTTTCGTATTGCTTCGCGATTGTCCAGCGGCCCTTCGGGCAGATGACGAGCTTGACGGCTGTTAGAGCGGGATTCGTGCCGTCCATGCCGCCATAATAAGTCTTCTCTACGAAAGCGAAATAGCCTGTTCTCTCGATGATCCTGCAGATTTCGGGTGGGACATAGGGTGTATAATCCGAAACGTAAGCCTTGGATCGCGACGTCTGGAACGGCCCGCAATCTAGAAGCTTAAAAGTTCCGCCATGTCTCTTTAGCATGCTCTGGCTAATAGTGATCTTGTCGTCTTTTTTCATGGTAGCACCTCCTAGACTAAAGATTTCCGCGACGCATATTGCATTCGAGGATAGTAAAACCGTTATCGTTGCTAATTTCGACACCTTTCTTAGAAACGTCGTAAAAGCCATTGAAGTCATGCCCTAAGCACTTACCTTTCATATAGACGCTATAGCCTCCAAGCAGAGGGCAACGATAGAACTTAACTTCGCCGTGTTTTGCCTCAGCTGCCTGCACGATGACTCGATAACCGACGGTAATGCCAACGCTGACTGATTCGAGGGGCGTTACGACGACCGAAACGGAAGGGATATTTGTCGGCATTGACGGATGAACACCGTTGTCGACCGCAAACGTTAAATACTTCGACCCTCTCGCTTTCAAGTATTTCGAGAATTCCTCTGGGACGAAAGGCGAAATATCTTTGATAATGCGCGCGATCGGCCAATTTTTCGGATAGCTATCGCTTCCGACTTTTTCGTAATCCGGCAAGATATTGACATATCCGCCAGAGCCGGCGAGCATATCTTTCGTTACAGAAATATAACTCTCGGGCGTAACAAAGATGCTTTCTCCCGCAAGGCCCTCTAGTGGAGAGCCGGACTTTTTGACATGTTCGATGTAGGATTTAAGCTCTTCTGCAAGTAGATGTAGGCCTCTGTCGTCTGCGATCTGGAATTCCATGCCAGGAATTGCGACACGTTGGCCTTTCTCCTTGTTATACTCGCAAACTTTTACGTCTTTATCGACAAGCATAAAGCGAGAGCAATCAAACATGTAGATATCCTTTTTCGAATCGCTAGGGTTGGGGATAACGATGGAGTGATCTCCGTAGTTAAAGACCCTATACTTACCGCAATTGCTATACTCGATCATACCGACATAGCTATTGGGGCTAGGCTGTGAGATACTGAGGAATGCCCAATTGCTTTCGCTATACCATTTCAGCACAATCTTCCGAAGGTTCGTAATAATAATACGAACATGTTCGGACTGATTCATGCAGTTGTATGAATAGCCAAAAGCAAACAGATTATTTTCCTCGATAATATCTTTCAACTCCTTGGTAATGAATCGGTCCACGTCCGAAAAGATAATGTGGCGACTCAGCTTCTGGTCTGAAGAATTCAGTTTAGCTTTTGTTAAACCTCCTCGTCCGCCCATTGTTGGAACTTCGGTCGGCGGGATTGCCGTGACGACTTTTGCGTGTGTCTCGAAGAAATTTGGAGTAACTTCGACTGGATTTTTCTGGTAGCTCATAGTAAACCTCCTAATGTGCGACAGTGCTACGCGTACTGTTTAATATCTTCATACTATAGCACAAACTGGGGAAAAGTCAAAGAGCGTCAAAAAGCCCGCCTTAGACGGCGAGCTCTTTATAAATGCCTTAGCTACCGCTGTAACCGCAATCGCAATTTTCGCATTTTCCGCAACAGACATCGTCTTGGACCTCGAAGACCATTGGATCGTATCCGATCTCGTCAGGATTCTTAACGCGAAGCAGAAGCCTCTTATCATTTGGTATTTCGATGATAACGGAAGCCGGGCTGACGAGATGCGGCTCGTCGCCAATCATGAACCTGATAGAATCCTTGTAGAGATAGATCCCGATGAGCTGCTTAGACGGGTCGGAGTCGGAGTTCACTACGAACGTAATGACGTTCAGGTCGTCCTTGAACTTTGGGTCCTTTTCGTCAAAATCCTTCGAAATAATTCCGGCACGTACGAGAGTTCTACGAATGTCTCCGGACTCAGATAAAAATTCAGCAACAGACTCAAGACTATCGAGGAATACGTAGCTATATGAGTCTTCACCGTCTGTGCTGCTTACGGAAAATGAGTAACAAGCCTCATCGATAAAATCCGAGGGAGTAAACTCAATGACGAAACCGGGCTCGTGAGGTTGCACTTCGGGATCGCAGAAATCGCTAGGGCTGTAGAGTTCTAAATGTGCCATAAATTCACCTCCAAAAGTGGAATATATGTGCGCTATTATGGCATGAATCTGTAAAAAATGCAACAACCCATATTTTGGCCAGAAAAACAGATAAAAACGCTTTACTTTATTTGCGTAATCGTATAAAATATACGCATATATAGCTTTGGGCTGGTTAATATTAGTGCCCAAAATTATTAAAATAATAAGGAGAATAATAAAACTATGGCAGATTTTGACCGTAGCAAACCGCATATCAATGTCGGTACCATGGGTCACGTTGACCACGGTAAAACTACTTTGACTGCTGCTATCACCGCTGTTCTCGCGAAGAGACTTCCTTCCGAGATCAACAAGCCAGTCGCTTACGATCAGATTGACAACGCTCCAGAGGAAAAGGCTCGTGGTATTACCATCGCTACTTCCCACCAGGAGTACGAATCTGAGAAGCGTCACTACGCTCACGTCGACATGCCAGGCCACGCCGACTACATTAAGAACATGATCACCGGTGCTGCTCAGGTTGATGGTGCTATTCTCGTCGTTGCTGCTAACGATGGTGCACTTCCACAGACCCGCGAGCACGTGCTTCTCGCTCACCAGGTGAACGTTCCAAAGATCATCGTCTTCTTGAACAAGATGGACCTCGCTGATCCTGACCTCGTCGAACTCGTCGAGGAAGATATCCGCGACCTTCTCGAGAAGAACGGTTTCGATCGCAACTGTCCAATCATCAAGGGTTCCGCAACCAAGGCTCTCGAAGGCGATCCAGCCAACGAAGACGCTGTCATGGAACTCGTCAAGGCTATGGACGAATACTTCGATATTCCAGAGCATGATCTCGACAAGCCATTCTTGATGCCAATCGAGGATGTCTTCTCCATCAAGGGTCGTGGTACTGTTGCTACTGGTCGTATCGAGCAGGGTACTGTCCACATCAACGACGAAGTCGAAATCGTCGGTCTTAAGGACACTCAGAAGTCTGTCGTTACCGGTATCGAGGCCTTCCACAAGACTCTCGATCAGGGTCAGGCAGGTGACAACGCTGGTCTTCTTCTCCGCGGTATTGAGCGCGAGCAGATTGAGCGTGGTCAGGTTATTGCTAAGCCAGGTTCCATCACCCCACATACTGAGTTTGAGGGCCAGGTTTACATCTTGAAGAAGGAAGAAGGCGGTCGCCACACTCCATTCTCCAACGGTTACAAGCCACAGTTCTACTTCCGCACCACCGATGTTACTGGTGAGGTCGAACTTCCAAAGGACAAAGAGATTGTTATGCCTGGTGATACCGTCACCTTCAGCGTCAAGCTCAATGCTCCTATCGCTATGAACGACAATGACCGCTTCGCTATCCGCGAAGGTGGCCGCACCGTCGGTTCTGGTGTTGTTACTAAGATTGTTAAGTAATTAACGCTCGTGTAAGCAGAAATCCGCTCTTAATGAGCGGATTTTTGTCGGCAAAAGAATACTCCCCTCATTCGAGGAGAGTATTGTCGTATTTTAGGATTGATGACACGGCGGGCACGTAACCGATTGTGCGATAAGTGTCGCAGCTAATCGGTAATAAGTATTCTTCGATATTGTCCCGATAGCGTCGGAAAAAACGAATAAAGTACTTCAGTTGCCGCAAAGGGATTCGATACCAGAGATTGAAATGAGGCAATCTAGCCCTGCTTTCGCCCATATACTCGAAACCGTCATCGCTATATGATATGCCACCTACGGGGCATATGATGCCCGGATAATCCTTGTCTTTCATCCAAAAGCAAATTTCCTCCGCTTTTCCTAAATTTCGCCTGTAAGTGGCGTTCTTTAGGTTGAAAAGCTCCGCGACACGCCCGTAATCGTCAAGATTAGACAAAGTAAAAGGGTATGCGGCGGTACCTTTTCTGGTAAAAGGTAGTAATAAATCTTCGTCATCGGACTCTAATTGGTAAGCATTTGATATGAACTCTAAAATATCGATCAAATCCTTGAGGGAGTGCAGGTGACTTTCGTAGGGCTCTACGACATCTTTTTGTGCGCCGTTCTCGTAATGAAACTCGAGAAAGCGCTGGACGAACTGGCCGTTAATTGGGTCTGGCGGCGCCAAAAAGCCTTCTCTAATCATTATTTGAACCTCCTAAATAAAAATAGCATGCCTAAAGCACTGCTATTACTATATCTTACGGAATACTATATTGCGAGCATAAGCACAAAAAAATAACTGTCCAGCATACGCTGGACAGTCGAAGGAAGGCAATTGCTTTATTTTAACTGTTCGATGGCCTGGATCTTCGTAAGATAATCCATAAGTGCGTCAAACTTCGAATAATCGATAGTAAGAAGCTTATTGTTCGTCTCGAACGGAGTAGCGAGGCAAGAAGACCTCTTGGCCTTCAGGCTCAATACTGTATAATTCGAATCGCGAATAATAATCGTGACATCGTTTGATACCTCTTTCGAAGGCGGGGCGATGACGGACATGTCTTCTTTGAAGACAGGGGTCATCTGTATGCCGTTCTTCTCGGGGTCGTTGTAGACGTAGGAAGCTCGAAGGTCCCCCGCGTCAACCTGAACGATTTCGCTACTGCGCATTCTCCCGAGTAAAGCTAAAACCTCGGGAATTGTGACGTTGCGACAGATGTCTGCTACGAAACGAGTACTACCATCTTCCTGCTTGTGCGGTTTAAAGATTGCCATGTGCGATTTCCTCCTGAAATGAACTACTCTGCCCATACAGGCAGAGCGTATCATGTGATTATAGACGAAAATCCGAGTGTTGTCAACACTACATTTGGCATGCTAAAACCGCCCGGTGAGCCGGACGGTTTTTAATGCTTTTAGAGCAGTTTCAAGATGCTTATAAGATAATCGACCTTGTCGCAGTCGATTAAAAGGCCATTGTCGTTGTTGTCGAAGACGTGGTACTTATTGTATCCATCAGACATCAAGTCGACGACTTCATACTCAGTATCGCTATCATCTTTGAAGTTCTTAGGAAGATATTCGATTGTGAGCATGATGGGCTCGCCGGGATCACCCGGAGCAGGAGCTAAATTTCCATCATCGTCGAAGAACGGATATTCAGTATAGTCCTGTTCTTTCGTCTCGACTTCTTCAGCTTCTTCGGCCGCGGTTTCTTCAGCCTCTGCAGCTGCGGCTTCTTCGGCTTCTATGGCTGCGATTTCTTCAGCCGTAGGAATACTATCGTCTTCATCTTCGTCGAGGCGAAGATAGGTTGCTTCCAGGCAAGCGTCAGTGCGCTGTTCAACAATTGAAAACCTGCTATCCCTCTTGGCTGCCTCTAAAAGGTTGATGAGTTCAGGAACACTAATTCCATTGATATGCTCAATAGTCAGATAATCCTGAGCAAATTTAGTAATAGGGGTCATATACACCTCCATACAAGTGCGGTATCCAGATTTTAGACTTACGTAAGTATATCTACCGCTAACGCACTCTAAATCTACATTATATACTATAGGCGCCAAAAAGTCAAGGAGCGCGGCGTTCCAGCATTGACAAAACGCGCGAAATCTGTATAATAATCTCATACATATTAAATTGCCGCGAAAAACTCGTGGACACCCCGTCTAGGTGGTATCCGAGGTTACGCGGTCGTAAAGAAAGGATATATTCCAAATGGCAGAAAAAGCCGAAGGTCTCAAGATTCGTATCCGCCTCAAGGCCTACGATCATCGCCTCATTGACCAGAGCGCAAAGCAAATCGTCGACACCGCTATTCGCACCGGTGCTCAGGTAAGCGGCCCAGTGCCTCTTCCAACCAAGCGTTCTTCCTTCACTGTCGTGAAGTCCCCACACGTCTACAAGACCGGTGGTGAAGCTTTCGAAATGAAGGTCCACAAACGCCTCATCGACGTTATCAACGCTACGCCAAAGACGATTGATTCTCTCCAGAATCTCTCCCTCCCAGCAGGCGTCGACGCCGAAATCAAGATGTAATTAGTCTTCAAGAATATCCCCGAGCAATCGGGGATTTTTTGTTTGGTATAATTAATATTTATGGATCCGATCAAATTCCTATACCTAGCTTTCTATATTGGTTTTAATGTGTTTTTTGGCGTCTTTTTTGTGATTGGGATAAAAATGCTAATTAAATGGATTCGCTTTAATAATCGTAAGAAAAATTTTACGGTTCCGGGCAAGGCTCTATATGTAAAGAAAGAGAAACTGAGGGACAGAATAACAGGTTGGGAATATAGGTATACCTACAAAATCAAGGTGAAGAATACGATTGCTGAATCGACGATTGATTCAATCTCGAACGAGAAAGCAAAGATGGAATATCCTACGGGCAAAGAATGGACTCCGGTAATGGTAAATCCGGAAAACCATAGCGAATTTCGGCTACCCAGCGAAGATAACGCGATCAAGTATTATAAGAGCTGCGCGCTAGCGCTATTGATCTACGGCACGGCCTGCCGAGTGCTATTCGAGCTAGTAATTTGGGGCCCATTTTTGAGCGAAGGTGGTTTAAGATAATTTTGTTGACAATTTAAGATAACCCATGGTATAATACCGAGGTATATTATCAAATAAACGTCACTTTGGCGCAAGAGGTAAGGTCCCAGATCGCGCAGACGAGGGATACCACTCATAAGCCAAATGATTTTAATGGGAAAGGACGCCCACAGATGAAAATCATCCTCGGCACCAAGATTGGTATGACCCAGATCATCGGTGAAGATGGCATTGTTACCCCTGTAACGATCCTTCAAGCCGGCCCATGCACAGTGACTCAGACTAAATCCGTCGAGAAAGATGGATATAGCGCTGTTCAGGTGGCATATGGTCAGGGTAAGAATCTGAGCAAGGCCGTGTCCGGACACGTTAAAAAATCCGGAAAAGATATCAACCCTAAGTACATCCGTGAGTTCCGCGTCGACGAAATTCCAGAGGAAGTTACCCTCGGTAGCGAATTGACCGTCGCAGAATTCAGCCTTGGCGACAAGGTTCAGGTCACGGGTACGAGCAAGGGTAAAGGTTTCGCTGGTACTGTCAAGCGCCATAACTTCCAAGAATCCCGCAATACGCACGGCTTCAAGGGAGATATCCGCAAGGTCGGTTCCATCGGTTCCATGTACCCACAAAAGGTTTTCAAGGGTAAAAGAATGGCTGGCCGCATGGGTCATGACCAGGTTACCGTTAAGAACCTCGTCGTATCGTACATCGACTCGGATAACAACCTTATTGGACTTAAAGGTGCAGTCCCTGGTCCAAACAAAGGTCTCGTAATGGTGGAGGGAAAGGACTAATATGGCAGACGCTAAGTTAAACAAAGACGTCTTCGGTCTTTCCGTCGACAATCACGAATTGGTTAAGCTCGCTTACGATGCTTACCTCGCAAACAGCCGCAGCTCTCACGCTAAAACTTTGAAGCGTGGCGAAGTCCGTGGTGGTGGTAAAAAGCCTTGGAAGCAGAAAGGTACTGGTCGTGCTCGCTTCGGTAGCACCCGCAACCCTATCTGGCGCCATGGTGGTGTAGCCTTCGGCCGCACCGGTGAAGAGAATTTCACCAAGAAGATCAGCAAGAGCGCAAAGCTCCAGGCAGTTCGCCAGGCTTTGAGCATGCAGAACAAAGATAAGAACGTCGTCATTATTGATACGTTCGCCTGCCCACAAGGTAAGGTTAAAGAAACTATCGCTATGTTCGAAAAGAACAAACTCGATGCCAAGCAGAATATCTTGCTCGTAGTTAGCGAAAAAGACGAACTCGTTCTTCGCGCAACCAACAACGTCGCGAACCTCAAGGTCGTCCGTCCAACCTATCTAAACGTATTTGATATTCTCAATGCCGACAAAGTCGTCATCACTGAGAAATCTCTTCCAGTTATCGAAAACTGGCTACTCGGAAAGGAGGCTAAGTAATGTTAGTTCGTTCTATCGCTACTGAAAAAGCCTACCGCGAGCAGACTAAGCGCACTTACATGTTCGTCGTCCCGGCAGGCGCAAGCAAGCAGGCCGTCGCGCAGCAGGTCGCAGATCAGTATAAAGTTACGGTTCTCGGTGTCCGCATCGTCATCCGCAAAGGCAAAGCTACTAAGTTTAGCCGCGGCAAGCATGCATATCCTGGCACCACCTATCGCCAAGACAAGCGTATCGCCTACGTCACTTTGAAGGAAGGCGACAAGATTAAGGTCTTTGACGAAGAACCAGTCGAAGAAGAAAAACCAGCCGACAAAAAGGCTGATAAAAAAGCCGAAAAGGCAGCCGAGAAAGCTGCTAAGAAAGCCGACAAGAAAGGAGACAAGTAATGGCTATTAAAGCTTACCGTCCAACTACGCCGGCTCAACGTCAGAAAACTACGCAGGACTTCGATGAGATTACTACTCGTAAGCCTCTAAAGAGCCTCGTAAAGAGCAAAAAGCAGCAAGCTGGCAAGAATAACTCTGGCCGCATCACTGTCCGCCATCGTGGCGGCGGCGTCAAGCGTCATTATCGCATCTTGACCCACAATCTTCCTGCAGGTCTTACCCTCAAGATTGAGGAGATCGAGTACGATCCAAACCGCAGCGCACGTATTGCTCGTGTTAAAGACCAGAACGGTGTATATTATTACATTATCGCTGACACCAACATGGTTAAGGGTGCAGAGATCAAGACTGGCGAAGAAGCTCCAATCGAGACTTCCAACCGCCTCGCTCTCGAGCAGATCCCAGTTGGTACTCAGATTTACGCAATCGAACTTACCCCAGGTAAGGGCGCGCAGCTAGTCCGCGCCGCTGGTGCAACCGCACAGCTCATGGCTAAGGAAGACGGCTATGCCACCATCCGTATGCCATCTGGCGAGGTCCGCAAGGTTCTCACCACCTGTAGCGCAAACATCGGTGTCGTTGGCAACATTCAGCACCAGAACATCAAGATCGGTTCCGCCGGCCGCAAACGCCGCAAAGGAATCCGCCCAACCGTTCGTGGTGTCGTGATGAACGCAACAGATCACCCTCATGGTGGTGGTGACGGTGGTCGCCACGGTTCCGGTAAGGCTCCTCGCAGCCCATGGGGCCAGCTCACTTTGGGTTACCGCACTCGTCATAATAAGAAAACTAACAAGATGATTGTTCGCAGTCGTCATGAAGGAAAGAGGAAATAGTCTATGTCTAGATCTCTTAAGAAGGGCCTCTTTGTGGACTACAAGCTTCAGAAGAAAGTTGAAGCTCTTTCCGCAGAAGACCGCACTATCGTAAAGACCTGGGCTCGCTGTTCTACCATCAGCCCAGAAATGGTTGGCCGCACGATCGCTGTTCATAATGGTCGCGTCCATGTCCCAGTATTCGTTACTGAGAATATGGTTGGTCACAAGCTCGGCGAATTCGCCCCAACTCGTAAATTTAAGCGCCATGGCGGTAAGAAAGCCGCTGAGGCCGCTGCAGCAAAGAAGGGAGCATAACATATGGCCCAGAAAACTGCACACGCATATATCAAAGGAATTGACGCTCAGCCACGCAAGGTTAGCATCGTTGCTAGCCTCGTCCGTGACCGCTATGTCGCCGACGCTGTCGTGATCCTCGAGAACACCCCACGCCGCGCCGCAAAGCCAGTCATGAAGGCTATTCAGTCCGCAGCCGCTAACCTTATCAACAGCGGTAGCATCGATACCAAGACGATTGCGATTTCTCGCATCTCCGTCACTGCTGGTACCCGCATGCGCCGTTATGTTCCAGCTAGCCGCGGTCGCGCACTTCCTTACGAAAAGATTTCAAGTAACATCTTCGTCGAGGTCGTAGGCGATGAGAAAGTTAAGAAAGCTGCCCCAAAGGCAGAAGATAAGAAGGAGAACAAGTAATGGGTCAGAAAGTTAACCCAGTCAGCTACCGTCTCCAGGTTAACAAAAACTGGAGCAGCAAGTGGTTCTCCCGCAAAGCCGACTTCAAGAACTGGCTTATCGAGGATATCAAGATCCGCGAAGCCGTTGAGAATCGCTTCAAGAGCCGCCCAACTGTTGATCGTATCAGCATTGAGCGCAGCCCGAACCTTACTACCATCACTATCCGCACCGCTAAGGCTGGTGCCGTGATCGGTAAGCAGGGTGCAGGTATCAACGAACTCAAGAAAGAGCTCGAGAAGATTACCAACTCGCCACTTCGCATCAATGTCGAAGAGGTCAAGAAACCAGAACTCAGCGCAAAGCTCGTTGCCGAGAACATCGGCTTCCAGCTTGGCAAGCGTATGAACTTCCGCCGCGCCGTCAAGATGGCATGTGCCTCTACGATGAACGCAGGCGCTAAGGGTATCCGCGTCGAGGTCTCCGGTCGTCTTAATGGCGCCGAGATGAGCCGCCGCGAGAAATTCATTGAGGGTTCCGTCCCTCTCCATACGCTCCGTGCAGATATCGACTTCTACGTCGAGCATGCACAGACCATCGCTGGTATCGTTGGTGTTAAAGTTTGGGTCTACAAGGGGGAGAAATAAATTATGGCACTTACACAACCACGCAAGGAAGCGCACCGCAAGGTCCGCAAAGGCAAGAACGAAGGTTCCGCTAGCCGCTGCAACTATGTTGCTTTCGGTGATTACGGCCTTATGAGCCTTGATAATGAACGCGTCAACGGCCGCCAGATTGAGGCAGCCCGCCAGGCAATTACTCGCTACGTCAAACGTGGTGGTAAGATCTGGATTCGCATCTTCCCACATACCCCAGTCACCAAGAAGCCTCTTGATGTTAAGATGGGTAGCGGTAAGGGTGAACCACAGTTCCACGTTGCTAAGGTTAAGGCCGGTACCGTTATGTTCGAAATCGCAGACGTTACTGATGAGCAGGCAAAAGAGGCTCTTCGCCTTGCTAGCCACAAACTTCCAGTTCGCTGCAAGATCGTAAAGAGAGAGGAGCTCTAATATGGCAAAGGCAGACAAGAAAGCCGTCAAAGAGGCTAAGGTTGTCTCGAGCAAGCCACTCGAAGAGCAACTCAAAGAAAAGCAAGAAGAGCTTTTGATTGCACGCCAGGGTCTCGGTACCACGCTCCAAAACCCACATCACATCAAGGCTCTCAAGAAGGAAATCGCTCGTATTTATACGAAGATTAACGCCACGAAAGGAGATAAGTAATGGCACGCACACTTACAGGAGTAGTGTCCTCCGACAAGCGTGACAAGACGATTACCGTCGAGATCACCTCTCGTGAGACACATCCAATTTACAAGAAGCAGTATAGTAAGACGCGCAAGTACACTGCTCATGATGCCAACAACGAGGCTCATGAAGGCGACGTTGTTATGATCGCCGAAACGCGCCCAATCAGCAAGACCAAGACCTGGACTCTCGTCAAGATTGTCGAGAAGAGCCGTGGTAAGGTTGAGCTCAAGGAAGAAGTCACTGAGGTCGTAAGTGACAAGAAAGAAGGAGAAAAGTAAATGATTCAGCAAGAAACCCGCTTAAAGGTTGCCGACAACAGTGGCGCTAAAGAGCTTGGTGTTATCCGTGTCCTCGGTGGCACCCGCGCTCGTTACGCTCACGTTGGCGATATCGTCACTTGTTCCGTCAAGGACGCATCCCCAACCGGTAACGTCAAGAAAAAAGCCGTAGTCCGCGCTGTTATCGTTCGCACTCGTCAGGCTATTCGCCGTCCAGATGGTTCTACTATCCGCTTCGACGACAACGCCGCTGTACTCGTTAACGAAGACAAGACGCCAAAAGGTACTCGCGTCTTCGGCCCAGTACCACGCGAACTCCGCGACCTCGGTTTTAGTAAGATTATCAGCCTTGCGCCGGAGGTCCTATAATGAGTGTTCGCATCAAGACCGGTGATACCGTAAAGATCATCGCAGGCGCCGCTAAGGGCCAGACCGGTAAGGTCACCAAGGTTCTTCCAGCCGAAAATAAGGTTTTCGTTGAAGGTTTTGGCAAGCGCACTCGTCACATGCGTGCTAGCGCATACCGCCAGGCCGGCAAGAAAGATATTCAGGTTGGTATCGACATGAGCAACGTCGCTCTCGTCATCGACGAGAAGGCTGGCAAGACTAGCCGCGTTGGTTATGCCAAGGACAAAGACGGCAAGACTGTCCGTATCGCACGCCAAGCTAATAATAGGGAGATTAAGTAATGGCTGAAGCTAAATATGAAGCAAGACTCAAGACTCTCTACAACTCGGAGATTCAGAAGAAACTCCAGAAGGAGCTTGGTCTCAAGAATATCAATCAGGTACCAAAACTAGAGAAGATCATGGTCTCCGCTGGTGTTGGTAAGAAGCGCGAAGATAAGCGCTTCACCGAAACTGTCGAGCTTACGCTCACCAAGATTACCGGCCAGGCAGTTACTAGCCGCCTCGCAAAGAAATCTATTGCACAGTTCAAGATTCGCAAAGGTATGGGCGCACCAGTTGGTTACGTTACTACCCTCAGAAACGACAAGATGTATGAATTCATTGATCGTTTGGTTAACATCACGCTTCCACACGTCCGTGACTTCCACGGCGTCCCAACCGGAAGCTTTGACGCTCAGGGCAACTATAGCCTTGGCCTCAAGGAACAGACTGTTTTCCCAGAAATCAGCTTCGAGGATGCAGCGGTTCTCCACGGTCTCGAGATTACATTTGTTATTAAGAACGGTTCCCGTGAAGGCAGCAAGTTGTTGCTAGAGAAGTTCGGCATGCCGTTTGAGAAGGAGGCTAAGTAATATGGCTAAAACTAGTGCTGTTCTTCGCGACGAAAAACGCCGCAAGATGTATGAAAAATACGCTGCAAAGCGCGCCGAACTTAAGGCAGCTGGCGATATCGAGGGACTTCAGAAGCTCCCACGCAACTCCAGCCCAACCCGCCTCAAGAACCGCGATATGCTTGATGGCCGCCCACGCGGTTACATGCGTCGCTTCGGCCTCAGCCGTATTAACTTCCGTGAAAAAGCAAGCAAGGGTGAAATCCCTGGCGTAACAAAGAGTAGTTGGTAGGAGAAAGGAGAAGATTATGTCAATTCAAACCACTGATCCAGTAGCTGACTTGATTACTCGCATCCGCAACGCTATCGCTGTCGGCAAGACCGAAGTTCGCGTCCCAACCAGCAAGCTCAAGTTTGCGATTGCAGAGAAGCTACAGAAGACGAATTACATTGAAAAGGTTGAGCTCGAGAAGGCTGAACCACGCAGCATCCTCCATGTTGTTATCAACAAGGAAGGCGAAAACGCTCGCATCAATGAAATCAGCAAGGTTTCTACTCCGGGCCGCCGCATTTATGCTGGCGTCTCTGAGATTCCAAAGGTCAAATCTGGTCGCGGTACCGTCCTCGTTTCGACGAGCAAGGGTATCATGACTGGCCAGGAAGCCGTCAAGAACAAGCTTGGCGGAGAGATCCTCGTCAAGGTTTGGTAATAAACCACAAAAATGCGCCTCTAAACGGGGCGCTTTTTGTTGGCAAGTTGAAAGCCCCCTAAAATAGGGGGGCTTTCGGAGGGAGGGAGAACTAATGAAAAAAGTTAAATGGCAATATTCATTTTCGCAACGGACTTGAATGTCTCGTCGCAGATGGCCGGCAGCTCGATCTGTGTTGAAAGGAAAGAGCGAACGTTGGCGCTCCTATCGGCTAATGAGCTGATAAGACCGGTTTCCTTGATAGAGACTTTTAATGCGCCAAACCAGAGACCGTTCTTTGCCCCGAGAGCCACATCGTGTTCGTATTCGTAGAATAACTGCGAATTATCGTCAAGAATGTGTGGCGTGACGAAAGAATTCTCTTCAGGATCGGGAGCCTGCTCGATGTCGAAAGAAATAGCGGGGGCGCTAATATCAATCGACAACGCCATAGCATTCAGCGACAGCGAATAGGAGCGAGAGTAGAACATGCTGATAGCGTGCTCGTCCTCGTGCCTGAACAGATATAGTCCAACATCCTCGTTTACATATTTTTCCGAGTCAATATCTTCAAAATTTTCAGAAAGCAAAGCCATGAACTCCGAAAACATCTCCTTGAGCTTCTTTCCAAACGGCGAATCGTCACAAGAAGCATTGTAGTTCTTCATCTTATTCCAGAACAGGACAAGTTAATCGTAGCTTACAGAATAACTACAATTGAAAACCGGAGAAAAAACCGAAATAAAATACCGCGCATACAGTTCACTAGAATCCTCGCCATGGACTTTCTCAAGCTGATAGCTGAATTTACCGTCCCATTTTTTGTACAACTCGCGTTCAAGCGGAGATAAGGCCTCGACATTGACGCGAAGAGAGTCTGGGTTATAGTCATGCGACAAACCCTCGCTATTCATGAAGGCTAGCATCATCATCGGCACACCTCTTAATATGAGCCGATATAAGCGCAAAACCTTATTAGATGTAGTAACTTTCATATCCATAAAAAATCACCTCCTCGAAAAGTACTTACATCCGTACTGTATCTAGTATAACAGACACGTCGGGACCTCCCCAGATTGACTTTTCCGCATATCTGTGGTATAATAAAGGCATGGGCCCGTATGGAGCCTAAATCTTTTTTGTGTGCAAAGGGGTAAAGCATATGAACATTAACATTTATAAAGAGAGAATGTACGAAGACGTACGAGACAAGAACGGCAGCAAACGACTATACACGACAGAAATTGGCAAAGTCACGAAAACGACGATCAAAAAACGCTTGGTTGAGCTGGGGCCAACGGCATTCAGCGCAGCATTTAATCGCTACCTAGAAGTATTTAAGATGATACCATCTCCTCAAGACACACTTGTCTGGGAGATAATGACGGAGTACTATCCGGCACTAACAACGGACGAGCTCGATAAGGAAACCGAGCAAAAGTGGGGCAATATGGTGGTAAAAGAATTACTCTACCCGATACTGCATCGCTTTGTAGGCAAGAATTATACCGTCAACAAGAATACGAAAGAAGGGAAAATTATAAGCGAGTATACGTATTGCATGTTCAACGTTTTCTCAAGTGCCGTATATGTCAAAGGCGACGACGACCATTTCTACCACATCTTTGACGAGCGTTCAGGAACCGACGAAGGCACCCTGAAAGACGTAAAGGGGCTCATATACGACCAGGTGAAAGCAGCTAGGGAATATGCTATCGAGGGGATCCGTTCAGCATTTGAATGTGGCGTCCGAAAGTCCAAAGATATCGAAATCGACCCAATGGACCTTGCCGAGATTGTGAATTGGTACATCCGGGTTGCGAGCATCCTAGACGACCGCAACGCCACCGAAAAACTCGCTAAGATTCTTTTCGAAAAGAGCCAAAACAAGGAAGACAAAGATATCGCAATAGCGATATTCGAGGACAACCAAGAAAAGCTTGAGGCGTACTATAAACATCGCGCCGATCTCGATTTCGTAGATAGAGGCAGGTATGAAGAGTACGACTCGGTCCACGCTTTTGGAGAAGCTATCGGCATGGAAATTACAGAGTTCTTTGCCGAGAAGGACGAATCCGAAACGGAAAGGAGCATAAAACACGCAAGCAATGGCGAGAAAAAGGACAATAGGGAATATGGATTAATGATACTCAATCAAATCGATAGGCTCCATGAGTCCTTGAAGAATGTCAGCAGTCAGACCAAAGTCTTCAATATCAAACCCAATAGTGTCAAGACCAAAAAGGCCTCAGTCTTCGGGAAGTATATCGCAGTAGCTTCAAAAATCGGGGACGAATGGATAATTCTAGTAGATTCTATCGTCCCAGGAGCGATCTATTGCTGGCACGGAAAGAGCTATCTTGAAGGGCTAGAAATGTATAAGAACAGCAAATCTTATGCGAGAGCTCAACCAGATGTGGTCCACAAGAATCACAACTATAAGAGGCTGCCAATATCGATCTATTTACAAATCCTTAATGAACTCGGAATTTCTCTCTAAAATGTAAAGGGCCGCCGGCTTAAAAACCGGCGGTTTTTTCTTGCAATTTTTAATCAGTTATGATACAATAACCGAGATATTATTAACAAGAAGGGACTTATAGTGAGTCGTATCGGAAAACTACCTGTAGAGGTTCCTGCAGGCGTGACAATTACGGTCGGCGACAAGGAAATTACCGTCGCTGGACCTAAGGGCACGCTTACGGTTCCTGTCCAGGCCAATACCCAGACTAAGGTCGAGGGTAATCAAATCATCATTACTCGCTCTGATGACGAGCCAAAGTCAAAAGCTTGGCATGGTCTTCAGCGCGCGTTGCTCAACAACGCCGTTCAGGGCGTCACCAAAGGTTTCGAGAAGAAACTCGAGATCAATGGTGTTGGTTTCCGCCTAAGTGGTGGTCCAAAAGAAATCGAAATGGCTCTTGGCTTTAGCCATCCAGTCAAGTACAAAGCTCCAGAAGGTATCGAGCTTAAGACTGACAAGATGGTTATCACCGTCTCTGGCATCGACAAGCAGAAGGTCGGCCAGGTCGCAGCTGAGATCCGCGCACTTAAGAAACCTGAACCATACAAGGGCAAGGGTATTAAGTACGTTGACGAATATATTATCCGTAAAGCCGGTAAGGCAGGGAAGAAGTAAAAATGAAAGCAGAATTTAGAGCGAATCGCACTCGTGCAAAGATTCACGGCACTGCTGAACGCCCACGCCTTAGCGTAAATATCAGCAATCTTCACGTTACCGCACAGATTATCGACGACGATAAGGGTGTAACGCTCGCCTATGCTACTACTGTTGGTAGCAAGCAGAAAGGCAGCAAGTCCGAACTCGCCGCATTCATCGGTAGCGAAATCGCAAAGAAAGCAAAGAAAGCCAAGATCTCGAAGGTTGTCTTCGATCGCGGTTCTCGCCTTTATGCAGGTCGCATGAGCGCTCTCGCTGATGCCGCACGCAAGGAAGGATTGGAGTTCTAATATGGAAAACAAGCAACCAAAAGTTATCAATAAGTCTGGTACTACCAAGCTTACAGACGAAGCAATGGCTGCCAAAGAAGCCAAGGCAGAGCGCGACTTCAAGGGTCGCCGCCGCGACAATCGCCGCAACCGCCGTGCAGCCGAAGAAGGCAAGAAAGAGTTTGATACCGTAAACATTTCGATTAACCGTGTCTCCCGCACCGTCGCTGGTGGCCGCCGTATGCGCTTCCAGGCCCTCGTTGCTATGGGTGACCACAAGAATCGTATTGGTATCGGTCTTGCTAAAGGTAATGACGTTACGAGCGCTGTCCAAAAGGCTGAACGCCGCGCAAAGAAGAACATGATTACCTTCAATATCAACAAAGACACCATCTGCCACGAAGTCGAAACCAAGATCACTGGCGCTCATGTCCTCATGAAGCCAGCTGCTCCTGGTACCGGTATTATTGCCGGCGGCGTCGTCCGCTCCATCATCGGTCTTACTGGCGTGAAGAACCTTATCAGCAAGTCTCTCGGTTCTACGAACAAGGCAAACATCGCCTACGCAGTTATCGAAGGTCTTCGCCAGCAGGTTCCAAAAGCAGAATGGAACGGCAGCAAGAAGGCTGAAAAAGCCGAAAAGCCTGCCAAGAAGGAGACTAAGTAATGAAATACAATCAGTTAGTCGTTGAAAAGAACAGCGATCGCAAACGAGTCGGTCGCGGTATCTCCGGCGGCCAGGGTAAAACCGCTGGTCGTGGTACCAAGGGTCAGAAATCCCGTACCGGTCATCATAAGCTTCCTGCTACCTTCATGGGTGGTCAGCGCGCTATGATGCAGGCCGTGCCAAAGCTCAAGGGCTTCAAGTCCATCCATGCTAAGGCCCAGGTCGTCTACACTGATGCTTTGAATAGCCTCAGCGGTAAGGTCGATAACTTCACCCTCGCCGAAAAGAATCTCATTGCTGATCCATTTGCAAGCGTCAAGGTCATCCTCCGCGATGAGCTTACCGCAAAGATCGAGCTCGAGACTCAGTTTGCTTCGAAGACTGCAATTGCAGCCATCAAGAAAGCTGGCGGTAGCTTCAAGAAAGTCGCCGTTCCTGCTCGCAAGAAGCAAGCCAAAGAAGATAAATAATTAGTTATCTTGCAAAGAACGCCCTTCGGGGCGTTTTTTGATAATAAAAAACCTAAAAATCAATATTGTATTTCGTATTTCGTTCGTGCTTTAATGAGGCTAATAAGTGTGGAGGTAGATATGGTGAGACTCACCAAGAAAGTATGCGCTATCGCGATTTTTGCTGCTCTCGCGACAGTATGCATATCAACAAATACTTTTGCGGCAGATGTCGAAGTCAACAACTATGCCGATTTCGCAAACGCCATAGCAAACGGCGACAATATAAAGTTAACAGGCGACATCACAGCTACTTCCGGAGCTGAGCTCACTTTAGATAAACCATTAACGATCGATTTGAATGGCCATGAATTTGACGCGAACTGGGCTAAATTTCACGTCGAGAGCGACATTGTACTCGACGACACATCGAGCAACAAAGACGGCAGAGTTGTTCCAGTCTATTATGTTAATGTCGGCAAAACATCGACTGCAACCTTTACGCTAAAAGCGAGCTTGATAGAAAACGATTACAGCACGATTCAGGTTTATGACAACGGCAAATTCATCATGGATGGCGGTAAGGTTTCTTTCTATGACTGCGCAGGCAGCGGCGTTTATATGTATGAGGGCTCAGAATTCATTATGAACGAAGGCGAAATTGTCGCCGACTGCCCAGCTCCAGCCTCAAATCACCCATATACTCAAGCTTCTGTCGTCGTAGATAAGGATTCGAAGTTTACAATAAACGGCGGCAAAATTACATCGCCATATAAGACCGCAATTGCCCTCAACGAAGGCGCAGAAATAACAATTGAAGGAGGCGAAATCGCGGCTTTCAGCGAAGCGCCAAATGCGGGTGAAGAATACAATATGGGCGCAATCTCGCTTGAAGGCAAAAACTCAAAAGCTACAATCAACGGCGGGAAGATCAGCTCGGAATACTCAATGGGCATTGCGGCATTTGCGGATACAGAAGTCGTCGTTAATAATGGCGAAATTACCTCCTTTAACCAGGGTATCACTACGAACGGTACCATGGACTCCACGAAACCAAACTATGGCAATAATGCGAAGATAACAGTAAACGGCGGAAAAATCACCTCTATTGATAGCACCGGAATCTATGCTCCATCAGTAAACGGCAAAACCGTAATAAACGGCGGCGAAATCACTGGTAAGACCGGCATCGAAATTCGCGCCGGCGAGCTTGAAGTGAAGGGCGGCATAATTACTGCAACTGCATCCCCGAATTCCGCGACTGGGAACGGCAACGGCACGACGACGGACGGTGTAGCAATAGCTATCTCGCAGCATAACACAAAGCAGAACATTAAAGTCACCGTCTGCAGCGGCAAGATGACTGGCTATCTAGCACTCGGCGAAGCAAACCCGCAAGGCAACGATAATTCAGATATCAGCAAAATCGCACTAGTAATCGATGAAGCCTGCGGCGACGAACCTGAGTTTATCTCTACCAACACTGCCAACAATGCCGATGTCATCAAGATTGAAAACTTTGATATCATAAATAAATTCGTAAAAGGCGGTCGCTTTAGCCATAGAGTCCCAGCCGACTTTATCGCAGACGGCTACGTAGAGCCAAACGAAAAAGACAACGGCATGTACTATGTTACTCGCCCACACGACGTAATAGTGAACGCAGCGGCAAACGGCACAGTATCAGTATCAAAAGCCACAGCAATGAAGGGTGACGAGGTCAAAATCACCGCTACTCCGGCCGACGGCTATGAGCTAGACGCCATTACTGTCAAAGACGCAGACGGCAACGCAATTACCATATCTGACGGCAAGTTTACGATGCCAGCAAAGGATGTAACTATCACGGTTACATTTAAGGAAGCCCCAGCTGAGCCAACCCCGGCCGAGCCAACCAAACCGGAAGAAAAGCCGGAAAACCCAGCCACTTACGATGATGTCGCAATCTACTTCGCCATCATGGGCGCATCTCTAGGTGGCCTAGCGTCAGTAGCGATCACTAAAAAGTTCTTTTAGAACAAAAATCTAGCAAAAGCGCCCAAAAATGGGCGTTTTTTGCTTGGCGAGAGCAGGACAGATATGCTATCATAGAATGAGTAAAACAAGAGGTAATATGAATTTTAAGACAATTTTCCGTTCTTTCAAGAATAAGGACATGCGCAAGCGTATCCTGATTGTTGCTGGGATTCTCGTGGCTTACCGTATTTTAGCGCATATCCCAGTGCCACTCGGCGATACAACGACCTTCAAGCAGGCCGTAGATAAACTCATCAATAGCACCGATCTCGGCGGCTTCATAAACTTGATTTCCGGTGGTGGCTTGACCAATCTTTCCATCATTCTCGTCGGTCTCTCCCCATACATTACCGCATCTATCGTTATGCAGCTCCTCACAAAGGCGATTCCTCGCATGGAAGAGCTCAGTAACGATGGCGAAACTGGCCGTCGTAAGATCAACCAGTGGACTCGTATTGCCTCTATTCCTCTTGCAGTATTGCAATCTATTGCATACATCTTCATCTTATTCCAGACCACTCTCGGGTCTGTCTCTACCGGCACAATCACCCTTACGCCGCACGACTGGGCGCTAGCAATTACTGCTATGGTCGCAGGCTCCGCGCTGCTCATGTGGCTCGGCGAGCTCATCTCTGAGCAGGGTATCGGCAACGGCACTTCTACCGTGATTCTCTGCAGTATTATCGCGGCATTCCCGGCAACCTTTGCCAGCATGCTCAGCCAGCTCTTTGATACCTCGAACGGCACACTCAGCCTCTTCGGTTGGTTCAATCTACCAGTAAACCCAACGATGTTCTGGATTATTCTTGGGCTCGGCATCGGCCTCGTGGTCGTCCTCTACTTCCTCGTGAAGCTAAACGAAGCGCAGCGTATTATTACGATTAACTATGCTAAGCGCGTGCGCGGAAACTCCGCCTATGGCGGCATTAAGTCCATCATGCCAATCAAGCTCATTGCAGCAGGCGTGGTCCCAGTTATCTTTGCCGTTGCTTTCCTATCCGTTCCAGCGTTCATCGGTCAGATTATCCAGCGCGCCGATAGCACTAGCGTAGTCGGCCAGAACCTCGTCAGCTGGTTCTCCGCACCAAGTGCAACCAAATTCGAACAGAACGGCGGCCTCCAGGGCACAGACTTCATCTATCCTGCAGTCTACTTTGTACTCGTCGTAATGTTTACGTACTTCTATACGAGCATCGTCTTCAACTCTAAGGAAATCGCCGAAAACCTCCAAAAGCAAGGCGGCTTCATCGAGGGAGTTCGCCCAGGTCTCCAGACCGAGCGCTACTTTAGCCGCACGGTTAATCGTCTCAACCTCTTTGGCGCATTCGCACTCGGCATCATCGCGATGCTCCCATACATTGTCGACTATATCTTCATCCAGACCTTAGGTTATCCAATCGGCATCTCCGTCTCTGGCACCGGTCTCCTCATCGTCGTCACGGTCGCTCTTGAGAACCTACGCCAGATCAACTCTCGCGCGTTAATGGTCACCTACGACGATTATCAGTAGGAGTTAGCAAGGGATGGGCCTAAAAATCAATCGAAACGCCGAAATCGCAACGAAGATAGTATTTTTCAGCCTTCTCGGCATCATAATCATCATCCTAGCAAAGATTTTCATCTGGGAGATCAGTTACTATCAGAATAAGACCGTCGAAACACGCACGGGCGAACAGGTCATCATTACCGACCTAATCGACCCAGAAACGCCAATCGAGACCGAACCTACTGCAAAGGAGATGAAAGAGCATAAGGTTGGCGCAAACTCGCCACGCTACATTACTGTCGCCGAAAAGAAATCGCGCGTAATCAATATCGCAATAGAAAACAACGCCATGGAGTTGCCAGATAACATCCATGACGTAAACTGGTACTCTTCAACCGGTAAACCGGGCCAGGGCAAAACCATCATGATGGCCGGTATCATTGACGGCACGACCGCAAAAGGCGCCTTCTCGGGCCTTCTAGAGCTCAAGAAGGGCTCCGTTATCACGATCGAGAACGGTGATGGCAAAGAGTATAGCTATTCAGTAACTGATATAGCAAAAATCTCACGCGACGAGGGAAAGAATACCCTCCCAGACATCCAAATTGGCAATAAAAATGAAGAAAAATTAGTGCTGCTTTCTCTCACAAAAACCAACGCAGAAAGCACCGCCGCCGACACGATCGTTGTAGTCCAGGCAAAACTAAAATAACTCTTTACAAAAAGCTTAATTTTTGATACAATTTTACTTGTAATTTATGGCTAGTCAAAAAAGATCGAAAAAGGTCGACAGGAAGGCCGATTCTTCGGCTGTTTCTAATAACCGGAAGGAAGTTATTAAACTTACCGGTAAGGTTGTTGAGGCACTTCCGGGGACCAAATTTCGCATCGAACTTGAAAACGGCCATATTATTATCGGCCATATGTCTGGTAAAATGCGCAAGAATTATATCAGGCTGGTCCCGGGGGATAAGGTGGATGTTGAGTTGACTCCTTATGATCTAACTAAGGGCAGAATCAGCTACCGCCAAAAAGATTAAATTTAACCGAAAACGCAACAAAAAATCTCAAATATTATTTTGCGATATTTGCGATTTTAGTGTTTTCAGAAAGGTAATTTTCACTTACATGAAAGTTCGTGCTAGTGTAAAGAAAATTAGCCCTGATGACATCATCGTTCGCCGCAAAGGTGTTCTACGTGTCATTAATAAGAAAAAACCTAAGAATAAACAAAGGCAGGGTTAAGCATGGCAAGAATCGCCGGTGTTACCATTCCTAACGAAAAGCAAGTGTGGATTGCACTTACTTCCGTCTATGGTATTGGACGCACCACGTCAAAAGCCATCCTTGCGGCGGCTAAAATTGAGCCGACCACTCGGGTGAAAGATCTCACCGAGGCTGATGAGCAAAAACTTAACGATATTATTTCCAAATATACCGTTGAAGGTGACCTCAAACGTCTCGTGACCAACAATATTAAACGTATCAAGGATATCAATTCCTACAAGGGTCTCCGCCATAAGGCAGGTTTACCAGTCAACGGTCAGCGCACCCGCACGAATGCGCGCACTCGCAAAGGTAAAGCTATCGCCGTCGGTGGCGCCCAACCAAAAGCAGCAAGTAAAACTTAGGAGTAAACTATGGCAGAAGATAAAGAAGTCAAAGACGCTCCTATCGTGGAGCAAGCCGCAGCTGAAGAGGCTCCAAAGGCTACCGCTAAGCGCGGTAAGAAGGGCAAGCGCATTGTCCAGGCCGGCGAAGCACACATTCAGGCTACGTTTAACAACACCATCATCAGCGTAAGCGACAAGAAGGGCGAAATCATCGCTGCTTCCTCCGCTGGTGCAAATGGTTTCCGTGGTTCCAAGAAGGGTACTGCATACGCAGCCCAGGTAGCCGCGGAGAAAGTCGCAGAAATCGCCAAGCGCGATCATGGCATGAACAGTGTCGACGTCTTCGTCAAAGGCATTGGTCTTGGCCGCGATAGCGCAATCCGCGCTTTCAACGCGATGGGTATTTCCATCAATAGCATCACCGACGTAACCCCAGTTCCACATGGCGGTTGCCGTCCTAAAGGAGAAAGGAGACCATAATGGCACGTGATATTGCACCTGTTGGAAAACAATCTCGCCGTGAAGGTTATGCTCTCGCTCCAAAAGCGCAGAAGATCATGGCAAAGAAGACCGGTATTCCTGGTCAGCACGCAGATATGCGTGTTCGCGGTGGTAGTCTTTATTTGACTCAGCTCCGCGAAAAGCAGAAGGTTCGCCGCATTTACGGCCTTCTCGAAAAACAATTCGCTAAGCTCATGCGCGAGGCACAGGGTGCCGAGGGTATGACCGGCGAAAAACTTCTAGAATATCTCGAACGCCGCGCAGACAACGTTGTCTACCGTGCAGGTTTTGCGACTACTCGCCGCGCTGCACGCCAGCTCGTCTCTCACGGTCACTTCACCCTCAATGGTAAGCGTATCGATATTCCATCCATCCGCCTATCTGCAGGTGACGTCCTCGAGGTTCGTCCAAAGTCAAAGAAAAACAGTTATTTCGTAAACTTAGCAAACATCGCCGGTGCTTCTAGCCAGGCACCTCTCTCTTGGATGAAAGGCGACGTTAAGAATATGAAGATTGAAATCACTGGTACACCTAAGCGCGAAGAAGCTGAGGTGGGCATTAACGAACAATTAATCGTCGAGTATTACTCGCGCTAAAGAAGGAGAAGTATGACAAAAGTAATTCACGAAGCAGAGCTAGCAGAAATCAAGGATCTTGGTGAAAACAGCGCAAGCTTTGTTATCAAGCCACTTTACTACGGCTACGGTAACACTCTTGGTAATTCACTCCGTCGTGTTCTTCTTTCTAGCATCAAAGGTGCTGCCATCACTGCTTTTCGCATTGAAGGCACCACTCATGAATTCAGCGCAATCCCAGGCATCGCCGAGGATACCGTTGATATCATGCTCAACCTCAAGAACATCCATGTGAAGTCTCACAGCGATGCTCCTGTCGAGATTCATCTCGAGAAGAAGGGCGCTGGTGTTGTCAAAGCTGGCGACATCAAGCTTCCAGCAGAGGTTGAAATTGCAAACCCACAGCAGGTTATCTGTACTATCGATGATCCAAAGTTCACCCTCAAGATGGACATGGTCGTCGACACTGGCCGCGGTTACCTCAGCATCGAACAGTCTGGCGCAGAACGCGTTCATAACGATATGATCGCTCTTGACGCTGTCTTCACGCCAGTTCTACGCGTTCGCTACAACGCCGAGAACACTCGTGTCGGTCAGGATACGAATCTCCAACAGCTCACCCTCACCATCGATACCGATGGCACCATCACCCCACGTGAGGCTTTCGAGGAAGCTGCTGCTATTCTAGTCAACCAGTACAAGGCTCTTGCCGGTAGCACCACGGTCGAATCCGCACCAGCACCTACCGCAGCAGCCGCAGAAGACGAGTCTGGTCTTATGCTCCCAATCGAGGAGCTCGGCCTCAGCGCACGCACTGCAAATGCATTGCTCAACAATGACATTCACACCGTTCGCGACCTCGTCGTGTTATCAGAAAGCGATCTCAAAGAGCTCAAGGGCTTCGGCGCTAAGGCTCTCGATGAAGTTCGCGAGAAACTTATGGAGTTAAAGATTTAAATGCATCGTCATGGTTATAAAGGGCGCAAGTTCGGTCGCGAAACCGACCAACGCACTGCACTAACACGCGGTCTGATGCGCTCCTTGTTTAAGAACAAATCGATTAGCACCACCTTGGCAAAAGCAAAAGAAATCCGTCGCCCAGCCGAGAAGCTCATCACCATCGCAAAGAAGGGTGATCTCACTTCTCGCCGCCTCGTTATCGCACGTCTCAACGATCAGTTGATCGGTAACGAGCTCGTCGACGTTATCGCCCCTCAGCTCAAGCGCAACAGCGGTTATCTACGTATCGAACACAATGGTTTCCGCCGCGGCGACAACGCTGAGATGGCAACGATTTCCTTTGTTGACGAGATCAAGGAAAAGGAAGCTAAATCCGAGCCAAAGGCAAAGGCAGAGCCAAAAGCAAAGCCAGCCAAGAAGGAGACTAAGTAATGAAAACTTACAGCCAAAAGTCCTCCGAAATTAAGCGCGAATGGTGGATTATCGACGCCAGCGTTATGCCACTTGGCAAGCTCGCAGTCGTAATCGCCGACAAGCTTATGGGCAAGTCAAAGGTTACTTATACCCCACATATCGATAACGGTGACTACGTCGTCGTCATTAACGCTAAGGACCTCAAGGTTACTGGCGAAAAGATGACCGATAAGCACTACTATCGCCACTCTGGTTTCCCAGGCGGTCTCACCGACCTCACCCTCGCGGAAATCATCGAGAAGGATCCTAGCCTCGCAATCGAGCAGGCAGTTAAGGGTATGATGCCAAAGAATAAACTAGCAGCTGATCGCCTCGCACGTCTTCGCGTCTTCAACGGCGCTGAGCATGCTCACACGGCACAACAGCCAAAGGAGATTAAGTAATGCCAGCTAAGAACGCAAAATACACCTACGGTGACGGTAGCCGCAAGGCTGCAACCGCAACCGCACGTCTCTACAAGGGTAAAGGCGACATCACGATTAACGGCAAGCCAGCTCTTGAATTCCTCTCCGGAAACAAGACTCTCATGGCCGAGATCACCGATCCACTCGCACTTACTCAGAAGCAGAAGGAATACGACATCACCATCCTCGTTAAGGGCGGTGGCGTCGCAGGCCAGGTTGACGCAATCAAGCTCGCTATTTCTCGCGCACTCGTTGCCGAATTCCCAGAATTCCGCCCAGTGCTAAAGAAGGCCGGCCTCATGAAGCGCGACCCACGTGAAAAAGAGCGCAAACACTACGGTCTCCGCAGTGCTCGCAAACGCGAACAGTTCTCCAAGCGTTAATCCGCTTGTTCGGACAACAAAAATACCACTCCTCACGGGGTGGTATTTTTATCTAGCAAGCGTTATATTCGTATTCGAAGGAGAACATTGAAGGATCGCCATTACGCGATTTGATAAGATCATCAATATTGCTCTGGACCGACCTTTTAATCTCGTCGCTCTCACAATCAAAAACGTGCACCAAGAAATCAGAGCTGCTCGATTGCCTAAAAGTATACTCTACTCCGGATGCAGAGCCCTGGTACGGCAATATATCACCTAGAAGCTTGCTGACAGTGCTCTCGCCGTCTAAGCCAGGCACGGAACACTTAAAGTTGTCATATTTACTTTCGCCAATATTAGGGCACTCAACGAAAACCTGATCGCCAATCAGAGAAACACGATAAGTACCTTGTATTGAATCGATATCAACTAAGAAATACCTATACGACTCACTAGGCTTTACGAACGAAGACCAACGGATGGAAACATCCTTTACGTCCTCGCCGCCAAGGAAGGAGTTTAGAGAATCTCTGACGAGAGACAACTCCTTAGCCGATAGCTGAGAACCCTGTTCTGTAGAACGATTAACTATTTTTACAGGGTTGGGGTTCTGCGAAAGAGCATATAGGAAAAACACCAGAGAGACGAAGAAGACGGCAACGGCAATTGCGAGAATCCGTATTTTATCAGTGTACTTGCTATCTGTTTCCATTACTTTATCTTCCTAAAAATTCGATATTTACCAGTTCCAATGTAGTATGACATATTTGAGTTTTCGGCCATCGGCGCGCGAGAAGTGCTGCAATCATGCGACCAAGAGGCCGACGCCATTTTGCCCTTGAATCCAGGAATATCTCCGACAAACAACAGAGTATGGCTCGAGCTGATCAAGACGTCGCCAGGCATAGCATCATCATTATCCTTTATCTCACTGGTCACATCTTTCCATTTGTCGCTAGTCTCAAGATACCAGCCCTGGCCATGACAGCCGCACGTGGTGCATCCTTCGGTACCACATTTATTTGGATTATAATCCTTATCCCAACCACTTTCACGCATGACAGTAGTCACGAAGCCACCGCAGTCGTTGCCGCTACAACCACCAGAATACCAGACTCCCTTACTGAGCAAATCAACATATTCTTTCTTTCGAGAACCTATACCGAGATCGCTAATATGCTCATTGTGGGCAATTGTTTTCACAAGGTTCTGGAGAGCAGCAACATCGCCAGTCGAGTTAACAGGGCAAACGCGATTATTTTCCTCGGCAACCTTAGTCATTGCCTCGCTTAGCTGCTTCCAAACCTGGACCGGGACATTTGTAGTATCACTACTCTGAAGATGCTTGCGACCAAGCACGCCCTTATAACTCTTCGCATTGTCGGCCGAAAGAGCGCTAGAGCTGCTCCAGTCAACACTCGCGGAAACCGGCACGCCGGTCTCGATACTTATCGCATTCACTAAAGTATATAGGTATTTATAATGCTCAACGGTTAGCTTGTCGATGCTGCCAAGATAATAATTATCATCCGATTTACTAGAATTGCTAAATCCTACAATTGCAATCTGGATGCCAGCATACTTATCGGCATCGCCGTCAACGGCAGCCGCGGCCGAATTAATAGAGCCATGCTGGAATGTTTTCTTGTTAAATAAATCAACAGTAAAGTGTGGAGGAGATGATTGGCCTGAAGATTTTTTGTAGAGAGAAGATGCCTTGTCGCCGGTCGAAGACGATTCGGTCGAGAGAAGCGTAATTTTGTTTGCGCCGGTGCCACTACCTTTAGCGGAAGTAGAAGTGAAGGCTGAACCAAAATTCGAGTCTAGCGACGAGTAGGATGAACTAGTAACCTCATCCTTAACGTAGCCATCGATACCAGAGTCGACCCAACCATTCTTCCAGGTTACATGCGAGCTGCTACGACCATTAGAAGAAGTGCCAACAGAAGCGGCGAGGACACTGGGCGAAGGCGGATCGCTTTCGTAATAATAAAGAGCATCGCCGGAGTTCTTCGAGTAGTCATACCAGCTCCAGAACACGACTGTTTTATTATTTACGGTCATTTTAGTAATGCCGCGCAAGAATTTAGAAGTGTCAGATGAAGAAATAGCTACGCCGTTGTTATTAATATTTGAGGCGTCACTCGGCTTAACTTTATCGTAAACCTGACCAGGCAAGATACGCTTACCGTCAATCAACACAGAACGCACGGCATCGGAAATAGTCTTATTAGTAAATGAATCTGTCATGCCTGAATAGCCCGTCAAAGAAGCGATAAACTTCTCCGTATCGCCCGGAACGGCTCCACTCTGCTTCTCATAATGATTGACTAGATAAGAGGCGGCCGACTTCACGCTATCGGAGGTAGCGGAAACCGTAATTCCTTTCATCCCAGCAATATATGAGCTAACCTTCGCGATATTCTTGTTCACTTCGTCTTCAGTCGCGCCCATAGTATATTTGGTGCTAGGGTAGACAGAATAAGTTTGAAGCTGCGAGTTCGGGTCGCAACAATAATCGGCAGAAACGCTCTTAGTACGGGAAACACCGGAACCATTAGCGCCAAAGTACTTCTCATAATAATCCTTTGCGGCATCGCGGCGCCTCTTGGCGGATTGATATTTATTATTACTCTTGTAGTAAATCAGCTCGGCCCCATTATTGTGAACGGCCTTTTCTACTTCAGCAAGGAAAACCTCGGCAGCATATTCAGCAGCATGCTCTTTACCTTCCCACTCGTTGATTGTCTTCTGCCATTTGTCGCTTCGATAGTCTTCGGTCGAAAGGTTGTAGTCTAGGTAAATCTTTAGCAGCTTGTCGATTGCTCCGGGCATATTCTGCTCGACCTGCTTATCGACGGCATAACCATTGTTGTTTTCGCTAGAATCATCGTATTTCTTATTCTCGGCAATATCTAGAAGACCCGCATCCTCCATTTTCTTCCAAAGAGTTTTCGCGTACTCCTTCTTATACTGAAAAAGCCCAAAGAACAAATCACCAGAATAGCCGTGACGAGCGACCTGCAAACCAGACTCAGCAAAAGCGTTGCCGAGAATGCCGGCCGCAGCCGATTCGGTAAAGCCATGGTCGAGATAATAATTGAGGATCTTCTCCTCGATGTTACTGCCCGAAAGAGAAGACTGAGCAGTTTCGCTACACTCTTCGGGGTTATAGAAAATGATGTCATTATTGGCAAACTTATCAAGATAGGCATTAGTAAGAGCAAACGCCGGGCTCGAAACAATAACAACAGCCGATATAGAAAGAGAAATACTAGTTAAAACCTTCTTAAAAGTCATATACCACCTCGTAATCAGTTATACTATATCCGCTATTATGAAGAGCCTCCATAACACCGCTTTTTGCCTCCGTAAGCGTATCAGTAATAGAAGCCACTTCCAGACATAGATATTTTTTGCATCTACGAGAGCTGCGCCCATCTTTTATGATTACTTTACCAAGCCCAGAGTCAGTATAAAATGTATACTCTATCGGAAGCTTAGGGAATAGGGTATATGCATGATTATAATTATCGATAAACTCCTTCACGTCTTCGCTTTTAACGGTTTTCAACACCTCCATATCGGTTATAGAAAATAAATAATACTCAAGGCCGTTTTCATTGTTCATCAAATAGTCAGAGACGCTGTTCGTTTGATTAGCCTTTACCTCAATATCATATTCTTTGCTATTAAAACCCTCCGCTGAGAAAGCAAGATGATGCGTTCCGGGCACAACCTCAGATGTGCCTTGCCCAATATCGTTCCCGTCTAAAGTAATTTTGCTAGATAGCGGGGCAATATTTAAATCTAGTAGAGTTTTTGTAGGGCTAGGATCGCCAAAATTAAAAATGCAAATTGTGGCAACAAACATAACGACGCTAGCGCCAAGAAGAACGGCTAAAACCGCCTTAAAATGGCTAACAGCCCAGTCTATAACACCTCTCAACTTCATTGATTCAATTATAGCATAACCAAAATGAAGCAAGCGCGAAAATGGAAGATTTTTTGCATCTATGCTATAATAAAACCCACTGGGGCACTAGCTCATTTGGTAGAGCGCTTCTATGGCATAGAAGAGGTGAGGAGTTCGAATCTCCTGTGCTCCACCATTTTTTATGCCCAAAAATCTTATGATATACTTAGCTTAAGCTTAACAAGGAAAAATAATGGGAAAATCCAAAACCCCAGCCGGTATCGTAATCTGGCTAGTCATCACAATTATTACTGCAATCTCAATTCTGTCGGTCATGCACGATTATTTCGCCTATCCGGCCGGAGCCATTATCTTGACCGCCCTCGCCGCGCTAATCGTCGCCTGCATCGGTCTCACCTTTGCTAGAGTCGGTCGCCTCATAATTGGCATCAGCCACCTAGCGATCGCAAGCATCAGCCTAATTTATCAAACGATCCTATTCATAACCGTTGGCATCTGCGCGAGCACCAAAAACGGCTGCGGCGGCGCCGGCGTTGTAGTCTTCATTCCGTTCCTCCTGTTCTGGCCAACCGCCTACTTCCTTGGCTACGGCCTCTACTTCACTCTCTCGAAGAAGGTTAAAGCTTATTTCGCTAAATAATTTATATCTGTTATAATAAAAACATGACAAATCTATCCGCATTTATACCGCATTGGCCTCGCGCCTAACAGATACGTCCGCGACGTAATTGTCGCTTATGCTTGAAATATTTAACAAAATGTGATATAATATAAGGATATATAAATGAAAACCATTCTTACAGGTATACGCGTGAATGAAGAGCCAACCATCGGCAACTTCATCGGCGCTTACAAAACCATGATTAATCTCGCTAATGAACACGCCGCTGATGCGCATATTAATATGTTCATCCCGGATCTTCATAGCTTTACTACGCCAATCGACCACAGCAAACTCTACGCCCAGGTCATCAAGGGCGTCAAATACTATATTGCCGCTGGTCTCGACGTCAACAATCCGAACGTCCACATCTATCGCCAAAGCCACGTGCCGGCGCACAGCGAGCTAGCCATCATCCTCAACTGCTTCACTTACTACGGCGAGGCAAAGCGTATGACGCAGTTCAAGGACAAGTCAGAAGAAAACCCAGAAGCCATCACGGTCGGTCTTTTCGACTATCCAATTTTGATGGCCGCAGATATCTTGCTCTACGATGCAGAGATCATTCCGCTCGGCGAAGACCAGTTCCAGCACCTCGAACTCACTCGCGATATAGCGATTCGCATGAACAATAAGTTTGAGCGCGAACTATTCACGGTGCCAGCCTCCGAAAAAGAGCAGGTAGCATTCATGAACCTCGAAAAGGGCCTCCGTATCCGTAGCCTTACCGACCCATCAAAGAAGATGAGTAAGTCTAGCAAGGACGAGAAGTCCAAGATTAGCCTCAGCGACGATCCAGCCGCAGCTGCAAAGAAGATTATGTCAGCTACGACCGACAGCCTCGGCAAAATCAACTTCGATATGATCAACCAGCCAGGCATTAGCAACCTCATGACCATTGAGGCAATGCTCTCTGGCCGCGATATCCACGACGTCATCCAGCAGTATGCTGGCCTCGAGCGTTATGGCGATCTCAAGCAAGAAGTCGCACGCACCGTTTCGACCTTCCTCGAAGAGTTCCAGCAGCGCGTCGCACAAATTAGCGACGAAGATGTTGAGCGCGTTCTCGAACAAGGCGAAGCTTACGCGAACAAAGTTGCAAATGCAAAGCTTGCCGAAGTTCAGCGCGCCGTAGGATTAATCCGCTAATAACGCATGTATAGGCTACCTAATAATAGGAATGATTTCTATGATAAGTAGCCTATTTTTGTGCTTCCTGGTCTATAGTTTTATCGGCTGGGTCTGGGAAGGTCTAGTCTCGCTCGTTATGCGCCACAAAATCGTGAACCGCGGCTTCCTAAACGGCCCATATTGCCCAATTTACGGCACCGGAGCATTATTATTCGTTCTCATCAATCATTTCTTTGACGGAAATCTCGCCGTTCTATTCCTGCTTGGCGGCCTCGTCGCCTGCATCCTGGAGTACCTAACGTCATGGGTCATGGAGCTCATCTTTCACGCACGTTGGTGGGATTATAGCGACAAAAAATTCAACATCAACGGGCGCGTCTGTTTAACCGGCTTCGTAATATTTGGTCTAGGCGCAGTCGCCGTCCACTTCGTACACCCACATCTTCTGACCTTTGTAGATAAATTCGAGCACAAAGATATAATAGCTATCATCGCAGGCACCATTTTCGCGCTCGACGTCATCTCGACAAACAAAAGCTTTGCAAGATTTACCCGCATCCTCAAAGACTTCCAGAACACCCTTAGTCAGGGAGCCGTTATTCAATATATTCAACGCGGCAAAAACCAATTTATCGCCGAGCTGAACAAGCGAACTAGCCGCATTCTAACCTATCAACAGCGCCGTCTTATTCGCGCATTCCCAAACTACAAATCTAGCTATAATAATGCGTACCGCGAGGTCCGCAAGCTCTACGCCGACACGAAATTTAAGCCGAAGAAAACCGCTCATGCTCGCAAAAATGCCAAGAAAATTGTAAAATAACAGATAATATGGCCAAGAAATTCAGCAAACCCGAAATGTCGCGCGTCATCAACGGCGATATCGAGAAGAAGGAAGAAATCTTAGAGACGCCAAAGCGCCGTCTCGATATGATTTTGCTGGAGCAGTATCCGCACTATAGTCGCGCCACAATCCAGAAATTCATTAAGACTGGCGCCGTTGCCGTAAATGGACAAATTATCAAGAAGGCCAACACTTTGCTTACGCTCGAAGAAGAAGGGCAGATTAGTCTAACCGAACCGCAGAGCGAATCTGAACGCCCACCAGTCATCTACGAAGACGACAATCTTGTCGTATTTAATAAGCCAGCGGGCATGCTCTCTATCAAAAAGGGCGCCTACCTTGCGGAAAGCTCCATTGATGATTTCGGCGAGCCAGTTCATCGCCTCGATCGCGATACCTCTGGCATTATTGCCGTCGCGAAGAACTCGGAAACTAAGTCGAAGCTCCAGAAGCAATTTGCCGATCGCAAAACGCACAAGACTTATTATGCCGTCGTTGTCGGGCATCCTAAGCAACCTCACGCAATTATCAGCGTTCCGCTCACGCGCAACCTCAAAAAGCCTACGACCTTCATTGCCGATCCAAATGGCCGCGAAGCTATCACAGAGTATCAAGTTATCGCCGAAAACGACCGCTTCAGCCTTGTCGAGCTAAAACCGCGCACCGGCCGTACCCACCAACTTCGTATTCACATGGCCCATATTGGCACGCCGATTCTTGGCGACAAAGTCTACAATCCAAAATCTCCAAAAGCTAACCGCATGTATCTTCATGCCGCAAGCCTCGAAATCACCATCCCTGACAGCAAACGCGTCACATTTACTGCGCCACTTCCGGAGGAATTCCGCGATGCGGTTAAATAGCCTCGAGGAAGTCGCAACTTTTGCCGCACAGAATAATTTCTCGATTTTCGAGCTACCGCTCGGCACAGATTTTGCCGCAATTCTGCCGGCATCGGTCCACATCAAGCCGGACGACGAGAAAAATACAATAGACATCACAAAGATTCGTGAACTATCGAATATCGCGCAGGCTAAACAATCCCACGATTTTTATATCGTCGTAGAAAACGCCGAGACTATGAATACAAACGCAGCCAATGCCTTCCTAAAAGCCCTCGAGGAGCCGAACGATAAACTTCATTTCGTCTTCCTAAGTAACAACACTAGCCAGATTCTCCCAACCATTAAATCGCGCGCCAGCAACTATAGCCTAAAAAACGATTCAAAGATTTCCGACGCCCCAAACTACGACGCTGAGACCATCGCGCTCGCCAAGCAATATCTCTCGGCAACAAAGGCAAATCTGCCAGACTTAGCTGACAAGATTACTAAGCTCAATAAAGAATCTAGTCGCCAAGGCGCGCTTAAAATCCTCGAATGCGCAATCGAACTCGCATACAAAACCTACTTTCTGACCGGCAACACCCAGTTCCTCCAAAAGCTCGAAAAGCTACTTACCATCTCTGATAATATCGCTGCAAACGGCCACGTGAAACTCCAGCTCGTCGCTGGTATGCTATAATAGTTCTTATGTTAGCCGCCGTGCTTCTACTATTATTGTGTTTCTTCGTAGTCTTTTTCATTCCAAATTATCGTAAAGATCCAGAAGAGGAAGAAATCGACGAAATCCGCAAAAATCCGCAGATCAAAAAGCTCTGGGGCCTAGCTCAGGGCGCGATGCGCGAACAGAAGCCAATGAAGGCCGAGAAAGCCCTCCTTACGATTTTACGCTTCGACGAGAAAAACGCTGCCGCCTACAACCGTCTCGGCATTCTCTACGCAAAAGAAAAGAAATACAAAGAAGCCGTCGAATGCTTTGAGATTGCGCAGTCCCTAGATAACAATGCGTCGAGCATTCACAACGTCGGCCTCATTTATTTCGAAACCAAAAAATACGAGCAGGCAGCGATGGCATTCAGCCAAGCTATCGAGATGGAAGGCGACCAACCGGGCCGCTACATCGCCTATGCCAAGGCGCTAGAGAAGCTCGGCGAACGCGGCAAAGCTATCGAAGCACTCGAAACCGCGTATAGCCTCAGCCCGACCGCTGTAGTTCTACGCTATATCCTTGAGATTTACGAAAACGCTGGCGACCAGGAAAACGCCGAGGCGACACGCAAGCGCATCGACGAACTCCAGGCTGCCCGTGCCGCAGCGGCAGAGAAAGAGAAGAACAGAAACCGCCAGAGGCGTCTCGAGGCAAAGCAAACCCGTATCGCTAATCGCGCAGCGGCCGCAGAAAAGCGTCGCGAACAGAAAATTGCTCGTCAGGCCGCTCGTCCACAGAGGCCAACCATCATTCGTCGTCCGAATGCTATTCACCCGCGCCCAGTTGCAAAGCCTCGCCTCGTTATTAGGCGTCCAGCGCAGAAACAAGCGCCAGTAAAGCCGGCAAGCAAACAAATTGCCGTCCAATCCGATGCTCGCAAAAAGATCTCGGTTAAAGACAATTAGAAGCTTTTAAAAAAAGCCGAAAAAGTGTAGAATATACCTATGCCGCAATAGCTCAGTTGGTAGAGCAGCCGCCTTGTAAGCGGCAGGTCATCAGTTCAAGTCTGATTTGCGGCTCCATCTGAGAGAAAAAGCAAGCAGAAATGCTTGCATTTTTGATGCTTTTTCCGAAGATGGAGAGTAAATATCGAAGATATTTACGGCTCCAATTTTTCTATAAAATTCCGCTTATATTTATTGTCTTCTTCAATTCGCTAATGTATAATTAATATAAATTAGGAGGTAAAGTGACAAGAGAGTATTATACCTTTGTCAGCGTTTCTACTGCGCTTGGTATACTACGCTGGGTAGCAGCGATTGCATTGGTTGCCCTAGCCGTCTTTTTCCTCGTCCGTCAAATCAAGACGAAAAAGTCTCTATCGTTTATCACGACTTTTATTTCCGCACTCATCCTCGTTCCGATGCTGATTCTTGCGCCGGTCCAGGTCAAAATCGAACCAGGCACGCCAGAACCGCAACCAGTTGATCCAATTCCACAAGTAGACCCAGAACCAGAACCGACCCCAGAGCCAGAACCGGAGCCAATTTCACCAGTTACGCCATCCAACAATACGCCGAATACGAAACCTTCCGACAACCAAACACCATCTACTCCAGACGAGCCAGAGACGCCAAGCGCCCCAGATGAACCAGATGCGCCAGATGCACCAGAAGAGCCAGAGGTATCGGCAAAATACACCGTCATTCATCGCCAGCAAAACCTCGAGAATGACGACTATACTGTGGTCGAATCCGAATCGAAGACTGGGGTAGCCGGGAAAACCGCAACGCCGGACACCAAGACTTATGCCGGCTTTATTGCGCCTGCCGCAAAAACCGCAACTATCGCCAAAGACGGCAGCACCGAAATCGTCTATGACTATAATCGCGAGCTCATCGCTCTAGTGCTCGAGGACACCGACGACACGACATCATCACTGCCAGCGGGCAACTATAAATACGGCACACAAGTAACACTAACCGCTAAAGATCGCACTGGCTACGTTTTTGCTAACTGGAGCAACGGCGAAACTACGAAGAATATCTCGATCGAACTGACCGAAGCTACCTCGATCAAGCCAATCTATACTCCAAACACTTATCTCGTTGGCTTCAATAAGAATAACAGCGCCGCAACGGGAAGCATGAGCACCCAAACCTTAACCTACGACCAGGCAGAAAAGCTAAGCAAAAATAGCTTCATACTCGAAGGCTACACCTTTGATCACTGGAATACCGAAAGTAACGATACCGGCAATCGCTATGCCAACGAAGAGTCCGTGCAGAATCTTCTCGCTGAAGGAGAAATTACACTCTACGCCTTCTGGACCGCGAACACGAATACCGCCTACACCGTAAACCATTACAAGCAGAATATCGGTGGTGGAGATAATTACGCGCTCGCGAGAACCGAGGACAAAACCGGCACAACAGACACGATGGCCACTCCGAACCGCGAATCCTACACCGGATTCACCGCGCCAGCCGCTCAGTCCAAGAAAATTACCGGTGACGGCCACATGGTCATCGACTACTACTATACCCGCAACCAGTATACGATCACTTTTGGCGACAATTCTGCGCAAATCTCGAGCGACACCTTCACGAGCGGCCAGAAGTATTATTATGAGCAAACCGGCACCCTTACGGCCGGCACCAAAAATGGCTATACGTTCACTGGTTGGTCAGACAACGTGACCGATGCTTCGCGTAGTTTCACGGTGGGAGCAGAAGACGCAATCATTGGCGCAAATTACCGCGCAAATAATTACACGGTCGTCTTCCACGCCAACTACCCAGGCAGCACCGCGACTGCAACCCAAAGCTTTACTTACGACCAAGCCGAAACGGCGCTCGAAGAAAATAGCTTCAGCCGTGCAGGTTATCAATTCGACCACTGGAATGAAAATGCTAGTGACGCTGGCCAGGGGTATAGCGACAAGGAGCCGGTCCAGAACCTCACGGCGGAAGACGGTGGCGAATATCATCTTTACGCGCAGTGGACCGCAAAAAAATACACTATCGCATTCGATAAAAACGCCGACGATGCGACCGGATCAATGAACCCGCAAGGCATGACCTACGATCAAGCCGCCAACCTAAGCACTAATCAATTCCAGCGCAGCAACTTCAACTTCAAAGGCTGGTCAACAGACCCGAATGCGACGGCAATAGAATATGGCGACGGCGAAGAAGTAAGCAACCTCGCAACCAGCGGCGCCGTAACCCTATATGCTGTATGGGAGGACAAATTCCCAGTCGTATTCAGCGTCGAGGGCGACTGCATATTCAATGGCAAAGACGGCACAATTACAACGAGCAGCACCTGCCAATTTGGCGATACTAACTTTGTGGGCCAGACATTCGTAGACACCGGAATCTCCCTCAACACTTCAGAAAACTTCGATAAAGATTATGAAATCTCCTTCAATATCGACAGCTACTCACCAAATCAAGTTGAGGCGCAAGCAGCTTTTGTTAGCAACAAAATCAGCACGACGCATCCTACATCACAACTCCCAAACCCACCTAGCCCACTTCCTCAAGCAAAATCGCCAGGCGTCGTTGTTCGCAAGAGCGGAAACAATATCGACATTCGCTCAGCGCTCCTAAACGAAACGGGCTCTGGCTACCTTGAGGCAAACTACATTAAGCCATACACCGAGTTCCAAACTATTAAACTTGTTCGCCACAATAGAGTCGTCTATATCTCGATGAACGGCGGCAACCTATTCGAGCTCCAGGATGTCAGCGGCTTCAATCAATACTTCAACCAGACCACATGGTTTGGCGCTTATCCAAATGATGGCACCGAAGACCCAGAACCAAAGAATGTTCTAGTCGGTACACTGAGCAATCTATCGATTCGCCTTGGCGAGATGGATTGGAATTACTACCAAGTCGAGTTTGACGCAAAATCGGGCACCCTAGACAACTCCTATAAGAAAATGCAAATCGAAAAGGGCACCTCAATCGAGACGCTCCCAGTCACTACGCGCAAAAAGTATATTTTCGATGGTTGGTTCATTGGAAATACGCAAATCTCAGACGGCTACACGCCTACCGAAGATGTTAAGATCATCGCAAAATGGGCACGTAACGTTCAGCAGGCTATTGCATCGCCAAGCTCCTTCGAACTTACTCGCGGAGACGAAGCATATCTAACTATAACCAACAAGAACAATATCGAGCCATTCACTATGTCGTCTAGCAACGACCAAATCGCCACGATAGACCAAGACGGCAAGGTTACCGCCGTATCTAATGGCCAAGCGAACATCGTACTCACCGGCAGCCGCTCTGGCGAAACCTTCGAAATCCCAGTCACAGTAACTCTCCCAAGATACACCGTTCACTTCGATACGAAGGGCGGAAACGAAATCGCCGACATTACCGATGTCGAAGAAGGAAGCTCAATTGGAACGCTTCCTGCCGACCCGACTCGCACGGGCTACGTCTTTAATGGCTGGTTCCTAAAAAACAGTACGACGGCATTTGCAGCCGACACGCCAGTGATGGGCAATATCACCGTCGAGGCTCACTGGCTCAAAGACATAACAAATGCTATCGTCTCCAATATTAATCTTACGCGCGGCGAATCAGCCCAAATCACGGTAACGAACGCGGACGAACTCGAGCCATACGGATACCGCAATGGCGATACTAGCATCGCGACAGTAGACGACCTAGGGAACGTCACGGCGGTTAGCGCCGGCACCACAAGAATCGCACTAGTCGGCTCATATTCTATGCTCGAACAGCAGATTGATGTTACGGTAGACCTTCCGAAGTATGTCGTCCACTTCAATGCTCATGGCGGTAGTGACGTCGCGGACATCACCGGCATCGCCGAAGGCGACAGCATTTCGACGCTCCCAACGTCGTCACTCGAACACTATATCCTGGACGGTTGGTATACGACAGAAAATGGCGGAGAAAAGCTAACCACGTCAACGCCAATCATGGGCGAAACCACATATCATGCGCATTGGATTAAAGACGTGACACAAGCCGCCATTAACACAAATAGCATGGAGCTCGAAATCGGTACCACGGGCAATATAGCCATCGATAACGCAAGCGACATTGAACAATTCGAATTTGCCTCAGGCGACAACAGTATAGCTACAATCGACGATGACGGAACCGTGACAGCAGTAGCCAACGGCACAACGACAATCGGAATTAGGGGCGTCATGTCTGGCGAGGTTGTTCAGATTAGCGTCACAGTATACACAAATACACAATTGACATTCGTCCCACAAAACGGGAACGCGACTATTGCCTACACAGAAAGAGTAGGCGAAGCACTCCAGGAATCGGATCTTCCAGGAATAACTCGTTCCGGCTATATCTTCGACGGATGGTTCACCGAAGCAAGCGAGGGGGTAAAACTAGAAACGCCATATACAGTAACTGGAGAAGCTGTATTCTATGCTCACTGGACATTTGATACTATGCCAATCGTCTGGCAGCACCAAGGCCAATGCGAATTTGAGGCACAAAATAATGGCAATAGCGGGCTCGTCAAGGGCGAAAACTGCGATTATGCCGGAGACCAATACATAGATACTGGAGTTTCACTATATAGCGACGAAAACATCGGAAAAGCATATGAAGTCTATTTCGAAATTGACGAATACGACTATACAAAACAAATAGCAACTACGACAAACGACAATAAACAGCAGACATTCTTTAACGCCAAAGACAGCTCCAAAATTAATAGCAGCACAGATTTTGCCGCAGGCCTAATCATACGAAGAAGCGACGATAAAATCGAAATCAATACGAACGCTGGCGGCAGCACGAGTAATAACGAAAAAATTACGCAAGCGGCTAGTGACGTAAAGAAAATCCGAGTCAAGCGAGAATATAACCCGGCAAATGGCAAGGCTATAATTACGATGCAGACCTATAACGAGGCGACTGACACCTGGACCACCTCAACAAAGAGCAAATCCCCTTCGCCGACCGATCCAACGTATCACTTCAGCCTCTCGGCATGGTTTGGCGCATACCCAGACGGCACAACATCGACTCCGGCAGAAGGCGCATATACTCCTAAGAAAAACCGCTTCCTAACCGGGAAACTGAGTAATATGTACATAAAGCTTGAAGCCGAAGAGCCAGCTACAGACCCAGAAATCGTTGCAGAGCATTACGTGGAAAGCGAAGCTGTCAGAAACTACCTGGCCAATATCGACGAGTGGAAGGGGCAAGAACGTTATCCTGACGATAGAGACTACCTCTACGAAAAGCTTAAGAACAACTTCGATGGCAATAAATGCAAAACGGTCACGAATACCGGAGCAGACACTTCGACTGATTTCTCGAGCACCTATAAATACCGAGAAGACGGAACGGTATATTGCGATCGCTCAAACTCATATAATACTGGCGTGTCCGGACCAGTGAAAGTCTATCTATCCGACGAAATACAAAGAAACGAAGGCGAGCAAGTAGCATACGCGGGGGGAAACGACGGCCGGCTTATAAACCTAATACCGGGCGAAACATACAAGTGGGTATCCGAGGCCGACTCAAACGTATATGGTTACGTAAAAGCCATCGGCACGCGAAGAATGATATCCCTAACGACCGCGCGCAATGTACGCGACCTTGGCGGCATGGTTGGCCTGAATGGGCAAAAGCTAAAATATGGGGTTCTCCTGCGCGGCGAACAGCTTGACGATGCGGACGTAGCAACTCTACAACAAGACTTCGGTATCAATTACGAGTACGACCTAAGAAGGGGGGTGAACGATCAGAAAGGTTCGCACTTTGATGGCTACCGACAAGATTTGGGGATGATACACTACAATATTAATACGGACAAAACGACGTATTACGGATATACTAGAAGCGTCCTCAAGCAGCTGATGGAGGACGTAAGAGACGGAAAAAGTATCTATTTCCATTGCTCTCATGGCGCAGACCGAACTGGTACTCTAGCATATCTCGCAGAAGCTCTTCTTGGAGTAGACTATGAAACGCGCGCAAGAGACTATGAGCTCACGTCGCTTAGCGGACGACCTGACCGTACGCGCTTCTATCATCACAAAGGCACGAACCCAACGCCTAATGGCGGAGAGATGGATCCTACAACGAAGTATCTTCATATGATTTCGTTTATAAAAACAAACGAAGAGGTAGAGCAGTGGTTCTACTATGGCTCCGGCGACAATCTCGAATATGATCAACAATTAGTTGCAGATTTCCGCGCAGCGATGCTCGAGAATTAAGGCCTATAATTCCTTGATAACAACCCCAGCTTGTGCTAAAATAGTTTAGTACTTTGCTGGGATAGCGAAGTGGTCAAACGCATCAGACTGTAAATCTGCCGGCTTCGGCCTTCGTAGGTTCGACTCCTACTCCCAGCACCAAGCAAATAGCCCGAGCATCGCCTCGGGATTTTTGCTGGCAAAAATTAGACAAAAAAGAGCACCGGCGAACCGGTGCGGGATTGCTAACCGACAAGTCTCACAATTTCTTCAGAAGTAGTTGCAGCCCTGATCATATCGAGCTTTTCATTATACCTCTGCTGGCGAATGCAAGCCGTCTGGAGCTCAACTCCGAATGCGAAATCAATAATCTCTTCGGTCTCCTTGATTCTTGCCTGAACGTCATTGATTGCCTCGTTGCGAATCTCCTCAATAGGAGCGTTGTTCTGCAATAAGGCCGCGAACTTTGCCTGTCTCTGAGCATTTCTTTCTGCAATTTTTCCGATATCCATAGTGTTCTCCTTCTAGCGATAAGTCGCCGACTGTATTTGAGGCGGATAATGGTTTCCCGCGACTCGTTCTAGCTACAACCTTTATAGTCAGGACGAGCCGCAGAAGCAGAAGAATATTGTAATTTACCTAACATAGTTATTTTTTCATTATATCACACTTACGCTATTTTGTCAATAATGCTCATGCTTAATCCGGATATGATAGAATAGAACCAAAGGAAAACGATGCCGATTAAAACTTGGATTAACGACTTCAAGCGCCTGTCATTTATAGATATGAAATGGCTCATCATATGGGCCAGTATCTACATCAGCTTTTTGTTCCTCGATCTCATTGTCCCAAATTTCATCGGCACTTCAGTCATCAAATATGCCGGCATCTTTCTCTGCGTCATTTACGCCAACAAAAAATATCGCAAAGATTATCTGCTGCAGCTTGCGCTCCTGTTCACCTTCCTCGCCGACACAATTCTCGTCTGGACGCCGTTCGTCGTGCCGGGCGTATTCGTCTTCAGCTTCGCACAGTTTATGCATCTCATGCGCCTCACGAAACTCGAGCCAAAAGCCCTCGGCTACTACGTCTGCGCAATAAGCCTACTATGCGCGCTCGGCGTCGCATTTGGCCTCGAACCGATCTACGCTATCGCCACCGTCTACGGGCTCCTCCTCATTTGTAATCTCGTCACGGCAGCAAAGAACAACAGCAAAAACAACCGCCGCTTCCAAACACGCTGCGCATTCTACGGCTTCATCGCATTCATCTGCTGTGACGTCTGCGTCGCTTTGCGCTTCCTAATTCTCGACGGCGCGCTCCCGCCATTCTTCCTGCCAATTCTGTCCTACCTCGTCTGGTTCTTCTATTATCCAAGCCAAGTTCTCATCGCAAACTCCTCGAATGCCCCTAAGTTTGCAAAATAATTCGCCATCTATTACAATGGTGTTATGACTAATGGGAAGAAAAAACCATACGCTATCTTAGTTTTTGGCGCACCTATGAGCGGCAAAACCAGCTTTGCAGAACATTTCAGCACTTCCATTGAAGCGCCATTCATCAATTTCGATAAACTAAGCCGCGAGCAAAAGCTCTCACGCAAATCTGTCGTTGAGTTCATCCGCATTATATCCCGCGGCAAGCAAACCATTATTGTCGAGGGCATGGGCGAGACCGAGAGTAACCGCGAAGAAATGCGCAAACTCTTCGATGAACTTGGCTATCAGACTGTTCTCATTTGGGTCCAGACCGATATGAACGCAATTAAGCAGCGCATGCTTCATCGCTACAAAAAACTTGCCGACGCAAAAGCTGCCCTTAGCGCTTCCTATGAACATCTCGAGGCTCCAACCGAAGACGAAACACCAATTGTTATCTCTGGCAAACATACGCCGCAGACTCAAATTAAGAACGTTCTTAGCCGCCTCGCGGACTTGAAATAATGTCGAGTTTTAAAGACCCAGATTTTGGGGAAGTTTTAGTGCGCCGTAGCGCCTGGTCCACTCGTGCCAAATTCACGGTCGCTACCTCAGGCAAACTCACCATTACCGTGCCAAGCGGCGTCTCAGATTTTCTCGCTAAGCGCTTCCTTAATTCGATGCGCAAAGAAATCAAAGAAAAGTTACCAGTTAAAGATCCGTCAACTCAGCGCGCCCGCGATGCGCAGAAAAAGATTCTCGCTAAAAAAGCGCGCGAGTACCTACCGTATCGCCTAGAGTTTTGGGCTAAAAAATACGGATACAAATATTCCGGCATCCGCCTCAGTCACGCTAATACCCGCTGGGGTAGCCGCAGCAGTTCCGGTACGATTTCGCTCAATATCGGACTAATGAAAGTCCCGGAACCGCTTCGTGACTACGTAATAATCCACGAGCTTGCTCACATTAATCACATGGATCACTCCGACGCCTTCTGGCGCGAAGTGGGCAGCCACGATCCGCTCTATAAACGCCACCGCGAGCAACTAAAACAATTCTCTCCTGGTGTATAATATAGGCATGAGCAGAATCATTGATATTATCTCTCCTATTTATCAAGATCTTATCGAAAAATGCGGCCGCCGCAAGATTTCGATTAACCTAGATTTCCAAGATTTATCCATCAAAGTCGAAGACGACGAAACGGTCGCAACTTTCTTCTCGACCGAAATTAAACGCGCCCTAAAGAACTGCGAAGCGGGCGACAAAATTACCTTGTCTCAGTCCTCGTCCGCAAACGGTATTCGTTTTAGCGTCAAAAATAGCGCTAAGACTCCACTCGACGCCGAGACCGCCGACAAGCTCCGAGAAAAAGGCTACGAAGTCCGTTCGCGCTTCGGTTACGACACTATTATTTCACTTACTATTGCTTCTTAAGATGTATCGCGAAGCCACCACCCGGCGCGATATACATTTCCATTTTGTCGCCATGGCGAACAATGCGCTCTTCGATAATGTAGCCTAGCTGATGGTCGCGATAATGCGCATCCTCGGAGTCGCGATAAATCACAGCGACGTAGTTTACGCCTGGTTCGAGGTAGTCAAAGTAGAGATCGAGCTTGCGGCCTTCCTCATTCGTTACGCCACCGACATACCAATCGGCGCCTTCCCATTGTTGGCGCGCGACAACATAATACTTACCAATTTCACCCAGCAGCGGAACGGTCTGTTCCCAACGCGTAGGGACTTCACGAATGAAATGGAAGAGATCAGGATGCTGCGATTCGTAGACCTGCGGCCTGTCAGCAGCCATCTGCATTGAAGAATAAATCGTCACGTAGTAGGCAAGCTGACGCGTCAAAGTCGAGGCAATACGCTTCGAGAAGTTAGAGACATCGAGAATACCCGGCGTATAATCCATGCCACCACTTAAGAGGCGCGTAAACGGCAAATAGCAAGCGTGCGACGGAGCCAAAGCACCGCCCTCATATTCCTGGCCGCGAGCACCTTCGCGCGTCATCAAGTTTGGCCAAGTGCGCTCAATACCAGTCCCCTTAATCGGCTCATGAACATCGAGCATAATATGATACTTCGCCGCAAGCTCCAAAGCCTTCTGATAATGCAGCACGCCAAGCTGAGAATGATGGAATTCGCGATGACCATTGATCGTCATCTTAGAACCGGCATAGCCAGACTTCACGTAGCGAATGCCATACTGAGCTAGGTACTTATAGGCGTCCTCAAGCTGCGCCTCGTAATTATCGATAAAACCGACCGTCTCGTGGTGGCCGATAATTTCAACGCCATTCTTACGGCCATAATCAGTCACGGCTTTCATGTCGAAGTCAGGCGTCGACTGCATGAATTTATTATTCACGCCGTTCTCGAGCCAATCGCCTTCCCAGCCGTCATTCCACCCCTCAATTAGAAGGGAAGGAATGCCGAGGTTGCGGCAAGAATTAATATACTGCATGGCATGCTCAGTCGTTGCGCCATGGCGCTCGCCAGGAGCCCAAGTCCATTCGCCAACATACATCGCCCACCAAATACCCATGAACTTGGTCGGCTCAACCCACGAAAAGTCGTCGCGTGGCGCATCATTGAGATTCAAAATCATTCTAGAAACCGTAAGATCGAGCGCGTCCTGCGCAATCGTAATCGTGCGCCAAGGCGTCGAGAATGGCAACTCGACATAGGCGCGCATGCCATCAGAAAGTGGCGTAATGTCGGCCTTTAGAGACGAGTTGTTTAGTTTCAAAGTCATCGAGCCGTAGTTGTAGAGCGCAGCTTCGTGAATCGCCACAAAATAACCAACCGGCGTCTGGATCGTAATTGGCGTATGAACGGAATCTGTCAACGAATAAACCGGGTGCTCAGTATAGTCATATTCATAGCGATCTGGCTGGTAAGCCGGAATGCACCAGGAGCGGGAATTCGAATCGACTGAAAACTCCGTAATTTCATCGGCAACAACCATGCTCTCCATCGCCGGTTGCGCCGGAACTTCATAGCGGAACGCCACGCCATCATTGTAGAGACGAAAGCGTACGGTCAAAAGACGATTTGGCTTCTCGGTTTCCTCGAGGTAAAACGCGGTTTCATTGTAGTTATTGCGAATAACGCGCTGCTCGCCCCAGAAAGCCTTCCAGGTCTCATCGGCCGAACGCGAATAAGCGCGCACGATAGAAAAATTATCTGCGAGCGGAGTTGTATCCTTTAGGAGCAAGCCTAAGCGAGACTTGCGCAAAATAATCTTGTCATCCTTTTTGACGAAATAAGAAATCTGCCCATGGTCAACCATGAACGTTGCAACCACCCTACGGTCAGGGGACTTAACCTCGTAAACCGCTTCGGTCTTTGGCTTTTTAAAGAGATTACCGAAGAAGCCCACGAAAATTCCTCATTAACATAAGCTTATTGTAGCACATTATTGTATAATGATGCTAATGCTTTGGTTAATTTTATGTCTATCAGCAGCGGCGATTTGGGGCATCAGCGCCTTCTTCGACAACTACCTTACGGACGTCATTTTTAAGAACCGCACACCACAAGCCATGAAGGCCATCAACGGCCCGACTTACCTCATTTTTGCAGTAATTTTGGCTGTTTGTTTTGGTAACTCAATTAACTTCGGCGCACCAATCCTAATCCTGCTCCTATCCGGCGTCCTGCACTCGGTCGGCAGCATTTTCTACTACAACGCATTAAAGGGCGAGAACGCCACCGGCGCCGCAATTTTTTATCAGCTTCAGCCAATCCTATTCTTGGCGGGCGGATTCTTGCTGTTTAGTGAGAGTATTAGTCCACAGCAAATCCTCGGCTTCATTCTAATTTTGCTCGCTCCAATCGTCGTCATTCTTTCCAAGCGCCGTAATTCTCGCCGCATGGAGATGCGCGCCGCATTGTTACTCATCATCTACGTCATCTTCGCAACCGTATCGAGCGGCATCGCTGTCCGCGTCGGCCACCAAGAGCATTTCATTACGGTTTTCACATTCTTCCTCGTTGGCCGCGGCGCCTCCGATCTCCTGATCAGTTTCGTTCCAAAAATCCGCCGTCGCCATCACTACATCATGGAGCATGACGGCGCAAAATACATGACTATCACGCTACTAAACCAAATCATTTGTACGGCCGCCGACTTCATGTACCGCTACGGCCTCATTCTTGGTATTGCAGCACTCGCATCAGCCTTCACGAACGCCGCCGAGCTTATCCTTACTTTTCTATTCGGCATCATCTTCTCAATTATCTGGCCAAAATTCGGTCGCGAGAAGCTCAATCGCCGCGACGTCCTCGCGCATATCATCGCTGTGATTCTTTGCGCCATCGGCATTTTTGTCATACAATAAGCTTATGAATATCGATCTTAGCTTTTTATCTGGCTACGAGGCACTCATCGCCATAGCCATCGGCGTATTTCTCGCCTTATTTGGTTACAAACTAAAACGCGTCGCCTATGTCATCATTTGGTTCGTCATTGGCTATTATCTCGCGTCACTCGTCGTGCCGCACATCACGGCCGACCCGACCTGGCAGAAACTCATCCCGATTTGTGCCGGCGTCGTACTAGGCGTATTTGGCTTTAGCCTTGAAAAACTCTGCATCTTTGCCGTCGCCACCTTCGCAGTTTCGACCACAATCATTGACGCGTTCCAGCTCACCGACGTCCTCTGGATAGCACTCGCAATCGCCGCCGGCGTCATCGTTGGCGTTATCGCGGTATCCTTCATCAAGCCGCTCGGCATTATCACCACCGCGCTCTCCGGTGGCAAACTAATCGCGAAATACTCCGTGCTCCAGTTCTCGCTCGCCCACAACCCAAACTTCCTTATCATTCTCGCGGTTAGTGCCGCAATCGGCATCCTGTTCCAGTTCAAAAACTGCAAACACATAGAATAGAAAAAACCGGCCGATTGGCCGGTTTTCATAAAGCATCACTCAATAATTACATTATATCACAAAACACCAAAATGTCAATCTAGGCGTGATGATACGGATGACCAAGTGCAATCTCTTGCGCACGGTAAATCTGCTCGGCCAAAATTAGGCGACAAATCTGATGCGGGAATACTAATTTCGATAAGCTCCAAACGAGATTTGCGCGCTCGACCATCTCGGCAGGGAAATGACCAAAAGCGCCGCCCAGCACAAACACGACTTCACGTCCAGTTTCGAGCGGTTTCAAGATACGGTTCGATAGCTCAGGGGAAGACAAGATCTCGCCACGTTCATCAAGCAGCACGACAAACGCGTCACGAGGCAAACGCAGCACGCGCTCGGAGAGTTTTTCTTCGTCGACAAAATCCCAACTGGCCACAAATGGCTTCTTCAGGCGCTTCTCATATTCGCCGCAAGCCTCAACCAGCCAACCATTAGATTTCTTGCCACCCGCAATAATACGAATCATATTGCATTATTTTAACATTTTTGCTATAATATCGGAAGTTACCAGAGACAGTGGCGGTGTTTACACTTAATTATGCCACCGAGGATTCTTAAATTCTTTTTGTCTAGAATATGGTGACGAGCCTTAACATTTTCTGGCGAAAACAATAATAACCAAAAGGAGATTTCTATCTATGGCAATTAGCAAAGATAAGAAACAACAATTGGTTGCCGACTTAAACGAGATTCTTTCCGATGCCAAGATGACCGTTTTTGCAAAGTATCAGGGCCTCACGGTCAAGGAAATGCAAGAACTTCGCGCTTTGGCTCGCGAAAGCGGCGTACAAATCAAGGTCGTCAAGAACCGCCTCGTCCGTGTTGCTATGGGCGAAATCGCGGCTTACAAAGACACCGATACTACTGCGCTCGAAGGTCAGCTTCTCTACGCCATTTCTGGCGAGGACGAAGTTGCCCCAGCACAGGTGCTCGCGAAATTCGCAAAAGAGCACACTATGCTCGAGCTCAAGGGTGCCTTTGCTGGCGACGGCAAGAACCTATCCGAGCAGGAAGTCGTGGGACTCTCCAAGCTTCCAAGCAAAGAGCAGCTCATTGGCCAGGTTGTGGACATGCTTCTCAGCCCAGTCAACGACGTTACGAATGGCCTTTCTGGCAATTTGCACGCTTTGCTCGATGGTGTTGCCGACAAGGCAAACGCCTAAGTTTGCAATCACAATTCGGGGGGAACTATTAACTATTTAATATGTAAAGGAGTCTAAAATGGCTGCTGATGTTAAGAAAATCGCAGAGGAATTGGTCAAGCTCACCGTCCTCGAAGTTAACGAGCTTAAGAACGTCCTCAAGGACGAATACGGCATTGAGCCAGCTGCTGCCGCTGTCGCTGTAGCTGCTGCTCCAGCTGAAGGTGGTGCTGCTGCCGCTGAAGAGAAGAGCGAATACACTGTTGTCCTCAAGGATGCAGGTGCTCAGAAGATCGCTGTCATCAAGGCAGTTAAGGAAGCTACCGGTCTCGGTCTTGGCGAAGCTAAGGCTATCGTTGACGGTGCTCCAGCAAACGTCAAGGAAAAGGTTGCTAAGGACGAAGCAGAAGCCCTCAAGAAGGCTCTCGAAGAAGCCGGCGCAACTGTCGAACTCGCTTAAGTTCAACTCTTTTAAAGTCAGAAAATGTTATCTTCCGAAAATACCCTCCGCCCGGAGGGTATTTTCTTGTCTCGCCCCTGTTAGGTCTTGACAAAACATAAGTTTTTTGATATAATAAGGGTATATCCGATAGACATGTTTCGATTCATTGCAGAAAGGTGGGATAATAGATGAAAAACATGATTAAGATGAGGAAGAAAACGCACCTTAAGAGGAGTTCGCTGCTCTTTAGTTGCATACCGCTCCGGACACAGAACGCCATTTGGAGATTCGCAAGAAGATTCAAGGAATGGCCATACTATGTCACCGAATACGACGTGGAAGGGGAAAGTGAAGACATTCATATTCTAGCTGGCCTCTACCTGTTTCGATTCGAAAAGACTGGAATGGTGCTATATCTAAGGATATACGGTGGCCAGAGAACAAAAATCAACAGCAAAGAGTACTATACGGCCAAAGCAATAGCTTCTTATCCGGACGGTACTTACTGTCTCCTAGATGACCACACGCATAGCGATAGAGACGACGATTACTTAACACACTGCCTCATAAGAGGTAATAGGATCGTAGTAAGTTCAACTGCAAAAGGACGAATCCATATGTGCGTTAAGGATGGACGTATGATAAATGTTCATTCAATGGGCGTCGGCGCGGACTAATTCCTCATTTAGTAGCCTAGCGGCAAAAACCGCTAGGCTCTATTAATTTCAAAACCCTCATAATTCTCAAGAAACAAATTGTCAATGGTAAAAAATACAACAAAAATCACCTCACTCCTGTTATTCGTGTGGAAAAAATAAAAAATTCGCGCATTGACACATTTACCTGAAAAGATATATTATAGAATTAATAAAACTAACAGACAGGGATGCGAGGTATGTCTGAATTACCAGAAAAACAAATAAAAAGACTACGTAGCCTTTTGACCGAGGCAGAGACTAATCTTTCTGCTGCTAAAGAATTATTAACTTCCATGCTTGGCGATGGCGATATTATCACTGCTCCGTCCAGCACCGTAACTGAAAGCCCGGAGGGCAAGATTATCGAGGGCGTCTTTGACGGCCAAATCATGATCGGCCCAGACGGTAAGAACTACCCAGTTCCAGCCAACTACGCTTCGAAGTCGAAGCTCGTTGAGGGCGACATCTTGAAGCTCACAATTGGCGAGAACGGCAAGTTCCTCTACAAGCAGATTGGCCCAGTCGAGCGCAAGACCGTTATCGGTACGCTCACCAGCCATGACGATCAGTACTTCGTCGAGGTAAATGGCAAGGAGTACAAGATTCTCTACGCTTCCGTTACGTATTTCCGCATTAAGGTTGGCGATCAGGTCACCGTGATTATTCCAGCAGATAATCCAGACGCAACCTGGGCAGCCGTTGAAGCAAGTCTATAAAAAATCCGCCTCGAAAGAGGCGGTTTTTTGTTGCCGGAGCTAAAGATGCATATATTTCACGGAAGTCGAAACCATCACGAAGCAGAAGAACAGCGCAGACAGGGCGACCATAATTAGTGCCCAAATTATTTCTTTCGACTTCGTATGGCAGCGCACAATATTAAGAATCGCGAGCATCATGCCGACCGAAGCGAAGAGCGGCGCGACGAAGACGGCGCCCATATTTAAATCATCCCAATCATCGCGGAGCGCCAATAATGATTCAAAAAATACCAAAATAAACGACAAAATCCCGAACGCGATACTAAGATCGCGCAAAATCTGACGTCGCTTTTTTATCGATATTTTTGTTTTAGCCATAAATTACTCTTTTACTCTAGCACATCTCTTGTAAAAAATCAAAGCCCTTATGCTAAAATAAAAGTAATATTAACCTGAAAGGGAAACTCTATGCAACAACTCAAAAAATATATTGCCGAGTTTATGGGCACGGGTATTTTGGTGCTCTTCGGCTGTGGGTCTGCTGTCCTTACGGGCAACATTCTCCTCATCTCACTCGCCTTCGGTTTCGCAATTATCGTCGGCGCGTACACGATTGGCAAGATTTCGGGCTGCCATGTCAACCCAGCCGTTTCTCTCGCCATGCTCATTAATGGCAAACTCAGCATCAAAGATTTCATTGGCTACGTTATCGCCCAAATCGCTGGCGCCTTTGCTGGTTCAGGCTTACTATATGCAATCCTTAGCTGCACTAACCTCGGCACCAACAACCTCGGCGCCAACGGCTACGAAGCGCTAAGCGCATCAGGAATCAGCATGGTCGGCGCAATTCTCGTCGAAATCACCCTAACCTTCGTATTCGTCTATGTAATCCTCAACGTCACCGCACGCAAAGAGCATAGCAACATCGCTGGCATCATCATTGCCTTGACGCTCGCCTTCGTACATATGGTCGGCATCACTCTTACTGGCACGTCCGTTAACCCAGCCCGCTCGCTCGCCCCAGCCGTTATCCTTGGCGGAGAAGCTCTAAGCCAAGTCTGGGTCTTCATCGTCGCTCCGCTCGTCGGCGCCGCAGTTGCAGCCTGCGCCTACAAGCTCCTCAATGCTAGCTACGATATCGAGAAGCCAGCCAAAGCTAAGAAATAGCCTACATTTAAAGAGTATCAGCGGGGAGATACTCTTTTTTGAGGTATAATAAAACTATGAAGGCGCTGTACAGGAGGTATCGACCACGCAGTCTGGATGAGGTTGTTGGGCAACCGCAAATCACAGACATTCTTTCTCATTCCATCAAAAATGGTAAAATCTCCCACGCCTATCTTTTCATCGGCCCACGTGGAACCGGCAAAACCTCTGTCGCCCGCATTCTCGCTCACGAAATTAACGGTTTCAAATACGAACTCGAAGACGATTATCTCGATATTATTGAAATCGATGCCGCAAGCAACACTGGCGTTGACAATATTCGCGATTTGCGCGAGCGTGCGATTATCGCACCGACGAAGGGCAAATACAAAGTTTACATTATCGATGAAGTCCACATGCTCAGTAAGTCTGCTTTTAATGCATTATTGAAGACGCTCGAGGAACCGCCGGAACACGTCATTTTCATCATGGCAACGACCGACGCACACAAAGTGCCAGTCACCATTACATCGCGCAGTCAAGTCTTTACATTTAAGCTCGCTGATCCAGGCACGATGCTCGAGCATCTCAAAAACATCTGCAAAAAAGAGAAGATCGATATCGACGACGAAGCTCTAAAAATTGTTGTCAAACGCGGCGGCGGTTCTTTTCGCGATTCGCTGTCTTTGCTTGATCAAGTTTCGACGCTTTCTGATGGCAAAATCACCGCAGGGCTGCTAAATGAGTCTCTCGGCCTGCCACAAGACGAACTCGTCGAGAAATTACTTACAGCCTACGCTAGCGCAGATACCACGACTGTCAATCAAACTCTTCGCGAGCTTCTCGATTCTGGCATCAAAGCCGAAATCATCGCAACCGAGCTTATCGATCGCATTCTCGAAAAACCAGAGCCAACCTATCTGCCACTCCTCGACAAGCTTACTGACGTCAGCCGCAACGCGCATCCGAACGCTAAACTACTCTTGGCATTTTATCGCGAACAGGCCGCAGCTCCGCGCATAGTAGCGCCAGCACCGGCCCCACAAAAAGCCGCACCAACGCCAGCCGCTCCAAAAGCCGCGCCGGCAAATCCAAAAGAGGAGCCGAAACCAGAACCCGCCCCAGCCAAAGTTACCGTTGTCGCAACTGGCAGTTCTGGCGAAGAAATCTGGCAAAAAGTTCTTGAAAACGTCCGCGAAAATGCCCCGATGGAACTCAGCAATTTCGAGAAAGCCCATTATTGTCTGAACGGCACAACCTTCGAAGTCCACGCCACAAACGCCTTCATCAGAAAACGCCTCGACACGAAACGCTCATTAATTACGTCAGTTCTACCAGAATCATATACAATATTAATAAGCGATCAGCCGCTCGCGGTTGATCCAGACATTGCAAATATCATGGACGCAATTGGTGGGGGAGAGGAAATCGAAATAGATGAGTAACGAAAAAGAAACTGGCCGCGTGACGCCGCAAAACCTAGAAGCCGAAAAATCCTTGCTCGGCGCTATTCTGATTTCCGAAGAAGTCCTTTCTGATGTCGTCGAAATTGTCGCTCCAAATGATTTCTATGACGAGCGTCATCGCCTTATCGCGACCGCGATTTGGTCGCTCTACGAGCATCGCCGCTCGGTCGACCTTATCACCGTCCGCAACGAATTAAAATCCAAAAAACTCGTCGAAAAAGCTGGCGGCTCCGCCTATCTTTCCGAACTTAGTAACTACACGCCAACCGCAGCGCACTCCGTTGATTACGCAAAAATCATTCACGAAAAAGCCATTCGTCGCCGCCTAATCAACGCCGCAACCAAGATTACGGAAGAAGCCTACAACGAAAGCGACGATGCCGAAGCCGTCATGAGCGAAGCGGAAAAAGTCCTCTTTGACGTCTCGGATAAAAACGTCAAAACCGACGCAATCGCGCTCGCCGATTTACTTTCATCCGCCTTTGACCGCCTCGAGCAATTGCACGAGAACAAAGGTTCAATCGCTGGCCTCAAGACCGGCTATCCAGACCTTGACCGCGTCACGGCCGGTTTCCATCGCTCCGACCTTATCATTCTCGCCGCTCGCCCGGCAATGGGTAAGACTGCACTTGCTTTGAACTTCGCGCGCAACGTGGCCACGATTAACAAGAAGGCCGTCCTCATCTTCTCGCTAGAGATGAGCCGCGACCAGCTCGCCAACCGCATGCTTTCCGATGCATCCGGCGTCAACTCGTTCAATATCTCGACCGGCAACCTCACCGATGATGATTTTGCTAGGATTTCCGATGGTATGAGCGAACTTTCCGAAGATCAAATCTTCATCGACGATAAAGCTGGCATGAACGTCATGGAAATGCGCACTAAAGCTCGCCGCGTCGCCCACGAACACGACCTTGGCCTCATCGTTGTCGACTACCTCCAGCTCATGCAGGGCAGCTCATCGCGCGGTTCCGAAAACCGCGTCCAGGAAGTTTCCGAAATTTCCCGCGGTCTTAAGTTAATCGCCCGCGAACTTAACGTTCCAGTCATCGCGCTCTCTCAGCTCAACCGTGGCGTCGATAGCCGCGATAGTAAGATCCCAGTCCTATCCGACCTCCGCGAATCCGGTTCCATTGAGCAGGATGCAGATATCGTTATGTTCATCCACCGCGAAGATTACTACGACAAAGAAACCGAGCGCCAGAACATCGCCGACCTCGTTATCGCCAAGCACCGCCGCGGGGCCACTGCCAATATTGAACTCTTCTTCGACAAAGAACACGTCCGCTTTATGTCGCTCGACACGAAGCACGACTAGTTGCGTCTTGTTGGTTATGCTATAATAATCACAGTGAAAAAACACGTAGAACAATTCTTTTTGTACCGATATCGCTTCATTATTGGCTATATCCTACTTTCTGTAGCGTTCTTCATTTTGCTTACATTACTACCAGGCGTTGCGCCAACCGGTTTGTCCGAAGCAGAAATGGCTTCGACCGTACAGGCTAGCGCCCTAGACTCAGAGTTTATAAAACAGGGAAATATCATCAATCTCCCTTACTTTGCACTCCAAAAAGGCAGCCTCGCAATCTTTGGGCTTAATCTATTTGCCATCAAACTCCCTTCCATGATCATCGCCGTAGCGACCGCCATTTTCATTATTCTCCTCCTTAACCGCTGGTTTAAATCCGACGTCGCCATCGTCGGCTCCGTCCTCACAGTTCTGTCGACCGCATTCCTATTCCTCGCAACTAGCGGCACGCCAGCCATCATGTATATCTTCTGGCTCGCACTAGTCCTCTGGCTCGGTTCAAAGATCGTAGGGAACGACAATGTCAACCCGCTCCTCGTAATATTCTTCTTCATAAGTATTGCGCTATCGCTCTATACGCCATATCTCGCATATGTCGCGCTCGCAATTACTGTCGCCGGCCTCATTCACCCACATCTTCGTTTCGCGCTCAAACAGCTCAAAATCTACCAGCTAATTCTCTGTATTTTGATCTTCGTGCTGTCCGTCGCGCCGCTCGTTATTAGCTGCGTTTTGAATCCATCCACGTTGCAAAACCTACTCTTTACAAACAACCTAAGCTTCGAAGGATTTATCGCGAACATCACCAATGCCTTTGCGCCATTTTTCAGCTTTAGCCTCGCCTATAGCAGCGTCTATCTCGCGCCGCTCTTTGGTCTTGCGACGGTCGCGCTCGTTATCATCGGCATCCTCGCGTCGGTAGGCAAGATGTTTATGTCGAGAAACACTGTCGTCAGCCTCCTCGTCATCTTCTCGATTTTCCTGTCCGGTCTCAGCCAGGACGTCGCAATCTCAATCATTATCCCAATCGCAATTCTTAGCGCCGCCGGTATCGAATCAATCGTCGAAAAATGGTACACGTTATTCCCAGAAAACCCTTACGCACACCTGCTCGGCATCGTCCCAATGGTTGCCGTCATGATCTTCATCATTAGCTCCGGACTTTCGCACTTCATCTTTGGTTACCACTATATTCCACGCGTCGTCAATAACTTCAACAACGACCTCACTATCGTCAAAGAAAACGTCCCGAACGATACGACCTTGATCCTAACCGCAGACCACAAGAATAATGATTTCTTCCGCCTACTCGAGAAGTACGACGGCTATCAAACCGCCGATAAGGCGAAGAACGCCAAGACGAACCAAATCGCGAGCTTCAACCCGGTTTACAGCGGCAAATACGAGCTCAAACAGATAATCACGTCGCCAAACACTCGAAATTCTGATAGACTATATATATACTCATTAGTTACTGAAAAGGGAGAAGAATAGTATGGGTGCCACTATGGACCAGATGAAGATGATTAATCAGCTTCGCAAAGCTCAGAAAGAGCTAAAGAATGAAATCGTAGAAGTAGAAGCCGGTGACGGCGCTGTTGTCGTTCAGATTACCGGCGAGCTAAAAGTTCGCAAAGTCACCATCGACCCAGAGAAGGTCGATCTCGACGATATCCACGAACTCGAGCGCTGGATTGAAAACTGTATGCGCGATGGCTTTGCCAAAGCACAAGAAATTGCCACCGAGAAGATGAAGCCACTCATGGGCTCTCTCGGCAGCCTTGGTATGTAATATGCTACCTAGCGCGCTAAATGACGTTATTGACGCTTTAGGGCGCCTTCCGGGCGTAGGGCCTCGCACCGCCGAGCGCTACGCCTACTTTTTGCTGAAAAGCGACTCGACCATTGCCGCAAATATCGCCTCGTCGCTTTCCGCACTTCACGATGGCGTAAAAAGCTGCCCGGTCACCTTTGCAATCATGGACGCGTCCGAAGAAGTTTCGCCGCTCTATAGCGACCCTGCGCGCGACAAGTCTACTATCCTCGTCGTCGAAGAGCCGCTAGATATTTACGCCATCGAGCAAACCAAAGCCTATCACGGCACCTATCACGTACTCGGCGGCGCCATTTCGCCAATGGACGGCATAACGGCTGATCAGCTCCATATCCGCGAGCTCATCGACCGCGTCAAAAAAGATTCCGCCACGGAGATCATCATCGCAACCAACCCATCCGTCGAAGGCGAATCTACCGCCATCCTTATCGACAAACTCCTTCGCGAGAAATACCCAGAATTAAAGATCACGCGCCTCGCTCGCGGCCTGCCGCTCGGCGTCTCGCTCGAATACGCCGACCAGATCACCTTGACCTCGGCACTTAACAACAGAACGAAGCTATAAAAAAGAACCGGATTCAACGTCCGGTTCTTTTTTGTGCTAAATCTTTCTTTCGGTTGGAGTTGGGAACTTCTTGCCGAGATACCTCACGGCCTCACGAAGTTCAACGATAACCTTGCCCATGATTTCAACATCCTGCCATTCGCCATTATTACGGCCAGGGCAGAAGTCTGCGATTGCATTCAAGCAAGTTGCGAGCATGCGCATTTCGTTTTCGCCCATACCACGAGTAGTGATAGCAGGCGTACCGAGACGGACACCGGATGGCGAGAAGCGCTTACGCGTATCATTTGGAATCGCATTCGCGTTCAAAGTCAAACCGCAGCGGTCGCAAAGCTTTTCAAAAGTCTTACCATCGACGCCACAAGTCTTAATCGTATCGATAAGTAGAAGGTGATTTTCGGAACCGCCGCCAATCAAGACGAAGCCAGCGTCTTTTAGCTCGGCTGCGAGCACCTTAGTGTTATTTACAATCTGACGCGCATAGCGACGGAAGCTAGGAAGCCCAGCCTCATAGAAACATACCGCCTTCGCCGCAATTACGTGCATGAGCGGGCCACCCTGCGTACCAGGGAAGACCGAGCGGTCAATGAGCGTTGGAATATTTTCAATCGAATGGCCAACCTTCTTCAAAGGATTGCTTACAATGCCTTTTGAGAGAATCAAGCCGCCGCGTGGGCCACGAAGCGTCTTGTGCGTAGTGGTCGTCATGACGTGGAAGCCATGATCGAGTGGATTCGGATGGACGCCGCCAGCGATAAGGCCAGCCACATGCGCCATATCTGCCATGAGAAGACAACCAGGAATCTTCGCGCCAATCTTTGCAATACAATCAAAATCAGGGATCTTCATGAAGGCAGAATAGCCAACCAAGATAATTTTTGGCTTGTGTTCCATTGCGAGGCGCTCGATTTCATCATAATCGAGGTCACCGGTCTCCGGGTTCGTGCCATAGGAGATGAAGTTATAAATCTGAGCACTCTGCGTAACTGGCGCACCATGAGTAAGGTGACCGCCGTGAGCAAGGTCCATACCGAGCACAGTGTCGCCAGGCTTCAACCAGGCATTATAGACGGCATTGTTTGCCTGCGCGCCAGAATGTGGCTGAACATTGGCGTGGTCCGCGTGGAATAACCTACGAGCACGCGCAATCGCAAGACGCTCAATACGGTCAGTATTATCCTGGCCGCCATAATAACGATAGTTTTCCTCGCCAGCGCCCTTTAGAACCTGGGCATCCGTCCCATCAAGATTCTCGAAGTTTGGGTAGCCTTCGGAATATTTGTTGGTAAGTACCGAGCCCATCGCTTTGAGCACCTGTGGCGAGACGTAGTTTTCGCTTGGAATTAGCTCCAAACCCTCGCTTTGACGGCGTTCTTCATCGGCAATAATCTGAAAGATTTTGTCATCCATCTCCACTTTTCTCCTTTTCTTTATTTTAGCATGTAGAATTATGAAAAATGAAGGCCTGAAACGCTATAATTAAAATATGGACATCCAAAGAGAAGCACTTATTATGGCAATTGTTGGAAAAATCAAAGACGCCCCAGCCGGTACTACCCTCACGATTGCCGAAATCACAAACTACGACCCTAACCAACACATGGACCCACTCGATCAGGGCGAGATATTTTCAGCGGTCATGGGCAAATGCGAGCAGCTCGGCATCGAAATCGAGCGCGTTCCAGACGAGCGCGGCGGCCTCGCCCTATATTACAAATTTACAAAAAAATAACACCCATCGGCGCTATCTTAAATGGTGGCTCCGGGCGGACTTGAACCGTCGACACAAGGCTCTTCAGGCCTCTGCTCTACCAACTGAGCTACAGAGCCACACTCCAATATCTTAGCACAATCTAGCCGCATTATCAAACATTAATCTCACCATGTTATAATCAAGGCAGTTTCTCAGCGACAGAGCATCAGAAATAGGGAGGTAAGCGACATGGGAAATGCATTCAAATTAGGCGATTCGATCACATTGTATTTCGGCGACAAAATGCGCGAGCACCTTCCGAAGGCGCTCCGCAAACAAAACATTTACTTCGTCGACTGCACGATCGTGGGGACCGAAAACGGTACGCTATCCGTCCTTTCGCAGACAAAGAATCCAAAGGACAAGCCGCCATATAAGATCCTCGCGCTATGCATCAAAGAAGACGACGGGCACATATTACCGGAAAATACACTTGAGCTACTTCGCGACATCGACAAAGAATACGTCGTATCTTTCGCAACCGAGCACGGTTATTCCGTGAAAGAATTCAAAGAAGCGCTCAAGCCGTATCGCAAAGGCTACAAAAATGATTGAGTCACAAGTCTCTCCAACAGGGGAGACTTTTTCTAGATATGCTATACTATTATTATGAAGAAAATTAATACGTCGCCGCTTTCCGGCATGCAAGAACTATTACCAACTGAGCAGGCCATTTTTGACAAGCTCAAACAAAACATCAGCGACGTATACCACCATTACGGCTTTCTAAATATTGAGACTCCAATCATCGAACGCGCCGAAGTTCTCCTCGCGAAGGCCGGTGGTGACACCGAGAAACAGATTTATATGGTTAATAAGACCGCCGAGTCTGCCGACAGCGCCGACCAGGCACTCCGCTTCGACCACACCGTCCCGCTCGCGCGCTACGTCGTCGAGCACAACAACGATCTCGTTTTCCCATTCCAGGTTACCCAGATTAACCGCAACTTCCGCGGCGAACGCGCCCAGCGCGGCCGTTTCCGCGAATTCTATCAGTGCGACTGCGACATTATTGGCCGCGACAAGCTTCCGATCGCCTACGACGCAAAGGTCATTGCTTGTATCCACGACGCGCTCAAGACCTTCAACCTCCCAGAGATGAAGATTCGCATCAGCAACCGCAAAGTTCTCGCCGGCTTCCTTTCCGCAATTGGCGCCAGCAACAAATCCAGCGAAATTAGCGGCATTATCGATCACGCCGAGAAGATTCCAGTCGAAGCGTCCCGCGAGCAGCTCGAAGGCCTCGGCCTCAGCGCCGACCAGGTCGAGAAGACTATGGCCTTCATGTTCACGAAGGGCGATTACGCCACTGTCGAAGGCAAACTCGCCGAGATTATTGGCGACCTCGCGCCAGTCCGCGAAGGCCTCGATGAATTGAAAACCGTTTTCAACATCTTGAATGCCAAAGAGGGCATGAGCGACCTCGAAATTGACCTCATGATTATCCGCGGCCTCGACTACTACACTGGCACCGTTTATGAAACCTTCCTCAAGGACTACCGCGAAATTGGCAGCATCTCGAGCGGCGGCCGCTATGAAAACCTCGCCGGCAACTTCTCCGAGCAGAGCTTCCCGGGCGTCGGTGGTAGCATCGGTCTCACCCGCCTCTTCTATGTTTTGAACGAGCAGAAGCTTCTAAACACCGAGACGACCGCACCAGTAGATTATGTGCTATTACCGCTTAGCGAAAACGAATTCGCATTTGCGATGAAGGTCGCAGACCAACTCCGCGCCAAGGGCTACAACGTCGACATTGACTTCGACGATCGCAAACTTGGCAACAAATTCAACCGCGCCGGCAAGATCGCAAAGTATGCCGTCGTTATCGGCGGCGACGAAGCCGCATCCGGCAAGCTCGTCGCAAAGAACCTCGAGTCTGGCGAAACCACCTCGTTGGAGCTTAACTAATGAACGAAGTAATCCCTGGCCGAATTTATCGACATTTTAAGGGCGACCTCTATCTTGTCGAAGATATCGCAACCCACTCTGAGACCGCCGAAAAACTCGTGATTTATCGTCAACTCTACGAAGAGGGCAAACTATACGCACGCCCATACGACTTATTTACTAGCGAAGTAGACCACGACAAGTATCCAGACGTTAAGCAAAAATATCGTTTCGAGTTACAAACCATTAAAAGTAAGGCTGGGCACTAAGGAGGAATATGTACATAGTTATCGAAGGTCAGGACGCAACCGGTAAATCCACGCAGGTCGAATTACTCGCCGAGCATCTCCGTAAAACCGGCAAACCAGTCATCACTATGCACGAACCAGACGGCGATCTCGAGTCTGCCCACGAACTCCGCCGCATTATCAAGGACAAGAAATACAATCTCGAACCGTTCACGCACGTCCTTCTATTCACGGCTGCCCGCCAAGAACTTTGGCGCAAACTCGCCGAACCAGTATTAAAAGAAGGCGGCTACGTCATTTCCGCCCGCAACTGGTGGTCGACGCTCGCTTATCAGGGCTACGGCCAAGGCGTTAGTCGCAGCAAAATCATTCGCGTTACTAAAGAATCCATGCCAGAGCAGTACGTCCAGCCGGACAAATGTGCTATTCTGACTTTACCAGACGAAACTCGCCTCGCTCGCCAAACCGGCCGCGACGATAATTCGAAGAACGACACCTTCGAGTCGAAGTCGATGGATTTCCAGCACAAAGTCGACAACGCATATCTCCATATCGCAAAGGACTTCAATATTCCGACCGTCGACGCCAGCCCATCGATCGAAGAAATCCAAGCCGAACTCGTCAAACTCTTCGGACTCTAATATGCACGATTCCTGGAAGCCGGTTCTAAAAGCCGAATTCGATCAGCCATATTTCAAGGAACTCGCCGACTTTTTGCATGCCGCCTACGAGAAAAAGACAATTTTTCCACCGAAGCAGCAGGTCTTCTCGGCATTCACTACAGATCTCGATAGCATCAAAGTCGTCATTATCGGCCAAGACCCATACCATGGCCCGGGCCAAGCACATGGCCTCGCATTCTCGGTCCGCGACGGCGTCCAGTTACCGCCAAGCCTCCAAAATATCTTCAAGGAAATCCACTCCGAAACCGGCGCGTCAATTCCGACCACTGGCAACCTCCAGCGCTGGGCAGAGCAAGGCGTTCTGCTTCTTAATAACGTTTTGACTGTCGAGGCGCACCTCGCCGGAAGCCACCGCGGCAAAGGCTGGGAAACTTTCACTGAGCATATTATCAAAAACCTAAACGAGCATAACGACCACCTTGTCTTCTTGCTCTGGGGCCGCGATGCCCGCGATAAGGCGAAGCTCGTCGATAAAAAGAAGCACCTTGTCCTCGAATCTGCGCACCCGTCGCCACTTTCCGCGCATAACGGCTTCTTTGGCAATAATCACTTCGCAAAATGCAACGAACAACTTAAGGCATGGGGTAAGGAGCCCATCGTTTGGTAGAATATAACTATGAGAAATGTCATTTTAGTGCCCGGTTTCAACGGCGTTCCAAAAATCTATGAATACTTCAAGCAGGAGCTCGAGGCCAAAGGCTATAAAGTCTTTATTCCAGATTGCCCACTCCGCGACGAAATTACCTGGGACGGCTACAGAAGGGCGCTAGACGCGCTAAATGACAAGTTCGACGGCGGCATTATCGTCGCTCACTCTATCGGTTGCGCTATGTCTGTCAAATACGTTGCCGAAAGCAGTGTAAAGCCATTTGCATACATCTCGCTCGCCGGCTTCGCCCAACCATTCGAGACACCGAATCGCCCAGATCTAGACAAAGGCGTCGCCGAAACTACTGTCCATACGAACACCGGCAAACGCTTCGCCGAGCTGGTCGCAAATCGCTTCTCAATTTATAGCGACAATGACCATATTGTTCCAATGGAACTACTCGAAGAATTCCCAATGGTTATTAATTCCAAAGCCGTTTTCATCCCAGGCATCGGCCATATGGGCAAGAAAATCGGGCTTGAAAAACTCCCAGAAGTCATCGATATTATCGAGAAACTAGATAATTAGTGTTTTATTAGTGAAGTCGCTTTTCTTTTTGCGCGCCCCAAATTGTAGCGCACGGGCCTCAAGACTTTTCTAAAGCCGCCGATATATTCTTCGACTACGATCCCAAATTCACTCTTAAAGGTAAGAAGTCTATTATTCTCAGTAAAGTCGCCCTCGACGCCGTAGAAATTGATGCGCTTGATCCCGCGCTCGATGCAGCGACCGATTTGCCAGTCCTGCAAAATCGTCATACCATTGAGCTGCTTAAACTCCTGAATCGTCCCGGAAGAGAAAGTGATCGTTTCCTCAGGGAAATAGAGCACCAAGCGCGACACAATCGTCTCGCCGGTATCTTTCTTTTTAACACTCATAAACTCAGCCGCATCGCCAAACGCGTCCCAAATCTCTTCGTAATAATCGACGTCGCGGCCAAGGTTTTCGACGCCGTTCTTCTTATTGCTACTGTTTAGTGGCTTGATCCACTCAGATAGCTGCGACTTGTCTTTTATCAGCTCTACCTTCAACAGTGGGCCGTTCTTGCGCAATTTATTGCGAGTATTCTTCTTGTAGCTCGCCCTTGCTTCGTCGATATTCTTGAAGCCGGACAAATCCTTCACCGTCAGCCAGCGCATCACGCGCGGATCAAATTTAATCGTCGCGCCCTCATACTTGAAGCCAAATTCACGGAAGACATCAAATAGCTTCTTCTGGTCATTCTTTTCTAGAATCTCGCCTTTAGCATCACGCACCGAAAGAATCACCGGCGGGAAGATTTCAACCGTAATCCAATTTCTAGCTTTACCAAACTCAATCGCGCCTTTTAGGAATGCGCGCACGAGTTTCATGTCAGAATAATCGTCAAGAAGTGGCCCAAGCTGCATAATGCCAGCATTGCGCTTTTCCATCATAAGACCAGCGCCGCGAAGTTTCTTACCGTCAAAAACGCCGAGGAAATAGATATTCCAACCCATCTTTCTGCGCACAATCGCACGCTTCGCTTTCTGATAGAAGCCGCCACCGAGACGACCATGCTCAAACTTATCGAATTCTTCAGCGGTTATTTCCTGGAACTTCATTTGCCAAGCACCTTTCGCTTCAAACTACCGGCTTTGCGGCGCATTTTCTTCATTAGCAATTTGCGTGGGTTCAACACAAACTGGAAGCCGCCAATATATTCTTCGACGTATCCGCCGAAATCCTTCTTAGTCGTCAGAAGAGAATTGCTACTGTCGAAGCGCCCCTCGATACCATACATGTTCACACGATAAATCTTGCGCTTCAAGCACTCTTCCATCTGCCACCCCTTGATGGCGGTCATACCGTTTTCCTTACGGAACTCCGCCGGAATACCGCTGAGGAAAGTCACAAGCTCATTCTCATGCCAAATGTCGACCTCGCAAGCCACAATCTCGCCAGTTTCTTTTCGCTTTGCCTCGAGGAACATTACCTTGTCGCCATAGCAATCCCACATATCGTGGAAGTATTTCATATTTCGGGTATTTAGGCCGTTACGTTTGTCGCTATCATGAAGGCCAGAGATCCAAGTATCAAGCTCAGACTTATCTTTCAGGCGGTAGACTTCCAAATCGCGCTGGGCACGGTGGAAGCGCTTCCTTCTCGTAGGGTCAAAAGTCAACTCAATATCACGAAGATCCTTGCAGCCAGACAGATCTTTTACAAACATCCAGCGCAAAGCCCTATACTCGGTTTTCTCAGTAAAACCAAGATGCTTGAATCCAGCGCCTTTGAACGCATCAAACAGCTTATCGCGCTTAAATTGCTTGATCACCTCGCCATGGGTATCGCGCGTCGAATAGAGGACAGGCGGGAAAATATCGAGTTCATAAAAGCCCTGTTCGCGGCTAAACTCAACAACCTTCGACAAGAAAAACTTCACTAAGCGCACGTTATCCCAATCAAGAATTGGCCCAATCTGAATCCAAGCTTCTTTATTCTTCTCGACAAGCAGAGCACCGGCGACAATTTTGTCTTTTTCTTTTACACCGATATAGTGGCAAGAAAAGCCCATTTTCTCGCGCAAATCGCCGCGCTCGGCAGTTTGCATAATGTTGCCATAAGGGCTCTTAGATTCAAATTTCGAAAATTCTTTCTTAGTCAGAGTACAAAAATCCATACACTTAGTTTACCACTTTTAGGGGAAAATTTCTAAGCAATAGCGTAACGAAACACAATATTATTGACAATTTTTACAATATGTGCTATAATGTAATTATTAGGTTAACCACACGCAGATGCTACGCTACCAAGCGTAGCATTTCCGTTTCTGGGCAAAAATCAAAATACTAACCCACAATTAATCCACCAGACGAAAACCGCTTTTCCACGCTATTACTCAGCGAAAAATCTTGCATTTCAAGACTAGCATAAGCGGTATTAGCAATATATAATGAAATCACGATAACACACTTCGGTCACTGTTATCGGTAATGCGCATCGTCGTCTGCATCTCGTCATTGTGCGGGCGGCACCGAGCCGAAAACCATGGCTCACATAAATGACTCCAAAAAATCTAATCAATTTAAGGAGTAATTTATGAAAAACATTAACAACCAATTAGCCAAAAGTGAACCGGTCGAGGTCATGGCGCTGTTTAACTACAGCCGCATCCCATGCCAGCCGCTTTACTTTCGAAAAGCAGGGGAGGACAAGATCGAGATTACCGAGACTATCGGTGCTCGCATCAAGTTCGTCGGCAATACTGCCAAGCACATCTTCCAATGTGTCGTCGGCAAAATGCATTGCCAGCTCGAATTCGATTCGACGTCCCTCGCATGGACGCTGACCGAAGGCTAATCGAGCGCCCCGAAGAGTAGCCCCAAACGGGCTATTTTTCTTTCGTGCTATAATGAATATGGATATTTTATGAAGAAAACGAGCATTATTCTCGGTAAAACCGTTCAGAAACTTACCCGCCTGCGTGGCAATGGTGGCTCCGCTTTGCCTGGCCTCATCATTGAGCGCAGAGACCCGAATTTCGTCCACGATATCCTCGGCAAATTACCTCACGGCGTTGTCGTAGTTTCTGGCACCAACGGTAAAACCACGACCACAAAAATGGTCGCCGAGCTTTTCGAGGCGCAGGGCCTTAAAGTCTTCACGAACAACACCGGCAGCAACTTTGTTCGTGGCGTCATTTCCGCCATTCTGAAGAACATCAAGGTTAGCGGCAAATTCGATTACGATATCGCAGTTCTCGAGCTCGACGAGGCGCACGCCGTCAAATTCAGCGAAGTCGCGCCAATCGATTACGCGCTCCTACTCAACGTCCAGCGCGACCAGCTCGATCGTTTCGGGGAAATCGACCACACCGCCGATTGTCTCCAAAAAGTTGCTAAAGTCGCCAAAAAGGCCGTCATTCTAAACCGCGAGGACCCACGCGTCGGAAAAATCGAAGCGAAAAACACCGTATTCTTCGGCCTATCAGACGAGCTGATCGGCGAGTTCCCATCCGACGACGACTTATTGACCGCACATAAAACCAAATCCTCTACTAAGCCAGCGCTCGTTAAACTCGAGAAGCTAAACGCCAAGGCTACATTCTCGATCGGAAAAGACGAATATACTACGCCGCTCAAAGTAAAGGGCATCTACAACGCTTTTAATGCCGCCGGCGCTCTTGCTCTTATTAAGACCGTCCTACCAGACAGCGACAACGCAAAGCTCATCGATTCACTTGCAAGTATCGAGTCTGCTTTCGGACGCGGAGAGACCTTCACGATCAATGGCATCGAAGTCGAACTATTACTCGTCAAGAACCCAAGCGCCTTCCAGCTCAGCCTCGCCTCCTTCGTCGACAAAGACCATGACTGCATGATCGCTATCAACGACGCCATCGCCGACGGACGCGATGTTTCGTGGCTCTGGAACGTGGACTTCAAAGGTCTCTCGCACGTCAAAGTCACTTCCGGCACTCGCGCGACCGACATGGCGCTTCGCCTAAAGTATGACGAAGTCGAAACCGGCGCCGTCGTCGAAGACCTAAAGGCTGCAATTGCTAAACTTACCAGAGACAAAGAAAGACCAAAACGCATTTTTGCAACATACACCGCCATGCTAGAAATCCGTAAAATTATCTCAGGAAAGAGTATCCTATGAAACTAAAGATCCTTCATCTCTATCCGAAAGAAATGAACCTATATGGTGACCATGGCAACATTTTGACGCTCGTCAAACGCTGCGAGTGGCGCGGCATTAGGGCCGAGGTCATCGCACACGAGCCGGGCGAGCCAATTCCGAATGACGTAGATATCATCTTTGGCGGCGGCGGCCAGGACTCCAACCAAAACACCATCGAAGATGACCTCCGCAAAATCGCACCGAAGCTCAAAGAACTAGTCGAGGCCGACGTTCCAACCCTCGTCGTCTGCGGCTTATACCAGCTCTTCGGCGCATACTTCCAAACAGCAGAAGGACACAAAATCGACGGCATCAACATCCTTGATCTTTACACGGTTGCCGGCAAAAACCGCCTCATCGGAAACGTCGTCATCGATACCGAAGACTTCGGCGAAATCGTCGGCTATGAAAACCATTCTGGCCTCACTAGACTCGGCCAAAATGTCAAACCGCTCGGCACTATCTCGAAAGGCTATGGCAACAATGGCGACGACGAGCTCGAAGGCGCCAGATATCATAACTGCATCGGCACATATCTTCATGGCCCGATCCTCCCAAAGAATCCACGTCTCGCAGATTATCTCATAGCCAAAGCGCTCGAGCGCCAGGCAGGAAAACCAATTAAGCTGGAGCACCTAAATGACACAGCAGAAAACCGCGCCCATAAAGTCGCAGCAACCAGACCGCAATAGCGAAGAAAAGAAATTTTCAAAGAAACCATTCATTTTTGCAGGAGCAGGCGTCCTACTCGTCGCGGCAGCAGTCTGCGCTCTGTTATTTAGTGTAAGCACCAGCAACAACTCAGGTTCAGAGATTAATACGCCGACGACTCCTCCTGACCCAGAAATCACCGAAATGAACGCCAAATATCTCTTCGTTGGCACCACATTTTGGGGAAGAAGAACTAACCAAAACGCACGCGCGTCAGAGCTCGGAGTCAAATATCCATTCTCCCAGCTCGACACATTGGAGCGAAACAGATATCAAGCCTGGATTGGTGGCCTCGAATGCCCAGTTACTGACAAGGGCCACAACTACTCAGAGGAAGAAAAGATTTTTAAATTCAACTGCGATCCAGACTACTTGCCAGAAGCCGCAAAATACTTCACCGCGTTTCTACTCGGCAACAACCACGCCGGCAATCAAGGCCTAGAAGGGCTACGAACAACTCGCAAATATCTCGACGAATACAACATCCAATACTTCGGCACGCCAAAGCGCACCGGCAATGACCGCAATGATCCGGAATACGCTAACGACGAATCCGACATTAACAACTGCAGTGTGCTAGTGCTTCCCGTCGTCGCCACATTAGACAACGGAAAAACCGAAGAAATGAAGTTCCCATTCGGGTTCTGTAGCGCACACGGCGTCTACGGCGTGCCGGGCGACGACTACCAGCAAAACGTCAAGACCTACGCCGAAGTATTGCCGACAATCGTCATGCCGCATATGGGCGCAGAGTACAAAACCTCGCACGATCAGCTCCGTCAAAACATTTATCGCCGCTTCATCGATTTGGGCGCCGACGCCGTCATCGCCGACCATCCACACACAGTTCAAGACACCGAAGCCTATAAGGGTAAACTGATTACATACTCGCTCGGCAACTTCATGTTCGATCAGACGGCGAACAACGAAGTCCCGCGCAGCGCAGCAATTGAAGCAAACATCACCATCTCGGCCGATAGCAGCGACTTAGAAGCCTGGAACGCACTCGGCGAGAAATGCCTCAAGGATAAGTCGACCTGCTTCGAAAAAATCCAAGCCGCCAAACTAGACAAACCGACCATCAAATACTCATACGACTATCATGCAACAACGAGTGCCGGCAACCGCATTACACGTCTAGCCGACCAGGCAGATCAAACTTCCATCGGCCAGCGCCTGAATTGGCCGACAACTCTCGCCGGGCTCGACAAATAACTAGCGCCGTTTCCCAAACCAAAACAAGAATAGGGCAGCACTCGCGCCAAGAAGCGCTATTGTGATTTTTATTCCAGTTTGCTTATTATCTGGCGAATCCCGAGTCGAGAAACTACTCGCGGAAGTCTTCGTGGGACTAATCGCCGGAATGCTTTCTGTAACGGGAGGAGAATCGCTCGTTATTGTTTCGTCAGGCGAGTCACTATCATGCTTCGCGTCGTCGGCAGGCGGTACCGCATCGACAGACTCATCGACAGGCGCGACCTCCGGCTCGGATTCGGGAATCGGCGCCGAATTGACCGGTAAAGACGCTTCGTTATCGAGCGGCAGAATTAGCGTCGGCGGCTCAGAGGCTTCACTCCCTAAAACCTCGCCACCAGGCGCCAAATATGCCACGCTGACTTTGTTCTCGATCCTGAAATCTATGTCGCGAATTTCTAACTCGCCACGCGTCGCCTCGACATATCCAAGCACAACGCCATTTAGGCTAATCAGAACATTCTCGACGCCCGGCACAGTTTCCCAAGTTATCAGTAGCCGATCAGCGCCAATCCTCTGCATATAGACCCGATTCGAAGAAACCTGCTGCGTCGCGAGCACAATATCGGACGACTCGCGACTACTAGCCGGCCTAGTCGTCAATCCCTCAAGATACACTTGCTCGTCCCGGAATTTTGCGTCTACTAAATCGCACACCGCATCGCGCACTAGCCCAGCACCAGCATACTTTGTATGCCCATCATTCCGAAATGGATTATGCGAACTCCCACAGATAAAATCATTTACATTACACATCAGCGCATACTTATTCCGAAACTTCTCCGGCTCGTACGGCTTCGCGCCGCCGAACAATCCCTCAAACGTATGGCATTCGGGTGCATAATAGCGCCAATGCGACAAGCTATAGTCAATGTTCGAAGAAGTACAGGCCCGCGGGAACCAACCCTCGCCTTCGGGCAAATACGTCTCCGGATCACCTATCGTCAAAACAAAACGCAGCTCATCGCTATCGAAACTCTTAGCCGCGTCTTTCATGACCATCGCACCCTGCGAATAGCCAATTAACACGAACTTCGTGTCCGGACATTTCCAACGAATATAGTCGCGATAATCCAATACGTCCCGCACGCCAGCCTCGACGCTCGCGCCAAATTCATACGCACGTCCAGCCGAAATATACGCCTCGAAAATCTGCCGCAAATTCGCGATCGGCACAGCCGGGTATTCAACCTCACGTAAACGATATGTTAGCCCATATTTTTGATATGCCAGCTCGAGCCCATCAGCAACCTCGTAGTAGACTTCGGAATGGTAGGTTTCTGCGCCCGACCCTCGCGCAAACAATGCTTCAACATACGGGCAATTATCTATTCATTCGTTTTCAATCGCGTAACAATTCGGCGAGATAAACGACATACTGATGGCTAAAAACATAATGAATTTTTTCATGCCCATATTCTGTCAAAGCCAGCCGAAATCGTGAAGCATAAGCTCAACAAACTCTCTGTTCTGCGCTATAATATTCTCATGGCAAAATCAGACAATATCATTGAAGTCGAGCACTTCAAAATCTCATTTGCCGGCAAAACCGTAATCAAAGATTTGTCGTTCAGCGTTAAGCGCGGCGAGATCTTTGGCCTTCTCGGCAGTAACGGCTCCGGTAAAACCACAACCATCCGTGCACTCCTCGGCTTATACTTCGCCGACAAGGGCACACTACATATCAATGGCAAACAATTTGAACCAGGTGACGCCGTGCGTATCGGCTACTTGCCAGAAGAACGCGGTCTCTACAAAAAAGAGAACGTCTACGACGTTATGACATACTTTGCGCACCTAAAAGGTCTAACAAACGCAAAAACCTGGATTATGGACTACCTGAAGCGCGTCGGACTCGAAGAATTCGCAAAGACCAAAATCAACAAGCTCTCCCAGGGTATGCAGCAGAAAGTCCAGCTCGGCATCTGCGTCATGAACGACCCTGAGCTTCTCATTCTCGACGAACCAACCAAGGGCTTCGACCCAGTCAACCGCCGCCTGCTTATGGAAATCATTGAAGAGCAGCACAAGAAGGGCTGCACCATCATCATGATCACTCACTACATGGACGAGGTCGAGCGTCTCTGTGATGACGTCTTGCTATTAAAGAACGGCGTCGCTCGCGCTTACGGCAGCGTCAAGGATGTTCGCAAAGAGTTCAATAACAAGACGCTCGATCAAATCTTCGTAGACGTTTACGGCGAAAAGGAGGAGGCATAGTATGAACAAAACCCTAGAAGTCATCCGTTTCGAGATTATGCGTAGCCTCAAGAAGCCTAGCTTCTGGATTGCCGCCATTCTCATCCCAGTCGGCTTTGCGCTCTACATCGCGTTCGCCGGCTTCGTCGGATATAACGCCGAGGAAACTATTTCGTCAGCAACCGATACTTCAGACAGCAAACTTGCAATTTATGACGAATCAGGCTATATCAAAACGCCAGAATTTGTCAACGCAAGCGGCGAAAGACAAAGTGCCGAACTTGTAACTAGCAAAGACGAGGGCATCGAAAAAGTCAAAGACAAAACCTATGACATTTTCTATTACCTCCCGAGCGACTTCGCCGAAGCAAAGAAAGTAGAGATCTATACGAAGCCAGAAAAATCTAGCCTCATCTCTGACTATTCTTCGCCAATCCGCTCCATTCTAAATATGACCGCATTGCAAAATGTCGATCAGGTCGATTACCTCGTCATCACGGGCGCAATCAACTACGACACAACAACTTACGACAACAAAGACAACCACGTCATCGATAATGGCGAGCGCATTAGATCGATCGTCGGCCCAGCCATCGGCCTCGCATGTTTCTATATCCTCATGATCGTGCTCGGTCAGCGTCTCACGGCAGCTATGGTCGAAGAGAAGGAAAACCGCATTAGCGAGCTCATCCTCACCAGCCTCAAACCAGCTCAGCTCATGCTCGGTAAAGTCGTGTCGCTCATGGTAGTGGGCATCATTCAGCTCCTCGTGCTCGTTCTGCCGGTTCTCGCGCTTTACAAAATCGCCCAGGGCGCAAGCATCTTCCCGGATAACTTCAACATCAGCCTAGACGTCTTGAGTATTCTCCAATATCTCCTATTCCTCATTGTTTCCTACTTCCTCTTCACTGCGATGAGTCTCTTTGTCGGCGTCATTTCACCAACCGCAAAGGATGCAAACTCTTACTCAAGCTTCATGGTCATCATGGTCATCTTGCCAATCTTCTTCATTAGCGCCCTCATGGTCGAACCAACCGCGCTTAGCTACTTCCTTAGCTACTTCCCGCCAAGCGCCCCAATCGCCATCATGCTCCGCGCCGTCTTCGGCAACCTCCAAGCATGGGAGTTCTGGGTTGCGCTCGCAGAAATCGCAATTATCGGCGCGCTAGTAGTCAAACTCGATTCCCATATCTTCCGCAAAAACGCTATCGAATTCACGAGCAAAATCAACTTCAAAAAGCTCCTCGGCACTCCACGCAAAAGCTGGAAGAAATAATCAAGAAGACCGCTTGTACATAAGCGGTCTTTTTGATATGATAAACATAAGCATAAGAGAGGTATTTTGATGAAAGAGGGTTTCGAGGGAGTCCAAACTGACGGACTTGATAATCTCGACGAGAAACAGCAGGCCGAAATGGAGAACATTTGGGCTACACTGGAGCAATACGACGCTCATGACGCCGCCATTCCAGCACCTTCGCCGGTTACGGGGAAGGACGTCAATCCAGAAGCAAATTATACTAACCCCCACTCTTTTGTTGGCGAAAAAAATGTCCGCGTAGACGCCAAGGGCGTCGAACACGAACGCACCGATAGCGATTTTGACCTCTACCCACGCCAAAAGGGCGAAGCAGCCGGCGACTATGGCGTCCGCCTCAAATGGCAGCATGAAGCCCAAAGAATCATGGATGAAACCCCTCGCGAAGAAAACGAAAGCCTCGAAGATTACAATGCTCGCGTCAAAAAAATGATTCCATCCCTCCAAGAATACCGCGACAGCCAGAATCAAAGTAAATGGAGCACTCTCGACGACAAAGAGAAACGCGCCCTTCACGATAAATATCCGCGCAAACCAGGCGAAAGCACCAATGATTGGGCCAAGCGCATCGAAGCAGCCGAAGGTGGCGCCGTCTTTAGCCATGGCCATAATCAGTTTGCCGAGCAGCTCAAGACCGTCCAGGAGCAAAACGAAAAGAATGAAGCCGACAACAAAATGGAATCCCTCAAGGACACCCTCGCTTCTATGAGAGAGTCCGCCGACAAAATCGACAAGTTAGCCTCGGATTACGCTAAAGTAGTGGAAAATCTCAAACGACGCAGCGAGGAGCTCAAAGCGAAGAGCGCCGAAATCACTCCGCTCACTCCAGACAACGTCGACGCTAAGCCAGTAGAAGACAAGCCAGACGTAGAACCGATCGTCGGCGCAAAGATCGATAATAATGAAGACAACGAAGCTAAAGAAGCTCAGCGCAAAGAAACGCTCCGCTTTATCCGCAGCAGAAAAGCCGTTGGCTTCTATGCAGAGCTAGGCATCAAGGCATCCGACATCGAGTCCTACTCCGACGAAGATCTTGCCGGTCTTAAACAGCAAATCGAAGCAAAGCTAGCCGAAAACGACAACAAAATCGAGGAACTCTCCGACGAGGAGCGCATCGCCAAGAATCGTCGCGACCTACGAAGCCGCAAGTATGCTAAATACCTCAAGGCAGCCGGCGTCGATCCAAGAAATATTGATAGCATGAGCGACGAAGAGCTCGCACTCTCTCTTGGCGCAGTTGAAATTGCCTACGAAAAAGACATGAAGGCCCAGGCGGAAGAAGAGAGGCGTAAGGCCGAAGCGGAAGCGGAGGCTAAGAAGCCGAAGATGCAGACAGTCGAAATTGGCGGGTTTGAAACACTTGAAGACGCACAAAAGGCGCTTAGGCGCATCGGCGCAGCGGGAATCGTCGCCGCAGAACTCGGAGCAAATCCCGCTAACATACAAAAAGTCATGGAAAATGCTGTGCAGTCCGAACAGTCAAAAGTCACACCAATCGAATCCGGCAACGGCTACAACCAAGAGCGCGTAGACGAGCTCAATAAGGAACTCGATTTTTACAAACGCCAAATCTGGGACGCCAACCATCGCCTCCAGAACACGAGGGGCTTTTTCAGGCGCCATAACATCGCAAAGGATATTAATGCTCTTAGCGCCAAGCTCAAACAGACCGAACAAGAACTTACCACAGAGCTCGCAAAGCGCCAAGCGCCAACTCCGGCTAACCACCAGCTCGACAGCCAGTACCGCTCGCAATACTACGATAACCGCGCAGCTTAATCACCATGACTATCTCTGAGTGGGTAGAGAGAAGTAGTAAATACATCGACAGGCTCGATGCTGAAGTTATTTTGACGCACTATCTCAACGTCCACGATCGCAGTTATCTCGTTGCTCACGACGACGAGGAATTACCAGACAATATCCAACAAGCCTGCGACATTATGCTTGCTGCCCGCATGCGCGGCAAGCCCCTCGCATATATTCTTGGCTACAAAGAGTTCTACGGACGCCGCTTCATCGTTACGCCAGAAGTTCTCATTCCACGGCCAGAAACAGAGGAGATTATCGATTTCGCAATAGCCGCCAAACCGAAAAGCATTGTCGATGTCGGCACCGGTTCCGGCTGTATCGCTATTACGCTCGCCCTCGAACTACCGAAAGCCGAAGTAACTGCTATTGATATCTCGGACACCGCCCTAAGCGTCGCCCAAAAGAATGCTATGCAGCTTGGCGCGAAAATAGATTTTCGCAAAAATGACCTCATAGAGGGCCTGACGCTCCCGGAAGAGCCGCTTATCGTTGCAAATCTCCCGTATGTCGACAAAACCTGGAACTGGCTCGATAAAAACTCGCTCAGCTATGAGCCGCAGCTCGCTCTATATGCGCAAAAAGAAGGCCTGGAACTTATCTATCGCCTCATCGACCAAATCAATATCCCTTGCCGTCTACTACTAGAAGCCGACCCGTCTCAACGCGAGCAAATCAAGAAATACGCCAAGGAGCATGGATTCAAGTTCATAAGGGCGCGAAACTACATCTTGTCATTCAAGAAATAAAAAATACCGCCACGCCGGCGGTTTTTGCTGACAATAAAAAATGGTGGAGCGTGAGGGATTCAAACCCTCGACCTCCTGCTTGCAAAGCAGGCGCTCTAATCAGCTGAGCTAACGCCCCACAATACATAAAGGAAGAAAGCGGGGGGGCGCTTTCTTCCACCACCTATGTTATCACGAAACGCCTAAAAACGCAAGCATAAAAAACGCCCGGGCTAATTTCTAATCTAGAAACTAGACCGGGCTAAATCATCCTAATGTTCATAACCCTCCTTGGCTAACACCATTTTCTTCAGGCGGATGCGCATAGCGCAATACGCGGCTCATGAAATTTGAGAACTCGCGTCCAAAGACAGAAAGAAGCTGCTGCAGTCCTCTCGTCCGGGGGTCTAAAAAACCTACACGGCTGCAATTTGCGGCGTCCTCTGCAATCAGATCATAAAGGTCCTTAATCTTATTCCGAGAATCAAGACCCATGCTGAAATACTCAGGGGCGGTATCCCTCTGCCACAATCCGACCTTCCTTCGAGCATAAAGCTCGTCATCGACTTCCGCAACTAACCACGAAACATGCCATCCGTTTTCGTCACCGAACATCACTTCTTCAACTCCGGCCTTCGCAAGTATGAGCTCGGCCTCTTCAGAAGAATCAATGTCTCTGTCATTCAGTGCGGTAATCTTGCATTTTTTGACGTTCTTCATGATGTTTTCCCCCTTAACATTAGGATATTGAAAATGTTCACGGTTTGCGTATGTGAAGCACCCAAACCGAAGGAATAAATACATTTTAGCACGTTCTACAGGACGCACAAGAGAATCATGAGCCCATAGCAGATGTTGCCCACGAGCAAGAGAATATGGAAGATCGAATGCGCATGTTTTGAACTGCGATCGAACCCAAAAACCATCCCGGCTGCCGTATAGGTCGCCGCGCCAACGAACATCAGAATCGTCCCGACTGGATGGAGCAAGGCGATAATACGCGGCAAACATAAAATAACACACCAGCTAAGACCGATATAGCACGCCATCGAAAGGTCTTTAAATCTATCTGGGCCAATCAGGTTCATGACGATGCCCCAAGCCGCAAGCGCCCATACGGCGCCAAACAGCGTCCAAGCGACCGCCGGCTCCACCTTCATCAATGCAATCAGAGCAATTGGCGTATATGCGCCGGCCGACAAAAAGAAAATCGAGCAATAATCCATCACGCGGAAAAACTTGTCGTCCTTGCCCTTAATACAGCGCCCGTGGTATATAGCAGAGAACAGAGATAATATCAACATTGAGACCGAAAACGCGAGCCCGGTCAGCACGCCGGCCGCGCCATATTCAATTGCACCACGCACCGTACAGAGCACCAAAATCGGTACTGACAACGCAGCGCCAATAATATGCAGCACTAGCCCAAGTTTATCCTCAGCTTGACCCTTTTTCTTCATACGCTTATTATAACATCTGCTATAATATAAGCAGTGTTAAAGGGAGACAACATGTCCGATAAAGCAGTTCGCAAAATCGAGGTCAAAGACGCCAAGAAGGTGCGCAAATTCTCGATGCCGATCTATATGAATATTATTTTGCTCGCGCTTGGTATTGCGCTTCTAATTTGGGCCGACAAGGTCACGAGCCTTATCTCCATCGTCATCGGCGCAACCTTTATCGTTCTCGCCGCATACAACCTCATCGCTTATCTGCGCGTCGAGAATCGCGACATGAAGGAAATGCCGAAACTCATCACAGCTATCGCCCTCGGCATTGCCGGTGGCTTCCTCATCATTCAGAACGGCTTCATTAAAGAAGTAATTTCCATCATCGTCGGCGTCTTCCTCCTCATCGAAGGCATCTTCCGTCTCCAAGACACCCTCGAAGCCAAAGCGGGGAATCCAAACTACAAAAACGCCCTTATTCTCTCGATTATCGGCATCGCCTGTGGCGCGCTCTGTATCTTCGGCAAAATCATCGTTCCAGACCTTATTCTCCAGGTCTTCGGCGTCATGCTTATCATCTTCGCCTTCGTCGACATGACGAGCGGCGTCATGAATTACAAGGCCACCAAGACCGTCAAAGCCAAAATCATTGACGAGCAATAGCCCAACAAAAAGCCAGCCCGAACGAGAGCTGGCTTTTTAAAATAATGCCTTATTCGCCACAAGCAAGCATGTCACCGTCGTCACGATCTGAATCATTTAATTCTTCGTCGAGCAACTGCAAATCTTTCTCGTCGTCTTCCATATTTTTATTATATCAAAAAGGCCCAGAATAATCCGGACCTTTCGATTTTAGGTTTATGTCTTAAGGGTAGGGGCAATAACAGTGAAGTTAGGATCTGAGAAGAAAGTCGTAATTACTTCTATTGCGCTCGCCGCACAAGCTAAATCCTCATCCTGGCTAGCACCAGACACACTTACGTAAAAATACGCGAACAGCTCACCCTCCAGATAAACCTTGCAGCAGATTGCTCCGCGCCATTCCGCATAGCCATTTGCGGGCTCGAACGGCGGAAGCCCCAACAGAGCAGCCTTAAGATTATCGAGCTTTCTGAACAGCAACTCAATGTCCTCTTTCGACATTGATACTAGCCCAAGATTCTTAAGTGAATCTACTAAAAGCGCCACATCGTCCTCAATGGGCTCTATGCGCTCCTGAATAGACGAAATCTGAGCAATCTTCATACCAGTAATGCCATACGTGTCTACGACTTCCGTATTGCCATCTCCACTTTCAGTGAATACTGCAACACGAGAGCCTCCGGGAAGAATTGCGAAAGACCTCTCGATATCTGACACATCGCTGGGATTAAACTCCCCGGGCTCATCAAGCCATTCATATGCTTTTGCGTCAAACGGGCAAACAGCCATACGAATGCAACCCTCTTTCTTTTTGGCAAAACGATCGACCCCTAACGCGCATCTACGTACTTCTTCCAAAATAGAGTTAAACAAAACTTTGGACGACGGAATGTTCATGTTATATACCTACCTTTTCAAAGAATTCAATTTCTGCCTTGGGCATACTCTCTGCATATATTATAGCACAAAAAGCATAAAAAGTAAAGGTCTGCAGGATAGGCCCTCCGGGCAATTTGCAAGCAAATGAAACAATGCGCCGTCGCTCGCTAGCTCGCCGGGCATTGGCGAACCTGGCTCGAATCCTGCCTCGCCTACGGCGAGCAATGAAACAAAAAACAGCCCTACGGGCGTTTTTATTTCATTGTGGCTGGGCCTGCAGGATTCGAACCTGCGAATGACGGGACCAAAACCCGTT
>JAFWSJ010000013.1 GCA_017524405.1 Candidatus Saccharimonadota bacterium | reverse complement strand
GGCAACGACGGCTCCTACGGTCCGCTGTACATCAGCCGCAAGTGGAAGAAGCTGCCCGACCCCCTCTACCGTTGAAACACCTGAATAAGCAATGAAAGACCATCGGAAACGCGGCGGCTGCCTTCGGGCGCTGGGCTGGGTGTTGATCCTATTCTCGTCGGTGCTGATTCTGTTCGGCATCGCCCTCTGGGTCGACGACAACAGCCGCTGGGAGCAACGACGCGCGGAGAATGCCGAGTGGTATGCGGAGCACGAATCGCTCCTGCCCGCCGACTCGCTCGCAACGGCCCAGCAGGCCGACGGCAGCGTCACGGAGGAAGTGCAGCCGCCCCACCCGAAGGGATTCCAGCTGGGGGGGGCGGTGAGTGTGGTCATCTTCGTGTTCGCCGCCGTGCCGCTGGCTCTCGGGATAGTGCTCTTGCTCTCCGGCAAGAAGCCCGGCCGCGAACCGACAAGTGTGGAGTGAGAGCCCCCTCCCATCCTCCCCCCGAAGGGGAGGAGCTGTATTGGCTTAACTTCTTAACTTCCAATAAAAAAGAAGCGAAACTTTTGCGGTTTCGCTTCTTTTTTCGTACCTTTGCCCCCGAAATCTGATAAATAAACAGCGACAAATATGGCATACAACATGACCGACAAAATGGAGTGGACGCTTATTTTCGTATGGGAGTTTGGGCGAAATTTCGGGCTGACACTCAAGCAGGCGTTCAACTATTTGAGTCGCTTCGGAGGCATCAAGTTCGTGGACGAACACTACGACTACTGCCATACGCAATCGTTTCAGTCGATGGTTGCCGACATGGCCGAATACTGCCATAGGAAAGGAGGTGCACTCGTATGATTCTCTATCATGGTACCAATGCTGATTTCGGAGAGATTGACCTCGCGAAATCGAAACCTAACAAAGATTTCGGACAGGGGTTCTACCTCTCACGCGAGTACACCCAAGCGATGGACATGGCGAAAACCAAGGTTGAGCAGTTGGAAAGCGGTTCCCCTATCGTTCTCACATACGAGGTCGACGATAACGCGATGGCTCGTCTGAAAGTTCTCCGCTTCGACGATTATAGCGAGGAGTGGGCCAAATTCATTCTGCTTAATCGCAACAATGCCAGTCGCGAGCCAGCCCATGACTATGATATTGTCATCGGCCCCATTGCCAACGACCGTGTTGGCGTACAACTTTGGAAATACGAGAACCATTCCATTGACTTGCCTACACTTGTACACAACCTTCGCAATATGCGTGGCATCACGTTCCAGTATTATTTTGGCACAGAACGTGCCGTCAAAATTCTCAGACGGCTATGAACGAGAAAGAACAAATGAAGTTTGACATGGTGAAAAACCTTGCCATCATGCTCATCGCCGACAATCCGAATTTGTCGATGGAACAAGCACTTTCCACTGTGCTCAACTCCGACACTTACCAGCGTTTGCTGCGCGATGCCACAGGCCTTTTTCACCAAAGTTCTGGCTACGTCTATAGTTTCCTCGACAACGAGTTGAAAACGGGTAGCGTAAAATGACCCAATCATTGAAAGTTCGTGAGGTTTTATCGAATCCTCCAAAAATTATCTAAAAAAAGATAATCTAAAAAGGATAAAAAGGAAGTCGGCTCAAAATCATAAAAAACAATAATTAAAAGGGTTAAATCTTTGTGGTTTAGCCTTTTTTGTGTAACTTTGCAAATTACTTTGAATTCGTTATTCTAAATGAATTCGTTATTCTAAATGAATTCGTTATTCTAAATTTTAAATTTTTAATTCAGACAGCGTGGAAGTAAAATGCCCCAAATGCCGTTATCGCTACGACACGCCCGTCGCTCACGCGCGGCGACATCGAGAACGTGCTGTCGAACTTCCTCGACGAGCTGCCCAAGTACCTCAACGACGGCTACAGCGTTCAGCTGAGCAACTTCAAACGCCTCATCGACATTTACAGCACGTCTGCAAAAACCGTCGATGCATTGATGAAGCTTGAACTTCCCAGTGGTGTTGAAGTCGAAATCAAGGTATAGTCAATGAAGTCTGTAAGAAAAATCCGGATCGTTAAACGGTTCGGATTTTTTTTGTAATAAATTTGCCATTTCGAGAAAAAGTAATATCTTTGCGCGCGAATATGAACGAAAGCCTCGTAGCCAAGACATTAACTGATAATCCATATCATAAAAAAAATAACTCAATGAATAATGCAAACCTCCCTCTACAATAGAGCGTTCCGAGCGATTTTGACCCTGTTGGTTGCCCTCGTTGCAACGGTAACGGTGCCGGCGCAAAATGTCGAGTCGCAACTGAAAGTTTTTGACAAGCAGACCAGTGCGACAGCGGCCAATGCCTTCTTCGACGAACTGCTGAAAGCCGAGTTCGTGGATGAAAAAGTCGTTTTCGGCAAGGAAACACCGACGGATTCGCTGCGACAGCAGGTTTGGTGGTGGGCGGCGGAATGGCTCTACGCCGAGCAAAAATTCAAGGAGTCCGAAAAATACGCCTTGCAGTCGCTTCCCCTGTTTGCGGAAGGCTCTTTGGGCAAGGCCGATTGTCTGAACACGCTGGGCTGCATCTATGTGCGCCTCGGCGATTTCCAGAAAGCCGCCAACTATGCCAAGCAAAGCGTCGATATCGAAGTGAAGGGCGGCGACCACGACCGCATCTCGTCGAGTATGAACACGCTGGCAGGCATCTATATGGCGGCCAATCAGGAGAAAGATGCCGAGAAATACATCTTGCAGGCACTCGAACATGCCGAAAAGGTCGATAATCCGGGTCGGAAGGCCATCCTCTTGGGTATGGCTTCGGAGATTTACCACTCGTTGAAAGATGATTCGAAAGCCCTTGCCTACGCCGAGCAAGCCTACGAAATCGAAGAACAATTAGGCCGTGAGCCGAAGAAGATGATTCGCCTGTCGCAAAAGGCGGCGGCACTCATCGGGCTGCACCGCTACCAAGAGGCCGAGGAAGCCCTGCGCATCTGCATTCCCGCGTTGAAGGAGATGGGCAACCACCACTCGATGGCCATCGACCTGAACAAACTCGGAATGACCCTGCTCTGTCAGGAACGGCAGCAAGAAGCCATACCTTATTATAAAGAGGCCGCCGAACTGTTCTCGAAAATGGGCGACCTCTACAACGAAATCCACTCGAATCGCGGACTTTACGAGAGTTATTGGAAACTCAATCCCGATTCGGCGAAATTCTACCTCGACCGTTTCGACCTGCTGAAAGACTCGCTCTACAGCCACGCCACGGCCAACGCACTGCAACGCTACAACGCCGAGTTCGGCAACGACCAGCTGCAAAAAGAGAACGAAAACGAGCGGGCCGCCCATCGCCGAACCATCATTCTCGCCGTCCTTGCCCTGCTCTTGATTCTCGCCATAGCGTGGTATATGGTCAAAAGGGTGAAACGCCGCCAGCAGCAACACATCCAGACGCTCATCCACGAAATCGAACTGCTGCGAAAAAGCCTTTCCGAGAAACCAACGGAAACACCTGCGGAAACACTTGTTGAAACACCGAAACCGACCGAAATTCCGACCGAAATTCCAATAGAGCCAACGGAACGTCCACAAAGTCAAGAGGTTACGGAGGAAGAATCGCCACAGGAAGAACCCGTTGTGTCCGACGACGACCGCCAGTTCCTCTTGCGCGTCATCGAGGCGGTGAACGAGGCACTGCCGAGC
>JAFWSJ010000012.1 GCA_017524405.1 Candidatus Saccharimonadota bacterium | reverse complement strand
GTTAGCTCAGTTGGCTAGAGCGCGTCTTTGACGTAGACGAGGTCATAGGTTCGAATCCTATACCGCCCACCATCTGAAGTCTAAGGAGTCGCCGGAGTTGGCGTTTTTTCTTGTCATCGCTCGATGAATACTATCTCGCGATAACAAGAAAAAACATCAACAGTGACGATATTTTAGGGATTTTATAAAAGTCTCGGCAAAAACCTTTAATAGGGTGAGGAAATAATATGAACGATAAATCAAAGATCAGGAACGTAGCGATTATCGCGCACGTTGACCACGGTAAAACCACATTAGTTGATGCACTGTTGAAGCAGAGTCATACTTTTCGTGATAACCAGGCCGAGATGTCTCAGACTTTAATCATGGACTCCGGTGATCAGGAGCATGAGCGCGGTATTACGATTACCGCTAAACAAACTGCCGTGTTCTATAACGGCTATAAGATCAATATCATTGATACGCCTGGTCACGCAGATTTTTCGGGCGAGGTAGAGCGCACGCTCAATATGGCAGATGGCGTGCTTTTGGTCGTAGACGCACAGGAAGGCCCGATGCCACAGACGAAATTCGTGCTTCAGAAAGCCTTAGAAATGTCGTTGACGCCAATTGTAGTGATTAATAAGATTGATAAGCCGGCGGCGCGTCTTGGCGAAGTTGAGGACGAGATTGGTGATTTGTTCTTGGAACTCGCTACGAACGAAGATCAGCTGAAGTATCCGACATATTATGCAATCGCGCGCGATGGTAAGGCGGGTAAGACGCCTGAGCTCGATGATGATCTTCATGTAATTTTTGACGCAATTATTAACGAAGTGCCAGAACCGCAAGTTGATCCAGACAATTCAAAGGGCGCACAACTGCTCGTAGCGGCGCTTGCGGCTGATAGTTACCTCGGTAAATATGCAATTGGTCGTATTTTCCGTGGCAAATTGAAGAAAAACGAAGCCGTAACGATTATGAAGACTGATGGCACAACTGTGCGCGGTAAAATCGATAGTCTATATACCTATCGTGGTCTTGGTCGCGAAGAGGTAAATGAGGCGATTGCTGGCGATATTGTCGCCTTGGCTGGCCTTGGCGCAGCATCAATTGGCGATACGGTAGCTACGGGTGACAACCCAGAAGCTTTACCAACGATTGAGCTCGAGGCGCCAACGCTCAGTATTTATATTGGACCAAATACTTCGCCGCTTAAGGGTCGTGAAGGTGAATTTACGACTTCGCGCCAGATCGGCGATCGCTTGAAGCGCGAGCTTGAAACGAATATTGCTTTACGTCTTGAGCCGCAAGGTCTTGGCTATAAGGTCTCCGGCCGCGGCGAGCTACATCTTTCGGTCTTAATTGAGACAATGCGCCGTGAGGGCTATGAGCTTGAAGTTGGCCGTCCAGAGGTGGTCTACAAGATGGAAGACGGTGTTGAGATGGAGCCGGTCGAGGAATTGACGATCGAAGTGTCTCCAGAGTATGTTGGCGCAGTTTCACAGGAGCTTGGTGTTCGCAAGGCTGAATTGATTGAGCAAGAAATGACTACAACTGGCAGTACGCGCTTCCGTTACAATATTACGACGGCCGCTTTAATCGGCTTGCGTAACAACTTGTTGACCGGAACGAAGGGTACAGCAATCATGAATACCTTACCGAAGGGATATCAGCCGGTAACGACGCATTATCGCCAAGAGCGTAATGGTGCGTTGGTCGCCTCAGAAGCGGGCCAGAGTACAGCCTATGCGCTCGATGCGGCACAGGCGCGTGGCATCCTTTATATCCCGCCACAAGTAGATGTTTATATGGGCATGATTGTCGGCTTATCGAAGAAAGATGAGATGGACATTAATGTCTGTCGCGAAAAACAGCTTACTAACATGCGTACGCACGCTTCGGATGGGGCAATTCAGCTTACGCCATATACTCAGCTGTCACTCGAGCAATGTCTAGACTTCTTGATGGATGATGAACTTCTTGAAGTAAC
>JAFWSJ010000011.1 GCA_017524405.1 Candidatus Saccharimonadota bacterium | reverse complement strand
CGTGTCGTGAGATGTTTGGTTAAGTCCATCAACGAGCGCAACCCTTGCAACCAGTTGTATTTTTCTGGTAGGACTGCCCCGGTAACGGGGAGGAAGGAGGGGATGATGTCAGGTCAGTATTTCCCTTACGCCTTGGGCTAGAATCGCGCTACAATGGCCGGTACAATGCGAAGCGAAGCAGTGATGTGTAGCAAACCGCACCAAAGCCGGTCCCAGTTCGGATAAGAGGCTGAAACTCGCCTCTTTGAAGTCGGAATCGCTAGTAATCGCAGATCAGCATGTTGCGGTGAATACGTTCCCGGGTCTTGTACACACCGCCCGTCAAACCATGAGAGTCACCAACACCCGAAGTCCGTTTCGGCGGCCTAAGGTGGGGGAGATGATTGGGGTTAAGTCGTAACAAGGCATCCGTACCGGAAGGTGCGGATGGATTACCTCCTTTCTAGAGAAGGATAAGATGCGCAGATTATAGCAATATGATCTGTAGCTAGGTCGGTTGTAGTAGTAGATATAAGCTTGATCTATTACAATTCTAGCTTCGGCTAGATGCAACAAAAGCTATCAGAGAAACCGCGTTGTTCTTGATTGCACGCTAAATTGTTAAACAAAAACCGCCCTTTGTAGGGCGGCTTTTTGTAGGTCTAGCTAGGGGGGCAATACTGCTTATGTTTATGTTGTAAAAAATACAGAAACAGATTAAAAATCCCCCAATTGTGCGACTTGGGGGATTAGGACATGCGTTAGAGTCTAGTAGAGCAGGCTTACTGGCTGGGGGTCATTTGTTGTGGATCTTGCCAGAAATCGTCGTGGTCGTCGTTATTATTGTTGCTGATGGGCGTAACGGTTGCGGGTTCATCTTCCGCTTCGTCATCATCATCGTCTTTTTCGCGGTCGAGAACCTTTTGTACTTCTCTCATAGCATCCGGATAGCTGCCACCCTTAGCCCAAAAGGCGTAATCATTCGGGTGGGGTAGTATACCCTTATTATAGAGCTGTATCGCCTCTGAAAAAGTTGGAACGTGGCCTTGCTCTCTCGCGACCGTCAGTAGCAGCTCTAGTGCTTTAAGTGCCTCTCCGGAATAGTGTTCTGAAAATTTGTGTTGTGTCATAAAAAACACCTCCTCTTTGACCCCTATTTCGCTCTAGAAGACTCCTAAACGCTCGAAACGAGCATCGACCAGTCCTAATGGTCAACTGCCCTCAAAATATAAGATAATTGCCGATTATGCAAGCATAAGGGGTATGAACAGGGGTGGATTTTTGGCGCAATTTTGGGACTTTTGGCTTGCCTGGCGGCAAAATAGCTCAGAATGAGTGGCAGTTGTGGTATTTGCTGGCATAAATGACTATGCGCGAGCGTTCGTGTACGTGAATGCCGACGCGCAAAAAGCCGGCCGGGATTGGCCGGAAAATGTGCGTCGTGGCGGGCCGGAATGTGCGGCGCTTCGTGTTGAAATTTGAATGTGGTGTTGGCGCGATGCGTGTCGAACGTTGGCATGGCGCGCGGAAAAATGCGGGCAGGGCGTTGGTAAAAATTTGGCAGTGCGCGGGAACGAATTGTGGCCAAAATTGGCCGGGAATTGAAGGCCATCAAAAAAGCTCCGAATTCAGTGCACCGTGACCATTGAAACACGAATTTTGTCACGCTAGAACCGGAGCTTATAAAAGGTGTTTGTGTTTTTTGTGTTTTTATAAGTTTTTGTTTTTGAGAATAGTGCGGCTTTTATGTTCTGCGAATAAACACAAAAGCTATTTTTAGTATAAGCGGAATCTAGTGGATTGTCAATAGTATTGTATAAGATTTTTATACAAAATTAACAGGGGTGAAAATGTGGAAAACTCAAAAAGTCCAAAAAAAGTCTCAAAAAAGTCGGGCAAAATTCGAGGCAAAAAATGGCTCAAAAATGGCCCAAATGAACACGAAAATTTGGCGCAAATCGGCCAAAAATTTGCATAAAAATGTGGGCTAAATTTGGACGGATTTGGCAGGCCGAAATGGCCGATTTTGGGCCTTCGCGGCTAATGACTTGGCGGCCAAAATAATATAAAATGGATGTATGGAAAAACGTATTTTTGGCTCGACTGATGGCATTCGTGGACGTGTCGGTGAGGCGCCACTCAGACCAAAAATATTAGCAAATTTGGGCCGTCAAATTGCCAAAAAAGCATACGCCCAAAAAGTCTTAATGGGCCGCGACACGCGCGAAAGTGGCATGTGGATGGCGGACTATTTGCAGGAAGGTTTGGAAGCAGAAGGCGCTACGGTCGAGAACTTTGGCGTGCTGCCGACGCCGGCCGTTCAGGCGATTATCCAGAATTCTGGCGAATATGATGCGGGCGTGATGCTAACGGCGTCGCATAACCCGGCAACGGATAATGGTATTAAGGTATTTGGCGCCGATGGCGACAAGATTACAGATGAGCAGGAGCTCGCGATCGAGGAAGCTTACTTTGCCGATAAGGTGGTCGACGACGAGGATGCGCCAGATGAGGTGCGTTTTGTGCCAGAGCTTAGAGAGTCGTCTCTAAAGTTTTATGAGCAGCTTGTAGCCGAAAAGATAGGCGATAAGGGCTTTGATGGCCAAAAGATTGTCCTAGACGCTGCTAGCGGCGCAGGACACGTGTTTTCGAAGAAGGTATTCGAGGAGTTCGAGCTAGATGTCGAGCAGATCGACCCAGAGCCGACTGGCAAGAATATCAATGAGGGCTATGGCGCGCTTTATCCCGAGAAATTGGCCGAAGAGACGCGCGAACAGGGTCTTATTGGGGTGGCGTTAGATGGCGACGCCGATAGAATCGTGCTCGCAGATGAAGAGGGGCGTATTTGGGATGGCGACAGAATTGTGATTTTGATTGCCGAGTACTTGAAATCGCTCGGTAAATTGCCAGAAGACACGGTGGTGCTGACCGAATATAGCAACCTTGCGACGATTAATTACCTTGAAGACGAGGGGATCCATGTGGCGAAGGTTGTCAACGGCGACCGTGCAGTGGCACAGAAGTGTCGTGAGCTTGGAGGTATCCTTGGTGGCGAGTTGGCAGGGCATATTATATATCTGCCGTGGCTTAGGGGCTCGGATGGCACCTTCATGGCACTGATGATCATGCGTATTGTCCAGGAGAGCGGCAAGAGGCTTGCTGACCTCTGGGCAGACTATGAGAATTTGCCGTCTCGCCAGTGGGGGCTCTTCGTGAAGGAGAAGAAGCCGGTTGAGGAGATTCCGGGTTACAGCGAGGCTGTCCGTGAGGCGGGAGAGCGTTTTGCGGGCAAGGGCCGCGTATTTGTGCGCTATTCGGGTACGGAAAATAAGATTAGAATTCTCGTCGAAGGCGAGGATGACGCTTTGGTTGACGAAATCGGCGAAGGCTTAGCAGGTATTATTAAAAAGGAGATAGGGGCATGATTGAAGTAGGTGCAGTAACAGAGTACGATGCAGAGGTCGCGGAGGCGATGGGGAAGCTTCGCCAGCAGCTGTCTAGCAGGCATGATGGTTCGGCGATTAGTCGTGAGATTATTGAGGAACTTATCGAGTCGCCTTATCATGATATCTTGATTGCTACGGATGATGGCAAGGTGGTCGGTATGGCGATTGTCTCGATCGTGATGGCGACGCTCGATCGCAATGTTTATATGGAAGATCTCGTCGTCGATAGCGAATGCCGCGGCAAAGGCGTTGGCGGCAAATTGCTTGACGCCGTGAAAGACTGGGGTAGGGCGCATGGTTGCCGCCGTCTCGAGTTTACCTCGTCCAGCCGCGAGAAGAAGGAAGGCGCTAAGGGGTTCTATGAGAGCCACGGGGCCGAAGTTCGCGAGACGAACGCATTCCGCGCGGAATTGAATTAGCCTGTTTTTATAGAGGTAGTAGGGGGTTGACTTTTTGAGCGATTTCGCTTATACTTAGTTCAAGACTAGGTCAAAACAAAAAATAGTCGAAACAAAAATACAAACAAGAGTGTAGGGAATGAAAAACAAATTCATTTTTGGCGCAGCATTTGCAAGCGTTGGACTCGCGGCACTAATCGGTGGCGATTGTTTTGCTACACCTCAAGGTTGGGCGCCGATATCTGCGGCAACGATTGGCGGCGGTCGTGTCATGAGTGTTTGTATTGAGACTGGGACGTCGTATTACGGCGCGCCTATCTCGGTTGACGTAGTAACGGTTGGCGGCGTCGATATGGACTATTCTGCCCAGATGTATTTTTCTGATTTTGAGGAGCAACAATGTAAGACGATCAATCTTCCGTCTGGCGGCTATCATTTTACTGTGACTCCTCCGGCAGGAGCGGGAGCTATGGCTTGGAACCCGTCGAATACTTCAAATGGCATTATGGAGATATGGGTAGACTTAGATGCGACGGGATACTTTGCTGTGGGCGGCGGCTTCACGAGTAGTGCTACCGCGACTGACGCGGTACTAAAACGGGGCCGCGAAGTAAATCTCGCCCTAAAGGCCCTAGCTGGCACGACGGCTGAGTATGCGATCGATGAAGATACGAACATAAAGAGTATTTCCTTCGTCGATGCGCTCCCGAATACTATTAATCCGGAGACGTCGAACAAAACATTATTGTCGGATGGCGTAATTCCTATCTATGCGTATAATGACGGCGAAAACAATATATATATCCATAAGACGACGGAAAACATCTGGGTTCCGAAAGATAGCTCATATATGTTTGCCGGCATGAGCGGACTCACATCTCTTACGCTCCCGAATAATGGTCTAAAAATGACGAATGCAGTTACTACGAGTGGGATGTTCGAAGGAGTGAGTTCTCTCGGGCGCCTTACTATACCAGAGGATTTCGATACCTCAAACGTGGAGGACATGTCATATATGTTCGCCGATATGTCATCGCTTATACGCCTTGAGCTTCCGTCGAGTATGGACACTTCGAATGTGGAAAATATGATCAGCATGTTCTCCGGTATGAGCTCGCTGAGCAGCTTGACCGTTTCGTCGAACTTTAATACTTCGAACGTGACTGATATGAGCTCGATGTTTGAGGGGATGAGTTCAATGCGCTCGTTCCCGACGTCAGTGCTTATGCAGATGAATACTTTGAAGGTCGAATCTATGGGCAGAATGTTTGCCGGCATGAGCTCTGTAGTAAACACCATAAATCTACCTCCGAATTTTGACACCTCAAATGTAGAGGATATGTCATATATGTTCGCCGACATGAGCTCGGCGGAGTCACTCACGGCAGCCGTGTTTTATACGTCAAATGCAACGGATATGACTGGGATGTTTTCCGGCATGACGTCTTTGACTGACGTGGTTGTTGGCGCTAATAGCTTTGATACGCCGAATGTCGTGAGTATGAGGGATATGTTTAGGGGTGACGAATCGCTCAGCGATTTTGATCCGTTTGGCAACTTGGACACTTCAAAGGTGGAAGACATGTCTGGGATGTTCTATGATACGGCGATGGTGAGTGCGGATTTCGCAAGCACGGTGTATGTTGGCTCTGGAAAAACGAAATGGGATGTGTCGAATGTGAAAGACATGTCAGGCATGTTTGCGGCATCTTATCTCTTGACGGATATCTCTGCGCTCGCTAGCTGGGATGTTTCGAATGTCGAGAATATGAGCAGTATGTTTACTGGTTGGACTGGCAGCGACGATAAATGGATGACTTTGTCGGATATTTCGCCGCTTGCATACTGGAATACCTCGAAAGTCACGGACATGAATACGATGTTTAGAAGCAATAGAGTCTTGACGGACCTTAGCCCACTCCAGAGGACGCAGCGCAACGGCTATGTAAGCTGGGATGTCTCGAATGTGAAGTATTTCAATGATATGTTCATGGGCGTAGTTAATATTGCGACTTTCGCGCCACTAGAGAGTTGGAGCGGTCACATTGCGGACGATGCATCGATGTATGCTATGTTCTATGGTATTCCTTTTGCAACCGCTCGTCCTTCGTGGTATGACGGCGACGGCGACGGCGAGTTCTAATAAAACTTATACTTGCGCCGACCGCGAAAATAGAGTAGAATAATTCTGGTAAGGGGATATAGCTCAGCTGGTTAGAGCGCGTCACTGATAATGACGAGGTCTGTGGTTCAAGTCCACATATCCCCACCAGGTTTTGTTAAAGCCCGCCCGAATGGCGGTTTTTTGTTGCTTGTGCTATATTAACATTAGCGATATAGGAGGAAAATGAAAAACGGAGAGGGGCTTAACGCCAGTGCTAGCGACTCTTGGGAAGGATTGTCTGAACTTGAGATGCACGATGCTGAGGCTGAGAAAAGGAAGAAGATTGCGGAAATAGACGAAGCAGTCGAGTTATTCGAGAGCGGTCAGTACGGTTTTGATGAGGACGTTTTTATTAGTGATCCGGAATATATAGGGAAGCTGCGAGGTGAGGCGGCGACGGTCGTCGAGGCATCGCCGGGGATATTGCCAGAAGATCAGAAAAACAAATTTATTGATTATATTCCGTCACTGAATGGACATGCGTATGGGCAAGTATTATCGCTCGAGGATGTTCATTCCGTTGCTGAGGGCATCAATCGGGTTCTAGGCGGCGAAAGCCTCGAGGACTATAGGAAGCACGAGTTTAGTAAAAACCCAGAGAGGAGTCAACGTGGTACGGGAGAATACTATGCTGCGCAGAGTACCTATGAGGCCGTGGTCGGTTATTTCGGACCGGCTGAGCAGGCGCTTAATCGCAGAAATAGGTTATTGGAAGCAGAGGATGAACTAAAGGGGTCGTGGGGCGTGGTCTCAGAGGTGTTTAGTCATAAGGATTTTCCGGCAGACGCATGGAAGGCAACAAGGGAGCTACACGATGCCTTGCGCAAGGAGCTAACTAAGGCGACGGTCGTGGCGGCTGTCTTGTTTGTCCCGCAAGAGCAGAGGTCGGGGCTAAAGGAATATGCGGTAGAGGACGCCAATGCTGATGAATTTGAGGCCATCGCTGAAGGTATATTCCGCCATAGTCATGGCGAGAGCCTAGAAGATATTCAGGCGTCTTTGTTCCCAGTAAAAGAGTCCGCAGACACGGAGACCGCCAAGCAGGACAACGTAGATAATATGGCAGCGTACGACAAGCTACTCGGCTTCTTGGGATTGAAGGAAGAGGCGGGAGAGGGCCCAAAGAATCCTCCGGAGTGGATCCAGCATTACTTGCGCAATAGATAGTTGTTTGTTATCATAACTAGCACGTGGGGCGCGCGAAGGCTTCGGTCTTTGCCGCTCCACCATTTTTTATGTTTTTGTTATCATAGAGATATGAACGAAATGCTTGAAAGTAGGGATGGCGCGCAGGCGTCGAACCCCTGGAAGATACTTGAGGATGTAGAATTCGACCCGGAGGGTTCCGGCCTTGATCTCGAAAAACTTAGGGGAATTTGGGAGGCAGAGAAGAATAATGCCGACAGGCGCGGCGTTAATCCGGAAACTGGTCTCTACGAGAAGGGGCGTGCTCCCGTTGACGAGGAAAATCGCTCGCAATATGAGAAAAAGAAGATGTTAGACGAAAAGGCATCTTCGCCGGTTGGGTTGACGATTATGGAGAAGATGGCGGCAGGTCGTGACCAGACGATCCATGAATGGGGCGGTTATGAGCTGAAAAAGGATTGTTGTTATCGAAAGGTGAGCCGCGAGGGACTTGAAGAGTACAAGAAGCTTGGTTACGTTGGCAGAGACCCTCAGAACGTGGGAATAGCGCGTGGCGGGAAAATTGATACGGTCGACTGGTATTTGGGCGCTTCGACGAGTCGGTATGGCGACGTGCTGCTCGAAACACCGGCTCGAGCAGATCGTTTCGTGCCGGTCGAGAAGCCGGGTGCGAACATGAATACCGATCCTGACGCGTTGCATATGCACTCGTCGGCGTTTTTTGAGCCAATTCCGATGTCGGAAGTGAAAATTCTCGGTGAATTGCCGAAAGAATAAGGGGTGGGCGCGCTGAGAGGCGCTAGGAGGCCCGTTTCGAGTTTGAAACGGGTATTTTTGTGTCTTTTTCGGCTAATGTGCAGGAAAGCGATATTGCTTGCATAACAGGGGTGGAGATGGCCTGGCTACTCTAGTGTTCGGTTATTATGACATATTTTTATACAAAAGCGTATTGACAAAACGAAAGCATTATGCTAAAATAGGCATAAGCACCTGCGAAAGGTGATTGCTTTTCAGCATCGCCACGCGTCAAAGGGTGGCGATATTATTTGAATTTGGTGGGCAGAAATGGAGACAGCGATGGCTGGAACTAAGGCTGGTGGCGTGAAGGCCGCCTCTACTAACAAAACCAAGTACGGTAAGGATTTCTACGCAGAAATCGGCCGTAAAGGTGGTAAAAATGGTCACACTGGCGGTTTTGCTGCTAACCCAGAGCTTGCGAAGATTGCAGGCGCAAAGGGTGGCCGCATCTCGAAGCGCGGCAAAGCAAAAAAGAATGCCTAGAATTGACTAATAAAAAAATATCTCAGGACATGCGCCTGAGGTATTTTTTGTTCATTAATTAGGGCTACTCGGGAAGGGAGCCGCTTCGCCAGGTGGCACCACAGAGCGGGCAGTGATAGCGGCCGCGCTCGTCCTGGTAGCCAGATAGCTGGCAGACCTTGCAGAGAGAAGCGTGGTGGAGATAGTCGCGGTAGCTGTCGAGGCGATCTTCGGCGAAGTCTTCGTCGTATTCGACCTCATATTTGGCGCAAAGTTTTTCAGCCTCAGCCCAGGCTTTTGCCTCGATTTCGAGGAGTTCGATGTCCGTATGGTAATCTGTTTCGCCAAGGAGGTAGTGGCCGAGCTCGTGGAGAAGGAGAAGCTTAGCTTCGGCGTCGGAATAATCTGTTTTACTAGCATAAAAAAGCGTAGCGGGCGGGGTAAACTGGAAGCGCTCGCCAGCCTCGATCTGTAATTCGGGAAAATCTTTAGTCAGTTTTGAGATTAGCTTTTGCATAGAGGTAGCAGCCTTTGATTACAGAGAAGGAGCCGTGGCGGGCCTTGAGGAGGCGTGGCATGCGGACGTTTTTCGGGAGTTCGTGGGCAAGGCGTTTGCCGAGAGAGCGGCGGTAGCGCGGTAGGGCGAGGCCGAGAGGGCCGCCAAAGATGACGCAATCTGGCTTGAGCTGAATGGTTTGCGGAATAAGGCCGAGGAGCATGCGCTCGATAATGTCATCCCAAGAGGCGCGGTCGGCGATTTCTTTGATGAGCTTGCCGTAGCGGGCGCGGACGGCGCTGGCGGCGGCGAGGTCTTCCCATTCGTATTTCTTGCCGTGATAGAGGTATTTCTCGTGGCCTGGCTCGAAGTCGCGGTACTTGTTCGATAGTTTGCCGCCAAGAGTGACACCGCCACCGATACCGGTGCTAAAGGTGTAGTAGACGTTCTTGTGGTAGACGCGACGGGTTTCGGCAAGAGCGGCAAGGTTGGCGTCGTTCTCGACGAAAGCGGGGAGCTTGAAATCTTTTTCGAGCTTGTGGGCGATATCGAAAGACTTCCAGGGGAGATTGCCGAGCCAGACGGCGCGGTTGTCTTTTACGATGCCCGGCATTGCGACGCCGAAGGCGATAACCTCGGTCATGACGAAATTGATGCGGATTTGCTCGAGGAGGAGCTCGTAGAATTTCTTCTGATCGACAGGGGTCTCAAACTTGACGGAATGCAGGATTTTGCCTCGCGCATTTACGAGGGCAACGAGGGTTTTGGTGCCGCCAATGTCGATACAGAGATACATAATTCCATTATACAGCACATCATCCCCTTAATGGCTATTGCATAATCATGAAATGTGTGGTATAGTATGCAAAAGTGTTTAGGAGTTTTATGAGCGAAACTGAATACAAGTATAAGCGTTGGGGTTTGGGCGCATTGATTGGCCTCGCGGTCGTGATCATCATTGCGGGCATCGTCATTGGTGTCTCTTTGAGCACTTCGCCGAAGCCAAAGACAGAGGTGGCAACTAACGAAACCTCTCAGACCGAAGAAGAGAAGCAGGCTGAGGCTGAGCGCAAAGCTCAGGAAGAAGCCGCTGCAAAGAAGCGTGCTGAGCAGGAAAAAATGAACCAGCAGGGTAGCTCTGAAAGCCAGACCCAGCAAGAGATTATCGATCAGCACATTAGCGCTGGCAACAACGGTAGCTCGATGCCAAAGACTGGTCCAGAGGATTCGATTATCCCTGTGCTTGGCCTTGCGGTCGTTGCTACGCTTTTCGCCTACAACGTCGTGATGTTCAAGAAAAACGCTTAGGCTTTACAACAGAGGGGAAATAGATTAAAATAGTGGGTAGCATGAGGCTACTCACTATTTTTTCTTGTGTCAGGAAAGATAATGAGTAGTCTCAGCGGAAGGAAAAATCAATGGCTACAAAAGCTAAATTGACAATGGACGAGCTCCTCGCTAATGAGGATAGCAAGGCTATTGTACTCGGTGACACCATCGAAGGTAAGGTGTTGTCGGTAAAGAAGCACGAGATTCTTATCGATCTCGGTGCACGCGGTGTTGGTCTCGTACCACGTCGTGAGGTCGCATTTGGGCGTACGCTCAAGGAAGGCGACGATGTATCTGCCTCTGTTGTAGATACTGAAATGGAAGATGGTATGGTACTACTATCTCTCCGCAAAGCCGTCAAAGAGAAAGGCTGGGACGAGATTTCCAGCAAGCTCGAGGCAGGCGAAATTATCGAGGTTCAACCATTCGACGCCAACCGTGGCGGTCTCTTGGTCGAATACGAAGGTATTCGCGGCTTCTTGCCAGTTTCTCAGCTCTCGGCTGAACATTACCCACGTGTCGGTGGTTCTGACAAGGATGAAATCCTTCAGCGCCTTAACGCTCTCGTTGGTAAGCCAATTCGCGTCCGCATCCTCGATGCTGATCGCAAGACGAACAAGCTCATTCTCTCTGAGAAGGAAGCTATCAAGGACGGTCTCGCAGAGCGCTTCTCGAAGCTCGCTGTCGGTGACGTCGTAAAGGGTGTAGTGACCGGTGTGGTCGACTTCGGTATCTTCGTTAACGTCGATGGTATTGAAGGTCTCGTTCACATTTCCGAGATTTCTTGGGAACGCGTCAACAACCCAGCTGACTATGTCAAGGTTGGCGAAACGGTCGAAGCAAAGATTATTGCTATCGACAAGGATCGCCTCAGCCTCTCTATGAAGCAACTCCAAGAGGACCCATGGCTCTCTGAGATTGCTAACTTCAAGAAGGGCGACAAGGTCGAAGGTACGATTACTCGTATCACCCCATTTGGCGCATTCGTTCAGATTTCGCCAGCTGTCGAAGCTCTAGTTCATGTTTCTGAGCTCGGCGAGGGCAGCGATGTTGACCCAGAGAAGATCTTTACGCTCAACGAGCGCAAGGAATTCAAGGTTCTCGACATCGATAAGGAAGGTCGCAAGATTTCCCTTAGCTTTGCTGAAAAGAAAGCCAAGAAATAAAGCGCTTTTCTGGAAAAACCACCTTTCGGGGTGGTTTTTTCGTGCTTGTGCTAAAATAGAGACGTGAATCAACAAATCTTGAGAGTAGAGAACGGATATTCGTCGGTGGACTGGTATTTTTCGCAGCTCCACAACGGACAAAAGATTCGCAAGATTATGCTTGTGAGCGATTTGCCGCTCGAGGCTTTTGAAATTACACGCTATTTTACGAAAGATTTGCCGGAGAGATTAGAGGTGGGGCTTGTAGTTTTTGACCGTTTTAAGCCGAACCCAGATTATGAGTCGGTAGTTGAAGGTGTGCGCGTTTTTAAAGAGAGCGGTTGTGACGCGGTCGTGGCAGTTGGCGGAGGTTCGTCGATGGATGTTGCAAAGTGCATCAAGATGTTCGCGACACTCGACGAGAGCCAAAATTATCTTGAGCAAACGATTGTCCCGAACAGTATCCCATTTTTGGCGGTGCCGACGACGGCGGGGACGGGCTCGGAGGCGACACGTTTCGCAATCGTGTACTACCAGGGGAAGAAGCATTCCGTGACTGACGACAGCTGCATTCCGGATGCGGTTGTGATGGACCCAAATGTGCTTAAATCTTTGCCGGATTACCAGAGGAAGGCGACGATGCTTGATGCTTTGTGTCATGCGATTGAGTCGTACTGGGCAGTCGCTAGCACCGAAGAGAGTCGGCGTTATAGTTCGGAGGCGATTCGATTGATTTTTGATAATGTATTTGGCTATCTTGCGAACAACCCAGAGCAAAACGAGCAGATGCTCCGTGCGGCGAATCTGGCGGGGAAGGCGATTAACATTACGCGAACGACCGCGCCGCATGCTTTTGGATACAACTTGACCGCTGTTTACGGCGTGGCGCATGGACATGCGGTGGCGCTCTGTATGAAGCGACTATTTGCGCTTACAGTCGAGCGCGCGACGGACGCTTGCAATGATCCGCGAGGGGTGACCTATCTCGAGGGCGTGCTCAGGGAAATCGCAAGGCTAATGGGCTGCAACTCGGCTGAGGCAGCGGCGAAGAAGTTTGTCGAATTCGTTGATGGTCTGGAACTAGAAAAGCCGCAGCTTTCAGAAGGGGATTTTGATAAGTTTACAAATACCGTGAATCCAGAGCGCCTCGCTAACCATCCGGTGAAGATTGGCGAAGAGGAAATCGAGACGATTTATCGTGAGATTCTGGCCTAGATGCTAGAATAAAAGTATGAATTTCGAAAAAATGCCCAGTGGCGACGAATCGGTTTTTCCGAAAGAACGAAGCGAGAACCGTGCTTGTGAGATGTATGTCCAGGAGATAAAGCGGCTTGGGAACGAGCAGCAAACGTCGGATTATATTGAACTGATTGCGTCTGAAGACTGCCGAGAGTATACGGGCGCGGATGAATTTCTTGAGGCGAACCCTGGATACGAGGAAGAGCTGAACGGAGCACTGAGTGAAGACGAAAAAGAGGCCCTGAAAGAGTATTCTGGCTATAACTACAAGCGAATTAATAGCGTTGCGCGTGGTTTTTGGGATTACGACCAGCTCGGGGAGCGAACCGAAGAGGCGGAGCGGCGCTCACATCAGGCGGTAGAGATGATTAACGGTGCGATTGATAAAGCGCCGGATGTAAATGAGGATTTTATTGCGTATAGGGGGACGAATTTGGATTCTTTCCACGGCTACGGGGTTAGTTCGCTAGAGGATTTGAAGAAGCTTGAAGGGCAGTTCCACCTTGAGCGAGGCTTTATGAGCACATCGGTGACAGAAGAGGGGAGTTACGCCGGGAGAGACTTCGATGATCCTCTGAGGAAAGAATGCAATATTTCGATGCACTATCGGGTTCCGGCGGGTACGCACGAGGGGGTGCTGCTGACGGGAGATTTGTCTTATTCTGGAGGGCAGAGTGAGTTTTTGATTCGTAGTGGCTCGCTTTGTTATATCGAGGAAGTGAAGCTTAGTGAGGATGGGGGTAGCGCGGTTATCGAGTGCGTATTGATTCCGCGCCAGCTCTATACGGCCGAATAGTGGCATTTTTATTCGTTTTATGCTAAAATAGAAGAAGTTTTTTCGGGGTGGATTTTTTATTAGCTAAAAGAGAAAGGAGCTAGAAAATGGAAGAAAAAGTGATACAGGTTTCTGGCTCGATTACGGTAGACGAGCTAGCGAACGCGTTGGGCGTATCTGTTACGCACCTCATTGGTGAGTTGTTCAAAAACGGCATTATGGCGACGATTAATCAGCGTCTCGATGTTGAGACGGCTCAGATTATGACCGAGGAACTCGGTTTTGAGAATGTGCGCTTTGAGCGTAAAGAGAATTCGTCAAAGCTTCCTGGCGCAAAGCGCGAGCTTTCAAAGGACGCAAAGCTCCGCCCACCAGTGGTAGCTGTGATGGGGCATGTCGATCATGGTAAAACTACGCTTCTCGATACGCTTCTCAAGAAGAAGACGGTCGAAGGTGAGGCTGGCGGCATCACTCAGCATATTTCCGCTTATCAGATGGAATACAAGGACCGTAAGATTACCTTCCTCGATACGCCGGGTCATGAGGCTTTCGCGGCGATTCGCCAGCATGGCGCGATGCTTACTGATATCGTGGTGATTGTGGTGGCTGCCGATGATGGCGTGAAGCCACAGACTGCAGAGGCGATTAAGTTCGCCGAGGCGGCAAACGCAAAGATTATTGTTGCGATTAACAAGATTGATAAGGAAGGCGCGAATATTGACCGCACGAAGGCGCAGCTCGCAACCGATTTCAATCTTAACCCAGAGGAGTGGGGCGGTGACACGATTATGGTGCCGATTTCGGCAAAAACTGGTCAGAACGTCGAGCAGCTTCTCGATATGATTCTTTTGACCGCAGATATTGATGAGCTCAAGGCTGACGAAAATATCCCAGCTGAGGGCCTCGTGATTGAGAGCCACATGGAAGTCGGTAAGGGTTCGGTCGTGAATCTCCTCGTTACCGGCGGCGAACTCAAGGTTGGTGAATTTATCGTTGCTGGTAAGACTTACGCGAAGGTGCGCACGATGCTTGACTGGAAGGGCAAACCAAAGGGTAAGGCGACGCCTTCTACCCCTGTTGTTGTGACTGGCTTCAAGGATCTTCCGAACTTTGGTGATAAGTTTGAGGAAGTTGCGGACGAAAAGACCGCACGCCGCATGGCGCTTCTCAACGCTCAGGCTGAAGCGAATGAAACTGCGAACGCAAATGTGACCTCTAGCGACCTTCTTCGCATGATGAACACGGCTGATAATACGAAGACCTTTAACGTGCTCGTGAAGGGCGACGTTCAGGGTTCGGTTACCTCTGTTGTCGACTCGCTCCGTATGATTGATACGCAGGGCGAAATTACGCTCAATATCGTATCGACTGGTGTTGGTGCAATCAATGAGAATGACATCTATATGGCCTCTGGTGGCAATACGATTATTTACGGCTTCAACGTGACCGTGCCGAATGCGATCGCCAAGATGGCAGAGCGCAACGGCGTGCCAGTCCGCGTTTATCGTGTGATTTACGAACTTCTCGATGACGCAAAGCACGAGATGGAAGGTATGCTCGATGCTGAGATGATTGAAACTGAGATGGGCGAGCTCGAGGTGAAGGGCGTGTTCCGCACCGAAAAGACCGAAATTATCACCGGCGGTCAGGTAAAGAGTGGCCGCGTTGCTCCTGGCATGCTTGGTCGTGTTTATCGCAAGAAAGACCTACTTGGCGAAGTCGAAGTAAAGAACGTTCAAGAGGGTAAGGTTGATGTGCCATCGCTTGCTGAAGGCGAGCTCGGCGGTATGTCGCTCAAGACTACGAAGAAGATCCAGCTTGAGATTGGTGACCGCATTGAATTCTTTGTGCGCGAATACAAACACAAGAAAATTGCATAAGCATAAGCTTTTTGTGATACAATGGGGGAAATAGGAGAAAATCAATGTATAAATTTGATGATACATTCCTAGAAGCGGTGGGACTTGGGGCATTACCACAGGACCAAAAGGCTGCTTTCTTGGAGAATGCGCAGGATCAGTTCGAGGTCAGAGTCGGCGAAAGAATGAACGCTCAGATGACCGATGATCAGGTCGCAGAATTTGAGAAGATTATTGATAACGACGAAGAAACGATTAAGCGCTGGCTTTCGAACCTTGGCGATTATCGCAGCGATGAAATTTATCAGAGAATTGCTAGCCGCGTCGAAGATGAAAGCGACCGTGTGAACAACTATGTGAGCGCTAAGTGGCTCGATCAGAATTGCCCGAACTACCGCCAGATTATCGAACAGACGCTCGAGGAGCTCAAGCAAGAGATTATCGCAAACAAAGCTGCGATTCTCGGCGGACAAGCCTAGTATTTAAAAAATCTGCCTCTTAGGCAGATTTTTTGTTGCTTTGGCCATTGAGGAAGCTTTTCGCGTCCATCTCTTTGGAATTCTCTGGGATGAGGCGATCAATTACGAGGTATTTGCCATTAGAGCAGAGCATATCGAGCTCAGTGGCGGCACTATCCGCGACGTGAGCCTTCGTAACTACACTCGGAACACCGAGAAAAGTGGCTTTAGACTTCGGGAAACCGGCAAAAGCGCGGACCTCATTAAAGAGCGTCTCGGCCGATTTAAGGGCAGGTTGTAGTTCAGATAGGTCTTTTGTTAGCGGAGTGGTGAAAGTCGCTTGTGCTTCGTCCTGAGGGCTCTCAGGGGCATTTTTCGCGACGATACCAGGGAGAACACGGAGTAAATCACGTGAGCCGGCCTCGGCGAGCTTTTCGTAGAGGCTCTGCTTGGTGTCGTCGGCGGTGATTTCTACCTTAGCCTGAGCGAAAGTTGGGCCAGCGTCCATATCGTGAGCGAGGCGCATAACAGATACGCCAGTTTCCTTATCGCCGCTAAGAAGGGCGGATTCGATAGGGGTGGTGCCGCGATATTTCGGTAGCATCGACGGATGAATATTGATGATGCCACAAGGGAAGGCGGCGATGATGCTGTCTGGAATCAGCTTGCCAAAAGAGGCGAGAACGGCGACTGGGGCATCGTATTTCGCGATAATCTCGAGAATTTCGTCGTTTTTCTTGCTGAAATAGACCGGTACGCCAGCACTTGCGGCGGATTTTTCGATCTGATAAGGTTTGCGTGGGTTTGGGTTGGTTAAGATAAGGGCAGCGACTTCGAATTCGTTGGAATTCACGAGGGCGTCAAAGAGGTAGGTCTTTGGCTTGATGCCCTGGGCGAGCTGTTCGTTACCGAAGAAAATTACCTTAGTCTTCATCTGGATAGAGGTCTTTATTATTAGCGATTTCAGAATCGTAATCGACTGGGACGAGATCACCTTTGTTATCGAGGCGGTAGAAAGCGTCTTTTTGGCCCTTGATGTGGTCGATGAAAAGAATGCCGTTTAGGTGGTCGATTTCGTGGAGAAGAGTGCGGGCGAGGAAGCCGTCAGCCTTGATGCGCACCTCTTGGCCGTCGATGGTCTGAGCCTTGATGCGGGCCTTGGCTGGGCGAGGAACTTTGCCGTAGATATTTGGCACCGAGAGGCAACCCTCGTAATCGTAGAGAGTTTTACCTTCCGTCTTGATGACCTCTGGGTTGAGAAGAGGAATGAAATTGCCGTGCTCCTTGTCGTCCATATCGTCGCGTACAACAATAATGCGGCGGTCGTAGCCGAGCTGCGGGGCGGCGAGAGCGGCGCTAATCTCGAATTCGTGTTCTTTCTCCCAGTCGAGGCAGTTTTGGATCATGTTCTTAATCATGTCCTTCACTTCGCCATCGACGTGATTGACCTTCTTGCACTTGGTGCGAAGGCGTGGGTCCGGTGTCGTAATAATATTCATAACTATCTGTTATTTTAACATAATTGTTTGCTCGAGGCGAGCATAAGCGTCAGAGCAGAGTATAAGGGTCGAAATCGTAATGAAGCTGGCTGGTTTTGTCGAGGCCATTAAAGATAGTGATGAGGTCTTTGCGAGATTTGGCCTTAACGACGAGCTGCCAGGTATAGCCGATGTTGTCACGCTCATGGAAGGCAGGCATTGGCGGGGTGAGAGCGACCTGATTTATGCCGTTTTCTTTGATGATCTGGTTGATTTGCTTGAATAATTTTTGTGTATTTTTGACGGTCGCCGCCTCTGTTTTGTAGGTAATTGAGAGCTTCAGGAGGAAGCTAAATGGCGGAAGCTTAGCGGCTTGGCGTTTGGCGAGTAAATACTCGTAAAAACCGGCATAATCGCCATTCGTGGCGTAGCGGATAATCTCGTTGTTCGGCTGATAGCTCTGTATAAAAATATTACTGTTTAGGTGACCGCGGTTGGCGCGCCCAATAACCTGGGTGAGGAGCTGAAAACTGCGTTCCTCGGAGGAGAAATCTGGAAGACTGAGGTTGGCATCGGCCTGGATAATACCGAGAGTGCTGAGCTTTGGAAAATCGAAGCCCTTGGCGAGCATTTGGGTACCGACGATAATATCGTAGGTACCATCGTGCACCTCTTGGTAGACGCGGTTTAGCTTCTCGTCGGCGGCAGTATCGGCGTCGAAGCGGCCAATCTTGGCGTTCGGGAAGAGGCGGGCGAGCTCGTCGGCGATGAGTTTGGTGCCGAAACCCTTGTGGTGAATGCTGGCGTTGCCGCACTCTGGGCAGGCGGTAATAACAGGGAAGTTGCGGCCGCAAGTATGACAGCGAAGTCGGTATTTATCGGCATGGAGCACCAGGGGCAGGAAGCAATTCGGGCAGAGGGCCTGCCAACCACAGTGGTCGCAGATAGTCATCGGGGCGGTGCCGCGGCGGTTATGGAAGATGAGGCTTTGCTCCTTGCGGTTCAAAGACCCCTGAATAGAGGCGATAAGCCGGTCGCTAATGAAGCGATTTCTTGTAAACTGGGCTCTATCTTTGAGATCAAGAGTATGAATCTGAGCGTGTTTGTCAGATTTAACGGCGAGCTCGTCGAGAGAAATGATGGCATTATGCTGTTTGCCGAGATAATAATCGGAGATGAGCGGGGTGGCGGTGCCAAGAATGGTGCGTGACATCTGGGAAGCAAGGCGAAGGGCGGAATACTTTGGATTTTGATCCTGATGATAGGCCGGTTCGTGCGCCTCGTCGATAATAACTAGTCCGAGCTCGCGAACAGGGGCGAAAAGGGCGCTGCGAGGGCCAATAATGAGTTGCGGACCTTCGGTTTCGAGGGTTTTCTGCCAGAGTTGATGGCGGACTGCCTCGGTTTGTTCAGAGTGGAGCAAGGTGACGTGTTCAAAATATTGCTGGAAATTGCGGACGAGCTGAGAAGTGAGAGCAATTTCTGGGACCAGCAGAATAACCGATTTTCCTTCGGCGAGAACAGATTTTGTAAGGGCGATATAAATATTTGTTTTGCCCGAGCCGGTGATGCCGTGAAGCAGCAGAGTATTGGCCTTGTTATCTGTTAATTCTTTTATACAGCGTTTTTGAGCAGAAGAAAGCGGGTTTTCTTGGCTTGGATTATAGAGGTCGTTCGTAATTTCGGCGGATTTTCGGCGGTTTTTAGTGATACCGCGAGGCAGTGCGGCTTGAACGACGCTAGAGAGCGGGCAGCGGTAGTACTCGGCGAGCCAGAGGATAGCCTTTACGAGATGAGCCGGAAGGGGCGTTTCGTAGAGGATACTAGAGACAGGCTTAGTCGGAAACTCTGGTTTTGCTACTTTTTTCGTGACGATACCGAGGGCGCTTTGTTTGCCGAGCGGAACAGAGACAATCTGGCCGACCTTCAGAGTATCTTCGGACTCATAGGTAAGCTGGTTTTCGTCTTGGCGAAAAGCCTTGGATGGGGCGACCAGGTAATAATTCATACATTTATTTTACAACAAATCGGGCAAATTGCGGCCGCTAACAGGGGTATTGAACAAAAATTGCCACACAGAAAATCTTAAAAATCAATGTTGTGAATTTTACATGTATTATTTACAATAGAGATTGTTAAGGAGGCAAATGTTAGACATTTTCGTGACGAGTCGGGTGAGGCGGAAGATTATCGTGGTTTTTGCGAAGTATCCAGATTTTAAAACTCACGTGCGGGGTCTTTCGAAGCTTATCAAGGAAGATCCAGGAAACATCCAGAGGGAACTTCGCCGTATGACGAAGGGCGGTTTCCTTGTTGCGACGAAAAAAGGCAATACTAGCATTTATCAAACGAACAAGCAGTTCCCAATTCTTAAAGAGTTACAGAGTATTGTAATCAAGAGTCAGCAGGTTGAAGACGCGAAAAAGAGCCCGAATAAGATTATCGGATGACGCGGATACTTGAAGAGTTACTGGCCAAGCGTGGGCTAGACAAGAGTTTTTTGAAGCCGCGCTATGAGGACCTTTTTGACCCATTTTCGATGCTGGGGATGGATAAAGCGGTCGAACGAATCGAGAAAGCGGTCGATAATGGCGAAAAGATAGTAATTTATGGCGATTATGATGCGGATGGCGTGACCTCGAGTACGGTGTGTCGCGAGGCGCTTTTGGATTTCGGCGTAAAAGAGGTGGAAATTATGCTTCCGAACCGCTTTCGTGACGGGTATGGCCTGAATCCGCCGGCGGTAGAGAAGATTATAAAGAGTGGCGCTGGGCTCGTCGTGACGGTGGACTGCGGTAGCGGCTCGGAGGAGGCGATTAGCCAGCTGAAGGCCGCAAAAATAGATACAATCGTGACGGATCACCACGAGATACCGAAGGTGCCGGCTTCAGCGGTGGCGGCGGTGAACCCGAAGCGCCGCGGCGAGAAATGCGGTTCGAATATGGCCGGTGTCGGCGTGGCGTTCACCTTGGCAAGAGCGCTCAACCAGCGCAAAAACGGGGGTAAATGCAGCGGTCAAGAGAAATGGCTGCTTGATTTGGTTCTGATTGGCACGATTTGCGATTCGATGGTGCTTAGAGATGAGAACCGCATCATGTCTTATTATGGTATGGTCGTGATGGGAAAGACGCGCCGTTTGGGTCTGAAGGAGCTCGCTAGGGTAGCGAAAGTGAATCTCGAGCATCTTTCGACACACGCGTTGGGCTTCCAGATTGGGCCGCGTATTAATGCGGCTGGCCGTATGAAGACTGCAGAGGTGGCACTAAATCTAATGCTGACTGATTCGCGCGCAGAGGCGCTGAAATACGCGAACGAGCTAGAGGAGCTGAATTCCGAGCGCCGTTCAGTGCAAGATGGCGCGCTAGATGAGATTAAGGTAGACGAGCAGCCGGTAATCGTCGTGAAAGGGGATTGGCACGAGGGCGTGCTAGGCATTATTGCGGGTAGGCTAACAGAGGTATATAAGAAGCCGGCTTTTGTGCTGACGAAGCTCGAAAACGGCGTTCTTAAAGGGAGCGGGCGTAGTTTTGGCGAGTTTTCGTTAGCGGAGGCGCTCCAAAATATGCCAGAAGGCCTACTGTTATCTGGTGGCGGCCACGCTGGTGCCTGTGGCGTAAGCGTCGAAGCTAAGCGGTTCGGCGAGTTTAAAGAGGCGGTTAACGAGTATTACCGGTCGCTAAAGCTTGAGGACCAGGAGCGATTCTTGAAGCAGGAAAGCGACATTCGGGTTGATAGCTTCAAGGAGTTAACTGAGGAGCTTTATGATGAGATTCGGCAGATGGAGCCGTTTGGGCCAGGCAACGAGGAACCGATCTTTGAGTTTACTGGCGAAATTGCAAGTAAGCGCGTGTTGAAAGATAAACATCTGTCGTTAGAATTTTTCGATGGCGAGCGACGTTTTAGGATGATGGATTTCTATAGCTCCGAGGAGCATCTAGCGCTTGAGACCGGTGCGAGAGTTAAGGTGCAGTTTGCGCTCAATAAAAACGAGTGGGGCGGTCGCGTAAAAATCGAGGGTGCAATAATTTCTCTTGAAGAAATAGACCAGATGTGATAGAATAAAGCGCAGTATGGCAATCAAAGTAACTAGAAAAGACCAGAACGAAGCAAACGAGAACATTATTCGTCGCTTCAATCGCAAGGTTCTTCAGAGTGGCGTGATGGCTGAAGCAAAGGAGAGCATGCGTTTTAGTAAGCCAATCTCCAAGCGCGAACGTCGCAACAAGGCGATTCTTCGCGACAAGCGCAAAGCCGAAAAAGCCGAACGCATGAAGTTAGGCCTTAAGTAAAAAATACCCTCTACTTTGGGGGTATTTTTAAAGGAAAATAAAAAGGAGAAGAAATGATAGCACTATTCGGACCAGCAGGCAGCGGCAAAACCCTACAGGGTAATATTTTGGCAGAGAAATACGGCTGGAAATGGCTGTCAGTTGGGCAACTACTTCGCGATCAGAACAATCCGGCGATGAACGAGCTCATGAAGAAGGGTGATTTAGTTGATGATAACTTCGTGGTGAATATGATGCACGATGCGATTAAGGCGGCCGAATATGCTGAGCTCGAAGCGATTATTGATGGTTATCCGCGCGACGAATTCCAGGCGCGCTGGATGGTTGAGCATGGCGATACAGAGAGTCTGGACGGGGCAATTATCTTGAATGTGCCGCGCGAAGAGCTCTGGAAGCGCTTGGAAGAGCGCGGCCGCGCCGACGACAAGATTGGTGCGATCGAGAAGCGCTGGCAGATTTTTGAAGATATGATTAAGATGATCCGTGAGGTTTTCGGCAAGGCTGGCATCAAGCTGGTCGAAGTCGACGGCGTCGGTTCGGTTGAAGAAATTACCGAAAGAATAGAGACAGTTCTCAAAGATTGGGGTAAAATATAGCCCATGGATGAGAAAAAGATTACAGCAATGCGCGCGGGCGGAAAGATCATGGCCCGGATTTTTGCTGAACTCAAAGATTATACAAAAGCAGGTTTAACAGGGAGAGAAGTGAGTGACTGGGTCGAGAAAAAGATTCTCGAAGCCGGTGCGCAGGTGGCCTATTATGAGCCAGAAGTAGATTTTCCTGGTTCAATCTGCATTTCCGTTAATGACGAATTGATCCATGGCACGCCGAAGGATATTCCGTTTGAGGAAGGCGATAAGGTCAGCTATGATCTCGTAATTAAATACCAGGGGTATTATGTCGACTCGGCCTTTACAATGATTATCGGTAAGCCGACAGCGGCACAGAAACATCTTCTTAGCTTTACAGAGTCGTCGCTCTATGAAGGCATCGAACGGGTGAAGGCTGGTGCGAAGCTTGGCGATATCGGCGCGGCAGTTGAGAAAACCCTCGAGAAAGGTAAGCTTGGCGTGATTCGTAACTATGTCGGTCATGGCATTGGCAAGAGTATGCATATGCCGCCAGAAGTGCCAAATTATGGCAAGAAGGGGCAGGGCTATGAGCTCAAAGCTGGTGATACGATTTGTATTGAGCCAATGTCGAGCCTCGGGAAGCCGGATACGGTGGTTGTCGAAGACGATGACGATGGCTGGACGGTTTGCCTCAAGGACGGTTCGCTTGGCTGCCATTTTGAACACACGATTTTGGTAACTGAAGACGGTTACGAAATTCTTACACAAGCATAAGCATATATGCTACAATAAAAACATGGATGATAAAGCGCGTTTTGCGGTGGGGATTGACGTCGGTACAAATTTTGTACGGACTGTTCTTGGTACCGTCAAAGGGGAAGAGGTATCAGTAATTGGCTATGGTGAAGTGCCTTCTGAAGGTATCCGCCGTGGCGTAGTAAAAGAATTAGTGCCACCGGCAAAGGCGATTGACGAATGTCTCTCGAAGGTCGAGGGCATGAGTGGCGTGAAAGTTGACTCAGCAACGATTGGCATCAACGGCACGCATATTGCGAGCACAAAAGTTGACGGCATGATTGCTGTTGGCGTCGCTGAACACGAAATTGATGAAGACGATGTAATCCGCATTGCTGACACTTCGGTCGCAGGCAAGGTCCCAGCGAACCGTGAAACTCTAGCTTTAGTCCCATATGAATATATTCTTGATGGCCAGGGCGGCATTCATGAGCCACTTGGCATGCATGGCGCACGCCTCGAGCTAAAGGCGAATATTGTTTCTGCTTTGATTCCAGACTGCGAAAACCTTCGTAAGGTTTGCCAGAGTGCGGCAGTTGAGCCACATGGCCCATTTGAACCAAACGCGATTGCGGCTGCTCGTGCAGTAACCAACAGCGCGCAGCGCGAAAATGGTATCGGCATTGTCGATATGGGCGGTGCAACGACGAGCCTTGCTATCTTTGACGAAGGCGAGTTACAGTTTGTCGGTACGATTCCGCTTGGCGGCAATGATGTGACGAAAGATCTCGCCACGGTGCTCGCTACAGTGCCAGATATTGCAGAAGAGATTAAGATTCGTTTCGCTTCGCCAGTGAAGGGCGAGAACGAAAAACCGATTATCGTGAAGCGCGGCCGCGAAGAGTATCACTTCAAGCGCAAAGAAGTTGACGAAGTAGTCGAGGCGCGTCTCGAGGAGATTTTCGAGGCAGTGCGTAAGATGCTCCAGATTGCAGGTTATGATCGTCGTTTGCCAGAAGGCTTGGTGCTTTGCGGTGGTGCGGCAAAGATGCGCGGACTTGATGTATTTGCTAGAAAGCAGGTTGAGCTTGCGGTTCGTATTGCGCAACCAGGCGGCATCATTGGTGTGAGTGAAGATATTTTGAAACCGGAATTTGCAACGGCAATTGGCCTGATGCTTGGCGATAATGAACGCAGCGGGCTTGATTTTAATGCTGGCGGTCATGCTCGTAAAGAGAAGAAAAGCAAAAAGAACAAAAAAGGTGGTTTCTTCGCGCGCTTCTTCAAAGCCTTCAAAGATTAGCTGAAAATGCTTGAGTAATAAAATTGTTTTTGATACTAGACTAGTTTTTGTAGCGGTGTTATACTTGGGGTAAGTATTTTTGAAAACGTGGAGGATAGAAATGCCTGAAGTAAAACCGAGCGAGGTGGAGAGTATTGCTAGTATTAAAGTTATTGGTGTCGGCGGTGCCGGCGGCTCAGCCGTCAATCGCATGCACGACGCTGGTCTAAAGGGCGTCGAGCTAGTCGCGATGAATACCGATGCTCAGGCTTTGCATTATTCAAAGGCAGACGTAAAGGTTCATCTTGGTCATGACACGACCAATGGCCTAGGTGCCGGGGCGGATCCAAGTGTTGGCGAGAAGGCTGCTGATGAGAGCCGCGAAGATATTAAGAACGCACTCAGTGGTGCCGATATGGCATTCATTACGCTTGGTGCCGGTGGCGGTACTGGTTCTGGTGCGGGCTATATTGTTGCTGAAGAGGCTCGCAAGCTTGACATTCTTACTGTCGGTGTTGTGACGAAGCCATTCTCCTTCGAAGGCCAGAAGCGCAAAGCGAACGCCGACTGGGGCATTGAGCGTCTCGCACGCAATGTTGATGCGCTTATTACAATTCCTAACGATCGTCTCCTCCAGACGATTGACCAGCGCACACCGATTCTTGAGGCGTTCAAGATTGCTGATGATGTATTGCTCCAGGGTGTTCAGGGTATTTCCGAGCTTATTACCGAACCAGGCCTCGTTAACCTCGACTTTGCCGATGTCCGCGCAATTATGAAGGATGCAGGATCCGCCCTCATGGGTATTGGTCGCGCATCCGGTGAGAATCGCGCAGTTATCGCTGCTCAGCAGGCTATCGAATCGCCACTTATCGAGGTCTCTATCGACGGTGCTCGTGGTGTCTTGCTTTCGGTTATTGGTGGCCATGATGTCTCGATGGCGGAAATCAACGAAGCTGCTCAGCTCGTTACGGCAAGCATTAGCCCAGACGCAAATATCATCTGGGGTACCGCAATTCGCCCAGAGCTTGACGACGAGATTATCATTACGGTTGTTGCTACGGGTTTCGATTCTCAGTATTACAGTGATGATCCGCGCGCTCAGCAGGGTTATGCCGCGCCAGAGCCAGTGGTTAGTGAGCCATCTCAGGTTGCTGCTGACCCAGTTCGCACGATGCCAGTCGAAGAGCCAGCCGCTCAGGCCAATGACATCGAGCCAGAGACGCAGTCCGCTGCAGACTTTACTGGAAATGACACTGTAAATATGTGGGACCAGATTCGCAACGATGATGACGATGATGTTCCTGCTATCCTACGCCGCCGCAAGAAAAATAGGGATTAATAGAGGAGGGGGCGATGAGCCATCTAAAAATTGGCGAAAGCAAAGTCATCGAGAGTCGCGAATCGCAAGACGGCACTATGATTCGTCGTCGCCGCGTTTCTCTTGACGGCAAGCATCGTTTTACTACTTATGAACGTATTGAACGCCCAGGCATGATGGTGCGGAAGCGTTCTGGTGCGCGTGAGGCGTTTGATCGCGACAAATTGATGAAGGCTGTGCGTAATTCGGTCGGTAAATATTTCAATAGCGACCTTGATGTCCAGAATGTTGTGGACCTCGTAGAAGAGAAGATCTATGATTTCGGTAAGGACGAAGTTCCGTCTGGCTTGATTGGCGAGACGATTCTCGATGTGCTTGCCGACACGAACGAAATGGCATACGTACGTTTTGCGAGCGTGTTTAAGGAGTTCAAGACCTTGGATGACCTCGAACGCAGCATTGCAGAGCAGCGCGAAAGAATGAAAAAGAAAGCAGCAAAGGAGTAAAATCAATGCGGGTGGTAATAATTTGGCGTGATGACACAGACTATTCTCGGAGCGTAACCGAGTGGCTTGGTGATTTTAAGCGTAGAACAGGGCGTGAACCGGAGAGCGTGAGCCCAGACAGCCCAGAAGGCGAGAGTCTTTGTCGGCTATATGATGTCGTGGAGTATCCGTCGATTATCGCGCTCGACAATGACGGCAAATTGCTACAAATGTGGCGCGGGACGATGTTCCCAAGAATTGACGACGTTAATTACTATTTAATATAGTATTAAGTATGAATTCTGCAGATAAGAGAAATAGCGTAAAGCGCGACTATGATTTGATTGCCGAGCAATACGGTGATGAATTCGGTAAATACATCGAAGACCTGGATATTTATAGGGAATTCGAGAAGTATTTGTCTGACGGCGCAAGTATCCTAGATTTGGGATGCGGTACTGGTAGAACCTATGCATATTTTAGTAAGAAGGGCTATAAGTATACCGGCGTCGATTTTTCGGAGAAGATGAAGGAGAAGGCATTCGCGCTTCATGGCGAGTTCCCATATATCGTTGACGACATTATGAACATCAAAGAGCATTTTAGCGATGGCTCTTTCGATGCTGTTTTTGCGGTTTATTCTTTATTTCATTTGCCAAAAGAGGATTTTGAGCAGACGATCGCGAATATTCGCGACCTGCTAAGAGATGGCGGGGTGGTTTTGCTCTCTTATCAGTTGGGTGAGGGCGAGGCGTTTGTTGATGAGCCATATCTGAAAGATGCGGGCCGCGAGATCTTATATATGAATTATATGAGCAAACTGCATGTGGATGGCGTGCTCGAGAGTAATGGCTTCGAGAAGCTGTATGAGAGCGAAAAACATGAGGAGGGGGATGGCGTGATCGGCGAGAATGGTAACGATGCCGTATATGTAATAGTGAGGAAGAAGTGATATGGAAGACTTTTTTGCGATTCCGGAAGAGAAATTGAAATATACTGCGCGTGCTTTGCGCAAGGAATTGATTGCGCGTGGCTGGACTGATGTGAAAGCCGTGTGTTCGAAGATGGCGCTTTTGCTGTTTGCGACAAGGCCGGATGGGAAGAAGATTCGTTTTTCGCCTTGTACTCCATATGCGACATCGAAGTTTGCGACTATAATCGCAGACGATAAGCTTGCGAGCTATACTTTGCTGAAGGAGGCCGGCATTAACCAGCCAGAGACGATTCGGCTAAATCTAGATAAGACGAAATGGCGCGAAGAATTGGCTGAGCTGCTAGCGAAGCACGAAAGGATCGTCGTGAAGCCGGTTGGCGGCGCGCATGGCAGGAGTGTCACGGTAAATATCGAGAGCGTCGATGAAGCGCTGGAGGCCGCGTTTGCGTGCGGCGATGACGTGATTGCGCAGGAGCAGCTCGAAGGGGACGAAATTGAAGTTCGCGCTATCTGTATTGGCTATAAGTTTTCGGGGGCATACAAGCGTATCCCGGCAGCGGTCGAAGGTGATGGTGAACATACGATTCTAGAGCTGATTGATATCGAGAACCGCGAAAAACGTGGCGAGGCATATGGAGAGAAGCTGGCGCAGATTAACTACGACGCTGCAAAAGATTATCTCGAAAAGAACCATATCGACACTGCGCGCGTGCCGGCAGTGGGCGAAAAGGTCCGCGTGATGAAGATTTGTAATTCTGGCGCTGGTGGCACGATGGAATATACCGAGCTTGATCCAGAGAGGATTGCGATAGCGGAGAAGGCCGCGAAGACTGCGGATTTGCCGGTTGTCGGCGTCGACTTCTATGGCGACAAAGTCATTGAAATTAATGCTGGGCCGTCGCTCTATCATCCAACGGGCGACAAGTGGGCAATGCATAGCATTGAGGCCTACGTGGATTATTTGGAACAATTGTAGCCAAAAATAATTATGCTTGTTGCGCATTGAATAAATGTGGTATAATTTTTGTATAAAAGCGTTATAGCAGCCATCAACTGCGAGCTAACGGAAGAAAGACGTGTCGTTTTAAACTGCGAGTAGACAGGTCGAGTAGAACCGTTCGTGAGTCCGCGTAAGGGATAAAATAAGGGCTGGGTCTAGTTTGATTCAGAAATTGGATGGTACCGCTCCGAGGAGTTCCAATGCAAATTGGAATTTTTTTGTTCAACAAGAAAGGAGAGTCGAACATGAAATATAAATATGGTGTGCGACGTCGTGCGAGCGAGTACGAGAAAGCACTAGTCGAGTTCTGGAAAAAGAACAAGACGTTCGAAAAGTCGGTCGAGAATCGCCCGATCGATAATAGCTACGTTTTTTATGATGGCCCTCCATTTATTACTGGTATGCCTCATCACGGAACTCTCCTTTCGTCCGTCGTGAAGGATGCTGTGCCTCGTTATTGGACGATGAATGGTAAGCGCGTTGAGCGCCGTTGGGGTTGGGACTGCCATGGTTTGCCGGCAGAGAATTTCGTTGAAAAGCAGCTTGGCATTACCGATCGCCGCGATATTGGCACGAAAATTTCGCTTGAAGATTACATTATCAAGGCGCGCGAATCGATGGTCGCTAACTCTGAGACTTGGCGCGGCACGATTGATCGCATTGGCCGTTGGGTTGATTTTGATAACTGTTATCGCACGATGAACAAGGATTTCATGGAGTCCGTTTGGTGGGCGTTCAAGACGCTTTACGAGAAGGGCAAAATCTACGAAGGCGAGAAGGTCTTGATGTACGACACGAAGTTCGCGACCCCTGTTAGTAAGGCCGAAGTCACGATGGACAATGACGCATACCAAACCGTGACCGACCCGAGCGCATTTACGCTATTTAAGCTCGCAGACTCCGATGAATATGTGATGGCCTGGACGACGACGCCTTGGACTTTGCCGGCCAATATGGCGCTTGCTGTTTCTGACAAGCTTGAATATGGCCTCTTTGATCTCGATGGCAAGAAGGTGATTCTCGCGACGAAGCTCGCCGAGAAGGTGCTTGGTGAGGCTTACGCGGCCCCAGAAAAGACTTTTAAGGGCAAGGAGCTTGCCGGCAAGAAGTACGAGCCGCTCTTTGCGATAGATGACGAAATCGCTAAAAATGAGAATGCGCATAAGATTTGGGCGGCAGACTTCGTGAGCGCCGAAGATGGTACTGGTATCGTCCACATTGCGCCGGCTTATGGCGAAGACGACTTTGCGCTCGGTAAGAAAAACGGCATTCCTACTCGCCATACGATTGATGACAATGGCTACTACTTCCCGGAGTGGGCCGAGAAGCTTCACGAGATTGGCGTGCGCGATACTGACGAGAATGGTCTCGAGGTTTGGGCGGCCAATAAGTTCATCGCGAAGTGTCTCGAAGAAAAAGGCGTCATTTGGAAGATTGAATATATCAAGCACGAATATCCGTTTAATCCACGCAGCAAGCAGCGCATTATGTACCGTGCGATTCCGAGCTGGTTCTTCGATATCGAGGGTAGCAAGCCGTTGATGCTCGAGAAGAACGAGGGCATTAACTGGTTCCCAGAACACCTCAAGCATGGTCGTTTTGCAAAGAATATCGAGCAGGCACCAGATTGGAACCTCAGCCGCGATCGCTTCTGGGCAACAGCGATGCCGGTCTGGCGTGGCGACAAGGGAACGCTCAAGGTTGTTGGCTCTTACGATGAGCTCTATGAGCTGTCTGGCGTGCGCCTCGAAGATTATCATCGCCCATGGATTGACGCGGTTGAGTTTGACATCGACGGCGAGCATTTCAAGCGCGTCGACAAGGTGCTCGACTGCTGGTTCGAGTCTGGCTCGATGCCGTTCGCGCAGCTTCATTATCCATTTGAGAATAAGGAAAAATTCGAGAAGAATTACCCAGCAGACTTTATCGTGGAGTATGTTGGCCAGGTGCGCGCATGGTTCTATTATGTCCATGCAGTAAATACGGCGCTCTTTGGCGACAAGGCCTACAAGAACGTAATTACTACTGGTACGCTCGCTGGCAATGATGGCCGCAAGATGAGCAAGTCGCTCGGTAACTATACCGATCCGAATGAGCTCATGGACAAGTATTCGGCAGATGCGCTTCGCTTCTTGATGCTTTCGAGTCCAGTGCTTGCCGGTGAAGATTTTGCGTTGATCGATAAGGACGTTTCTGATACGGCACGCAAGCTTACGATGGTTTGGAATGTTTACGATTTCTTTACGATGTATGCCGAGGTTGATGGCTGGGACCCAAAGAATAGCTGGAAGCCAGAAGGCAAGCATTTTGAGAATATCAAGAACCCACTTGACCGCTGGATTATTTCGCGCCTCCATCAGGTAAAGGGCGAGATTATCGAGAGTATGGATGAATATAATATTCCGAAGGCGCTCGCTGGCGTATTGCCGTTTGTCGATGACCTTTCGAACTGGTTCGTGCGTCGTTCGCGCCGCCGTTTCTGGAAGTCTGAGGACGATAACGACAAGGCGGAAGCTTACTGGACGCTCTACATGGTGCTCAAGAAGTTCGCTGAGGTAGTTGCGCCGTTTGTGCCGTTCCTCGCTGAGGAGTTGTGGCAGAATATGACCGGTGGCGAAGAGGGCGAATCGGTCCATCTGCTCGATTATCCGAAGAATGTCGAAGTTGATCAGAAGGTCTTGGACGATATGGCTCGTTGTCGCGCGATTATTACCGAGGGTCTCGCTCTCCGCATGGACCGCAACGATGAATTTGGCCAAATCAAGGTGCGACAGCCGCTTGCAAGCTTGACTTATGGCGGCGAGCAACTCGATGAGTTCTATGAGCAAATTATTGCTGAGGAAGTGAACGTCAAGAAGGTTGTTCATGGTAAGGAGTTGGCGCTCGACAAGAAGCTAACCGATGAGCTCCGCGAAGAAGGATTTGTTCGCGAGCTTATCAGATTTGTTCAGGCCGCACGCAAAAACGCCGCGCTCAACGTCGACGATCGAATTAAGTTGTCTGTGAGCTGCAAGGTTCCAGAAGCCTACGTCGAGACACTCAAGAATGAGGTGCTTGCGATAGAGCTGACGGACGAGAACTACGCTCATGACGAGATCGTTAAAGTCGATGGGCAGAATGTCACGATTAGCCTAGAAAAAGCCTAGCAGCTAAAACGCATATCGTATTCCGCGCCAAGACAGCAGTTCGCTAGCCCGTCTTTACGGGTAGCGACTGCTTCGCACTCGGCAGTAGCCTCCGTGAGCTTGGCTTGGAAAAGATATGCGTTTTTGTTGCCAGGTTTTTAGTCTAATTATGATATATTTTGGTGGTCGTGCGAAACGGCGGTTTGGGGGAGGGGAAATATAATGTAAAAATTACAAGGGCATTTTTACCTCTGTTAGATTTGACAAACTCAAAAAATATAGCATAAGCACTATTGACAAATAAGCATAAGTGTGATACGATGGAGACAGTTGAGCAAGCAAAGGCACAACACAAAAACATAAAATCAAATTCCACGGGTATCGGAAGGAGACTAGCCAAAAAAACAAAGAAAGGAAAAATAAAAATGAGTGAAAAATTAAATCCGATGGCCTTCGAAGAACATGGCGACGTAGGCGTCTGGGGCAGCGGAATAGTCTCCGAAGCCGAACCTGTTCCAAAAGAACAACGCTTCGATAGAAGCGAAGATCTAAGGAAACGGTTTATCGACAAGCACGTCAGCAAGATGTTTACCGTAGCCGAGCTTACTAGGTTAACGGAAAACGAAGCGGCGGCCTAATAGAGAAGGAGTAAACACCGATCTGATTTAAAACCAACATAAACATCGAACAAAAACATAAACGAAAGTGAGGCAAATATAAGATAGAGGCGCAAGCCAGAAAAGAGGACTGACCGGACGCGGGTGAGTCCTCTTTTTTATGCCCCGGTGAGGGCCTTGACAAATCTAAAGCGCTAGTGGTAAAATGGAACAAAATTAGGTCAAAAATAAAAACGTAAACAGGAAAAACAGAGATGGAAAATCAACCGAATACTGGAAATGGCGGAGTCGAAAACCAGACCGGCGAAAATCTTGAGGGCATGAATGATATTTATCGCAATGAAGTCATGAATGCCTTTAATAGTGCCGTTGATGCTGGTGATGCCGAGGGCTTCTATCGGCTATTGGATGAGGCCGGGATACATGTTGATTCGGTTGACGATTTGACGGATGAGCAGTGCAAGGAGCTTATAGAGCGCTGGATGGTGGATAACAACGGAGACCAGAATGACGGTGCAGCGGCTTCTGCTGATAATCGGGATGGCGGCGGCGTAGTGTCTGCCGAGAACCAGGACAGCAGCGGCGAAAGAAGGGTGAAGAAGGATAAGAAAGTTGGCGTTAAAAGCGCTACGGTGGCAGTCTTACTGGGCACGGTGATAGGCAGCGTTATTGGAGCTAATGCCGCTAAGGCGCTTTTCCAAAAAGACGCAGATAAGAGCAAAGATATTTTTGGTAAGCAGCCTGGCCAGACGGAGGCTGCTGCTGGAAACTGGCAGGACAACGCGAACGGTGTTAATAATCAGGAAAATGCCGATAACCAGGAAGAGGGCGAGACGCTCGAAAAGCTAAAGTTTAGAAACGATTACATTTATTATAATGACTCGCGCAAGGCTGTTCCGGGCGAACGCTCGGCGAAAGCATTCTGTAGCGAGGAGCTTCTTGGTACGGAGGTATTTAAGAAACTCGACCCTGAAACCCAGGATAAGATTCGCCAGGGTGACTGGGAGGGGAAGAGCGATTTGTTCCGCGGAATGATTATGGAAAACATGGAAAGCGCGGACAGGACTGCAATTTCGTATACGTTCAATGTTTTTGCCGAGAAGGGTGTAGGTGAGAAGTTCTTTGACGGCAAGTTTGTCGGTAAGAGCGTTCAGGAGATTGAAGCCATTATCGAAAATATGGACGAAGATGAGGCGGATAAATTCCTCCGCGAATGGCAAGAGATTCTTGAGCATGCCGAATTTGAGACGGTGATCTGTACGAGCGACAAGAACCACAACCACTTCATCGAAAAAGAAAAACAGACAAACGGTGAATATGAGTATGAGCTGAAGCACACCTACACTGACGATGAGGGTGCCGAAATTCTTCGCATCCATTTCAAGGATAAGGACGCAGATGGTAACTGGCTCGACAAGGACTTGGTCACGCGCGACATCAAGGCCAACATCTCTAATATCGAGGTGAGCGAGAACGATAAGGGCGAAGTAACGCTCACGTTCAAGAATTCGCTTGGCCGCGTTGTTTATTACTGTATGCAGATGATCATTGAGGTCAATGGTAGCTATAAGATTGTCGTCACGATCCCGACCATCCCAACACCTGACGGCGAGAGCAAGAACGCTAAAGCGGCGCTTAAGAACGCTGGCGAGAACGCCGACCCGCAGCCAGCCGGCGAGCAAACCAAAAAGCCTCAGGAGGAGGATCATTATGATTCCGACAAGGGCAAGGGCGATGGCACTGAAGAGCATCAGGAGCAGAGCAACTCTGGTTCCGGAGATACGGCCGAAGGTTCGGTAGATTCGTCTAAGGCGCCAGTGAGCGACAATAAGGACCAGACGATCGATCAGGCGATCGATAATGCCGATAAGAGCCACAACGACGATGTCCATAAGGCTCCGAGCGGCGGCAATGATGGCGGCAGCAGCAACAAGACGCCGACGCCAAAACCGAAGCCGACCCAAGATAATCATAGTGGCCAGTCTCAGGCAAACGGACAAGCAAGATCCGATCGCGATGAGGCAAAAGCGCTTGAGGATAAAGATGTGACCATGGCTGACGTTTAGTCGGCTAGTGCAGGGGGGGATTGAAAAACGAAAATAAAAAAGGAGCACAGCAATGCTAAAAACAAAAAATACCAAATTTAAACGAAGGGCGATGCTAGCGGGCTTCATTGCGACAGCAGTGGCGGCGATTGTGCCGTATGCGTCGAGCTCGGCGTGGGGGCCAGAGCGAACGACGTTCACGATGAAGAACCCGGCAGACTATGCGACCTTCAACTCGATTACGGACAACCCTGCTGTTGGGGATGAACGTAATTTCGTCCGCGTCCGCGACGTGAACTCGACTGAGAAGTATCGGGATAACGTTACGGTAGTTCCAGGCGGGGAATACGAGGTTTATATTTACTTCCATAACGATGGTAAGAGTTCTTTGAATGATAGTGGCGAGGGCATCGCAAAAGGCGTTAAGGTTACGTCAGCTCTTTCTTCCTGGAAGATTAACTCTTCTCAGAAGGTAAAGATTAGCGCAGTCCTCAAAGCTGTAAATACCAAACCTCTCGAGGTTTGGGATGAGGCTTACCTCACTACTGCGTCCGAAAACGATATTGAGCTTCGCTATATTGCTGGTACGGCGATTATCCATAATGACTACAAAGCCAACGGCTCTATTCTTAGCGACGAATATCTATTCGGCGACGATGGTGTCTACATCGGCGAGAATAAGTTGAACGGCTTGATCCCAGCTTGTGCTGAGTGGTCTGGTTATATTACTTATCGCATTCGCGCCGATCAGGCAAGCTCCAAGATTAGCAAGACCGTTTCGAAAGATGGCAAGAACTTCTTCGAAAAGGTTGATGCTCAACCTGGCGACACGCTCACCTATAAAGTTGAGTTCGAAAACACCGGTACACTCGATCTTACTGATGTGACGTTCCGCGATAATCTTCCAGCAGGCGTTACGCTTGTTCCTGGCACTACGATTCTCAAGGATGTCGCTAGCGGCAAGGAAACCAAGATGAGCGACGTAGTCGGCCAGAATGGTTTTAGCACGGGTACGTATAATCCGACCGCCAAAGTAATACTCACTTACCAGGTGAAGGTTAATGGCGATGTCGTAAACGACCTTGAATGCAATAAGAGTAAGGAACTCAAGAACACGATTCATGGTTTCTACCATGTCGGTTCGAAGGATCAGGGCGCTGAGGTTTGGGATACTTCCGTTATCACGATCTCTAAGACCTGCAAGGAAGATCCTCCAAAAGACACGCCAAAGTGTGAAGACGGCGACAAGGATTGTATCTGCAAAGAGAATCCAAAAGATCCAATTTGCGACACCCCAGACACGCCAAAAGATACGCCAAAGACTCCAGAGGAACCAGAACTTCCGAAAACGGGCCCAGGTGAAATTGCGCTCGCAATCGTAGCGGTAGTCTGTATCGCAACTGGCGGTATCTACTGGTATCGCAGCCAAAAAGAAGTAGCAAAGATTCAGAATAACGTCGAAGGCAAAGATGCTGGCGACGGCACTGATCCAAACGCTTCTAAGTAAATAAACAAAAAGCTCCTTTTTGAAACAGCACCGGATTGGGTATCCCGGTGCTGTTTTCTTGTTGCCGGCGTTTACGCTTGCTTTTTAGCGTTCAATCTGCTATAATGGCACGAGTAATAAAAGGAATTTTATGAAAAAAGCAGTCGTAAAGATTGGCGGCAAGCAGTACGTTGTCGCTGAAAAAGAGACCCTCCGTGTGGACCTCCTCCCGGAAGGAACTAAAGATCTCGCTCTCGATGCTTTACTCGTAATTGACGGCGACAAGACTACGGTCGGTACGCCAACGGTTAGCGGAGTTAAGGTGAAGGCGAAGGTCGTTGAAGCTAAGGTAGCTGGCGATAAGGTTCGCGTTATCCGCTACCACTCCAAGAAACGCGTTCACACTGAAACTGGTCATCGCCAGAAATACTCAGAAATTGAAATCGAAAGTATTGGTAAATAACTAAAAAATCCGCCAGAAAATAAGGCGGATTTTTTGTGCTTATGTTATTATAAACATGAGTATAATTAAAAATACTTCTCTGAGAGATGAGAAGCGGAGGTAAAAAATGAGTAAAAAGAAGAAGACTCTAGTCGCAGTGTTCGCACTTCTAGTAATTGCAGCACTCGGTCTAGCAGGAGCTGTATATGCTAAATATATTGCTTCGTTCAGCGCGACTGGCAGCGCGCAGGTCGCTAAATGGGCATTCGAAAGCGACAATGCAGAGAGCGAATTAAAGTGTAGCCTAACCGGAACATATAAAACAGGAGCAATTAAGACCGATACTGGTAAAGTATATATTGCCCCTGGAACGGCAGGTACTTGTGTAATTGAATTAAAGAATACTTCGAGTGAAGTTTCCGTAGATTACACTATTTCTGCTGACGATGTGACTAACTGGTCTGCTCCTCAGAATCTTAAGTTGAATGGTGTCGCTGCGGCTAGCTTTACGGATGTTACGGGCACTTTGGCTATTGGCGAGACTAAACAAGTTACGATTAACTGGGAATGGCCATATTATACTAGTGACACGGATGATGGAGAAGACACCATCGATGGCAAAGCAGCTGATGATATGAGTATCAAGTTCTTGGTCAAGGGCGTACAAACGAAACCGACGACTGATTAATTATTGAATAAATAATTTGTGGAGACATTTAGCCTCCACATGGACGATAAATAATTATTTATTGCCCATGTGGGGGCTAAGAGAGGATATTAATGGAAAAAGAGGAGCAAAAGCGTAAAAGCTGGCCTTTGATAGCGATCATAATACTATTGCTATTGGCGATAGGTATATTGTTGTGGCTTCTCTTAAGACCGCAGCCAGAACCGGAAAAGATCCCGACTGGTAACGTGGACGTCTTCGGCATTAGAATTGGCTACATCTGTAGAAATCCAAGTAATCCTGATTGCGAAGAGGATGAAGATGACTTCATTCCGCATATCGCTCCGCATAGGAAGGGCGCGACGGAAAATAGCGAGAAAAAGATTAACGGCAATGATGAAGAAGAAGCCGAGGTGGAGCGCGAGGGAATTGTCTATGTTGACGACAAGGAAGGCCGCTACGTCTATCTGAAGAAGCTCAAAATCTTTGAGAATGCCGCCTTTGAATATACGAATAAGATTGCGCCAGGCGTATCGAATTCGTATAACTTCAAGGTTCACAATGAGACCGATAATGCGATAAAGTATAATATCGAGTTCAAGGAGAGCTCAGAGTACGATATTAATATGCTTTATCGTCTAAAGCGGGGTAGTACTTATGTTGTTGGCGATGATGATACTTGGGTGAGCGCAAATGAATTAAAGACCGCTCTAAAAAATCTATCGAGTGATGGCGTAGATAGTTATACGCTAGATTGGGAGTGGCCATATGAAGGCAGCGTAGATGCGGCGGATACTGAAGCCGGTGAAAAGATGACATCCGATTACAGGCTTGATATAAAAATTAATTTCGAGGAAGCATAGTATGGTATCCCGCAAAAGACGAATATCGCTGCGAAGATACATCGTTCCTTTTGTGTGCTGTTTACTTATCGCGGGGATAAGTTCAGCAAAGATGATTACTGTTAATTCGCTTTCGAAAAATGGTCAGTTGCAGATTGCCGGTTGGAATGTTGACGTGACGACAGCTGAAAGTGGCAGTATGACGTTGGACGCTGGCGAGAATGGTCAGACTTACACGCTAACCGTGACAAATAACTCCGATGTGATGAGCTCCTACAAGATTAAGGTTTCTAATATTCCGGCAGGCGTGAAGGTTGGTCTTGACATTTCTTCGCCTAGTGATTTAGTGACTCCTGTCGGTGGCGAAGCAACATTCACGAATACGGGCGGCGATTTGGGCTTTACCTCTCCAAGCAATAGCCGGAATCATGTCCTCACAATGGCGGCGGAATCGACTGCGGCTACTACGCAGAGTGGCGTAAGTGTAGCGATTGATGTGTTATTAGTGCAGAAGGATCCACGGATATGACGAGGAAGAAGTGGAGTTATCTAGCGGTTGGTATGGTGGCGATAGCCAGCTTTTTGTTTGCTTATAACGCACAGGCAAAGTATGTCGCAAGCAAGAGCCTAACCGTTACGGTGAATATCGAGAAGCACTATGAGGTGGCTTTTGATGCGAATGGCGGTACTGGTACGATGGCGAATCAGCAATTTACGACGGGCGTTGCTCAAGCGTTGACGACAAATGCCTATGTTCGTGATGGGCAGTATTTTGCCGGGTGGAACACGAGTGCGGATGGCTCTGGCGTTGCATATGCGGATGGGGCGACGATTAGTGAGGATCTTACGAATGTCGGCGGTAGCGTCGTGACGCTATATGCGCAATGGGAAGAGGATGCGATGCATACGGTGTTCAAAATTGAGGGGACCTGCGTTTTCCACGGTTATGACATCCAGCAGGGAACGGGGGATGGCTATATTACCGGCAATGATTGTTCGACGGGTGGAATTAATTGGGCTGACGGTACGCACAAGTACATCGATACGGGCGTGAAGTTGTATGATTCGACGAATTACGAGAAGGACTATGAGGTGGGCTTTACCATCACGGCATATGATTCGGCGCATCAATACAAAGAGCCGGGCGACAGCTCGTCTCAGGCGACATTCTTTAACTCAAAGTTTGAGGACGCTAACAGGCACTGGCCTGGCGTCGTGATTCGCAAAAATGCCGACAAGATTGAGCTGACGCAGACGATTAAGAAGGGTAGCACTTACGAAAAGAAGACTGGCACCGGCCCTAGCACTACGACGAAAGTTGTGCTGACGAGGGTCGATGGCATCTTGTATTATTCCGTCAACGGCGGAGAATTCCAGTTATTGCAAGATATGCAAAACACTTCGGACTATTTTGAAACGGTTGCCTGGTTTGGCGCTGGCCAGAAAGGGGACAATGGCTTGCCGATGCGCTATATCGATGCGACGATGACGGATATCTATATTAAGGTTGGCGAGAAGGGTGCTAATAAGCATACGGTCAGCTTTGACGCGGGCGGGGTAGTGGCTGATCCAGCAGATGCGACTATTATCGGTACGAGCAAGATTGGCAATGCGCTTCCGGGCATGCCGAATTATGTCGATACTACGGATGGTCGCTTGTACTTCATCGGCTGGTATTCCGGCGTTGATGGCGCGGGCGATAAATATGACGAGGATTCTATTATCGGTCACGACGTGACGCTCCATGCGTTCTGGAATGACGAACTAATCGTCTGTAGTGTGGGCGGTGATACTTACGGTGATTTGCAGACCTGCATCGATGAGGCCGGTGCGGGTGATACGATTACCTTGTTTGGCGACTTGAGGGCACAAATCAATGTGGCGAGCGATAAGGACATTACGCTCGACTTGGATGGGCATAAACTTAGCGATAATTCCGTCGCTAATACGCCTGTAATCGAAAACTTCGGCAAGATAACAATCGTAAATGGTACGATTACCTCGACGCTTAGAGCGGGCGTGTTGAACAACAACTCCACGGGCGAGATGCATATCGGGAACGACGCACGTATTGTGGCGACGGGCTCGCGTCAGGCGGTTTACAACAACGGCGGTAGGCTAGAGATTAGTGGCAACGCATACCTAAGTGCCGTGTCTAACGAGCGCGCCGCCGTACAAAATTTGAACAATGGTCAACTCGTGATTACGGGCGGCACAATTATCTCGACTAAGCAAGAGGCCGTAAAGGTCGAATCCGGTACATTGACGATTGGTGTTGAGGACGGCGTGGCGGATAGCAGTGCTCCGATCCTTCAGGGTGCAACCTACGGCGTCAATACGAGTGTGAATATTTCGATGTTCGACGGCAAATTGAGGGGCAAGACGGCTGCGATTAATAACACTAGTCGCATCACGGCGACGGAAGATGGCGCTACGGCGGTCGGTATTGATGCGGTGGCGACAGAGGTTGTAGACGGCGAGACGTATAACGTGGTCTATTATCAATAGCTCTTGACTTTTTGGGCGATTTCGCTTATACTTATGTTAAGACTAGGTCAAAAATAAAAATAGTCGAAACAAACATAAAAACAAAACAAGAGTATGTGGAAGAAAATTTTTGCAGCAAGCTTATTAGCATCGGTTAGCTCCGTACTCTTTTTGGGCAGTTCTGATGTTTCGGCTGCGATTGTCGCTCCGATGCCGTATGAACCTGGTGATTGGATAGGGTCGTATAGTGGGAACGTAAATGTCTGCGCTAGTGGTTCGGATAGCTATAGCTTGAGTGAAACGCCGCTTGTGGCGGATATACAGTACGCAGATGTTTCTACTCAGATAGTCTTCAATAGTAACAGCCCGTGTCGCAGGTTTGAGGGCGTGAGTTCTTTGCGAGTACGTTATTTTGCGCCTATTGGCGTTCATAGTGATTTGCTTCAACAGGGGTCGTCTTTAGATGGCGAAAGCTATGTGTCAGTCAGAGTATTCAGAGATGGAACGGCCAGCAATTATTTTTGGGCGGCCGGTCTGGCGGAGCAGAGCTTTGAAGGAGTATCCACGGCAATTAGCTTTAATGCGAATGGCGGTGAAGGCACGATGGCCGAGATTTCTGATCTTTTAATTGGAGAGAGCGTCGTCTTGCCGCAAAATACGTTGTTACGTTCTGGCTATAGGTTCATGGGTTGGAATACCGAAGAAGATGGTAGCGGGGATGACTATGCGGATGGGGCTACGGTGACGATTCGTCCCGAAATGGCTGGTAGATTCACGCTTTACGCGGTGTGGGTGGTCGATGAGGCGGTTTTAGATACTGGCGTCACTGTGAACGCGAAACTTAAGCAGCAGGCTGGGGCTACGGCGCCAAGTTATTACTACGTCGATACGAGGATTAAAGCAATAAGAAGGGCAGATGCGCTCCCGGGTGGTTTTGACGTAAATGATTCAGATAATATCATATCTTCTTACGATTCTGCGAATAAGATTTATTCTTGGTTCGATGATTCTGATAGGGATAATGACGGAGAGGGTGACAGTACTATTTATTATTACTCCGAGGCCAGTAAAATCAAGGGAGGTAACGATATGTCAGAAATTTTCGGATCGATGCAAGAGCTCGCAGACATATCTGGCGTGACTAATCTAGATGTTTCCGGAACGAAATATATGCAAGCTATGTTCTATAATGATAGGAAGCTTGCCGATATTAGTCCATTGTCCGGATGGGATACCTCTAGTTGCGTGTCGCTGAGCAACGTGTTCTCTGGAGCTTCATTACTTGAGGATATCACCCCGATTGCTTACTGGAATACTTCAAATGTTAAAAACGTGAACGAGCTGTTTTATATGACGTCAATAACGAGCGTTGATGCACTCGAGACTAAGCAGCATCCAGGGAAAGACTATATTAGCTGGGATATGTCCAATGTAGAGGTTTTGACTAATATTTTTGCCTTTGATAGATCGCTTGTAGATATTTCTGCGGTGGCCAGTTGGAACACATCAAAGGTGAAAAAAATGGACGATGCATTTAGGGAAGCTTCTGCTCTTTCGGACATATCCGCTCTAGCTAATTGGGATACGTCTAGGGTCGAAGACATGCAAAGCATGTTTGCATATGCGTCGGCTATTGCTGATTATTCTCCGCTTTCGAGCTGGAATACTTCTAGCGTGACTCGTATGGATCATATGTTTATAGCCGGTGCTCTCACTAACCTTGACGCATTTGAAACTAAACAACACCCTGGGAAGGATTATGTAAGTTGGGATGTTTCAAACGTTAAGAGTATGCTGAAAGTGTTCTCTGCCAACCGTAATCTCGAGGACATATCTGCATTGGCTAGTTGGAATACGGCAAGTCTGGAAAATATGTCTTATCTTGTTGCGGGATCGCTCATCACTAATGTTGATGCACTCGAGACTAAGCGGTATCCAGGAAGAGACTATGTAAGCTGGAATGTTTCAAACGTAAAAGACATGTCTGCTGTGTTCAATGAGTGCTCGCGCCTATCCGATATTTCGAAGCTATCGACTTGGGATGTTTCGAGCGCGACAAATATGACTCGCTTATTCTATCGGAACTACTCATTGTCTAGTTTGGCGCCAATTTTTGATTGGATGTCTGATTCGTCTGCCGTCACGATGACTGAGATATTCGATGGAGTCCCTGCTGCGGTAGCTCGCCCGGATTGGTATCACGAATAGAAAGAAAGTATCCCCCGCGTGGGGATATTTTTGTTGCGCTTGTGCTATTATAAATATATATGAGTGTGGTAATTGGTATTATTGTTGGTCTATTAATCTTGATGTTGCTCGTGACGGGGCATGAGTTTGGGCATTTTATTGCTGCGCGCAAAAACGGGGTAGAGGTCGAGGAATTCGGCATCGGTTTTCCGCCGCGCGCGATCGCTTGGCGCAAAGTTGACGGTAAGTGGCGTCGCATCAAGAAATCCGAGTGGGAGAAGATGCCAGGCGAAGGCTTGGTTTTGTCGCTCAACTGGCTGCCGATCGGCGGTTTCTGCCAGATGAAGGGCGAGAGCGATGCCGATACGCGCAAGGGGAGTTTTGGCAAGGCTAGCTTCTGGCGCAAGACGAAGATTCTCTTTGCTGGCGTAGCGATGAACTGGTTGATGGCATTTATTGTGTTAACTATTTTGGCCTGGATTGGTATGCCGCACCTCGTGCCGAATCAATTTCAGATCGCTGAGGATACGCAGTATGTCGTGAAGACGCCGGTGACGATTGGCGAAGTTAAGGAGGGCAGTCCTGCTGCGCTCGCGAACTTGCGCGAGGGAGATATTGTGCGCCAAATGCGTTATATGGGCTGTTCTGAGGCCGACTGTGAGGCTTCTGGCGGCGAAAGGGTACAGATTACTACCACCGACGATTTGCTCGCATTTGACGCGAAATACGCCGGTCAGAAGGTATGGATGACCTACGAGAGAAACTCGGACATTATGACTTCGGAGATTCAGCTGAATAAGTCCGATGATGAGTATGTTTTGGGCGCAACGATTGGTGGCGTTGTGTATTACCGAAGCACTTGGAGCGCGCCAGTTGTTGGCTTCATGACGACCTTGCAGCTCACTGGCGAAACTTTCAAAGGTGTAGGGGAGCTAGTCTGGAATCTCTTTAGCGGCATTGCTCGTCAGCTCAATTTCTTCGATTCTGGCGCCCGCCAGAGTGGGGCAGAGGCGGTACAGAAGGCTGGCGATTCGGTGAGTGGCCCAGTTGGTATTATTGGGGTCTTGTTCCCGAATATGATGTCGAGCGGCATTAACACCTTGCTGTTCTTGACGGCGATCATTTCGATTTCGCTCGCATGTATGAATGTTTTGCCGATTCCGGCGCTTGATGGCGGCCGCTGGTTGTTGATTCTGGTTTTCAAATTGCGTAAGAAGAAGCTGACGAAGGAAACGGAAGAGAAGATCGTCGGTCGCGCGTTTGCAGCACTTCTCGTGATTGTTGCGATCGTAACGGTGCTTGATATTGTGAGGCTAATACGATGACAGAAGCCAAAAAGACTGTTCCGGCAAAAAAGACAAACTCGGCCAAGAAATCGGACAAAAAAGTTGAACGCGGTAGGCTTGCCGCTATTAACGATTGGCTTGAAAAGCATAAAAAAGTGAGTACTACCCTCTGGGCGATTGGCATTGCGGCGTGGGTCGGAATCGTACTTTTTAGTGTTCAATTGATTTTTATTTTGATAGCTCGGGCGGTTTTGCCAGTCGAAGTTTTGGTTTCGAATTGGTTTAGCGCAGTCTTTTCGTTTGTTGTTTATGCTGCGAGTTTGGCAATTATTATTGCCGTACCTTGGCGTTTTTCGAAGAATAAGACGACGCGCGACGAGCTTGGCTTGCGCGGGCTGCCGACTTGGACGGACGTGTTGCTTGCGCCGATCGGGCTAATTATCTCTCTTATTGTCGCAGCGGCTCTGACGGCGCTCTTAATGCTGGTTTTGCCGAATATTGATTGGCAGCAGACGCAGGAAGTTGGTTTTAGCGGACTATACGCGATTGGCGATTATATCGCGGCGTTCGTTTGTCTTGTGGTTTTGGCGCCGGTGGTTGAGGAGATTATGTTCCGTGGCTGGCTTTACGGAAAGCTACGCGTGCGTATGTCTGCGTTGCCAGCGATTTTAATTACATCTGTTTTATTTGGTATTATGCATGGCCAGATGAATGTTGGCGTGGTAGTTTTTGCGATGAGCGTTGCGATGTGTATTTCGCGTGAGCTAACCGGTACGATTTGGGCGGGTATTTTGATTCACATGATCAAAAACGGCATTGCATTCTACTTCCTCTTTAGGATGTAGCTTAGTGATAAAATAGAGGTATGCCGGAGTTGCCAGAAGTGGAGACTATTCGACGTGGTCTCGAAAAATATCTTGTGGGGAAACGCTTTTTGAAGCTTCATATTCTTTGTGAGAAAAGTTTTCGCGGCGATCCATCGCTCGTTGAGGGTTCTGAGATAATCGCAATCGAGCGTCGCGGGAAGGCGTTACTGATTCGCCTTTCGAACGATTTGACGATTATGGCGCATCTTCGCATGACCGGGCAGATGATTTATGATGGGGCGGAGCGTTTTGCGGCCGGGCATCCGGACGAGAGTTTCCGCGAGAAGATGCCGGGGCGCTTTACGCGGATTTATGCCGATCTCGATGATGGGACGCACCTATATTTTAACGATTTGCGTAAGTTCGGCTTTTGGGCCGTAATGGACGAATTGAGTCTCGCAACGGATAAGTTCTTGACGAGTCTTGGTCCGGAGCCGTGGGATATGAAGCCCGGAGAGTTTTATGAGATGCTGGGGCGTCACGCTGGTTCGCCGGTAAAGGCGGTGATTCTTGACCAGCATAATATCGCTGGGGTGGGGAATATTTATGCCGACGAAGGGTGCTTCTATGCCGGAATTTTGCCGTGGCGAAAGTGCGGCTCGCTCTCCCGCAAGGAATCCGATAAGCTGCTCGAGGGGCTTTGCAAGGTAATGCAAGCGTCAATCGATAGTGGCGGCTCGACGATGAAAGATTATGTACGCGCGGATGGTACGCGCGGGAATTACCTCGAGAAATTCGCCTCAGTGTTTCGTCGTGAAGGGCAGGAATGTCCGCGATGCGGGGGCGAGATCTTGAAGACGCGCACGGCTGGGCGCGGGACGCATTACTGCGGAGGCTGTCAGAAATGATTCGGGTTTTTTACGGCGATGACCGCGTGACGGCGCGCAAGCAGATTGACCGCCAGCTAGGCGACGATTATGAAATTGTCGAAGGCGAGAGCTTGACGGTCGGCGATATGCCGTCGGCGCTACTCGGCACTTCACTATTTGCGACCGAGCGAGCGATTCTTATTAAGGATCTGTCGGAGAATAAGGAGTGTTTCGCGATGCTGCCGCAGCTAGTCGGCGAATGCTCGCATAACGTCGTGATTTGGGAGACGAAGCTCGACAAGCGCTCTGCGGCTTATAAGGAGCTTACGAAGGGCAAAAACGTTGAGTTTAAAGAGTTTAAGCTCGCGGAAGATCCTGACAAGAAGTTGGTTTTTGACATTCTCGATATGGCTTTCCGCGGGGACGGGAAGGGTGCGGTGAAGGCTTGCGAGAAGATTGAGCTGACGAATGATGCGTTCATGTTTGTGGGGCTCATGACGACGCAGGCGATTAAGAAATTGCAGTATAACAACCCGAAAGCTGTGCACGCCATTAAGATTTTGGCGCAGGCCGATATGGATATGAAAACGAGCAGTCTCGAGCCGTGGGAGGCAGTGAAGATTGCGCTGCTCAAAATCGCTAAATAAAAAATCTCCCCGGTTAGGGGAGATTTTTGAAGTCTTGGATTATTTTGCGTGAACTTCGACGCGGGTGCGGCGAACGCTCTTGCCAGAGAAGTGGCTCTTCTTGGTCTTCACGAAGACAACCTTACCATCGATGGCGGCATGAATCGTGAAGTTGCGGCTCATGAAAGTGCCAGGGCCAGCGAGCTTTGTTGCGCCAGTTTGGCGGACGAGAACTTCGCCAGTTTTGACAGTTTGGCCACCAAAGCGCTTGACGCCGAGGCGTTGGCCAGCATTGTTGTGGATGTTTTTACTGGTACCGCCAGCTTTGACATGTGACATACTTTACTTTTTCCTTAATACTATTATTTGACGCGCAACGATTTGGCCCTCTCGGTAATATAAGAGGTCGTCATAAGTCGCGTATCGATACTTTGTATGATTATACCCGAGGTCATCTAATCTGTCAAGGATATCGAGGCCAGAATATTTGCCGTTTTGGCGGAGCCAGGCTGGGATGGCGAGCGCGATGGTCGTGCCGGAGGCGATTTGGCTGGCGAGATTCTTCAGGAAGGCCACAAGCAGAGCTTCGGAGTTTTCCTTTTCGGTGCGGAACTTAATCTCGGCAGGTGGCTGAGACATTGGATGGCCGAGATAGATTTCGCTCGCGACAAAATCTGGTGCGGGCTTCCAAGTATGGTTGGTCGCGTCGCCGACTTCGAGCTGCGGTTCGGCTGGTATATCCGAGTAACGGCCAGCGAGCCACTTGAGGTTGCGCTCAGAATAATCAATCATCTTTTCGGAGAGGTCAGTACCATAGACGGAGTAGCCCATAAGGGAGGCTTCCTGGAGTACGACGCCGGTACCGCAAAATGGGTCGAGGAGACGGCCCTTTGGCGCGCCGTTCGTTGCAAGATTGATGAGAATTTGAGCAAGTTTCGGCGGTAGCATACCGACGAAGGCGTCGCGGGCGGGGCGAGCTTGATCGCGCTTGGCATAGGCCGTAATGTTCTGGGTACCAATGGAAGTCGCGAATTGGTCGCCGAATTTGATAAGTTCGATATGATTGAGCTTTTCGCCGAGCTGGTTGTGATGAGCGGTAGCGCTAGAAATGACGGCAGACTTGCCCGGGATGAGGCGAACGTTGCGGCCGTGGCGCTTCAAGAGATTTTTGTACTTGAGCGCGAGCGTCCAGGCGGATTTTTGGCTGGCTTTTGCGGAGTAATCCGAGACGCCGAGGGTGATTTTACCTTCTGGAAGTTGGCTGAGATAATCGGTTGGAGCTTCGTCTAGGACCTTCGCGACTTTGACGGCGCCGCCGAGACGGTTGATGTCGACGTATTTGGCGGTAACGAGAGCGAGGCTCGGCGCAATTTGCTTGACTTTGCTGGACGAAAAAAGCGCCTCGAGTTCGGCGAGTGATAGTTTCGCTTCGCGACCAAGCACAACAAGATATTGCATACCCTTAAATTATACAACAAACGGGGAAAATGATATACTAAAAAGGATATGGTAAAGAAAATTCTGAGTATTATTACGTTGGCCTTGGTCGCCTTCATTGCGTGGCAGGCTTTTTCGGGTGAGGTCGAACTTAACGGCGAAATGATGCCGATGTGGGATGCGTTGGTTTATTCGTTCCAGCACCTTAATCCGTGGATTCTTCTGATTCTTATCCCAGAGCAGATTTTGATGTATTATGCGGCGGGTCAGATTTATTTTGCCTTCCTTAAACAGCGCAAGGATTTTAAGATGACGCAAGCAAAGTTAACGCGCATTTCGCTCGAGATTAACTTCGTAAACCATGCTTTGCCGAGTGGCGGCGCGAGTGGCTTGGGCTACTTGATTTGGCGTCTGAAAGATATGGGCATTACGGCGGGACAGATTAGCTTCGTCCATATCTTGCGCTACGCAATCTGCGCGCTCGCGAATACGGTTCAGACCTTTATTGCGATTGCTGTCGTTTTGATTGCGGGCTGCGTGCTCGCTGGTAAGTATTGGATTCTACTTCTCGCTGCTGCGGTTGCGCTCGGCATCCAGACGGTTATCGTGACGGTATGGTTGATTGTCAGGAAGCAGAAGAATATCGATTGGCTATCTGATAAGGCCTCAAAGTTTGTGAACGGTATCGTGAGAAAACTTTCGCGTGGCAAGAAGCGTAAATACCTGAAGGAAGAATCGGTTAGCAAATTCTTTAACGATCTTCGCGGCGACTATTTGAATATGAAACGCAATAAGCGCATTTTGTGGAAGCCGACGATTTGGGGCGCGCTCTATTCCTTCCTCGAGCTAGCGACTTATTGGGTGGTAGCTTGCTCATTAGGGCATCCAGAGGTTTTGCCGCAGATCATGATTGCTGAGGGTGTGGCGAGCGTGGTCGGCACAGTGATGGTGACACCAGGCGGTCTTGGCGGCTATGAGGGTGCGATGGTGCTCATTATGGTAGCGACGGGCGTTGAACCTTCGGTCGCGGTGATTACGGTGATCGTGACGCGCATCTGTGTGCTCCTTGGTACGATTGTGAGCGGTTGGGGCTTCTATCAGCAGGCATTGATGAGTCGCAAAGATAAATTCAAGGCCGGCAAAGATGGAAAATAGCGAGCAGCAAGTCTATACTGTTTCGGATTTTCAGGCAGTCTGTAACCAGATTCTTGAGACGGCTTTTACGGGGGTGGTCGTTGAGGGTGAGATCGCCAGCTATAAGGTCAATCAGGGCAAGTATGTCTTCTTTGATTTGAAAGACGAACAGTCGAGTGTCGGCTGCTTTATGATGGTTTACCAGCAGAGATTTCCGCTCGAAGATGGCATGAAGGTGCGTGTTAGGGCGCTTCCAAAGCTGACAAATTGGGGCAAATTCTCATTGACGGTTCAGGCGATTCAGCCGGTGGGCGAGGGCAGCCTCAAGAAGAGCTTTGAGCTCCTCAAAAAGAAGCTGGCAGGTGAGGGACTGTTTGACCCGGCCAAGAAACGCCCGCTACCGGATAGGATTGAGAAGATTGGTGTGATTTCTAGTACGCAGGCGGCTGGCTATGCGGACTTTTGTAAGATTTTGAATGAGAGATGGGGCGGGCTTACGGTGCTTACAGCACATACGCAGGTGCAGGGCATGACGGCGGCCGACCAAATCATCCGCGCGCTAAAATACATGAATGAGCGCGGCGAAGTCGACGTGGTTGCGGTGATTCGCGGTGGTGGTTCGGCGGACGATCTCGCAGTGTTTAATGATGAAGCATTGGTACGCGCAATTGCGGCCAGCAAGATTCCGGTAATTACGGGGATTGGACATGAAATTGATGAAAGTTTGTGCGACCTAGCAGCCGATGTGGTGGCTTCGACGCCGTCAAATGCGGCGCAAATGCTGACGCGCGACCGACGGGAAGTGAAGTCCGGTTTGCGTGCTGACGTAAATCGAATAAATAATTTGCTCAAAGACAAAATTGACGAAATAACAGAGGTAAATTGCAAGGAAATTGCGCGCGTTGCGGATGAAATTTACCATAAAATTGAATTAATTCGTACAGAAATTGCCGGCCAAAATAAAATTCTAGCGCAACTTAATCCAGAAAATGTGCTGGCGCGCGGCTATGCATTGGTGCGCGGCGATGTGGCGGTCGGAAGTGACGTGGAAATCGAAATGGCAAAGCGAGTTTTGACGGCAAACGTAAAAGCAATAAAGGAGAAATAAATGGCAAAAACTATCAGCGACAAGATTTCAGATTTAAAGGCCGGCGTGGAATGGTTTTATTCTGATGACTTTAAACTCGAAGAAGCCAGCGAGAAATACAAGTCTTTGACGGCTCTTGCGAAAGACATCGAGAAAGACCTCGATGGCTTGAAAAACGAGATTAAGGTTATCGAAGAAGATTTTAGCAAGGAGTAATTTTTCGCTTGCGAAAAAGCTCACGCTTAACTATAATTAGCGTATGGATCAACAGTCTAATATGGGTGGTTTCAATCCGATGCCGAATATGCCGGCCGGTGCGAATAATGATTTCCAGGCGGCGCCAGCTGGGAATGTGCCCCAAGCAAATAGTTTTGGTGGCGCAGCTCCTATGAATCCGGTCGTTCCAGTAAATCCTGTTCCGGCACCGAACCAACCAGTTAATCCTCCGATGGCTCCTACGGCTACTGCGCCAAGTGCAGGCCTCAAGCCAGAGAAGAAGAATACCCTCGTGGAGACTTTGGTTCTCGTTGGTGTTTGTATCATCGCAGCGGCTGCGATTGTGTTTGCAGTCATTTTCTTCATGCAGTACAACGAGCTCAAGACGAATTATGAATCTGAGAAGAATCTAGCCGTCGCCGCGGCCGAGAAAACTCAGCACGACAAAGACGAAGCGGCTTATGAGGAGCGCGCCAAGGAACCATTCTATAGCTTTACTGGCCCGAGCGACTATGGTTCGATTAGCTTTGAGTATCCGAAGACTTGGAGCGTCTACATTGAGAAAGACGGCACGAGTAACAACGACTATGTTGCCTATTTCCAGCCAAAGCAGGTAGACCCAGTTAATAATAAGGCTTCTCGTTACGCCTTGCGTTTCCAGATTCTCAATCGTCAGATTACGACTGTTCAGACTTCCTATGAGACGAAGATTAAAAATGGTAAGTTGACTTCCCGTGCGTTCTCGTCCGATGATAACGCCTTGTCTGGTACTTGGTATGAGGGTGAGATTGCGGATGGCATTCGTGGTATCGTGATTCTCCTCAAGGTGAACGACAAGACGCTTGTGATGCAGACTGACGCCGAAGCATATCGCAGCGATTTTGAAACGCTCGTCAAGAAACTTCGTCGCAACTCGTAATTAGCAAAAATAGCCTCCCCTTATGCTTTTATATGGGAGGCTTTTTGTTATAAAATGAAGGCATGGAAAGCGAGGTAGTAGTTGCGCATGAATTGAAGGCGCCGCTAAGTTTGATGCGGCAGCTCGCCTTGTCTTTGGACTATGAGGAAAGCCTCGAGGGGGCGCGTGAGGTCGGAAAGCAAATCGTAGCAACGAGCGACCGTGCGATTCGTCAGGTGAATGATCTGACAAAAATTGCTCGGCTTGATGAGGCATTATTCGAAATGGAGCCGGTGAATCCGCGCGCGGTTTGCGATGAGGTTGTGAATGAACTTTGGCAATGGTTTAAGTTTAATCGTCGTGAACTCTCGATTGATTATCGAAATAAGCGTAGATTGGCGGTGGCAAATACACAACTATTACATTCGGTGGTTTATAACTTTTGCCTCAACGCGATGAATTATGGCGGCGAGGAGTTGCCGAGTGAAATCGCGGTCTATGATCGCGGAGCGAAGATTCGAATTGAAGTGCGCGATTTTGGCCCGACGATTCCGACGAAGATCTGGCGCGAAATCAAAGATGGCTTCGTGAAGAAGCCGGTGGCGACGCCGATGCGTCCGGGCTCGAGCGGTTTGGGGCTCTATATTGCGTCGCGTTTTTCTAGTTATATGCATAGTGATTTTGGGCTCATTCGCCATCGCGACGGAACGAGCTTTTATATTGATTTACCGGTTTCCGGGCAGCTGAGTTTCTTATGATTTTTGTTCTCGAAGATGATTGTGGGTGGGAAAGCTACTACCGCCGGCTTTTGAAGGGGCAGGAATTGGCATTCTTCCATGACGGCATCGCGGCGATTGCGGCGATGGATTTTGACGAGCCGCCTCGGCTCGTGATTTTGGATGTATTGTTGACTGGGCCGACGGGATTTGCGGTGCTCAACGAGATGCGCAGCTACCCGCAGCTCATGGATGTGCCAGTCGTGATTGTGAGCAGCGTTTCGTTGCCTGACGATATCGCTGAGAAATACGGTGTTGTGGCGGCGTTCGACAAGGGTTCGATGCGGCCAAGCGATTTGCTTGAGATTGTGGGGCGCTATGCGTGATCTTAGGACGAAGGCGATTGTTCTGAAGCGGACGAATTTTGGCGAGGCGGACCGAATTTTGCAGCTTTTGACGCCAGAAGGCAAGAAGTCCGTGATGGCAAAAGGCGTCCGACGCGAGAAATCCAAGCTCGCGGGTGGAATTGAGCTGTTTTCGGTGTCGGAAGTGGTGATTCATGACGGCAAAGGCGAGTTGGGGATCCTAACTTCAGCGAAGCTGTTGGAGCATTATGATGCTTTCGTGGGAGATGTCGAACTTCTGGACCTAGGTGGGCGCCTTATGCGCGAGGCTTCGCGTCGCGCAGAGCAGGCGGAGACGCCAGAATTCTTTAATATTTTACGCCAATGTATGGAGGCCGCACAGAAACATGCCGTCTCGGGCTCTCCTAGCCGCTACAAGGAGCTTTTGTGGGCTTGGGCGAGTATGAATATGCTTATGGCTTCAGGTGAGGAAATAAACCTAAAATACGACACGGCAGGCGAAAAGCTTTCGGCTTCGAGTCAGTACGTCTGGAACGTAGAGGATGGGGCGCTTTCGGTGCGCGATGGCGGTCCAGTGACGGCTGAGCATATCAAGTTGATGCGGCTCATGGTCTCGTCGCCGCTCGAGATTTGCATGAAAGTTGCGGGCTTCGGTGAGCTGCTCGACGAAGTGCTATATATCGTGCGCTGTGCCGAGCAGAGCAAAAGCCTGTAATTGTGGTAAAATATAAACATTATGGCAAAAATGGAAGATATTGTTAGTTTGTGCAAACGCCGCGGATTTATTTATCCGGGCAGCGATGTCTATGGCGGCATGGCTGGTACTTGGGATTTTGGCCCAATGGGCGTTGCCTTGAAGCGCAAAATTATGGATGCCTGGTGGAATTACTGGGTAGAGAGCCGTGAGGACATTTACGGCGTTGATGCAGCAATTATTATGAACCCACGTACTTGGGTTGCTTCTGGCCACACTGCGACATTCTCTGACCCGCTCGTAGAATGTGGCGCTTGCCATGGTCGCTTCCGCGCGGACAAAATCGCTGATGGTATTACCGAGAGCGTGACGACAGAGGAATTTAAAGCGCTCAATGTGAAGTGCCCAACTTGCGGCAAGATTGAATGGGGCGATATCCGCCAGTTCAATATGATGTTCAGTACGCATGTTGGTCCAGTTAATGACGATTCTTCTATTGCCTATCTCCGTCCGGAAACTGCGCAGGGCATTTTTACAAATTACAAGAATGTTGTTGATTCGATTTATCCGGACTTGCCATTTGGTCTTGCTCAGCAGGGCAAAGCCTTCCGTAATGAGATTTCGCCACGCGACTTCATTCTCCGCGACCGCGAATGCTCGCAGATGGAGATTGAATACTTTGTTGCACCGGCGACTTGGGAAGAGAATTTCGAGAAATTGCTCGAACAGAACCATAAGTTCTTGACCGATGTAATGGGCTTGAAGAGTGAAAATATCCACGATATTGAGGTTGGCGAGAAAGACCGTGCGCACTATTCGAAGCGTACAGTCGATATTATGTTCGACTATCCGAATGGTCAGGAAGAATTGATGGGTTTGGCCTATCGTACAGACTTTGATCTTTCGAATATTCAGCGCGAGAGCGGCAAGAATATGGAATATATCGTGAAGGGTAGCACGGAGCGCTTTATCCCGCATGTGATTGAGCCGTCGATTGGCGTTGAGCGTTTGATTCTCGCGGTGCTCGCAAACGCGTATCGCCAGGAGGAGAATCGTATCGTTTTGGCGCTCCCTGAAGAGTTGGCGCCGTATCGCTTCTGTGTTTCGCCGCTTCTCAAGAATAAGCCGGAGCTTGTCGCGAAGGCGCGCGAAGTATACAAAATACTCCGCAACAAGTACAAGAATGTGACTTGGGATGATTCTGGAAATATCGGGAAGCGTTATCTCAAGCAGGACGAGATTGGTACGCCAAAGTGTGTTGTTATTGATTTCGATACGCTTGAGGATGGCACTGTGACAGTGCGCGATCGTGACACGACTGAACAAATTCGCGTGAAGCCAGAAGAGATTTAGGGAAATGCCCCAAACGGGGCATTTTTTGTTTGGAAAATGCTTGCGGCTATTATTATGCTTGCGTTAAAATAATGGTATGGACAGTGGAGATGTGGAGTTCTCTGGTGGTGCCGTGGATTTTAAGCCGGACAATAGTCCTAAAGAGAAGTCTGGTGGGCCAGTAGATATGAATTCTGTGGGAAAAGTTGCCGCAGAAGATATACGTTTTCGTGCCACTGATATTGATAGGTCCGATGACGCTGATTATTTTGATAAGCCGGAAGATAAAAAGCGCAAGGAGCGCGCCGAAAAGAGGCGCATGGAAGCTGAGGCAAAGCGCGTTTCGAAGGAATCGAAGAAAAAAGACAAGATTAGTGGAGCATCTAGTGATGTCGTAGCGCAGGAGGAGGCGCTTAAAAAGGAACAAAGTAGGCTTGAGAGCGAGCATCGCCAAGCACGTATTAGAGGATTCCTCGGCCGCAGGGCGAAGCGTTGGTATATTTATGTAGCTGCAATTGTGGCCGTTACGCTTATTGTTTGCGGTGTGATTTTCGTGCCGAAGATTATTAAAGACATTAACGACGCTAATGACCGGAAGTATGTGAGTGAAAATATGACTCCTATCTTGCGCTTCTTTGAAGAAGTTGCAGGAAAAGAGCTGAGCGAGACTCAGATTAATGAGCTTGTTGCTAAATATAATGGCGATTTGGTGGCTGAGTATTATCCTCAGGCAGGTGCTGTGTACCCAAAGGGAAGATATCTTGAAGCGGTGAAAATGCTCCCAAAATTTGATGAATCTGGAATGTATCATTTGTTCAGTTACGAAAAGAGGAGTGGGGAAGATATATTTTCTATGACAATTGTGCAGAGCGGCATCGCATATTCTCATAATAGCGAGGTCGAAACGTATAAGAGCGTAAGCGAAGCGATAGATGCCTATTTGTTAGGCACAAGAAAGGGGGAGAAGTGATGACTAAGCGGAAGATGCTTTCGGTTCTGGTGGCGATGATAGTTGCTGTGGGTTTAGCGGCGATTTGTTCGCCAGGCGTTTCGGCGGCAGGGGTTGCTTCTATCGAGGGAAAGCACGACCAGGCATATAGTACGGTGGAAGGTAATCTTGTCATTAAGAACGAAATGATTCCGACGGACGTCATATTGGACCGAAACAAGGTCGGCTTCTACTATGCTTGCTATAACAAAAAGCATACTGGCGACGATAACAAGCACCCGGAATGGGCTGGTTATAGCATCTCGTTCAGTGGGACTACGAGTAGTGCATTCGATTGCTATGCGAAAGACAAAGACAAAACGACAAACATGGTTTTCGAGGGTGAAAACCATGGAAATAGCTATGCTATTGCATGGAACCATGGCGATTCGACGACCGAAAAAACTTATACTTATAACGGAGCTAATGATTATATCAAGATTGTTTCGTCGGAGGCGGCAATTGATGTACAGACTGGCGCAGCATACGACGTGTACATGACAATTTCGAATATTAGAGTTAGGACATACGCGTGCGATAAGGACGACGGTCCTTCGACCGTGGTATCGATTGCGTATGGCTACGGCAACAACATGAACTCTGGATATGAGGCGCGTAAGGGTTGGTCATTTTTCTCTGGGAAGTCGCTTGTCGACAAATCTCGTTGTCGTGGCGGTGCGATTTTTGACGTAAAGGTCGAGCTCCATGACCATTTGACTCACGATAAGATCGATGGAAAAAAGATGATTTGGGCACTCAATGATATAGATATTGGCGATAGGATGCACTCTAAAGAAGGCGCAAATGAGTATAGTTCGGCTTATCGCTATGCGGAGCACTTCAAATTTTTGAGGGACGGGGATGGCAACATCAGGGGCGCCGTCGACGAAGAAGTTGACGGCAAAAGGCTGAAGACCTATGTCTCGATGGTAGATATCCTTGATGGCGGGACACACGGCGAGTGTAAGAAGGCCGTTCGCGCGGGTGAACAGGAGCTCGTCTTTGACGACGATACGATTTATCATAATTTTCTAGTAAATGTGAGCGGCACGAATGTTTGGAACCACTGCACGAATTCCGAGAACGGCGCGACTGACGACAACAGCACGAGTGCTCTATTCTTGATTGACACGACCGATTTTGCATTCGAATGGGGCGGTAGCAAGTGTGGTACTACGATCGACACGGCCCCGTATAGCAAATTTACAGGGAAGACTGATCTTAGTTATGATGGATCATTGACCTATAATGGCGCAGAGATTAGTGCCAGTAACCCGATTACCGTTAATAGTGCGACTAGTAAACCAATAATTTTTAGCCATTTTATTAGAAGAGATATGGGGATTATTACGGGCGAGGATGAGCCTTATAAGGTGATAAAGAACGATTGGCTAGGGTCCGACACGGCTGAGGGAAGTATAAGGTTCGAGGCCGTTACCGACCATGAATATAAACCAGTATATTCAACGACTGAGTATGCTAATGGTTCTGGTGGGTATAGGGCTTCGTTGACTCCTGGGCAGGCGAAGACTTATAAACATGAACTTCAATATCGTCTTTCGAATGTTAATAATAAGGCCTATGCATCTGCCGGAGAGAGAACCATTGTTCTGAAACGTCCGCCGGCCACGTTTACTGCGAGTGTGACGCCTACTGTAAAAAACGGCAGCACGAATGCGTCGATCGATAGTAACAAGAAGGTGAAGATTACCGATTCGGAGGGCAAGTATACTGTAAACTTTGCATATAATATCAAACGTAATAATGACACGGCCGGCGATACGGTCGGGGATCCGTGGAATACGGAGATGAAGAAAGATGGCAGTATTCCTTCTCCTAGCCACGAAGCGAGCGGGGCAGCGTATAGAACGGAAGGTCAGAGCAAGGGAGACGATATTACCGGGCAGACTTATTCTGGAAATCTTCGTTATGGAGAGTCGATCACATTCTGCGGCAATATAACCTATAAGAGTAAAATTGACGCATCGAATGGAAATATTACAGCGACTGCGTCGGAATGCGTGACGGTTTGGCGCGATAATGCGACCTGCGATGATTTCCCAGGTTTCCAGTACGGCCTAAATTACGGCGCTAACGTTGGTAAAATTGGCGTAAAGAACTATGATTTGACTGGTGATGGCGACCCCACTTATACGACGCCTTATTCGGAAATGGGTGTTTCGATTTTTGCGCGACCAGCAGATAATATTCGCTTCTACTATAAGATGTGTGCCGGCGTACTATATCCGATTCGAGAAAAGAACTTATCGAACACCGTGACTTATTCGGCGTCTGGCGAGAGTACGAGGCTAAATAATGGGGGGAATGGATACTTATTCCGCCAGTCCGTGTCGGTAGTTGATGGCACTTTCTATAATCCGCGCTTCTGGCATAGTTACGATGATGGCCATAATTATAATTTTTTGAGAGGCAAGAACCTGGTTGGTGATTTCTGGTCGCCAAATGGCCAGGCTGGCAAGAATTATCTTTGCGGGGCGAATACGCAAGATGGTTATTATCAGATTGCCGGTAAGGACGACTGCGCCCGCAATAGCACATATGATGTTGGCGCGATAGATGTCGGCAGCGTTATTACGCAGAAGCTAAATTGGAATGAACAGACTTATAATGGAAGTTCGTTCGGCAATTCCCCAAGGACCGCTTCGGCAAGTGTTGTAGTCCCGTACAACTACGTCTTGAGACCATATGTGACGAACAATAGCGGTAACACCGGTAAGGTTGCATATCTTGGCGAGTCTCTAAAGATGACGCCTGGTGTTGTGACGGTTGCACGTACAAATACTGCATTCCCAAGCGGCAAGCAGAATTACGCTACAATTACGAAGCCAACGGAAATAAATGTTAAATATTATTTCAAGACTGCTAGCGGGAGCATTATTAGCGAGGCTTCGGCGCCAAATAGCAGCAGGTCTGGGGCGCGCTTGAATAACCAGGGCTATCTGAGCGGCACGACCGGTCAGGAGAGCCAGACGTCCGTCGATAATGGCGGTAACCAGTTGCCAGTGGTAAACATTCAGATTCCTAACTCTGGCGTGAGCGTTGGCGATAAGGTTTGCGTTGAGGTATCGGTTTATCCGGCCGACAGCCATGACGAGAAAGATGCGGCTTCGGTATATGGTGCAGGCAATAATAATATTGCCATAAGCGATGGCTCTGGCAATGGATCGAATTGGGTTAGCTCAGTGTCTTGTAGCACGATCGCAAAGAAGCCGTCGATGAGTGTCGAGTCCTCGAATGCCTATAGTGCCACTAGCTTCAAAACGGCAAATTACACGAGAACTATTGGCTCAAAGAAGTTTAACTTTGGCTCTTGGTCGGAATATGGCGTATTCGGTCGCGTATGGGTAAGTAATTCGTCTAACGCTTCACTCTTTGCTTCTGGCGCAGCGCTTGGCTACTCGCGTAATGGCTATTCGGGCGCAAATGGAGTGGCGAATGTGACTCGCGCGAACGACGATGCGAGTGCGGACGGGAACAAGGTATCCACAAAGACAAACTCGAACGAGTGCACTTTTATGACGCAGACTTTTGCGAATGCGAATTGCAATACTAGCAGCACTTCGATTGGTGGCGTGATGGCAAGCCAATACGAACAGCGTATAAAAGAGCGTTATGCTTCGTCTGGCGGGACGTTTGAAATAACTGGTTTGCCGACTAAAGTATTCGGCGGTACTGCTACTTATTACGACGTATCCGGATACAGCGGAAGCGACGTGATTGTTTCGCCTTCCGGTATTATTCGTTTTGACAGCAAGAAGAATCTCTATATTAGTTCATTGCCGAATATTTCGAATGAGCAATTTGCCGAGAAAGGCATTGAGAGTCCGAACCATACTATAGTTTACAGTGCGCCTGAAAACAGTATCGTAATTGATGGTAATCTAAACTATGATGGTGGCCTTAAGGTTGGGTCGGACGATTTGACGCAGGTGATCATTATAGCGAAGAATGTATACTTTACGAGTCAACCTACATATATTAATGCCGTGATTATTGCTGATAATGTTAATACTTGTAGATTTGATTCAGGCACTAGGGTCGCAGTTGGCGGCAAGTCCGGCGCTAGTATTATTAGTAGCAACGTGTGCAATCAGTCACTTCGCTTTGATGCGCCAGTCGTAGTGAAAAAATTAGCGCTGAATCGTACTGCGGGTGCCGGAAATGGTGACGATGCGATTCGCCGTGCCGAAATCTTCAACCTCAACATGGCGAATTTCCTTTGGAGCTTCAACCAGATGTCTCGTCTCAGCCAGGCGGCAACAACTTATTCTCGTGAATTACCGACTCGGTATTAAAAGTATACATTTTTATTGCGCTCATGCTAATATAGATATATGGACAGTGGAGATGTGGAGTCTTCTGGTGCCGTAGATTTTGTGCCGGATACGAACCCGGTTGCAGAATCTGGTGGGGCAGTGGAGAGTAATAATTCTGCAGAGGCAATTCCTGCAGAAGACATGCATTTTCATTCCTCTAATATTACTAGGGTTGATAGTTCTGAGTATTTTGATAAGCCTGAAGACCGCGAGCGGAAAAAGAAGGAAGAGCAGAAGCGGATGAGGGTCGAGGCGAAGCGCATTGTAAAAGAAGAGCGAAGGCGGAAGAAACAGGAGGCTCGGAGCGCTATGCCCCAAAAAGAGCATGTTCCGATGTCTAGCAAAAAGAAAAAGATTCTTATAGCCTCTTTTGCTGCGTTCTTGTTGTTTGGCTCTGGGGCGGGTCTAGTTTATATGTATAACACTTATTGGAAGCCAAAAGAGCCGGTGGTGCTCAGTGAAGAGGAGCGTCAGGAGGCACTGAATAGTGTTGCGAGCTATTATTCCGATGAGACCGACGCAAAAATCGCAAAGGATGCTAATAAGATTTATGAGTACCTTGGGGAAAAATATGAAGCCTATGAAGATGAGGAGATCAGGCTCGCCTGTCTGTATCGAAAACTGGAGCTTCTAGGCGAGATTGATGGCTTTGCCGAGAAATTGCTTGACGATGCAAAAAAAGCCGATGAGATCGACCAGTCAATTAATTCCGCTGGTTGGTTGAAGAAGCTATATTCTATTCTCGGCGACGAGAAGAATGTCGCGAAATACGAGGGGATTATTCAGGAAAGAGCGAAGAATATGGAGGATGACAGCAATGGAGAAGGATAGGATTTTTTGCTTTTGGCGAGTATTGGCCGTTGGGCTTTTCGTCTCTGCGCTAGCCGCTGTTACTATTCCCGGGCGTAATGTCTCCGCTTTTAGCTCTTCTGATTGTAAGAGTGCCGCGAAGAATAAATTTAAGGTGAACGATAATACTCCGAAACCATATTCCGATATTACTAAAGTGGCGCCTGGCGATAACGATTATGGTGTCAACTGGGCGTGTGCGGCTTCTGGCACGCGGGCGGTTGTTTGGCTTGCGTCGGACGCTGATGGCTTTACCTCCCTTGGCAGTGGGAAATATAGAGTAAACGTAAATAACATATTCCCGAGGACCGGTACTGTTACGGCATCGATTGTAAGCTCCGTTAGGCATCAAGTAAACAAAACGGTTTATGCAACGAAAGTGAGGCTTTGTAGCACGAAATCGGCAGCCAATAACAATACCACGTCGAAATGTTGGGGCAGCGTAGGCATCACCAAGGGCTCTGGATGGAGTTCTGACTGCGAAAACAGCAGTCATTACGAGTGTTTTATCCGCTCAAAAGAGAGTAGTTTGTCGGATAGCGAATATCACTGGTCGAACCCGAGAAAAGTGACTGTCAAAATCGATATGGATAAATTCGTCTCTTCATTTTCGGTTCATAAATCGTACAGCACTTACGACCAATATATTCTATACATGCATCGCAAGTATGGCTTCAATAATGGCGGAGAAGGTGTTTCCCCGGTTTACGTCAACGTCATGAAGGCTTTGCCGTCGACCTATACTGGTGCGGTCACTGCTAAGGCTTCTTCTGGCGACGCTTCTGTCACTAGCACGACGGACAATCCTGGCGATGAGCAGACTTTGACTGTTTCTGGCGATACCTATTCGATTAACTTCAGGCATACGATTACGAGGACCGATTCAAATGGCCATTCGGTTGGCAACCCTTGGACCGTAACGACGTCGAATTCTGGCATTGTGACGGGGAATGCGACGACCTCCAATGCTAACGGTACTCAGGCGACTACGACAAAAACTACTTATACGCCAAGAGATAAGACGTATTCTGGAACCATTTTCGCCGGGCAAACGATTACTTATTGTGAAGAGTTTAAGTTCGCGACTTATATTAAGTCGGGCGAGACAACTCAGTATGATACGAAGAAAGTATGCATAAAGGTAAAGAAGGCGTCGAGCACCTGTAGTGACCTCGAGGGAGATTTAGCAAACTCGATTTATAGTTTCAGCAACGGTCAGAATTTGGGACAAATTGGTGTCTTGAACACTACGCTGGGAAACAACTACAAGTTTGTGTCTAGCGGCGTGGACTCGATTTATGCGCGTCCAGGCGACGATATTCGCTTCCGCTATAACTATTGTGCTGGTGGCGTGTACGCGCGCGCAACGGGCGGCGGCGAGACTGTGAGCAATATTTCGTTTAGGCCGAGCGCCGATAGCGACGGCGCCGTTAATGCGCAATTAAAAGGAAATTATCTTTTCTCGAACGACGTATCGACATATAGCGGGAGTGATGGAAATGGAAGTACTACACCGAAGACTTTCAACTTCAATAATATTAGCAGCAGCAATATTGTCGCGAATCTAGCGAACATTAGTAAGCGACTCCATTCTCCGAGCGGGATTAACAACTACAACTCTTGTGGCGCGAATGGTACGAACGGTTACTATAAGGTAGTTGGCGGTGGCGTTTTTGCGACGGATGGGAGTTTGACGGGCTGCAATAATCGCACGAAGACGCTTGATGTTGGTCATAGCTTCTCGCAGACTTTGACTTGGAATGATTACGGCATGAATAACGGAAGCAAGTATAATAATGGCGACAAATCCGCTACGGCTCAAGTGAAAGTACCGTATAATTATACGCTTACCCCATATGTCGATAACCAGACTTCTGGGAAGATTGCATATCTTGGCGAGGACGTGACGATGCGTCCTGGCGTCGTAACTGTTCCTAGGACGAACATCGCATTCCCGAGCGATAAACAGAATTATGCGACCATAACGAAGCCGACGGATATTGAGGTGAAGTATTATTATCGCTCGTCAAGTGGTGGTGTTATTAGCGTTAACGGTGTGACAGAAAACTACGTAACGAGTAGTAGCCGTAGCGCTATCCGACTAAACCGCGATGGGCTGATTGAGGGTACGACGGAACAGGCAAGTCAAAAATCCGTCGATAACGGCGGTACGCAATTGCCAGATGTGAAGATTGCTATTGCAAATAGTGGCGTTAGCGTAGGCGATAAAGTCTGCGTTGAGGTCTCGGTTTTCCCAGCGGACAGCCATGACAATCGCAATGCGGGTTCGGTGAATGGAGCCGGTGTGGCTGCCGGCCTAGAACCAGCTCTCATTGAAGGTTCTACGCTAGACAGAAATAATCGCGCAAACTGGGCTACGGCTGTATCTTGCAGCACGATTGCGAAGAAGCCGACGATGAGTGTTGAGTCGTCGAATGCGTACAGCGCCACTCAGTTCAAGACGGCGAAGTATAATCGCAATGTCGATTTGATGAAAGTTACCTTCGGCTCCTGGTCAGAATACGGCGTGTTTGGCAGAGTGAGGACCGATAATAATTCTTCGCTGTTTGTGTCGGGTGCGGCGCTTGGCTATTCGCGCGATGGCTATCCGAACGCTCAGGGTGTGAACGCCCCTCGCGTTAACGACGTGGCGAGCGTAAATAATAACAAGATCGCTGCAAGTTCAAATACGAATAACTGCACCTTCATGACGCAAACTTTCGCGAATGCTAATTGCGAATCGAGTAATACGAATATCGGTAGTGTTTCGGCGCGGATTTATTCAGAGCGTATGAAGGATCGATATAGTGGTGGTGCGGAGTTTAACACGAATGGTCTTCCGGTGAAGAACTATGGCAGTGCTGCTTATGTGGATCTGTCTGGGTATAATGGCTCTGACGTGATCGCTGAGGGTAGCGGTATTGTGCGCTTCCGCTCGTCGAAAAACCTTTATATCTCTTCGCTTCCGAATTTGACCGATGCTCAATTTGCAAGCAAGGGCGTCGATAGGCGTAACCGAACGATCGTCTATGATGCGCCGGATAGAAGAGTCATTATCGATGGAAACATTGGGACGAGCAATGGCGCAAATAGTACGATTGATGGCTTGACGCAGGTAATTATATTCGCGAAGAGTGTATACATTACAGATAACCCGACCTATATTAATGCGGTTATTATTGCCGAGTCGGTTAACACCTGCAAATATGCTGGCAGCGAAGCGGTCTCCGTTGGAGGAAAGAGTGGTGCGTCGGTGCTTGGTTCTGGGCGTTGCAACCAAACGCTGCGTTTCGACGCGCCAGTAGTGGCTAGTAAGCTGATTCTTAATCGCACGGCTGGTGCCGATAATGGTAATTATGCCATTCGCCGCGCCGAAATCTTCAATCTCAATATGGCGAATTATCTCTGGAGCTTCAACCAAATGTCGCGCCTCAGCCAGGCGACTACGACCTATTTGCGCGAATTGCCGTCTAGATACTAAAAAACGTTGATATTTTTCATCTCGCTCATGCTAAAATATAGATATGGAAAGTGGTGGCGTGGAGCTGTTTTTGGGGGTCCCGTTCAGGTTTGAGCGAGGACGGAAATATTCCTTTGGTAAAACGCTCTTTTTTGCCTGCTTGGTATTGACTCTTTCTTTCTTGGTCCAGCAGTTTTCGCTAACTGGTTTCGCGAGCGCGAGAAATTATAGCAGCTGTATTGCGAACGCGAAGGCTAAATTTGAGGTGAACACAAATAGTAATGGCGAGAAGAAGCCTTATTCGGATATTACAAAAGTCGGATCGGGGAGCGGCGAGTATGGCGTCGAATGGGCGTGTAGTGGTGGCGATGCGGGGCGCGCTGTCGTGTGGCTTGCGGATGATTATACTACGGGTTGGCCAAACGTCATTAACGTAAACACGGTTCTCGATCGTACCGGCAAGAAGAGCATGTATATTGTCGGATCGGTCGTGGGGCAAAAGCGCTCGAAAGTTGATGGTAGTTGGTATCGCATCAATTATGCGACGCAGGTAAGATTATGCGTAGACTCGAGCGCCTCAAGCACTTGCTGGGAAAAAGCAGGTATTAGGCGCACTGGTAGTGATTGGTATAACGGCGGATCTAGCGACGGTTGGTATTTTGCGCGCGCTTATGAATCGGCACCCGATGCCGATAGTGTATATGTTAACTGGTGGACGAACCCGCAGTCGGCGTCGATTGAGATCGATATGGATACATTCCTTAGTAAAAACCCAACCACTTATCATAAGGACGGTTACGATGAAGTAGTGATATATATGCACCGAAGGTATGGTTTTACGGGTAGTGACGGTATCACGCCGATGAAGTTGATTGTTAAGAAAAATGCCGCTGCGACCTTTACTGGGTCCGTGACCGCTACGGCGACTGATACAGCTAATAGTAGTAACTATGCGACTAGTACAACAAATAATCCTGGCGCTAATCAGACTATTACCGTGAGCGGAGACAGCTATAAGATTCACTTTGATCACGTCATAAATCGAACAGATTCTGGTGGTGAGACGATTAGTAATAGTTGGAGCACTTCTATTAGTCCGACTTCAAAGCCTCAGAGCGTGAACGCTTTAGGTACCGCAACGAGTGGGAGTGTTTCTACTAAGAACAAGACAGGGTATACGGTTAGATCTTATGATTATAGTGGAAAAATTAATCCTGGTCAGACAATCAAGTACTGCGAGACGCTAACCTATAACTCCAAGAAGGGCGAGGGGGTGACTACTGAAAATGGCTCTAAGACGTCTTGTGTTATCGTAAGAAGGGAGCCAGAAGCAACGTTTACTGGATCGGTCTACGTAAAGGCGTGGAACAACAGCACGGGTGCCTACGTAGAGAGTACGACAAATAATCCTGGTGATGCTCAGACCCTGAATGTAGGTAGCGCTGACTATACGATTCATTTTGTGCACACTGTGAATAGAACCGATTCGCTTGGCCATAGTGCAAACAATGATTGGAGCACTTCGATCAGCCCAACTTCGAAGCCGAATGCACTAAACTCTCTTGGTGCGGCCTCGAGCGGTTCTAAACCGACAACCACAAAGCAGTCCTATACGGTTCGAGACTATAATTACTCAGCAGGCAAACTATATGCCGGGCAGACGATTACTTATTGCGAAACTCTATCCTTCGATACATTTAAGGCTACCGGGAAAACTACGCAGCGCAGCTCAAAGACCGCTTGCGTGAAAGTTAAGCGCGCGAGTGACGTTTGCGCATCGCTAAAAGGCGATCTCGCCGGCACGATCTATTCGCGCGATAAGGGCTATAACTACGGTCAAATTGGTGTTAAAAACCGAAATATAAACGATAGTTATTTGTATTATGGGTCAAACAACACGAGCGGCGCGGTTTCGATTTGGGCACGTCCGGGTGACGAGATAAAGTTTGAGCATAATATGTGCGCGGGCGGCGTATATGCAAGGGCGGCAGGTGCGAAAGAAACAGTTAGCAGTACTTTTAGCTATAGCGGCACATCCGATTCTACAGACAATGCCGATGTGAAGAGTCGTTATCTCTTTGGCGAACAGGTTTCTGGCTGGAACGATAGCACGAAGACTAGCTCGCCGAAGAATATGGTTTATACAAATATTACAGAGTCAAATATTTTGAGCCAGACACTTGGCAACACGAGCGTTTCGCCGGGCGAGAATGATTACTATAATAATTGCAACACCGGCGGAAGTACGACTAAGACAAAAGGGTATTATAAATTGGCGGGCGGCGTTAATGCTTCGACATGCAATAACCGCGTGAAGACGCTCGATACTGGGCATACGATTACGCAATCATTAACTTGGACAAATCTTGGCTATGATAATGGCGTGAAAAGCGGTGGCGGCGACGTGTCTGCGACGGCATCCGTTAAAGTGCCATATAATTATCAGCTTGTTCCGTTCGTCGATAATGGCGGGTCAAGTAAAGTTGCGTATCTTGGCGAGCCTTCGTCGATGGGCCCTGGTGTCGTTGTGAAAGCGCGCAAAAACACTGCTCTCGGAGATAATAGCAGCCCATACGCGACGATCACTAAGCCGACCCAGATTAACGTAAAGTATTATTTCAAAACCGCTGGTGGCGCGATGATTGCTGAGTATGACGTTCCGGCGAGTAGCAGAAGCGATTTTAGACTGAACCAGAATGGTTTGCTTGACGGCAACGGGAACGATAATGCGACGGCTTCGAGTACTGTTGATAACGGCGGCACCAAACTCGGCTCGGTTTCATTTGTCGTCCCTGACGATGGCACGGTAAACGTTGGCGATAGGGTTTGCGTTGAGCTTTCGGTATATCCGGCCGATAGCCATGACTTGTCTGGCAGCGACATTGTGAATGGTGCTGGAGTTGGCGATATTGCTCTTCAGGAAGGGTCGAACTCTAGCTCGTGGCTAACGGCGGTTTCCTGTAGCACGATTGCGAAAAAGCCGACGATGAGCGTAGAATCCTCGAATACTTATAGCGCAACCAAAATCGATACGGCAAGCTATGTAAAACGACAGAATAACTTGGATTATCGATATGGGTCATGGTCCGAGTATGGCGTGTTTGGTAGGGTGAGAACTGATAATTCGACGTTGTTATTCGCTTCCGGGGCTGCTCTCGGCTATTCCCGCGCTGGCTATCCAGCTTCGCGCGCCGTAAATGAGGTCAGGACGGATAATAATACGGACAATGTGTCGACTAGGCAGAATTCAAATAACTGTACTTTTGTGACACAAACATTCGCGAACGCGAATTGTAACGCGAGTAGCTCCTCGATTGGCGGCGTAATGGCTAGCCAATACGAGCAGCGCATGAAAGAGCGCTATGCGTCGACGACGGGGTCTTTTGAGGTGAATGGGCTCGGAATGAAGAACTACGATAACGCAGTTTATTATGACGTGTCTGGTTATAACGGAAGTGATATTATTGTTTCTCCGTCCGGCGTGATGAGGTTTGATAGCAAGAAGAATCTCTATATCGGCTCATTGCCGAATATCTCAGATTCTCAATTTATAGACAAAGGTATCGATAAGCCGAATCGCACAGTGGTCTATAGCGCGCCTGAAAATAATATAGTTATCGATGGTGATATTGGGTATGACAATGGCCAGAAGGGGACGATAGATAGCTTGACGCAGACGATTATCTTCGCTAAGAAAGTCTATATCACTGATCGCCCGACCTATATAAACGCTATTATCATTGCTGATGAGGTAAATACCTGTAAATTCGTTGGAACGACAAAGGTTTCGGTTGGAGGGAAAGGTGCGTCCGGGACGATAAATCAGAACCAATGTAATCGTACGTTGCGTTTCGATGCCCCGGTTGTGGTAAAGAAGATAGTCTTAAACCGTACTGCTGGCGCTGGTCAAGGTGCTAGCTCGATTGTGCGTGCTGAGATTTTCAACTTGAATATGGCAAATTATCTCTGGAGCTTTAACCAAATGTCCAGACTTAGCCAAGCGATGACGACTTACTTAAGAGAGATTCCGACGAGGTATTAAGGAGAGAAGATGGACGAAGGAAAGAAAGTGGCTCCAGAAGATATCCAATATCGAGCACGAGAAATTGAGAAGATTGATAACGCGTCGTTTTTTGAAAAACCGAGCGATGTGAAGCGTAAAAAGAAAGAGGAAGAGAAGCGTGCGCGAGCTGAGGCGAAGCGCGTTCTTAGGGAGTCGAGGTCTTCGAAGGCAGTCGGTCCGGGTCGAATCAAGCAGAGCCGTAGCGAGCATGTGCCGATGTCGAGCGAGACAAGATTGCGTATTCGCAAAGCGGTATTTATCGTTCTTATCGTGATAGCCTCGGCGGCGGCAGTTACCGGAATTACTTTGGGCATGATCTACTTATATAACACGTACTGGAAAACTGAGAAGACGTCGACAATATCGGATGAGGAACGCGCTAGAGTGCTAAGCGATGTGAAGAACTATTATTTCGAGAAGAGCGATGACGAAATTGATGAAGATGCCGAGGCGATTTATAAATATTTAGGCGGCATTTACGACCAGTACGAGGACAAAGAGATTAGGCTTGCTTGTCTCTACCGGAGAATAGGTCTGCTCTATACAATTGAGAGTTTTAGAGAGAAAGAGCTAGAAGACGCAAAAGAGGCAGAGAAGTTGGAAAAATCGGCGAAGTCCGCGAATTGGCTCAAGACGATTTATGAATTAATGGGCGATGCAGAGAACGCTCAGAAATATCAGCAGAAACAAGAAGAACGTCTGAAGAAAACGGTCCCCGAAGAGGAAGGCGAAGGATAAAAATATTCCCCCGAATGAACGGGGGTTATTTTTTCTTTTCTGGTTTTGTCGGCGGATCTGGGTTTGCGACGAAGTTCGGGAAGAGGGCGTGGAGCTGGCTAAGAAGTTTGTGGCGGGCGTGCTTACTCCCGACTTTGTCGAGCCAGCCAGGATTTGGCTTGCTGTTTTTTGTTGTGACAATTTCGACAATGTCGCCGTTATGAAGCTTAGTGTTTAGGGACACCATCTTGCCGTTTACGATGGCGCCGGTACAGGTTGCGCCAATTTCGCTATGCAGGCGATAGGCGAAGTCGAGTGGCATGGAGTCCTTCGGAAGATCAATAATATCGCCCTTTGGAGTGTAGACGAAGATTTTATCGGCGAAGAGGGTTAGTTTGAGCTTCTTTGTGTCGACTTTTTCGCCGGAGGCGAGCTTTGCGGCGGTTTCCTGGAGCTCCTTAATCCAAAGGAGGTGACTTGGAAGCTTGCTGATGCGTCCTTCAGTGTAGGCGGAAGTGAGCTTCTGCTCGTTGTAGAAGAAGGTTGCCGCAAGACCGCGCTCTGCATAGTCGTGCATTTCTTTGGTGCGAATCTGGAATTCGACGACTTGTTTGTCTGGGGTGATGACGGTGGTGTGGATGGACTGGTAACCATTTTGCTTCGGAACGGCAATATAGTCCTTCACGCGGCCGTCCATCGGGCGGAAAAGGGAATGAATAAGACCGAGCGTAAGATAACATGTCGTGACGTCCTCGACGATGAAACGAAGCGCAATAAGGTCATAGACGCGGTCGATGTTCTGGTCATATTTCGCGAGCTTTTTGTGAAGCGAATAGATAGACTTTACGCGTCCGTCGCACTTGTATTTGATATGTTCTTTCTTCAAGAGGTCTTCGACGGCTTGGCGCGCATTGTTTAGCTTCTTGTCGGCGCGCTTGAGGCGTTCTTCGGTAAGTTTCTTTAGCTCTTCGTAGCGCTTTGGGTCGAGATAGCGGAAGCTGGTTTCTTCGATCTCCACGCGTACGCGACCCATCTGGAGTCGGTCAGCAAGCGGCGCGAAGACATCAAGTGATTCGCGGGCGATTTTCTTCTGTTTATCCGGTGGGAGGGCACTGAGGGTTCGGAGATTATGTAGGCGGTCGGCAAGCTTGATGATGAGAACACGGACGTCTTGTCCGGTAGCAATCAGAAGCTTCAAGAGGTTGTCGCTGGTTTCGGGGAGGTAGCTGTCAAGGTTTTTCATGCCGCTGCGGGCCTTGCTAAGCTTCGTAACGCCATCAACGAGGAAAGCGACATCGTGGCCAAACTGTTCCTCGATATCTTTCAATGTGATTTCGGTGTCCTCGACGGTGTCGTGGAGAATGCCGGCGATAATTGTGTCGTCGTCCATGTTCCACTCTTCGAGGATTTTCTTCACTGCTAGAGGGTGGACAATGTAGGGTTCCCCGGTTTTGCGCAATTGGCCATCATGCGCCTTAGTGGCGAGCTTGACGGCTTCTTGGATTTTTGGGGATTTAGTCATATTACTCCTTAAAGAGATAAGGTAATGTTTTTGCCGGATGGCTTATATTCGACGTATTCGACGCCGCAGCGATTGAAGATAGTCTTCGAAGCTTTGGTGCCGTCGGTGTCAGCATACTTGTCGTCGGCATAAACGACGCGCTTGATGCCGGCTTGGACAATGGCCTTGGCACATTCATTGCAAGGGAAGAGAGTGACGTAAATCGTGCAGCCATCGGTGTTTGCGACGGAGTTCAAGATGGCATTGAGCTCAGAGTGGCAGACGTAGGCGTACTTCGTATTGAGAAAATCGCCTTCGCGCTCCCATGGCATATCTGAATCTTGGACGCCACGTGGCATGCCATTATAGCCTAGTGCGACGACTTTGTGGGCTTCATTGACAATACAAGCGCCGACCTGTGTATTTGGGTCCTTGCTGCGTTCGGCGGAGAGCTTGGCTAGCCCCATGAAATATTCGTCCCACTTGATATAATCTTTACGCATATTACACTCCATAAACTTAAGAATATTGTATCATAAAAAACCCACTCTATAACAGAGTGGGCGCTACGGGCTAGCTGACAACGATGATACTCCCTTCGAATGCGACGCTGGGGTCGTCTCCCAACGGAGTGTTGATGCTGAGTTCTTCGGCCTGCTCCGGAAGTGCATTGGCGAGCTTTTCGCCAATGGAGGCCAGTTCTTCGTTATCGTCGGGAAAGTCGTACTTGAGATCTTCGATCGGAACGACGTAGCCATCGTAATCGTCTTCCCATGAGTAAGTCCCATCCTTAATCCCGTATAGAATTGTTTCGGCGAGTTCGTTTATGTAGTTTTTAGACTCCTCGCTGTTGTCATAAGGGTCTAGGAATATCTTTGCCATGGCAATACTCCTCCTGCTATAGATTTACGCCTGGGGCGCATGGCGCGATTATACAATGAAATGCTAGAAAAATCAATCGCGAGGCTGTGGTATGATAGAGATATGAAGTTATTCTCCTGGAACGTGAATGGGCTTAGAGCGGTGCTGACGAAGGGCGCCCTTCAGGGCTTTATAGAGAAATACCAGCCGGATATCCTGTGCCTCCAGGAAACGAAGGCGAAGCAAGGGCAGGCCGAAGTGGATTTGCCGGAGTATGAAGAGATTTGGAATTCTGCGGAGCGTGCCGGTTATTCTGGTACGGCGATTTTTACAAAGGTGAAGCCCCTGTCTGTACGTTTTGGCTTCTTCGGGGAGCAGGAAGCGCTGAGTGGCTGGGAAGATGCCTTCGGCGATGCGCGTCGTGAGGGCCGCGTGTTGACAGCGGAATTTGATGGTTTTTATCTCGTAAATGTCTACGTGCCGAACGAAAAACACAGTCTTGAGCGTATGAAATACCGCGAGAAAGTCTGGGATAAGGCTTTGCTTAGCTACATGAAACAGCTTGAGCGGACGAAGCCAGTGATTGTATGTGGCGACTTCAATGTCGCGCACGAGCCGATCGACTTGGCGCGTCCAAAAGACAACGAAGGCAACGCTGGTTTCACGAAATCCGGCCGGCAGGGAATGACTAATTTTTTGGATGGCGGCTATATCGATTCGTGGCGCATGCTGCATCCTGGTGAACAAAAGTATACATGGTGGAGCTTCCGGATGGGCGCGCGGGCGAGAAATATTGGCTGGCGTATCGACTATTTCTTGGTAAGCAAAAAACTCGAAAAACAGATTAAAAATGCCGAGATTTATAACGAAGTGATGGGCTCGGACCACTGCCCGATTGAGCTGGAGCTGGCATGAGTGAAAACCTCGACTACTGGCGTAGGCAGAGTATAAAAAAATTGTTCAATGATATAGATTTGCTTCCGCCTGAGCAGAAGCGAATGGCGGGAAAACTACTCGTGATTGGCGGCAATCGCATGGCATTTTTTGCGGTCGCGAGTGCGCTCGAGACGGCAAAACGTATGGGCGTTGGCGAAGTGCGAGCGCTTTTGCCCGAGGATCTCAAAGGTCAGGTGCCGAGCACGAGCGAAGTCTACTTCGCAAAGTCTGGTAATTCCGGTGCGTTTTGTGCGGACTCTTTATCTGAGATGTTACGTTTGGCCGATTGGGCTGAAGCGGTGATTTTGATTGGCGATAGCGGGCGTAACGCAGAAACTTCGCTAGTGTTTGCGGAATTCCTAGAGAAGGTCGAGAAGCCAGTTTTAATTACGCGCGACGCAGTCGATGCGGTTTGTCCGAGTGTTGGCGACTGGCTAACCAGAGAGGCCGAGACCGATCTGTTTGTAACGATGCCGCAGCTCCAGAAGCTGCTTCGTACCCTTTATTATCCGAAAGTGATTACCTTGTCGATGCCAACGAATCAGCTAGTCGAAACGCTCCATAAGTTTACTTTGAGCTATGAGACTAGCGTGGCAACCTTCCATAATGGCTTGATTGTCATGGCGGAGAAGGGCGAGGTAGTGACACAGGCACTTGACGAGACGAGCTACTCGCCGATTTCGCTCTGGGGCGGCAGCCTTGTGACGCAGGCGATGGTCGCGCGTCTTTGGAATAGCGGCAAGCAATTCAATCATATTTTTGCGAGCGTAGCGGCACCGGGGAACGAAAAAGGCGGCCGTTAAGACCGCTTTTTTGGACGAGGCGGAGTCCATTCGATCGGGTTGCGGCAGGATTTGCAATCGCCGACAGTGCCTTTGATGTGGTTGACTTTGCCGCAGTGTGGGCACTTCAAGACGTGCGGGGTGGTTTGGTCAGTTTGGGACGGAGTTGGCTTGTCTGGCGTGAGGCCGGGCTTACGGTTGCTGGTGTCGACGGATTTGGCCATTTGAGCCATTCTGAGGGCGCCTGACACGCTTGTCGCTAGTTTCCCGAGTATTTGACTAAGCACGAGCATAATGATGCTGAAAATGGCCGTGAAGCGGCCGAACGCTGTGAGCTTTTCGTAAAACGCATGACTTCGGAAGTCGATAAGCGGTTGGAAAACTGGGATTTGGAAGTTTTGCTGAGCGAGCTCATAGGCGCGCGGAATAAGGCAGAACAAAGCGACGACAAGCAAGGCGGCCGGTACGCGATAATAGCGGTAGCTGCCGTAGATAAAGAGGCGTGCGATAGTCAAAATTACCCCGAGCGCAGGCACAAAATATAGCGTCACGAGTAAGACCGGGAGGCTGCACACGAGGCGCGGCCAATTGAGGCGAATTGAGAAATTCTGAATACTCATGACGCTATTATATGCTAAGCAGCGGTTGGCATGCCAGGATTTTCGACTGGCTGATCTACAGGTGCTTCAGGCGCGATTGGTGCGGCTGGAGCTGGGGTAACTGGGGCTACCGGAGCGGCTGGTGCTGGGGTTGGCGCGATTGGTGCAACTGGAGCTGGTGCAGCTGGGGTAGCTGGTGCTGGGTTGCTAAAAGTAAGAGGAACATTCTCGCCGCTCTTTGCGAAGAGAATCGTGATAAACTGCGCGCCGAGGATAAGAACATAGAGCACAGCGAAGAGAATGAAGAATACGCCGAGCGGAGAATCCTTAACGGTTAGCATATTGAAGCTGTAGGTCTTCTTGTCTGCCATTGCGACGATTGCGCCGACGAGGTAGGCAATTGCGGCGGCGGTGGTTACGCCTGCGGCGATCCAGCTGAAAATGCAGTAATGATTTTTGCCGATGAAGTAACGAACTGCGAATACGATGCCGCAGATACCAGCAATAGAGAGAAGGAAGCCAGTGAAGGCGTTACGAATGAGCGGGCCAGTCGTTTCGGAGAGTTTTTCTTCGAAGTTCTTGATCTGCTTTTCGTAGTATTCCTTGACGTAGTCGCTAGTTGCTTTCTTGGCGGCGTCCTTTAGCTCATTTACGGAGCTCGAAGCTTCGTTGTAAGCGTGAAGGTGATAGATGCCAATATTGAAACCAGTGATCGCGAAGAAGAAGCAGACCCCTGATGCTAGAAGCATGATAATGCTATTAATAAGTTTTTTGTTCATTACAAACCATCCTTTTATTTATTGCTTTTAGTATAGCATAAACGGAATCGTGGGCAATAAAAAAGACCCTGCTGGGCCATTTTTTTTGGTGGGCGAAGTGGGAATCGAACCCACACAACATTGCTGTTACCAGATTTTGAGTCTAGCGCGTCTACCAGTTCCGCCATTCGCCCTCAAAGAACAATATAAGTTTAGCATAAAAGGGCTGATTGTGCTAGAATGAGTCTAATGGATAATAAAAGCGGTGGGCAGCTATCTTCGGCGCAAAAGCAGCAACAGACGGCTGCTAGTTTGGCGCGCCAAAAAGTTCTCGATGCCTACAAGCAACAGGCATACAAGAGCGCGGCGGCCGCACGTCCATCTGCTACGCTGAAACCAGTAGTGGCGCCGGAAACGAAGAAGAAAAAGCGCTCGCTTGGTAGGGCGGCGGCGCGGGCTCTTCGCAATACCGAGAAGAAGGCGGCGGTGGCTCAGACCGTTGCGCCGCGCGTGCGCACTGAAGACTGGCGTAAGTATCATTCGGCTTGGCAGGATTATTATCAGAAGTATTATGGGGATTATTACCAGAAAGCAGCGCGCGATTACGTCGCAAAGGAGCGCTTGAAGTATGAGCGCGCGGCGGCCGAGAAGGCCGAAAAGGATACGCCGACAAAGGCGATTATGTCGGTCGCGGCTGGCGAAAACGATCCGAAGAATTTCAAAGCACAGATTCAGGATAAGGTCGCGAAGCGCGCGAAGAAGATGCGCAAGTCTCGCCATTTTATTCCTATTGTCGTCGGTTTATCCGTATTACTCTTAGGGCTATTATTCCAGTACAACCAGGTCATCATTGCGAACGCGGTGGCGTTTATGTCGCCGGGCGGTTCTGAGGTGAATGATATTTCGGCGATTGATCCGACTGTCTCGACGAATGTTCACGAGAGTCCGACGCTAATGATTCCGAAGCTCAATGTTGAGGTGCCGGTGACTTTTGGCGCAAAGAGCGATGTGAAATCGATGGCGGCGGCGATGATGAATGGTGTGGCGCATTTCTCGATTCCAGGCGCTTCGGCGGTTCCGGGTGAGATTGGCAACTTTGCGGTCTCTGGTCATTCAGCAGGGAACGTCTACGAGACGACGCAGTATAAGTTTATCTTCTCTGGTTTAACGCGTTTGACGAACGGCGATTTGATCTATATGGACTACAACGGTACGCGCTACAGTTATCGCGTGACCGGCACGAATACGGTTGATCCGTCCGATTCGGCGGCTTTGCGCCGAATTGCTAATGATAACCCGGGGAAGCCGATGATTACCTTGATTACTTGCACGCCGCTTGGCACATCGAAGTATCGCTTGCTGGTTTATGGCGAGCAAATTCACCCATCTGTCGACGACGATACCGCAAGCCAGGCCCCGGCAACGAATACCGAAAACGAAGAACACACGATGCCGAAGAACTCCGACTCTCCGCTCGAGCAGTTCTGGAAGTGGCTAACCGGCCAAGATTAATTAATCGATTTTATAGCGCTTGAGAGTGACGGCTTCGTCTTTTTCGCTGAAGTAGTAGAGCCAGCGATTATTTTCGCTGATGACAACTGGCAGATTTGCGCTAGCTTTCTTCGCTACGGTGCGGCGATTGCTGCCGTCGAAGTCGCGAATGACGACTTTGTTGTTGACGTTTTGCCAGAGGAGATAATCGTCGAGCCAGTTGATGCTGTTGATGGGGTTATTGACGGCGACGTTGTTTTTGCTAGCGGTCTCGATATCGTAGTGATAATAACTGTTTTCGCCGGCGAAGACGACGATGCGCTGCTTCTGATTAGCAGAGAGGGCGAGCGGGGTATAATCGAGCGTTTCTTCGAGCTTGGTTTTGAGCTTGTCGGCCTCGTCTTTGCCATAGGAAGGGTAACGGCCGCTTAGGATATTGATTTGCTGACCAGCTTGGAAGGCGATCCACTCTTCGTTCCAGTGTGTACCCATGGCGAGGCGTACGGCTAAATCCTTTTTGCCGGAGAACGTGCGGATGTGAGTTGAGCCTTTTTCGCCTTCTTTATAGAGGAGGAGATAGCGTTTGGTTTTGCCGTTCTCGTCTTTGCCAGTCGAGATGAAGGCGACATTATCTCTGTTATGAGCAAAAAGTAGAACGTTTTCGGCGATCGGGTCGGAAACGGAGTATTTTTCGAGGTCGATTGAATACAGTTTGCCATTCGCAAGCGCCCAGAGCTTAGAAGCGGAACCATTTGCGATCTGGACGTCTTCGAAACTGAGGTCGAATTTGCTGGAAAGGTTTAGACTATTTTCGGAATGCTCGAGGTCGAAGAGGTGCCAAGTGGTTTTGTCGTCGTGATCCCAGCGAGCGAGGAGCTTATTGCAGTTCTCGCTCCAAGCCATGATTGTAATATCGCCAATTTGGGCGTTGGTGCTATTAGTGCTGAGGAGATTTGCGAGAGGAAGAGTGCTGCGCTTGAGCTTCTCGTCTTGGATATTGATGCGAATAAGGTTGTTTGAATCTTGCTCGGCGAGAATGAGCCAGCGACGGTCAGGGGAGAAGGTCGCGAGGCGAACTAGCTTGAAGCCGGAGACGTTGCTAATTTGAGCGTTCTTAGGGAAGAGGCGGATCCATTCGACGCGTGTGACGAGGCCGGCGTCAATCTTAACGTCTTGCTTCCAATAATCATAGCCTTCTTTGTCGATATAAATAGAGTGCTCGCCGGCACTTAGCATTTTGCTAAAATCGGTATGCCCAAACTGGACGCTTTTGTCGATTTCGACGGAAGCCCCGGATGGGTGGGAGCTGAGTTGGAGCAAGCCAGCCTGCTCGAGTTTGCCGGATTCATTGAATGAAAAACCCATCGCGATGAGCATGAGTACAAAAACTATCGCGACAACAGAAATGCTCATAAAGATATTAGTCAAGATAACGCGGATATTGCGTATCTTTTTTTGTTTCGCACGATCCATATTCTGTGTTCATATTATATCACACAAAGTGCTTACGCTTAAAAATGTTGTTGATATTTGTACGCTTATGTTTTAAACTAACATTAGCAGAATAAGTGAGAGGTAGTGAATGGACGGAGTTGTGAGAGTTACGAATAATACTGCCGGCGCGAAGAACGCCAGCGCTTTGAATCGCTCTCGCGCACAACGTTCTACTACGCTTAATCGTCGTTTCGTCAAGAAGCCGACCGTCAATCATCCACAGATCAGGGCTGCCGCTGGTGCCGCTAGCCGCACGCTTAAAAATCAGAAGACGATGCGTCGCGCTTTGGTTTCGAAAACGAATAAAGTACAATTAAAACCTCTGGCAAAACAGGCCGATGATGAAAAAAGCGTTCAGAAGCGCGTCGAGAATCGTACGACTGCTCGCATGGTTTCGTTGAAAGATTTGGCGCAGGTAAAAGCGATCGATGACGATCCAATTGAGCCGGCTGTCGATACGAAAGTTGCAAGGATCGCCAAGGCTCGTCTCGCTGCGCGTAAGGCGCCAGAACCGAAACAGCTTTCCGCTCAGGAGCTCAAGGACCGTGCGATTCAGCAGGCGCTTCGTCGTGTATCGACGATGGAGGACGTCTCAGATGTTCGTACGCTTAAAAAGACGAAGAAATTTTGGCAGAAAAAGAAGGTTGCTGTTGCAGCTGTCGTAGCGGTGATTTCGCTCGTGGTGCTCGGCTATCTCGTGAGCGTTAACCTTCCTGATATTTCAGTTCGTGTTGCGGCTATCCATAGTGGCATTGATAAATCTTATCCTAGCTATGTGCCAGCGAATTATCGTCTCGATGGCCTAGCAAAGGAGGAGCAGGGCCGCATTACGATGGCTTTCAAGAACGATCAGGGTCAGCGTTTCTCGCTCGTCGAGGAAAAATCTTCTTGGGATTCGGCCGCAGTTCTTACGAATTATGTATCTGAAAAATGGGGTGATGATTATTCTGTAGCAAAGGATCAGGGTCTAACGATTTATATCTCTGGCTCGAGCGCAGCTTGGGTGAATGGCGGCGTGTTCTATTTGATTGTCGATGAGAGTGATGCGCTAAATTCGAGCGATTTGCACGATATAGCAGTAAGTTTGTAATAAAAGAAAGGGTGGTCGATGATAAAGTTCGAATGTGATTACTCGAAATTCTTATCAGAGGCTGAACTTTCTGAGCGAATTCGCCAGACGGGGCATTTTGTTTGGCTTTCTCAGCGTTCTACGAAGGGCGGCTGGGTGGATTGGCCGGTAAACTATAACGCAGCGGAATTTGAGCGTATTAAAAAAGCTGCAGAAAAGATCCGTAGCGACTCTGATTATCTTGTCTGCGTCGGTGTTGGCGGGAGTTATCTTGGTTTTCGTGCAGTCGTTGAAGCGCTCGGCGGCGAGCGTGGACGCACAAAGCTGATTTTTACTGGTAATTCGTTCTCGGCACGTGAACTTGAGAAGGTTCTCGACCAGATAAAAGATGCGGATTTCTCGGTGAATGTGATTTCGAAGTCTGGTACGACGATGGAAACGGCGATTGCGTTCCGCTTCCTCAGACAGCGACTGATTGAGCGCTATGGCGCCGAGGAGGCCCCGAAGCGAATCTTTATCACGACCGACGACGAGAGCGTGCTCCAGCAGGAAATCGCGGGGAATCATTACGAGAGTTTTGCGATTCCGCATAATATCGGTGGACGTTTCTCGGTTTTGACGCCTGTTGGCATGTTGCCGATGGCAGTGGCCGGAATTGACGTTGATCAGCTGATGAAGGGTGCGGAAAAAGAGCGCGAAGCCTTGATTTACACTGGCGGAAATGCAACGAAATATGCCGTGATGCGCAACGTGCTTTTGGAGCGCGGCTTCAATGTTGAGGTATTGGCGAATTTCGAGCCTAGCTTTAAATATTTCTCCGAGTGGTGGAAACAGCTATTCGGCGAGAGTGAAGGTAAGGATGGAAAAGGTATCTTCCCGGCGAGCGTGATTTATTCGACGGACCTTCATTCGCTTGGCCAGTACATGCAGGATGGCCAGCGTATCGTCTTCGAAACTTTTGTTGAGTCGGAGCAGACCGAGGCAGAGCAAATCGTTGTGCCAATTGCGGTCAGCGACATCGATGAATTGAATTATCTCGCCGGCCAAAAGCTTGACGAAATCAAGCATACGGTCGCACAGGCGACGCGTGAAGCGCATGAAGCTGGTGGCGTGCCGGTGATGCGCGTCATCATGCCGGATATTAGCGAATACTCGATGGGCGCTTTGATTTATTTCTTCGAAATGGCCTGTGCGCTTAGCGCATTTACGCTTGGTGTGAATCCGTTTAACCAGCCTGGCGTTGACGATTACAAGGTTAAAATGTTCAGATTACTCGGTAAGCCGGGTTATAATTAGATAGATGTTTTGGAATTTTGTAAAAATCTTTTTGATTTCGATGGTGCCGCTTGTCGAGCTTCGCGGTGCGATTCCGGTGTCTCAGATTTGGGGTATGCCAATCATTCCTTCGTATATCGTTTGCATTATCGGAAATATGTTGCCGGTGCCGTTTATTTATTTCTTTGCTGAGCGTTTCTTGAACTGGGGTAAGGACAAGAAATTTGTCGGCAAGTTTTGCTCATGGTGCCTGAAGAAAGGGCATCGTGCAGGCGATAAGATCTCGAAAAAGGCCGGAAAGAATGGGGCGTTCTTAGCGCTCATGCTGTTCGTAGGCATTCCTCTTCCTGGGACTGGCGCATGGACTGGAACTTTTGCGGCGAGCTTCCTTGGCTTTGGCCTCAAAAAATCTTCGATTGCAATTATGTGTGGCGTTTTGCTTGCCGGGATTATAATGATGACAATTAGCGCTTTAGGAGGAGCGGTATTATGAACGAAGAAACACCAATTTTGAAACAGGCCCCCGCTAAGACGAACTCTGGAGAGAAAAAGCCAGTTGGCCTTATCGTGACTGTGATTATCTTGAGCGTTGCTGTAGTCGCAGTAGGTGTCGTGCTTGCTATTATCTTGACTACGACTCAAGGCAATAAGCCGAGCAGTGTGGATAAGCCCGATGAAGAGACGGTTGTTATCGACAAAGAGCCTAATGAGGAGAAGGTCCCGGAAGAGCACATCCGTGGCAATCGGAACTCGAAAGTATTGGTCGTGGAATATGCGGATCCACAGTGTCCTGGTTGCGCTAGCATGATGCCGAGAATGGACGCAATCTATGAGAAATACAAGGATAAAGTAGCCTTTACCTACAGACACTATCCATTGAACTATCACAGGAATGCAATGTCTGCTGCAATTGCGATTGAATCTGCTGGGTTGCAGGGCTACTTCTGGGAGATGCTGAGTACTGTCTTTGAAAACCAAGATGATTGGGAGAATCTTTCCGGTACGAAATTGACCGATAAGTATGTTGAACTTTTCAAGACTGCCTCAAAGAGTAAAGGGGATGTGGATGAGTTTAAGGCAAATTTGAAGAACTCTAAGCTCGAAAAGAAGATTAATAATGATAAATCGAAGGGCGTGGACGATAAGGTCAGCGCGACACCAACGATTATTGTAAATGGCGAACAGGTCGACTTCATGTCTGATAGATCCGTCGAGACTCAGATTAAGGAAATGATCGAAGAAGCCCTCGACGAAGAGTAGCAATCAAAAAACCGCCCTTCGGGGCGGCTTTTTGTTATTGCTTGAATGGATTGGTGAGCCCGAGCGTAGAGTTTGCTTCTGCAATACGGATGAGCTCGTTGTATTTTGCGATGCGTTCGGAACGGCTGAGGGAACCGGTCTTGATTTGGCCAGTGCCGAGGCCAACTGCGAGGTGGGCGATCGAAACGTCTTCGGTTTCGCCGGAGCGGTGTGACATTACGCAGGTATAGCCATTCTTTTTCGCAAGCAGTACGGCGTCGATGGTTTCGGTGAGGGAGCCAATTTGGTTTGGCTTGATGAGAATCGAGTTTGCCACCTTTTTATCGATGCCTTTTTGGAGCAGTTTGCTGTTCGTAACGAAGAGGTCGTCGCCGACGAGCTGGATGTCTTCGCCGAAGCGTTCAGTGAGCTTTGCCCAGCCATCCCAGTCGTTTTCGCCGAGGCCATCCTCGATTGAAACTACTGGGTAGTTGTCGGTAATCCATTGATACCAGTTCGCTAGGTCTTCGCTCGTCTTCCAGTCACCATTAGTCTTGAGCTCGTAGTGGTCGTCTACGGCAAATTCGGATGCAGCAACGTCCATTGCAATGCAGATATCGTCACCGAGACGATAGCCTGCGGCTTCGATGGCAAGTTTGATGAGCTCGAGTGGCTCGTTGTTGCCATCTTTTACGCGTGGGGCATAGCCACCCTCGTCGCCGACAGTGGTAACATAGTCGCGCTCTTTGAGAATCTTTGCGAGAGCGTGAAAGACTTCGGCGCCCATGCGAACGGCGTCGCTTATATTTGGGGCAGATACAGGGATAATCATGTATTCCTGGAAGTCGGTAGACCAGGCAGCGTGTGCGCCGCCGTTCATGACGTTCATCATCGGCATTGGGAGACACATTTCGTCGGTTGTGCCGGCAAGTTCGGCGACATATTCATAGAAACGCATATCTTTAGCATGCGCAACGGCTTTAGCGGCCGCTAGGGAAACGGCGAGAATGGCGTTGGCGCCGAGCTTTGATTTGTTCGGTGTGCCATCAAGATCAATCATGAGCTGATCTATGGCGCGTTGGTCGGCGGCATCGTTGCCGATCAATACGTCAGCAATCTTGTTATTAACATTCCAGACGGCCTTCAAGACGCCCTTACCGCCGAAGCGTTCTTTGTCGCCATCACGGAGCTCAAGGGCCTCACCGGCGCCGGTAGATGCGCCAGATGGGACAGCGGCGCGACCAGCGTCGCCGCTCTCAAGCATGACGTCTGCTTCGACAGTCGGATTGCCGCGCGAGTCGAGAATTTGACGCGCGTGAATATATTTAATAATTGTGCTTTTTTCTTGCATAATATCGATGCCTTTCTCCCTAAAATACTATGAAAATTCTTATGTATATAATAGCAAAAATAATGTGATTATGATACTATAAAGGAAATATTTATAAGGAGGGCGCCATAGATGGCTACTAAGAAGCCAGCGGCGAAGAAGACCACTGCGAAGGTCTCTAAGCCGGTTAATTCTGCTCGAAAAACCAACCCAGCAGAGCTTATTTATAAGGAACGTAATCCGGAGAACCACAAGGTTACTGGAAAATTCAGGTTTTTCTATTTCTTTTTCGCAGCTACTACGTTAATCTTTGCGATTATTGCCGTTCAACTATTCTTCTTCTCGCAAGACATTTTGAACAAATATCAGTCGATTGAGGCCTGTACTCGCGCACATACGAGCTGCAAGGTTACCTATAGCGACGGCGTTGTCAACGTTGACGGGGGCGAAGAGTAGTGAGCGAAGAGCCTGATTTGACGGCGGAAGAACTGGAGGAAGCTCGTGCCGAGGAAGAGTTTATTTCGGCTCCGGAAGATAGAGTAAATAATCCTCTCGTCCCCGCTGGTGCAGGTACTATAATTAGCTCGGGTGATTTTACTCACGACGATTTTACGGGGGGTGGCGATGTTATTAATAATGAAACTAATATGAAAGGAGAGATTGTGGAGAATCCAGACGAACCAAAGTCGATTTTCGACAAGCCAAAGGCTGCTGCGCCTGCAGCGCCGGCTGAAGATGGCGCACCTATCTTCGGTAAGAAAAAAGAAGCTAAAAAGGAAGAGCCAGCTGCTGCTCCAGCACCAGCCCCGGCTCCAGCAGAACAGCCAGTAGTCGCTAATGCTGCTGCTACGGGTGCTGCACCTGCACCAAAGAAGAAGTCTAAAGCGGGCCTTATTATTACGATTTGTGTCCTCGCAGTTCTTCTTATCGGTGGTGGCGTAGCTGCATTCTTGCTTCTCGTGATGCGCGAATCGCCAGAAACGATGGTTAACGATGCGGTTGCGAAGATTTACGAATCTGAAAACCTCGGAATTACAAGCAAGATTGACGTCGAGAGTGGCGATAAAACCGGCACCTTTGATTTCGATATCAAGAAATCTGGCGAAAATCTAAAGCTTGCAGGCAAGCTCGAGATGGAAGGCATGAAAGTCGACATTGACGCCATTCAGTATAAGAGTGAAACATATGTCAAATTCAGCGGCCTTAGCAAGTTGGACATTAAGAACTTTATGGATGCAGATAGTATCTCAACGATGGGTTCCCAGATGAAGATGGTTAACGCCATTATTAAGGCGATGTCTGGTGCGATCGATGACAACTGGATTAAGCTCGATCTCGATATGATTAGCAACTTGATCCCGAAGAGCGATGGCTGTTCGTTCGATGTCCAGTCTCTTCTCAGCGCTGACGCAAGCAAGCTAAAAGATGCTTATAAAGATAACGCCTTCATCAAACGCGACGAGAGCGCAGACGTCAAGGAAGAGGACGGCGTTAAATATATCAAAGTTAAGGTCGATCAGGAAAAGAGCAAGAACTTCGCGAAGGCTATGGTCGGTGACGGCGCAAGCAAATGCGTCGAAGATGACAAGAAAGAAGACGAAAAAGAGTCGACGATTGTCCTTGGCGTTAAGCCATGGTCGCATGATCTCTCCGTTGTCCGTATTAATGATGGTAAGAAAGATTATGAACTCAAGTTCAACTACGACAAGGCCGATATTGAAAAGCCAAGCAGTGCTAAGTCTCTCTTGACTCTCGGCTCTGAGATTGAGAAAGCCTTGAAGACAGCTATGAACGAGTATGCTGAAGACTATACGAAGGAATTGTGCCAGAGCACTTATGGCTCCTATGGCTCCGCCTACGTCGAAGCTTGCGTCGATACGTACTTGCCACAAATGAAGAAGCAATTTGAGAACTTTGACATGAGCCAACTTTTCGGGCCATTGTTCTCGAGCCTCTTGGGCGGCGGTTCTAGCGTCGAAAGCTAAACTACTGTTACTTCAAAAGCCACCCCGTAAACGGGTGGCTTTTTGTGGTAGGATAATAGTATATGACGCCTAAGCTTAAAGCGAAATTGAAGGAACTCCCGAAAGAACCGGGGGTGTATTTTCATAAAAATCGCGAGGGCGAAGTTATCTATGTCGGCAAGGCAGCAATTTTGAAGAATCGGGTGTCACAATATTTTCATTCGCCGAAGCAGAAGGATGCTAAGACGCGGGCGCTCGTGGCTGAGATTGATGATACGGACTGGATCGTAGTTGATACGGAGATGGATGCGCTATTTCTCGAAAGCGAGATGATTAAGCGCTACATGCCGAAGTGGAACATTTTGCTGCGTGACGACAAGTCAGTTTGCTATGTGCGCATTGATATGAAGTCTGAGGTGCCGTGCGTCACGATGACGCGCAATCCTGAGGACGATGGAGCAGAGTATTTCGGGCCGTATTATGGCAAGACTGCGATTAGTCGGGCGCTTCGGATTTTAAGAAGGATTTTTCCGTATTACGACAGGCCTTATACCGGTCGTAAGACTTTGAACACGGATTTAGGCTTGACGCCGGGTATTGAGGCTGGCAAGGTGACGCCCGCGGAATATAAGCGCGATTTGCGTCGCATGATTAGCTATCTAAAAGGGAACAGAAAGCGCCTTGTAAGGGATCTCGAGAAGCTAATGTATGAGGCTTCGGCGCGCGGCGATTACGAGAAGGCGGCGACTTATCGGAATCAGTTCTTTGGGCTGAAGGGTCTCGGTACAAAAATTGTGTTCTCCGACAAAGAGTTTCTGGACATTTCTGGCGATAGGGCGCTCGAAGAGCTGCAGGAGCTCTTGAAGCTCGAGAAGCCGCTCGTGCGAATTGAGGGCTACGACATCAGCCATCAATCTGGGAAGAACGTTGCGGCGTCGATGGTTTGTTTTATGAATGGCACGGCGGATAGGACGAAATATCGTCGGTTCAAGCTGCATAAGCAACAGAACAACGATACTGAGAGCATGCATGAAGTGATTGAGCGAAGGTTGCGTCATCTTCACGATTGGGGCAGGCCAGATTTGATTGTGCTTGATGGCTCTGTAGGGCAATTATCGGCCGTTAAGGCTCTCTGCGAAGAAGTAGGCGTGCCCGTGATAGGGCGCGACAAGAGTGGTGATCATAGCCGCAATGCTAGGGTTAGGATTGTGCTCGCCGAAGGCGACGACTATCGAATGGTGGAACTTGCACCGGATAGCCACATCGCGAAACTGATCGCGAGAATCGACGAGGAAAGCCATCGCTTTGCGATTCAGTACCACACTTTATTAAAACGCAAAGATGCGCTAAAATAGGCTTATGGTAAAGAGGCAAATGTTGAGCTTCCTCCTCAGGTGGCTCGTTTCGACTGTTGCGATGTATATCTGCATCAACTTCTTTGGAAGCTTCCGCGAAGGTTCTGAGATGATGCGCTCGTCTTTTTGGTTATATGCGACTGCCGGTTTGATTTTCTCGATTATAAACACCGTGGTGAAGCCAATTGCGACGATTATCGCGCTTCCGATGATTTTCTTGACGCTCGGGCTTTTTACGATTCTCGTGAACGCGGCAATGGTCGGGCTTACGATTTGGATTTTGCCGGATGTTCAGATGACGCTGGGCGGCGCAATCTGCAGCTGTCTCCTGATTTCTCTCATAAACTTCCTTGTCAACTTGGCTATGCCTGATGTAAAATAGTCATATGGAAATAGGTGCTATTTGTAATATTGTGACTTTCGCTTCGGCGATTCTACTAATTCTATTGATTTTGTTGCAGCAGCGCGGCGCAAGCCTTGGCGCTGGCTTCGGTGCAAGTGGTGAGCTCTTTACAGAGCGCCGTGGTCTCGAGAAATCGATGTTTAATACGACGGTCGTGATCGCAGTGATCTTCGCATTGTCGATCTTGGCCACACTAATTATTGGATAATGAAGATTTTCAAGAAAAAGAGTGGGCATATTCGTTTGGACCGCAAGCATATTGCAAAGGTCTATCATGAGTCGGCCGATAAAGCTGGCCGTCATTTTACGAATAATTTCATTTCGCGCCTAGAGAATGTCCATTCGGTTCGCCTATGGGTGGTCGAATGGGTGTTACTCGTTGTCGTGGTTTTCTTGTTTGCGATTGTCCAGAATATTTGGTACACGGAATCTTATGGCACCGAGAGCTTCGGTGATGGTGGTGACTATACCGAGGCGGTACTTGGCGATATAAATTCGATGAACCCGCTTTACGCTTCGACGAGCGCCGAGAGGACGCTTGGTAAGTTGTTGTTTGCGAACCTGGTTTCGCCAGATATGACCGGTAGTAGCCGTGGCGATTTGGCAAAGACGGTCCGCATGAACGACGATGGAACGGTTTGGACACTCACGCTTCGCGACAATTTGCGCTGGTCTGATGGCGAGCCGATTACTACAGATGACGTTATTTATACGATCGATTTGATTCGCGATCCGACTGCGCGTACGACGATGGCGGTTGATTTCTCGAGAATCAAGATGAAAAAGAAGAGTGATAAGGTAGTCGAATTCACGCTGCCTTCGCCGTACATCGATTTTATCGATACGCTCGAATTCCCAGTTTTGCCGAAGCACATTCTTGGCGAGACGAGCCCTGCGCTTGTTTACGAAAGTGATTTCTCGATGAATCCGGTTGGATCTGGCCCGTTCGTGCTGAAGTCGTTGCAAGTGAATGCGCCGACTAGCCTCGCGAAAAAGACAGTATTCCTTAGCCGAAATGATAATTATTTCCTTAGTAAGACGAAGCTGAAGAGCTTCACGCTTAAGACTTACGAAAAGCGTGATGATATCGTGTCGGATCTAAACGCTTCGGTAGTAACTGCTACGGCGGAGCTCAGCGGCGAATCTAGCAAGGGGCTTTCGGACAAGATCGAGATGCGTAAGAGCCTTTTGAATGGTGGCGTGTTTGCATTCTTTAATACGCGTAGCGATGCAGTTTCTTCGAGAGAGCTTCGCCAGGCGATTCAGAAGGGCATCGATATGAACGAAGTGCGTGCCGGCATTAGCGAGGCGCAATATCTCGATTTCCCAATTATTGCGCGCCAGGAAGAGGATTTGATGTTCCCCGAGCCGATCAAGCAAGATAAGGCGGCAGCGAAGGAATTATTTGGTAAGCTAGAGTATTATTACGACAAGAAGGGTAAACTACTCAAAAAAGATGGTACTCCTGCGACCTTGAATGTGGTGGCGCAGAAGAGAGATAATCTTACCGCGGCCGCGGAACGCTTCGTTGAGGAGCTAAATAAACTAGGCTTTGAGGCAAATTTGACGATTTATGACGAGTCGGCAGAGTCTGCAGATTTCTTCTCGGCAGTGGTGCGTCCGCGCGAATTTGACATCCTTCTTTACGAGGTAGACCTTGGTGTTTCAGCCGATCCATTTGTTTACTATAGTTCGACGCAGGCTACGGCTGGCGGTTGGAACTTTAGCAATTATTCAAACAGCCTCGTTGACGATGCGCTACTTTCGGCTCATACGACGACGAATCGTTCGGTGCGCAAGACTAAGTACGAGTACTTCTTGAAGGCTTGGCAGAACGACGTGCCAGCGATTGCGTTCTATCAGTCGGCAATGGATTATTATCATGTGCCGAATGTCCAGATTTATTCCGAAAGTGTTATATTGACCGACGCGCTTGATCGCTTCGTTGATGTGCGCTATTGGGCAACCGCAAGAAAGACCGTAAATATTACGCCTTAGGATCTTGTTTTTCGGTTCGTGCTTGAGATGTAATAAAAAGACGCCCGAAAGGGCGGTTTTTAAACTTGGTGCGCCCGACTAGACTCGAACTAGCACAGCCGTTTGAATAGCCACTAGCACCTCAAGCTAGCGTGTCTACCAATTCCACCACGGGCGCAGATAGAGATATATTAGCATACTCTCGAGCGATTGTAAATAATGCTATGATGTAGATATGGAACGACGTGACTTATACGATATTGATCGTAATCTTACGGGCGAGACTATTGCCAAGATTGAGCCGACGCCAGAGGGGCGATATATTATCGTGGTGCTGGTCTTCATCCAGAATTCTGAGGGCAAATTTTTGATTCAGCGTCGTAGCCGCCAGTATAAGGACGGAAAGCTAGCGACGACCGGTGGTCATGTGAAGGCGGGAACGACGAGCGTCGAGGGAATTATCGAGGAAGTAGAGGAAGAGCTGGGGCTTAGCTTGAAACCTTCTGATTTGCAGGTCTATTATTCTGGGCGCGAGGACTCGTCGCGCGTATTCTTTGACGATTACTATGCGCGAGTGGATGTGGATTTAGCGGATTTGAAATTGCAAGACGACGAAGTCGACGAGGCGCTTTGGTTGACGGTAGATGAGATTCGTGCGGCGATCAAAAGCGGGGAATTCCTTTCGAATCACATCGATGAATTTGAGCGTCTGATGGCTTGGCTCGAAAAATAAAAAGCATAAGCTTTTCATGTATAAGCGATTAGTTCGTGCTATAATTAGCACAAGTAAAGAGTGAGGTGTGGATGAAAAAACTTCTCTGTGGATTAGCTGTTGTAGTTGGGCTTATTGCCGTTGCTGTTAGCCCGGCGAGCGCTTGTATCGGGCCGGATGGAAAACCGGTCGAGGGCGTTGATGGCGAGGCGGCAAATTGTATTGAAGAAACTGCCGCCGACCATTTTGCGGTCGAGAGCAGCACGCTTGATTTTGGCCGCGTAACGGAGCTTGACAGGAGCTATACGAAGCAGATCGTTATCAATAATAAGACGAGCAACGACGTTATTATCGACGCGACGGTTGAAAAATATACCGAAGCAAGCGGCGAGAGCCAGGAGCTGTCCGATTGGATCGCGTTCGTTGGCGGGGCGTCGCACTTTAGTGTCGCGAAAGGCGCATCGTATAATTTGAATGTTCGCGCGGTCGTGCCGAGCGATGCGACGTCCGGTTCGCAGTATGCTTTAGTGAAGTTGGCCGATGCGAATGGCTATACGGCCGAAGTCGTAGTGAAGTTGGATGTCGCCGGCGACGATTTGAAGTATAACAGCGAAGTGGTCAGCGCGTGGATTGATCCGGTTCATCTCGATGAAAATTTGTCCGCTAGCGCAACCATCAAAAATACTGGCACGGCGGGCTTTACGGCGGCTTACCAGATAAAGTCGAAGGGCTTCTTTGGCGGCGATTGGCAGGTTGTCCAAGAGACGACGGCTGAGGTTTTGCCGGGCAAGGAATATAGCTTTAAAGATAGCAGCAAGCTTGGTTTTGGTATCTATAATGTCGAACAGCGCGTTACTTACGTGAATAGTGAAGGTCGCATGGTTGAGTCGCTGATCACGCGCGTAGTATTTAATCTGCCTTGGTGGTCGCTTGCGATCGCCGGCGGCGTGATTCTGCTGATCATTGTTGTTGTGATTATTGCGAAAAAGAAGGGCAAGAAGCACTCTGATGACGACGAGCCGGAAGAGCTCGAAAAGGCACCAAAGGTAACCGAGGACGTAGTCGAGGAGATCGAAGAAGAGCCAGCGGTGGAACCTGTCGCGGAGCCAGAGCCGGTGAAGGTTGCGGTAGCAGTAAAGAAACCTGTCGCAAAGAAACCGGTTGCGAAGCCGAGTCCGAAGAGAATCAAGATTCAATAAAAAGTAGCCCTACGGGGCTATTTTTTAAAATGGTGAGTCCGGTTTCGATTTTCAAATATTCAAATCCGCCGTCCTCACATTTTTTGCTGCATAAAAAATGGTGAGTCCGGTGAGACTTGAACTCACGACACCCTGCTTAAAAGGCAGGTGCTCTAACCGGCTGAGCTACGGACCCAACACATAAGATTATACGCCTTTTCGGGCATTTTGCAAGCGCAAGGGAAAAGGCGGCTCTGACGAGCCGCCTTTTGCTTAGATCGTGACTTTTTCGGCATCCCCATTCGGGAGGTCGTCGAAATAGAGGACGACGTCGCCTTTCTGCTTCAGGAGATTTCTGAGGAATCGTGCGATATTTATCATCTTCTCCCTCCAGTCGTCGTAGCTGAGTTTGGCGAGCGGCGCGTTGCCGAATCGCTCTGGATACTCATGGATGTAGGGATTCGAAAATGACTGAATCCAAATTGATCTACCGGACTGATTGTCTTCAGAGACTACGTCTTTGCAGGCGCCGTATCCAATAGTGTATCGGACAACTGCGTTTCCGAAGACCTGATGGATCTCGTGGTCAATCTTACTGATGTCGACCGGCTTAACTTCCATGTGAGTATTGCTAGAATCGACTAATTCGTAGCAGCCATCATTTACGCCAATAATGAGATTGCAGAGTGCTCCCGGGAATTTTTTATCCACGATTTCGAGCTTTTTAAAGTCATCATGTTCGTTTTCAAAGGACATAGGGGTTCCTCCTACATATAAAAATTTAGTGGCATGCCACATATTTTTATTTTATCACAGATTATCCGATTTGTCAAGATGAAGCTTATGCTATAATAGGGGTATGGAAACACTTTCTTCTTCGAAATTTCGGCCATATTCGACGATAGTCGCTAGATTTATTTTGATGGTTTTTTACGTCGGAGTTGCTTGTTTTTTAATTAACCCGCTCGCGAAAGTAATTGGCGGGGGAAAGCCAGAGAATTATAATAGGGCACTCGACGCGATGATTATTGGCATTGCTTGTCTTTTTGCTGTTCTAGTCATTCGCAATATTTATAAGCTCGCGACGCTAATGTTTGGGCGTATTGACATTTATAAGGATACGCTTCGCGACAAGTATATCCGCGTCGTGACACATACTGATGATGACGGGCATACGCACGAGACCTACTATTATTACCTGTACTTTGATCAGATTTTTGGTCGCTTCAAGAAGCAAACCGAGGTTTCGCAAAAGGTATATAATCAGACGGAAATTGGTAAGGATTATTATATCGGTATTGTCCATGGTATGCAGAGCATGAAGGTTTATTCCGTCGAACAATATCGCCTCACTGCGACCGCTGAGCATGCGCTTATCCCGGATGCGAAAGAGCTCGAGCGTAGAACCCATTGGCGTTGGTATGCGCCAGAGGAGCAGCCGGTCGTGAACGATGGCGGCGTGAAACGAATTACGCCAGAGCAGATTGTGGATGATATGAACGCCTATTGGATGCCAGCAAAAGATAAAAGGAGCAAGGTGTCGAGCGTTATTAGCGGCGTCTTTGCGTTTTTGGTGCTCGCAGTAGTGTTTGGTGCTGTGCCATTTACTTTCGTTATATTGGGCGGTTTTAACGGGCTTCTAGTTGGTCTCGGCTCTTTCTTGGTTTCGGTGCTGCCAATTATATTGATTTTTCTTTTAGTTCGCTTTCTTACGGGCGGAAAGGCACGAAACAGGAAAAAGGAAATCCTGGCAGGGCATTATAAAGTGGTTCTTGATAAGGTCGAAGCGACAGAAGAGCATGATACTGCAAACTTTAGCTATCGCTTTATTCATGAGCAGATGCCAGTACGCCTCGCAAGTGGTCATACCGTAAATTTGAGCCGTTCGAAGTTTAACAATGTACGTCCCGGCGACAATCTCTATATTGTCTACATGGAAACGGGCAGTCCGTTTGACGACAAGAGCATCATTGCGGTCTATCAGGAAAAGCTTGGAAAACTGGATTTTGGTTTCGAAGTTACTTGGGCGAGCTAAAATGCTTGCATAAGGGGGAACTTTTTGGTATAATTAGCTATGTCTATGGGCGGTTAGCTCAGTTGGCTAGAGCGTATCTTTGACGTAGATAAGGTCATAGGTTCGAATCCTATACCGCCCACCATTCTGAAGGGACGAACTCGCCGATATCGGCATTTTTTCTTGCCGTTGCTCGATCAATAATCGCGCAAGGCAAGAAGAAAATACCAATCTCGACGACTTCATCCTCTTCAGAACCATAGGCAAGGAGAAATAGATCTCGGCATTATAAAAGGGCATATATGAACGATAAGAGCAAAATCAGGAATGTAGCAATTATTGCGCACGTCGACCACGGGAAGACGACGCTTGTTGATGCGCTCCTCAAGCAGAGCAATACTTTCCGCGAGAACCAGGCGGAGATGGGCCAGACGCTCATCATGGATTCTGGTGACCAGGAGCATGAGCGAGGTATCACGATTACCGCAAAACAGACTGCGGTCTACCATAACGGCTACAAGATTAATATTATCGACACCCCAGGCCACGCCGATTTCTCTGGCGAGGTTGAGCGTACGCTCAATATGGCCGATGGTGTGCTTCTTATTGTTGATGCCCAGGAAGGTCCGATGCCACAGACGAAGTTTGTGCTTCAGAAGGCTTTGGAACTCAATTTGACCCCGATTGTCGTGATTAATAAGATTGATAAGCCAGCGGCTCGTCTCGGTGAAGTCGAAGATGAAATCGCCGATCTCTTTCTTGAGCTCGCGACGAACGAAGAGCAGCTCAAATACCCGATTTATTATGCGATTGCTCGCGATGGCAAGGCTGGTAAGACGCCAGAACTCGACAACGATCTCCATGTGATTTTTGACGCGATTATTAACGAGATTCCAGAGCCTCAGGTTGATACTGATGGCTCGAAGGGCGCGCAGCTCCTCGTGGCGGCGCTTGCAGCTGATAGCTACCTCGGTAAGTATGCCATTGGTAAGATTTTCCGTGGCAAATTGAAGAAGAATGACTCCGTCAGTATCATGAAAGTGAATGGCGAGGTCGTCCGCGGCAAGATTGACAGCCTCTATACTTATCGTGGCCTTGGTCGCGAGGAAGCGAATGAGGCAATTGCGGGCGATATTGTGGCGCTCGCTGGTCTTGGTGCCGCTTCGATTGGCGATACGATTGCGACTGGCGACAACCCAGAAGCTCTTCCGACGATTGAGCTTGAGGCCCCAACGCTCTCTATTTATATTGGTCCAAATACTTCGCCGCTTAAAGGAAGAGAAGGTGAATTCACGACTTCTCGCCAGATTGGTGATCGCTTGCAGCGCGAGCTTGAGACGAATATTGCATTGCGTCTCGAACCGCAGGGCCTTGGCTATAAGGTTTCTGGTCGTGGCGAGCTTCATCTCTCTGTCTTGATTGAGACGATGCGCCGTGAAGGCTATGAGATGGAAGTTGGCCGCCCAGAGGTGGTCTATAAGACCGAGAATGGCGTCGAAATGGAGCCAGTCGAGGAGCTTACGATTGAGGTTTCGCCAGAGTATGTCGGTGCCGTTTCGCAGGAACTCGGTACGCGCAAGGCGGAGCTCGTTTCTCAGGAAATGACGACTTCCGGTAGTACTCGCTTTATCTATACGATTACGACGGCTGCGCTTATTGGTCTTCGCAATAATCTTTTGACCGGTACGAAGGGTACGGCAATTATGAATACTTTGCCGAAAGGCTACCAGCCGGTTACTTCGCATTATCGCCAGGAACGCAATGGCGCGCTCGTGGCTTCTGAAGCCGGGCAGAGCACCGCATATGCGCTCGATGCCGCTCAGGCACGCGGTGTGCTTTATATTCCACCACAGGTTGACGTCTATATGGGTATGATTGTTGGCCTTTCAAAGAAGGACGAGCTCGATATTAATGTTTGCCGCGAGAAGCAGCTCACGAATATGCGCACGCATGCTTCCGATGGTGCAATCCAGCTTACTCCATATACGCAGCTCAGTCTCGAGCAATGCTTGGATTTCTTGATGGAAGACGAGCTTCTTGAGGTTACGCCGAAGTCTCTTCGCCTCCGCAAGAAGGAACTCAACCCAACTCTTCGCAAGCGTGCTCGTAATCACGCCGCTTAAGCTGATAGTGAAGGCGGGCTCTGGTTTCAGAGACCCGCCTTTTTTGTGTCAAGAACAGGGGTAGAATTGAATAAAAATTTTATACACTTGGGCCATTAGAACACATTTTTTGCGTTTCGTGCTAGAATTGACTTAATTGTGGGCAAGGTACCTTAAAATGGTCAGTTTTTTGAAAAAGGAGGTGGCTGGATGAACTTTTTCGAACATATCGGCGCTATCATCGCGATAGCATTCATTTCGTTTTTTATTGGCGCCTTCCTAGCGATGGCGTTTTATTACGTCGTCGTCGGTAGATGTCTAATGAAAATTAGGTTTTCTCGTATTTATGATTATCTTCTTGATCATGGTAGGGGTAAAGACGAGGAAGAGAACAATGATGTATTGGAGAAGGAGCTGATCGCTAGGATACGAACGGTTAATGCGGTGGCGGTATTCTATGCGGTCATCTACGCCATGCTTGCGTTTGTCCTCTACCGCTGGTCGTCTCGTATAGATATCCCAATTAGTGCTCTTATGGGGCTTTGGCTGGCAGTTTACTATTTTTATATAATAATTAAGCCAGCGGAATGTCGGACTGCTTGCGCTATTGGAAGGGTTACTATAGTCGATGATTTTGCAAAGACGGCTACGCTTGAGTATGGCAATTCGGCTGCAGAAGGAGAAGAGCCTAAGCCCTATCGCCATATGTTCAGCTTCAAGGATAACCCTGAGCTATTCGCGCTCATAAAAGAGGGCAAGGTCTATTGCGTCTTCGATTATATCTGGGCTCCATCATTAGGCGCGACAGATGTCGACGAATGGAGCGAAGAGGAACGGGAGGCGTTTGAGAAAGCTGACTAAAAATGATGCGGGTTTATAGATTGAACCCGCATTTTTTAATATCTTTTTTCGAATTTGGCAAGGGCAGGGCATTCAGAATTTCAAAATCGAATTGAACAATTGTCAAGCGTGTTTTGTTCGGTTTTTGAACAATAAAATTATCAAAAAAGCAAGTGTGGAAAAATAAGCTTAAAAATTATTTTATGTTCGGTTTGTATCTGTTATTTTGACCATTTTTCCACCGAAATGTGTAAAAACGATCCAAAATGGGTCTTGAAATTTTTCGGTTTTTTGCTTAAACTAGGAACAAGTGGAAACAATAAAAACAAACACCACGAAACAAAACAAAAATAAGCAATAACGATTGGAACAATTACAAAAATGTCTCAATGCACTATTAGCCAATCGCAAGACTATCAGATTATTACGTTGTCAAAGCGCAAATAGCTTGTTTTTGCAGTACATTTACAACGTTCGAACCCGATCATCTAGGAGTTTTGGGCGCGTTTAGGATACGCGAAACAGAAACTGTAGGCTCTTTTAACACAAATACACACCTCCCAAACAAATAAAAAACTCCACCTCACACAAATTAAGTCTCTCAACTCCGTAACAATATGTTAGCTATACGCTACCAGGCAGTTATGGAATCTTAATGTGTTAAGGAAAAAAATAAACAACCAAAAAACACAAACACCTGAAATTTCTAGATGAACGGGCTCGAACAAAGTATAATGAAGGAATGAACGAAGTACATATTCCAGTTTTATTATCAGATGTGTTACAGTTGCTGCGTCCTAGAGCAGGCGAAAGCTATTTGGATTTAACAGCAGGTTATGGTGGGCACGCAGATAAAATTTTGGAAGTAACGCGGAATTATAAAGATGCGGTCTTAAATGATCGTGATCAGAATGCGATTGATTTCTTAGAGGCGAAGTACCAAGAGGAGAAGCCGAAATTGGTCCATGATGATTTTTATAGTACGGCGCTACGACTTGTGGAGAGTGAAAAAAAGTTTGATATGATACTGGCGGACTTTGGCGTTTCTTCACCGCAACTAGATATTGCGGAAAGAGGTTTTTCCTTTGCGAAGGAAGCTCGCTTAGATATGCGAATGAATGGCGAGCAGGAACTTGATGCTTGGACTGTCGTGAACAAATGGAGCGAAGGGAAACTAGCGGATATTTTTGAGCGTTACGCAGAAGAGCGGCCAGGTCGTGCGAAGATGTTGGCTCGCGAAATTTGTATGCACCGCCCAATTAATACGACGACCGAGCTTGCCGATTTGATTCGGTCTAAGTCGCCATATTCGCACACGCACCCAGCGACGAAGATATTTCAGGCTTTACGCATTGTCGTAAATGACGAGCTTGGGATAATTGAACAGACTTTGCCGCTTTTGCCAAAATTGCTAAATCCCGGTGGTAGGGTAGCGATTATCTCTTTCCATAGCCTAGAAGATCGACTTGTCAAAGATTTCTTTAAGGACGAAAGTAGCAAAGGTATCGAGTCGACGCTGACAATTCTTACGAAAAAGCCCGTAGTTGCGGACGAAAATGAAATTGTTAATAATCCACGCGCTCGCAGTGCGAAGTTGAGGGTGGCCGAAAAACGTTAGTTTTTTTGCGCTGCCGATGGCTCGCAGGGCAGCGCAATCGTAAAAAACAAAAACAAAAAGGAGCCAAGATGGCAAAGATCATTGTGACCAACAGGTCTCGTGCACAGCAAATCAAAGTGAACTTCCGCTAGGGCTTTAGGCTTTATCGGCCTAAAGTCTTACGGGGGACATTAAGACTAGAGAAACTACCTATATATGCCCCTATTGACCGGGGGTACCGAAATAGGTGAAGTTTTCGGAGTGTGTAAAAATTTTTGACCTTCTTTGGTAGGAAGCCAGGTGTTTATCTCTTGTCGCCTGGCTTACCGCCAAAGCTCTAAAACTCCAATTGAAAAACAAAAATAAAGAATAGAAAGAAATTATTAAATGTCAGCATACTATGCGAGCAGAAGGACGATGACGACTGGGATGAACACGATGTCCTGGTCACGTAACCGCAACGCGGTACGTCACAATGCGAATATTCAGATCGGTTCTCTCATGCACGTATTTATTTTATTCCTGATTGCTGTGCTTATCGGGCTCTTTGCTTTGACGCAGGGCACGAAAGTGGCGCAGTACGATGCTGATATTGCAGGTGTTAACAGTGAAATTGCCGAGCTTGAAGCTAGGCGCGATGCTTTGACTGTCGAGAATGCGAAGATTACGGCGGCAGCGGCAAAGGACGAGTCGAACGAGGTTGCTTCGACGATGGTGAATACGAACAGTTATCCAGAACACGCACGCGAATAGCGGCGGAGCTTATAAAAGGTGAGAAGAACGGTGACACGACACCGTTCTTTTTTATGGAAGAAAAAGCACAAGTGCGATAAAATATAAGCATATGACAAGTCGTGAATGGCGGTATTTTTGGCTGAGATTTGGCTTGGTTTCTGTGGCGTTGATTTTTCTAGCACGACTATTCTTTGTCCAGATTGTTGAGCACGGCAAGTACGTTCGTGAAGCGAATGCGATGCGCATCAAGCAGTATGAACTATTGGCAAAGCGCGGAGAGGTATATTTTATGGATGGTGACAATAAGGTCTCTCCTGCGATCCTCAATGAGCGTACATGGACGATTTTCGTCGACCCTAGCTTCATTATTAAGAATGCTGGCACGAACGGCGTGAAGAAAAAGGAATACGTTCAGGAGAAGTTGACGGAGGTTCTCGGCGATAATCTTATCGTGAAATGGGAAAAGGTTTGGGAAAACGAAGACAACATGTATGTTGAGATTGCAAAGCAGATCGATTACGACACGGTAGTGAAGATCAAGGACATTGGCTTGAAAGGCGTAGGGCGTAAGGAGACGTCACGTAGAGTTTATCCAAACGGCACGATGGCAGCGCAGTTGCTTGGCTTCATGAACGCCGAAGGAACGGCGTCCGGCGTCGAAGGTGCGCTCAATGATCGTCTGACTGGCACGAATGGTTCTCTGAAGACTGTGACGGATGTTAATGAAATTCCGATTTCGATCGGCAACGACAATATTGAGGTCCCGGCACAAAATGGCGAAAGCATTGTTTTGACGATTGATGAGAATATTCAACGCAAAGCCGACGCGGTTCTAGAAGATGTAGTGAAAAGATATAACGGCGGCATTGCGGCAGCGAGCGCAATTGTGATGCAGCCGACGACTGGTAAAGTTTGGGCGATGGCAAATTACCCGACGTATAATCCAGAGCAATATTGGAAAGAAAAGGATGCGAATGTATATGTGAACCGCGTGACGGAGACGCCATATGAGCCGGCAAGTACTTGCAAGCCATTTACGTATGCTGCGGCAATTGATACGGGGAAGTTGAATCCGGATTCGACGTACACGAATTATGGGTACACGAAGGTTGACGACCGAACGATTAAGAATGCGTATAGCTCGGCGGATGTGCTTGGGCAGCTGACTTTCCGCAAAGCGCTCGACTACTCGCTAAACACTGGTAGCGTGGAAGTATTACGCCGAATGGGCGATGGCGAGATCACGAAGAGTGCGAGAAAAACACTATACAATTATTTCCACGATATTTTTGGCCTCGGTGAACGAACTGGCATCGAATTATTTGAGTCGAAGGGTATTGTTATTAGCCCAGACGATTCCGATGGCAACGCAGTGCGCTATGCAAACATGACCTTCGGGCAGGGCTTAAACCCAACGATGATTCAGATGGCGGCAGCTTTTTCGTCGCTCATTAATGGCGGTGATTACTATACGCCAACCGTAATCGCTGGTACTTATGAAGATGGCGCTCTGAAGCCGGCAGAAGCAAAGTTGCCGGTAAGGAGAACCGTCACGAAAGCCACGAGCACGGAAATGCGTCGTATGCTCGAGGAGGTGCGCGGTCAGAATGGCGGTAGACATGATCCGGCAGGCTATAGCATCGGTGTTAAAACCGGTACGGCAGAGACTTTGAAAAACGGTCATTATACTTCAGAAAAAACGATTGCTGGTGCGCTTGGATTTGGTGGTTCGAAGGCGGACGGTGCTTTGCCAGAATACGTAGTCATGGTAAGATTAGATGGAAATAGGCTGCTATGGGGTTCGACAGATGCGATCCCAGTCTTTACGGAAATTAGTAATTTCATGTTGGAATATTTAAGGATAGCACCACAAATATAGAAAGGGAAAAACATGTTGCTACAAGATATAAACGCTAACATCGGACACGAGCTAATTCTGTCGCTCGGGGCATTCTTGCTCGCCATGTTTTTGACGCCGATTTATACGACGTTTGCCTATAAGCATAAACTTTGGAAGCGCCAGAAGACCGTAGACGTATCCGGCCAAAAATTGACTGTGATGAATAAGCTTCACGCAGACAAAATCAAGCGTCATTTCCCAACGATGGCTGGCGTCATTATGCTCATTACGGTTCCGACGGTTATTATCGCCTGCAACTGCCTTGATCGCGGTCAGACTTGGCTCCCGCTTGCGGCCTTTGTTGGCGGTGGTGTAATTGGTTTCATTGATGACGTGATCAACTTGCTTGGCAAGAAGGCGACCGCAGGGCTTCGCGCGCCGGTGAAGTTCGCGATGATTACTGCGCTCGGTATTTTCCTCGGTTGGTTCTTTGCCGTGAAGCTTGGCTGGACCAGTGTAGAAATCCCATATATTGGCGCTTTCAATATCGGCGTTCCGGCAATGATCGCACTGTTTGCCTTTGCGGTCGTAGCAACTGGCAATGCAGTAAACATTACTGATGGTCTTGACGGCCTCGCAGGCGGCCTCACGATGCTCGCATACGGTTCATATGGCGTCATTGCACTCCTTCAGGAACAATGGCTTCTAGCGGGCTTCTGCTTCGTCGTATTTGGCGCATTATTGTCGTATATTTGGTTCAATGTTTTCCCGGCGCGTTTCATGATGGGCGACACGGGCTCCTTCGCGCTTGGCGCTGGCCTCGGCGTGGTGGCGATGATGACGAATGCATTCTTCTTGCTCCCAATCATTGGCGGTCTCTTCGTTATTGAGGCAGGCAGTGCGCTAATCCAAATTATTTCGAAAAAAGTTTTCAAGCGAAAAGTGTTTATTTCAGCACCGCTACATCATCATTTGCAGGCGAAGGGATGGGAAGAGAGCAAGGTCATGATGCGTTTCTGGATTATCGGTGGCGTGCTCGCGATGCTTGGCATCTTCCTCGCAATGGGTGGGGGCGTAATTAACTAATGAGAAAACACCGAGCAGACAAAATAATCGCGATTGTGACGATTATTTTGATGCTTGTTGGCCTTATTGTTGTTTATTCGATTGGCGGTCGCGTAGCGCAGGCGCAGAACGCCGCTTCGGGCAGTAATTTCAGTGATACGTATTTCTTGATTCGTCACGCCGCGGTGGTGGTGGCGTCGATTGTGGCGCTGTTTGTGGCATACAAAATTCCGTATGATTTTATGGATAAATACGCGAAGCGTCTGTTCTGGATCGCAGCAGGGCTATGTCTTTTGGTGACTCTGCTCGGGAAGATGAACGTTGGGCTAGTGACCTGCGATAGGGGTGCTTGTCGTTCGTTCTATGTTCCGATCATTAGCATTGGTTTTGCGCCGGTTGAAGTTTTGAAAATCAGCATTCTGCTTTACGTCTCGCGGCTTATTAAAACCAGGAAAGAGTCCGGCGAACTGGAGACACGAAACTTCTGGATTCCGTTTGCGACAATCTTCCTTGTGACGGTAGTTCTGATTGGTTGGTGGCAAAAAGATTTTGGCAGCACGATGGTGATTTCGGTTATGATGGCGACGATGGCCTTTGTCGGCGGCGTGAATTTAAAACAGCTCGGTTTGGCTTTGCTAGCATTGGCGCTTGCGGCGGGTGTTTTGATTGCGACGCAGCAGCACCGCATCGATCGCATCATGGGCTGGGAAGGCAGCGGCAATAATTATCATAAGGAAAGCTCACTAATTTCACTCGGTACGGGCGGTTTGCTTGGCGTCGGGTTAGGGAATAGTATTCAATCTTCTGGCTATCTGCCAGAGTCGCTTACAGACTCAATCTTCTCGATTATTGGTGAAATTTGGGGCTTCCTAGGTGCGGGGCTAATCGTGCTTGCGTACGTGGTACTGCTTGGGCGCATCGTGCGCGTGAGCGAGTACTCGGAAGATAAGAGCAAGAATCTTTTTGCGGCGGGGCTTTTTGCCTGGCTGGTTAGCCATGTTATAATTAACATAGGTGGTATGACGGGGTTAATCCCTATGAAAGGTATCACTCTACCATTTTTGAGCTATGGCGGCACGAGTATGCTATTTGCAGCATTCGCGGTCGGCATAGTCCTTCAAATTTCTGGTTGGACAAAAAGGAAAATAGATAATGAAGACTCTAGTAGTTGGCGGGGGCAGCGGGGGACACGTCACGCCGGTAGTAGCCGTCGTTCGTGAAATCTGGAAAGTTCGCCCACGCGCTAAAGTTGAATTTTGGACCGATAGAAAATATTACAAGAACGCTCGCCGTATAACGGTAGAGAATGGCATGGAATTAAAGATCCGCAAAGTTGTTGCGGGTAAATTCCGCCGCTATACGAACTTTACTTTCGCAACTTACTTGCAGCATTTTGACGTCGTGTTAAAAAATATTCGTGATTTCTTCAAAAATATCATTGGGTTTTTCCAGTCATTCTTCCGATTAGCATTTAACCGCCCGGATGTTATTTTCTTCAAGGGCGGCTTTGTGTGCTTGCCGGTCGGTACGGCGGCCAAGCTACTCCGCATTCCATATGTGATCCACGATAGCGATGCGGCGCCTGGTCTCACGAATCGCCTCCTGTCGAAGAAGGCGGCGAAAATTGCAACCGGTATGCCGCTAGAATATTATTCGTATCCACCGGAAAAAGCCGAGTGGACCGGCATCCCAATTAACGACGAATTCCATCCGATTACCGAAGCGAAGCAGCGTAAATATAAGAAGGAACTTGGCTTCGATGAGACTAAGCCGTTGCTCGTCGTGACTGGCGGCAGCCTTGGCGCACAGAACATCAACGTAGCGATTCGCGAAATCTTGCCGGAGCTCCTAAAGACGACGAGCGTGATGCTCGTTGCTGGTCGTGAGCGCTATCCGGAAATGATGGATCTCAAGGAATACGAAGACTGGGAAGACGGGGAACTCAAAACGAATTTCCGTATGATTAAGTTCTCGAGCGAAATGTGGAAGCTATTTGGTGCAGCGGACGTCGTCGTGAGCCGTGCAGGCGCTTCTACGATGACGGAACTATCAAGTATGGCGAAGGCCGTGATTATGGTGCCAAACGCGAAGTTACCTGGTTTCCATCAGGTCAAGAATGCGAAGGCCTACGAAAAGGCCAATGCTGTGATGGTGGTTGAAGATAGTGAAATGGTAAAGAAGCCGACTTTGCTTCTCGAAGCCGTCAGGACGCTAATGCGTAGCCCGAAGAAGCGCTTAGATATGGCTGTAGCTTTGCGTTCTTTCGTCAAAGATGATGCGGCGGAAAGACTCGCAAATACAATTATTTCTGTAGCAAAAGACCAGGACTAACCCGAGAAACTTCGTGGCGCAACATGGAACTGTTTCTGTTTTTTGAGTGCACTCACTGCGAAAAGAATGAGAAAAAGACGGTCACTAAAAGACTCCTAGAAAAACTGCATATAGAACTTACATAGATAAGCAAAACGCCACGAAGACTCGAACGTGCGACTTTGCGATGAATTCGCGAAAGTATGTCCAGATTGTATTGCGCCTCTAATAAATCGTGAAGCATAAGTTCAATGTTTTTGGCATTTATTAAAAAATATGTCATAATTTGTGATGTGTTTCGTTGAAAATGGGGGAAGAGTAAAGTATAATAAGGGTAAGCATTTCTGTTAGGAGGTTTTGATGGGGAAAAAGTTTGGCATCTCCATAAAGAAAAAAGGAGCGTTGATTGCGATAGTCGGTCTCGTTGCAGTTGGGGCAGGGATTGGCATTACGTATGCATTCAGTAGCAGCCGTGCAGTTATCGGCAATGAGTTTAGACCTTCCGTTTATCGTACGACGGCGGCGGATGTTTTTACTGCGCCAGCCAATTGGCAGCCATGTGAGACCGTTCCGAAAACAATTACCGTGACGAATGAATCGACGAGTATTCCTGTTGCGGCACGTATCAAACTCGAGGAGGATTGGCTTGATCAGAGCGGTAGGCATCAGCCGCTCGTGAAGTACGGTACCGATATGACCGTCGCAATCGTTAATTTTACCGAGAATTCTGGTTGGACATTCAAGGACGGTTATTATGAGTATGATACTGATTTGGCTCCAGGCGAAACTACTACCTCATTAATCACTGGAGTTACATTGAATTGTGATGCGAATTTTGATAGTAGCTCTAACAGCGATAGTTCTTCGATTTGGTATTACGCAACGTATCACTTAAAGGCTACGGTGCAAACGATTCAAGCAGACGCAAGGCACGAGTGGTCTAACCTATATAATGCTATTGCCGCAAAGGTCAATGGGCCGATGGATATCGATTTTACGCGATACGCTGAAGAGCCAAGATATTATTCGACTCAATTCACTGGGACGAACGGGTGGGGCGTCAATAAGTATACTGAGAATGGCAAGGATGTTTATTATTTTCGTGGAGATAAAATACCGGATAATTATGTGATTTGGGCAAATTATTGCTGGAAGATCGTACGTACGACCGCGACCGGAGGCGTGAAGATGATTTATGACGGGGTGCAGGCACCTGCGAGCGGACAATGTAACGCCGGCATAAATGCGGACGGTATTACTGTCGACGGGCAAACTTGGCACCCATTCAATAATAAAGTAATAAACGAAGTATCTCCGGCCGATGTCGGTTATATGTACGGAGATCGTGTATATTACAAGTATACATACGATGTTGATTCTACGTATATATTCTCGAACAATGTCTCAAGGAGCGGCGATACCTATACACTCGACACGTCAGCTGGCCAATCGATTACTGGCACCTGGTCGGATAAGAGGGCCGAGGCGGCTACTCGTTATCACTACTTCTGTAGTAACGGCGCTGCTAGCTGCAGCAGTGATGAAATTGGATATCTCTATAATTTCAGAAGTACTTCTACGATTTATTATCTTGCAATTGGTGGCTATGATGATATTGAGGCAGCAAAGACGGCTATGTTTGCTAATGAGCACGATTCTAATGCCAAGACGGTTATTGAATCTTGGTTTGAGAATGAGAACCTTGACGGACATATAGAGGGGACGAGAAATTATGAAAACGACCTCGAAGACGCTGTTTTCTGCAACGACCGCAGTTTATATTCTGGTAGTCTGAAAGGAAAAGACGAGGATGCCAGCGAGATGTCGTTGAGCTATTTTGGCAGTCATGGCCGAAATAATATCAGAAATGCAGATAATAATTATGAGCCTAGCCTAGATTGTTCTAACCCTAGGGACGCATTCCAGGTATCGAACGAAAATGCGAAGCTAAAGCATAAAATCGGCCTTATTACGGACGACGAGTTAATATTAGCTGGCATGAATTCTTCGTCTGCGTATTTGTATTTTGGCTATGCTTCGGCTACGATGACGCCGCATTACTTCCATGATGCATCAAACTATTGTTGGGATTCTAACCATGGCAATACCTGTCTGACGGTAGATCGGAAAAAAATTCGCCCGATGGTTTCCCTGAAGGCGGGAACGCGCTTTACGTCTGGTAGCGGCACAAGCACTGACCCATATATTATTCCGTAGAATTAGTTACTGCTTGATTAATCCTGTTTTTTAATGTAAAATAGGCAGTACTGGTCACGTCGTCTAGTGGTTAGGACTCCAGGTTTTCATCCTGGCAATCGAGGGTTCGAATCCCTCCGTGATCACCAGATATGATTTTTGCAAAAAGCACCCTTTAAGCAGGGTGCTTTTTGTATCCGTTTATGCTAAAATACTAGTATGAGTAATAAGCTTTTCAAGAGAACAAAAATACTTGCGACTGTTGGACCAGCAGTATTCGCTGAAGGCAAAATTAGAGAATTAGTTTACGCAGGCGTGAACGGCTTCCGTTTGAATTTTAGCCATGGTAGCTATGAAGAACGCGATGAGCAGATTCGCCTCATTCGCAAATACGCGCAGGAGCGCGGCAAATCCGTTGCGATTTTGCAGGACCTTCAGGGCCCGAAGATTCGTCTCGGCGAAATACAGAACAACCACATGGATTTGAAGGCTGGCGACCTTATCGTGCTCGACTATGCCATGAAAGAGCATGACGGTAGCAAGACTTTGCCGGTGCAATACAATCTCGCCGAGAAGGTAAAAGAAGGCGAGCCAATCTTCCTATTCGATGGCAAGATTCGCACGATCGTGAAGCGTATCGTTTCTGCGACTGCGATTGAAGTTGAGGTGCAGAACGACGGCTATATTATGAGCCGCAAGGGCATTAATTTGCCAGATACCGACCTCGGTGGCGATATTATCACGCCAAAGGATTTGGCAGATATCGAGTACGGGGCAGGGCGCGACTTTGATTATGTCGCAATGAGCTTTATCCAGAGCGCAGAGGATATCAATAAGCTTCGCCAGATTCTCGTTTCCCATGGCTCGACTGCGAAGATTATCGCGAAGATCGAGACGAAGAAGGCAGTCGAGAGCGACGAGGTGATGGAAGAAATCGTAAAAGCTACGGATGGCATTATGATTGCGCGTGGCGATATGGCGATTGAGGCGGGTGCCGAGGTTGTCCCGATTGTCCAGCGTAAGTTGATTGCGCTTTGCCGCCAGCATTCGAAGCTTTGTATCGTCGCAACTCAGATGATGGCGAGCATGGTCGAGAATCCAGAACCGACCCGTGCAGAGGTTAGCGATGTGGCGACGGCCGTGATTCTCGGTGCTGACGTAGTGATGCTTTCCGATGAGACCGCAAACGGTAAATACCCAGTTGAAACGGTTCGCGAGATGAAGAAGGTGATTCTTTATACGCAGGATCATACGCGCATTGTTGCGCTCGATTCGTTGCCGACCGGTAGCTTCAAGAACTACGATGCGATCGCTTACTCCGCAGTGAAGATTGCTGAGGAAATTAAGGCAGACTTGATTGCCGTAGCGACTAAGACCGGTGCGACCGCGCAGGCGATTGCCGCTCAGCGTCCTAATATGCCGATTGTTTCTGTTACGAGCAATCCACGCGTGGCTGGTCAGCTTGCGCTTATTTACGCAAACACCGCATATGTACGCGAATATGATGACAACTATGCCTTCGAGGTAGTTCAGGATCTCAAGGCAGACGGCTATCTCAAGCTTCCAGAAGGGAAGGAAAACCTGAAAGTGGTCTTAGTATCTGGTCTCCGCGATGTCGAGGGCGGGACTGATAGCATTCAAATACGCAGCATTTAAGAAAGGGCAAAACAATGGCGTTTAAGAAGAAAACAATTCAAGACATCGATCTAGCAGGGAAGGTCGTCCTGATTCGTGTCGATTACAATGTGCCAATGAATAACGGGCAGATTGTAAACGATATGCGCATTTCGGCGAGCCTCTCGACGATTCGCTACGCGCTCGACCAGGGTGCGAAGAAAGTGATTTTGATTTCCCATATGGGTCGTCCGAAGGGAACTTTTGTCCCAGAATTGTCGCTCGCACTTTGCGCTAAACGCCTCGGCGAATTGATGCCAGACAAGGTTGTCCGCTTCTCGAAAATGATCTACGGCCCAGACGCCAAGGCTGCTGTTGATGATTTGCCTGATGGTGGCGTACTACTCCTCGAAAACTTACGTTTTGTCCCGCTTGAAGAAGAGAACTCGACAAACCTTGCGCGTGAAATTGTGCTCGCAACTGGCGCCCAGGTTTTCGTCCAGGATGGCTTCTCGATCTTGCATCGCGAACAATCGTCTACGGTTGCAATTACGCGTCTTTTGCCGTCCGTGGCAGGCTTCCTCGTCGAACAGGAAGTATCTAAGCTTCAGAAGGCGATTGAGAACCCAGAACGCCCACTTCTCGTTATTATTGGCGGCGCGAAGGTTGAAGATAAGGCTCCGCTGATCGATCGCTTTGTGCTCATTGCGGATAATGTTGCAGTGGCCGGTAAGATTGCGGCCGATGGCTATCAGGCGAAATCGCCAAAAGTCTATGTCGCCGAAGATTTCGTATCTGATGAAAATGGCAACAAACTTGATATTGGCGAGAAGAGTGTCGCGAAGATTACTGAGCTTATTTCGCAGGCAAAGACGATTATTTGGAATGGTACGCTTGGCGCAGTCGAGGACGACCGCTTCATCAAGGGGTCGGAGGCAATCGCAAATGCGATGGGCAATAATCGCAACGCAATGACGATTGTTGGCGGCGGTGATACGGCCGGTTTTGTGTCTGGCATGCTCGAAAAAGACCATGTTTTGGCCTTTGATCTCGTTTCGACTGGTGGCGGCGCTTGTCTAGAATTACTCGCCGGCAAACCATTGCCTGGCCTTGACGCATTGCAGGATAAAGAACAGGAATAAAAATGCAACAGTGGGGCGGCACGATGAACTACCGGCCGGAGAAAAAACGGCCGGAGAAGAAACGACGCGAGCGCGAAACTCGCGACGCATTGGTTGCCCAGCGTGGCGAGACTGAACGCCAGACGGTTGCGACGGAGTTCCGCGTCGGAAAGACAATTGCCGGTTCGGCGAATGAGAACCGTCAGCGCAATCTTGAGCATATCGCGAACCGTAAAAAGAAACAGATTCGTAATGTTATTATTACAGTTATTTTGCTTGGCGCAGTTGTGACAATTGTGATTCTACTTGCGAATTATTTGGGCGATATCGCACGCGAGCGCGAGGCGCTACTTGCGGAAGAAAATCCTATGGCCCCGACCGTGACGATCGTCGATGAAAATGTCGGCAACAATCTATCTGAACGCGCAAAGCTATTTGTAGCCCGTCTCGAAAAAGACGCCAAGGACTATAAGCTTGAAATCGACCATGTAGTGCTACCTTATCAGAAGGCGCGCGAGCTTGACATCTACTTCAAAAACAGAGGTGAATACTATAAGATGACCATGGAACGGGGTAGCGCAGTCCAGATGGAGGACGCTGAACGAATGATGCGCTATCTTGACGGGAAGGATCTCCATCCGGGCTATGTCGACCTTAGAGTAGAAGGAAAAGCCTACTATAAGTAGCGAGCAGAGCACTTCTGCCCAACTGCCCTAATGTTCGGTTTTTGTTCTAAAAACGCGAGTGGGGTCAAAAAGAGAAGTGGAGCAGAAAACCCATATTTTGAAATGAAATTATGAAAAAGTCAAATGGGCAGGGCAGTCAGGGAATTTTTTGGGCGGTCCGTGAAAACTGTGGAAAAGTCTAGGTTTTCACAAGGGGTGGCTATTGACAAGACTGCGCGGAATTATGTTGTAATATGTAAATTTACAGGGGTGGCGCGTATTTTGGCGTCAAATATTGTCAAAAATACCACCTAGAGCCAGCACTTCTGAGCGCTTCCGGCTACTCCCCCGGCTGATTTTTCCGGGGGAGACCTTTATGTATAGTAACGATCGTCCGGCAGCTGTAACGGATAGAAATGAACGCAAATTAGAAGGCCATTTACTGGCAGGCCAGTTCTGCTGTGCTGGAAGGGCTGATTGTGGATGCAACCCGACTTATGCCTATATATAGTCGTAAAATATGCATTGTGCGACATTGGATATTAAGGCAAAAGACGACTATACGCTCGTCTCGTTTATGCTTAGTTTTCGCCGCCCGGCCGACATTTCGTCGTGTATGCCCTTTATTTCGCGCTCCTTCCCGCTTCTGCTTATATTCTTGGTTCCATATATGTCTCTCCCTCACACGGGCCTTATACAGCCTCTCGTGGCCTCATTTTGCTCCTAACAGGGGTCGCTAATGGGCGCTAACAGGGGTAGAATAGGGGTAAAGTGCAGCGCTTTGGCCTATTTAACAGGGGTGGAACAGGGTATTAACAGATATAAGACAGGGTATCGGACCAAATTTAACAGGGGTGGAACAGGGGAGAACTTCCCTATTGATTCCCTATTTAGCCAAAAGAGCTTACGTCTAAAAAACTTTTATGTTAAAATTAAAATAATTTTTGGAGGTAAACATGAGCGCCAAGACGCTAAAACGGTCTGGCGGTGGGCGAAAATCCGGCAAAAAGCAGCGGATTATATTTTTGGATTATTTGCGAGCCTTTGCGCCGATCCTAGTCATTACTATCCATGTCATTTCCAGAGTCCAAAATTACTCTGACCCCTTCCCTGACCCCTGTACTTCAGATTTCTTTTGGCTGGCTGTATTGATACGCATTAGTAGAATTGCAGTGCCGATATTCTGTATGATATCCGGTGCGTTATTCTTGGATCCACGCAGGCCGTTTGATATGAAGAAACACTTCACGAAGACAATACCGAGGGTGGTCTTTATCTATCTGGTATGGTCTCTGATATATGCGGCAGCCGTAGCAGCTGCAGAGTCCGGCACGCCACATGATCGCTTGGTAATCTATGTGCGCGAGTCGCTAGTTGGTTATTGGCATCTGTGGTACTTCAAGATGTTAATCGCGGCATATTTGCTTGTGCCACTACTCAGAAAGATAACCGAGAAGCGTAGCCTGGCGCGCTATGCTGCGGGACTAATCATGTTTATCGTATCGATGCATACGTTGACGGTGTTATTTGAGACTGTGGTCGCCGTGCGCGGCGGGAATGGGCTGCTAGGGTCGCTACGGACGACAGTTGACGCGTCAATTGTGAACATTGCCGGCTTTATGGATCTCGGCTTCATAGCCTACTTTATTATCGGGTATGTCCTTGCGACGGAGAAGTTCTCGAAGAAGTGGAAGTGGCTCATATATGGGCTAGGCATAGCAGGGCTTATCATGACAATAGTGTTTACTGTTGGGCGTTCAAGAGCGTTAGGAACGGACTTCGCGCTAGAGAACGACGGTCTAGGTGATCTTGGTATTTTCCTCTTCGCTTCCGCGGCTTTCGTGTGGGTAAGGGAAGTCATTGGCAATCGGAAAAAAGTCGGACGCACGGTCTCATTTATGGCAAAGCACAGCTTGGGTATTTATGTCATTCATGCCCTGCCCATCTTACTATTTAGCAGATTCTTCGAGATGCCGCCATACAACATGCCGAGTATGTTCGTGATTATTCCCGGATCCGTGTTGATGATTTATGGCTTTAGCTTGCTGGTTTCTTGGCTATTTAGCAAGATTCCGCTTCTAAACAAGGTGGTATAATAGTAGAGAATTCATGAAGCATAAGTGGCTCAATATCTTGGTTATTCTTGCGATTACAGTCGGCTTTTTGTGGTTCGTACTAAAAGATAACTTCAACCAGGTAGTGGAGACGCTGTTTGCTTCGAATATTGGGTGGATTTTAGTTGCCCTTCTCTGTTTCTGCGTTTATATGGTCTTCGATACCCTGTCGACTTATGGAATTATCAAGATCTATAAGAAGGACATTACCTTTAAATTTGCTCTGTATCTTGGCCTTATCAATAAGTTCTTCTGCGGAATCACGCCACTTTCGACCGGCGGTCAGCCGATGCAGATTTATGAGCTAAAGAAGAAGGGTGTGCCGGTTTCAACGGGGGCGAATATAGAGGTGCAGGCCTATATGATGTTCCAGATCGCCCTCATGTTCCTAGCGATTCTTAGCGTGATTTTTGACGCGATTTTCCATTTCTTCCAGTACGTGCCGGTACTCCAGCAGATGATGGTCGCGGGGTTCGTGATTAATCTCGTGATTCTGCTCATACTGCTGTTTATTAGCTTTTCGAAGAATTTCAATAAAGCCGTCGTCGGCGGTGTAATCAATTTTTTGGCGAAGTTTGGCCTCGTTAAAAACAAGAAAGCAAAGATCGAGAAGTGGAATAGCGCATGCCAGAATTATTATGACAATGGACAGGCGCTTCTTCGTAACAAGAAGGTCTTTGCGCGGGGCGTGGCGTATCAGCTGGTAGCCCTGACGGTATATTATTTGCTCCCAATCTTTATCGCGCTCGCGATTGGCTGCGCGGATAACCTCAACGTCATCAACGTCTTTGCGGCGAGCTCCTATGTCTTCGTGATGGGCTGCTATGTGCCGATTCCTGGCGCTTCTGGCGGCATGGAAGCGGGCTTCATGGGCTTCTTTGGCAACTTCGTCGATGGTTCGGCTCTGAGCGTCTTTGTGCTGCTCTGGCGCGGTATTACGTATTATCTGCCAATGATCGCCGGTGCAATTGCGTTCAACGTCTATAATAGCAAGGGCGCAATGAAAGAAATCGAAGAAATGACGAAGAAAGGACAATAATGGCGCAAGCCATACCTTCAGGCAGAAAACCCTGAACTTGCCGAAGTCGTCAAAAACAACATATAAAAATAATTATCTCTTTTACTCGAAAGACCGTCGTCTGGCCGGCCCGTCGCTACGGGCGGCCGCGACTCGTGCTCGGCCGTAGCCTGCGCAAGCTTTCTTGAAAAGAGATAATTATTTAATAGGTTGATTGTGACGCTTCTCGGCCTCGGTATGTTTGTGGTAGCTGATGTCGCGGCCTTTTTTCTGGATCTGCGGTTTTTGCTCTGTGGATTTGGCTTTCTGCTCTTTGCGTTGTTCGGCGACAATGCGACCGAGGTCTTTTAGACTTGGACCCATTTCTTTCCCCTCGGCTTTGCTTGGGGAGATTTTTTGCTTGCGGAATTCAGCTTGTGGCGTAAACTCAAAGACAGGCTTTTCTTTCTTGGCGGCAGCGGCCTGCATCTGCGAACCGCGTTCGCCAGCTTCGCGACCGGAGTCGGAAAGATTCTTCTTCCATTTCTCGGCGGCCTCGATATTTTCGCGGATTTCCTCCTCGACAATCGAGCGGCTGCGAGCGTAGTTCATGCGTGAATACTTGATAATCTCTGGCGTGAGATCGTTTGGCGCCTTCGGAATGCTGAGTGTCGTTGCCGAGAATGCAGGAGTCTTTTCGCCATTGATAATCATCGAGACGACAAAGTGGCGGTTGTTAAGATTGAGGAGATCCTGCGCTTCGAAGATTGGCTCAAATTGCTTTGATAGGATTGGCGCATCGTCGGCGGAAACGCGGAAGCTGATAGTCGTACCGACGTTACCGAAGACGGCGTCGCGGACTGCGTCGGTCATCTGGCTAGTGTACTGGTTAGCGACCGTAAGGTTGAGGCCGTATTTGCGCGCCTCGGAAAGAATGACAGCGAAGGATTCGGTCGCGAAGTTCTGGAACTCGTCGACATAGAGATAGAATGGGCGGCGATCTTCGATGTTTGGAATGTCGCTACGGCTCATAGCAGCGAGCTGAACTTTGGTTACCAAGAACGAACCGAGTAAGGCGGCGTTGTCCTCGCCAATGAGGCCCTTAGAAAGGTTCACGATGAGGATTTTTCCTTCATCCATGATTTTGCGTACGTCGAAGCTAGACTTTGGCTGGCCGATGATATTACGAATGATTGGGTTGGCCGTGAAAGCGCCCACCTTGTTTAGGACTGGTGCAATTGACTCTGCAACCTGCTTGTCGCCCCAGCTACCGAATTCCTTCTTCCAGAATTCGAGAACCGTAACGTCGGTGCAATAATCGAGAGTTTCTTTGCGGAATTCTTTGTCCGTAAGCATGCGGGAGATATCGAGCAGAGTAGTCTGCGGGCGGTCGAGGAGTGCGAGTAGAGTGTAGCGCAAAATATGCTCAAGGCGTGGACCCCAAGAGTCGCCGAACATGCGCTTTAAGACGCCGATAACTTCGGAAGAAATATTTGGCTTGCGGGCTGGGTCGTAGACTTCGAGCGGATTGAAGGCCATTGGATACTGAGTGTCGGCTGGGTTGAAGTAGACGACGTCCTTAATGCGGTTCTCTGGGATGAACTTAAGGTTATCCATCGCAAGGTCGCCGTGCGGATCGATAATACAATAACCTTGATTATGGTAGATATCGCTGAGCGCGAAGAGCGTCAAAAGACCAGACTTACCGGAGCCAGTCTGACCAATGATATATACGTGGCGACTACGGTCTTTGCGGTACATACCGAACTGGTGTTTGATGCCGCGGAAGTCCGTGAGACCGAAGGCGGAAAGATTCTCATCGTAGCTCGAGTTGCCAGTGAGCATTGGAAGCTTGGCTGGTGGCTCGGCAGTCTTGCTGGAGGCCCAGACGATGTTTGGCGTCTCCACGTTCATGTGCGGAAGGTGGTAAACGCTAGCGAGCTCGGAAATATTCAAAATGAAGCCATGATTAGTGAACTGGCGAGTCTTATAAGCGTCGAGCGCATTCTTGTCGAAAGTGCCGCCAATCATCTTGAAGCCATTGAGGTTAGTCGAGTTGAACTGCTTGAAAGTACCGACGAGGCCTTGCATATTAAGTTTTGCGTTGACCTGGTCTTGGCCGACGTAGGCGAGGCGAATCTTTACTTCGTAGCCAAGCTTCGTGGCTTTCTCTTCGGCCTTGGCGATTTGTGTCTTGGCGCGTTCGCTAAGCTCGACAGTGGTCTCAGACTTCGTGCCGCCCTCTGGTGGTTTCCAAAGCGCCGCAATAAGCTGGGCGAACCAAGCAAAATCAATATTGCCAAAGCTAATGCCCTTCCCGGCTTTGACTTTCTGGATCCAACGATCGGTCTTCGTATGCCAGTCGTCAGCAATTGGGCGAGTAAGAATTTGAATCCAAAGCTCTTCGCCGCCGTCCGGGTTTAGCTTTGCAAGCGTACCGGTGATACCGGCGAGCGGGTCGACCTCGAATGATTCGAAAGTCTTAATCGGCAAAGCGTCGTCATAAATAAGAGAGATTTCTGAACTATAAGTGACTGGATATTGCGTACGGCGGTCGACGTAATCTTCCTTCATACGATAAATCTGGACGCTAGGATACTGAGAATAAATCTGGCCCTCGACGAAGCTCTGGAGAACCTTTGGAACCCAGACGAAGAAGCGGATTTGGTTACCAGTCGAGGCGATTTCAAAAGAGAGATGCTCCTGGATGCCGCCGGAGTGCTTCAGTTCGTTCTTATCGCGAAGAATACCATGAAGCGAAGCGAACAGCTGTTCGGCGCTGAGCTCCTTTTTATCGTTGTCTTTCGGAATTTCAAGCATTAAAAGCACGGAATCCACGTTGAGGACTTTGAGACGATTAATCTTTCTATAGTTGCGGATAGTTAAGATTGCAAGAATAGCAACGATGGAAATCCAAACGATCGGCGTAGCAAAAAAATGGATTACGTGTCCCATAGCTTTATTTTAGCATAAACGCGTCATTATCGCTACTAATTCTCTGACGAGAAATGCGGTATAATTTAAGGTAATGGCAAAACGCAAGATTCTATTTACGTCCCACACGGCGAACTTTAGTAAGTTTAATCGCCCATTGATGCGCATGCTTCGTGGCACGCTCGAGGAGCCATACAAAGAGCTGAATATCGGTGGCTGGCAGGTTGACTATGCCTCGGCAAATGAAGAGCCGGTAAAAGATGCAGATTATGTCTATAAGATTGATTTTGCGCGTAGCCCACTAAGCTTCGGTAAACATATTAAGGCTTATCGACAGCTCAAGAAGCTGATTAACGAGAATCATTACGACGCAATTCATACTCATACGCCGGTCGGCTCGATTGTGACGCGTTGGGCGGCCAAAAAAGCGAGAAAGCATGGCACGAAGGTGATTTATACCTGCCACGGTTTTCATTTCTATGATGGCGCGCCAAAGAAAAACTGGCTGATTTATTATCGCGCAGAGCGCCAAGCGGCGAAGTTTACGGATCTTCTTATTACGATTAATCGTGAAGATTATAAGCGGGCGAAGAAGGATTTTGAGTGCCCGGTCGAGATGATTGATGGGGTGGGCGTCGATACGGCGCGCTTTGCGAAGACGACGAAAAAAGAACAGGCTGAGGCGCGTGCGAAGTATGGACTCGGCGCAGACGATTTCGTGATTTGCTATCTGGCGGAGTTTACAAAGAACAAGAATCAGCACATGCTCGTCGAGGCAGCGGCGCCAATTTTGAAAGAAAACTCAAAGCTGAAATTACTTTTCCTCGGCGAAGGGCCATGTCTTGACGAAGTAAAAGAGCTTGCGGAGAATCTTGGCGTAAGCAAACAATGTCTCTTCCCTGGCTATATTCGCGATGAATATGCGGCGCTGGTCCAGAGCTGTAATCTCTACACTTCCCTCAGCATTCGCGAGGGTTTGGGGCTTGGCGTGCTTGAGGCGCTTTATTGCGGTTTGCCGATTATTGTGACGGACAACCGCGGCCATCGCGATATTGTGGACGGTAATAAAAAGTATCTTGTTTCAGCGACCGACACGGCTGCTTTGACGAAAAAATTACGTGAGGCAATTCGCTATCCGGAAGAATATAAATTGGCGTTCCCGAAACGCTATACGCTTAGCAATTCCCTAAGCGAAATGAAGGCGATTTATGAGGAGATTTTAGGATGAAAAAGCAGAAGATTTTGCATGTTCTTGGCGGCTTAGACCATGGCGGTGCCGAGGCATTTTTAATGAACGCATTGCGCTTTATTGATCGCAGTAAGTACGAGTTTGGCATCGCGACTTTCATGCAGCCGAAAAATGGCGAGAAGTTTGACTTCGAGGACGAGCTAAAAGAAATGGGCGTGAAATTATATCACGTGGCGGATAATCGCTTTAAGAACCCGCTGAAATTTGAGAATGACATCGCGAAACTCGTGAAAGATAACGGATACGAGACCGTCCATAGCCACATCGATTTTATGTCGGCATTGGTGCTGACTGGCGCGAAGAAAGGTGGTGCAAAGAAGCGCATCGCGCACTCTCACAGTACGAACAATATGAAGATTAATTCGAAGCCGATGCAGGTAGTGAGCGGCATGCTCCGCAAGAAGCTAAACCGCGTCGCGACGGATCGCGTCGCTTGCGGCGAGGATGCCGGGAAGTTTCTATTTGGTGCAAAGCAAAGGTTTACGGTTATTCACAACGGCATCGATCTCGACCGTTTCCGCTTCAATGCGAATACGCGCCACAAGATGCGCGAGCAGTGCGGTTTTAACGAGGACGATATGATTCTCTTGAACGTTGGGCGCTATGAGAAGGTGAAAAACCACGAGAAGCTCATCGATATCTTTGGCGATTATTCGAGGAAGCATAAGAATGCACATCTCCTGATTATTGGTGATGGCTCGCTGAAGGAAGAGCTGGAGGAAAAGATTGCGAGTGAGCGATTGGGCGATAACGTTACTCTGCTCCCGTCGCAAGACAAAGTCGAGCGCTACTTCATGATGGCGGATGTTTTTGTGATGCCTTCCCTGTTCGAGGGTATCCCGAATGTCGGCGTTGAGGCGCAGGCTTGCGGAATGAAGTGTCTATTTAGCGACAAGGTCCCGCAGGAAGTGAAGATTCTTGATTCGACGGAATTCATCCCGCTAAATGGCGACTGGCTGAAGTCGATTGAGCGTGCCGAAAATCGCAATATGGCCGTGAAACAGCCCGGCATGAAGGCGTTTGATATCAAAGAAACCGTGAAGATTCTCGAATCGGTTTACGACAAATAAAAATATCCCCGGAATCGGGGATATTTTTGAAGTAACAGATTTATTTCTCGAAGATCATCCAGATCTCTTCGTCGTCGCCGACGTAGAGCTGCTTACCCTCGATCTTGTAGTCCATCGATTTGCCTGCGGCGTCGGTGATGGTCTTTTTCTCGGCATCATAAGTGACATTCATTTCGCCCTGTACCGGTATGGTCATGACGGCTTTGCCGTCGCCTTTAAACTCGAGTGCGTAGTCTTCCATGCCTAAGCCCGCTAGCTTATCCATGCCTAGCTCGATATTGCCTTCTTTGGCGCCGACGATATGCCATTTCCCTTCGAGAGATGGGCTGCCGCCAAGAATGATAATGAGAATTACGACTACAGCAGCGATGACTGCGACTGCGCCGGCAATAATGCCGATAATCAAACCTTGATTGTTCTTTTTTGCTTCTGCCTCTGGCATGAATATAACTCCTTGCTTATGGTTATTTTTCTCCAGTTTAGCACAAAAAATGGCCCGAAGGCCATTCTTGGTTTGTTAGGCTAATTTGTAGCAATCTTTGCCGACGCGGGTATAGAGTGCTTTGTTCTGGAGGTTCAAGAGAACGGTAGTTTCCTTGACCTTGCGCTCTTTTAGGACCTGCTTGACGATTTCTTTGCGGCTGAGACCTTCGTCGCCAGCTTTCTTCAGGATCTTCGTGATGATATCTGCAACAGTACCCTTGCTGAAACCCCAGCTATCGAGCGCGTAGATGCCGCGGCCGATGAGGACGAAGCGAGAATCCTTGATGAGCTCGTTGTGGATAGCCTGAGTAGTTACATTCTTACGTTTGAAATCAGAAGCGGAGATAGCCTTTGCGATATCGCTGAAGTGCATTGGCTCCTTCTTCTCTTCGAGGATGACGAAAATCTTGTCGCGAATGTTCTTTGGGTTGACAGTTGGCCACTTGGCGAGACCCCACTGACCGTTAAGGGTCGAGAGGAGCTTGCTGACGCGAGCGATTGCCTCGATGTGGCTTGGGTGCTCGTAGTTAAGCTTAGCATCGAGCTGATCGACGCTCATTGGGGCCTTGTTAGCCTTGATGATGGCGACGATTTCGTCGGTCTTGTTGCGAATGTCTTTTTCGCTGCCATATTCGGCGATGCCGACGGCAGTGTGATACTTATCGTTCTCAGAGACGATGCTAAGGTTTGGCGAGATTTCGCCGAGGAAACAGAACTGTGCTTTTTCGGTAGCGTTCGGCTCTTTGCCAAGAATTTTGCTTGCTAGGTCGCTAATCTTTGCGACGCGGCCCATTTCGGTAAGGTTACGAATGATAAGTTTTTCGGCGGCGGCGAGATCGTTGATTTTGCCATCTTCTGCGGAATTCTCTAGACGGATAAGAATTGCCTTTTCGAGCTGGCGAACACGTTCACGTGTAATAGATAACATTTCACCGATTTGTTCAAGGGTCTCTTTGTGACCATTGAGTCCGAAACGACGCGATATAATTTCTCTTTCGCGCTCTTGTTCGATGATGTTTAGACTGTTTGTGATTGCTTTGGCAATCGTTTCCGCATTGTTCATAATGCTGCCGTTTTTCCTTACCTTTCCGTCTATTTGGTCTTATGTCAACCCGCAAAAACCTTGCGACTTGTATCTTATTTTTTAAAATTTTAACACTATTTTGTAATGTTGTCAACAAGCAAATTTACTTCACTTACTTAGTATTATAACAGAACTTTTACTAAAAAAGAAAATAATTTTTTAAAACTTTTAAACGCTAGCGAATTGTTATCTCGTAATTGCGCTTATGCTTATTTTTGGGCATTTTAAATCCCGGGGGTTAACCCGGGATTATTGATCAAGAGAGAATGCCAAAGCCGCTCCGTGTGTTGTAGCGGCCAATGAGTGTCTGCCCTTCTATTTGGGCTTTTATCCCCCACTGCCCGTAACTTCCGGGGAGGTGGGTGATTTCTTTGATGCTCGCTTCTACTTTGCCCTTATCGGTGTCAAAGTTGAGCATTTCGCCCTTTTCCTTGGCATCGAAGAGTTCCTTGGCGCTCTTCGGCCCGCTCTTGATTTCGACTTTTTTGTGCATGTGCACCACCTCCTATTCTTTGTAATAAAACATGCCCTGTCTTGAATGCGGATCATAGTAGGCCTTCCATCTCTTAAAGGCGCGAACGGTGTCCTGACCGATTCTTTTGATCTGAAGTGTTATGACTAATAAGCCGTCGCTCATTTTGTCCAGTCCAACGATGAGGCCGGTGATTTTGCCGAGACCGAGTGTTGTGAAATAGATTTCTGCCTCTTTCCTATACTTTTCTTTCTCGTCGTGGTCTTTGAACTTCGGCTTGTCCTTGATTTTTCCGTACTTCTCTTCAACCTTGTGTTGGCTGGGTCCGCCCGAAATAAAAAGTGTTTTGCACATAAAAATTCCCCCTTTCTTTGGAAATGTGCGATTTTTCGTAAAATATCTGTATATTATAGCAAAAAAATCCGAAAAAGTCAAGCATTTTTCGGTACTAAGAAGACCCCAGTGGAACGCTGGGGTCAGTGTGAGATAAAATGTACGACAAGATGAGATCCGTCGACTCTTATATTATATCATAGGCCGGATTATTAAATAATTAGACCCGGCAGAGCCGGGTCTAAAAGATGGAGGTGGCGTTATTTATAAGCAAAGCCTTTGATGGTGCCCGTGTGAGAGGTCAAGCTATAAACGACTTTAGCGTTCTCTTTTACCGCTCCTCTTTCGGTAACACAATCACAAGTCATGCTCAGTTTGCCATTCTTCTTCTTGGTCATACTTGTGACGAGAGCCTTAATTATGCCGCCGTCTGTCTGAAACGGGACCAGAATTTTTCTGTCCGCTCTCGACTGGAACGACTCGTTGAGGAGCTCTTCAGTTTTGGGCCCACCGGTGATTTTAAAAATAACCCTGTTTAAAATTACTTGTGCCATGTGCGACACCTCCTGATAGGTACTCTGCCAATTGGCAGGCAATACTGGAAAACCAGTATGAATATTAAAGCATAAAATCTATCAGAGGTAAAGGCTATTTTTTGGCGGTCTTCTTCGCGCGCTTGGCTGGGCGACGAGTGGCTTTTGGCTTGTTGGCGAGATATTCTTCGGCCTGCTCTTTCGTGACGGTCTTTGGATCGACGTCTTTCGGAATGCGGGCAAAGTTGCGGCGGCCTGGACCCTTTACATATGGGCCGTAAGCGCCATTAATAATCTGGATTTCGCCCCAGTCGGCGATGTAGGAATCGCGTTTTGCTTCGTAGAGTGGTTCGGCATCTTCGAGCGTGACAGTATATGGATCGAAGTCTTTGAGTGGAATATTATATTTTCCCGCCTTGAGATATGGGCCGAATGGGCCGGAAGCAGCAATAATTTCTGCGCCGTCTTTGGCGGTGCCGAGAATGCGAGGTAACCGAGGTAGGGCAAGCTGCTTGAGTGCCTGATCGAGTGTAACGGTCTTAACGGATTTGCGCTTCGGGAGAGGTGCGAAACGTGGTTTTTCGCCAGTTTCTTTTTCGTTGTCGCCAAGCTGAATGAAGCCGCCGTTCTTGCCGACCTTGGCATAGATAGCTTTGCCGGTTTCTGGGTCGTGACCGAGGAGGCGAGCGTTATTGTAGCGCTCGATGCCCTCGCTAGCGTTCACGTCGGCATTGAATGGACCGTAGAAGTCGCGGAGCATCTTAACGCGGTCGAGTTTTGCCTCGGCGATAAGGTCGAGCTCTTTCTCAATGTTCGCAGTGAATTTGTAATCGACGATGTTTTTGAAGTGGTCGACGAGGAAGGCGGCGATGAGTTCGCCGATTGGCGTTGGAAGAAGTTTACCCTTGTTGGCGCCGAACTTTTCGGTGACTTTTTCTTCGCTAATCTGGCCATTTTCAAGCTTAAACTGAACGATTTCGCGTTCTTCGCCTTCGCTCTCGCCCTTTTCGACGTAGCCGCGAGCTTGAATGGCGGTCATAATGGTTGCATAAGTGGATGGGCGGCCAATGCCGAGTTCCTCGAGCTTCTTTACGAGCGAACCTTCGGTGTAGCGGGCTGGCGGCTTAGCATAATTCTGCTTTGCGATGATGCTAGCGGCGGTGAGTTTGTCGCCGACAGTGAGCTTTGGTAATTCGCTATCTTTGATGCGGCCATAAACCTTGAGGAAGCCATCGAAAGTGACAACTTCACCCTTCCCCTCAAAGAAATATTCGGTTGGCGTAGCAATCTTAATAGTGGTCTTCTCGAGCTGAGCGTCGGCCATCTGGGTGGCGAGCGCGCGGGCGCGAATCAAGGCATAGAGGCGCTTTTCGTAGTCGTTCTTACCGGCAGTTTCGACCTCGATATGGGTCGGGCGGATAGCTTCGTGAGCTTCCTGGGCGCTAGCATCCTTGGTCTTGAAATTGCGGGTCTTGACGTAATTTTTGCCGAAATTGCTTTCGACGTAGCTAGAAATGGCGGCAATGGCCTGCTTAGAGAGGTTTAGGCTATCAGTACGATGGTAGGTAATGTGGCCGGCCTGGTAGAGAGCCTGGGCGGCCTGCATGGTGGTTTTGGCGCTGTAGCCGAGCTTGGCGTTGGCCTCAATCTGCATCGAGGCGGTCGTAAATGGCGGCTGCGGTTTGCGCTCGCTCGGGGCGGTCTCGACGGCGTTGACGGTGTATTCGGCACCGATAAGCTTGTTCAGGAAGGCTTTAACGTCGTTTTCGTCATCGAAGTCGTGGTCGAGGTTAGCGGCAAAGCCGAAATCGCCAGAGACCTTATAAGTATATTTGCTGGCGAACTTCTCGATAGACTGTTCGCGCTCGACGATGAGGCGGAGGGCTGGGCTTTGGACGCGACCAGCAGAGATGGCGCCAGGTACCTTCTTGCGGACGACACCCGAGAGATCAAAACCGACGAGCATGTCGAGGGTTTGGCGAGCCTGCTGGCTAGCAACCATGTTCATATCGACGACGCGCGGCGACTTAATTGCGGCCTCAAGTGCCGGCTTGGTAATTTCATGGAAAGTAATACGAGCAGTATCCTTCGGGAGCCCGAGAACCTCGCAAAGGTGCCAGGAAATCGCTTCTCCTTCGCGGTCCTCATCCGTTGCTAGCCAGACTTTGTCGGCAGCTTTTGCAGCTTTTTTAAGATCGGCGATAATACTCTTGTGGCCCGGATCTACCTCGTAGGTGACGTCAAAAGTATTCTTGTCGACCTTAGTATCTTTGCGAATATGCCCCACGCTTGCGAGCACGGTAAAATCTGACCCGAGATATTTCTCAATGGTCTGCGCTTTGGCTGGAGACTCTACTATTACTAAATTCTTGCTCATACTGTTATATATTAGCACATTCGTTTTTGACGGTGCGTGCTAGCAACAATATCACAAAAAATGTGAGTCGTCAAAATACTAATCTTGTCTAATACTATTGTTTCTTGGCTTTGTAGACGTCGCTCCAGGAGTAAATTGGAGTGCGTTTATTCTTCGGCACGGTGTCGACGCCTTTATTGATGCTAGCCGGTTTTGGTGGTTCGTTGAACTCTGGGGTTTCGGCCGGAGTGTCGACTGGAACTTCGTCGATATTAGCTTCCGGCGCGTCGGTGCTCTCTGGCTCGTAGGTATCGTTATTTGTATCTGGCTCGATATATGGCGTTGGTTCTGGCTTTGAGGAGCCCCCATCTTTCTTGCGAGTTTTGATGGCGAGAATGGTTAATGCAACGGCTAGGGCGACATTAAAACAAAGCGAGATGATGAGTGGGATAAGGAAGCTCACTTCTTCTTTCTTCGGCTCGTTTTTTGTCTCGTCTTTGCAAGGCCCAACGGTTGGGGCGATGTCGGCTTGTTCTTCCCTGGTAACCTTGAGGGTAATCTTATTTAGCGAACCATCTTCGGCAGTGATACTGATCTCGATGGTGTTTTCACCAACCTCGAGTTCATGCTCGCCTGCGCCTGCGACGGCGGCCTTGCTGTCATCTGCAGTAGCGTTGACGCTGATCGCCTCAGCGTCGTTTGGCACGGTTAGGGTGTAATTATTGTCGTCGACTTTTTCGAGCTCATAGCCATCGACGGAGATTTCTTTGAGTTTATTATTGTTTGATTTTGGAGTTTCTTGAGGCTGATTTTGCTGATTATTGTTCTGATTCTGATTTTTGTTTTGATTTTGTTTTTGGTTTTGGTTCTGATTCTGGTTCTGTGAAGGGGTTGGCGCTGGGGCTGGTTTTTCGGTGACCGTTACGGCAATTGTTTTTTGGCCAGTGATGTTTTCCTCATCGAATGTCGCTGCATCGAATTTAAGGGTGATCGTAGCGTTTCCGGCGCTAGCGCCAGTGACAGTGATAGTGCCAGACGTTGATTGTTTTTCGCCGATCATCCCCGTGCTCCAGGACCCGGCACTTACGGAAGCGACGCCCGAATTACTAGAAGATATAGAGACGTCACCGATAGTATTTGTTGCTGTGATGGTAAATGTTTTTGAGCTACCGACTTCAAGTGACATAGAGGACGTTGATATCGATATGCCGCCCGCCGCAAATGCGCCATTGGTGATTGATAATGAAAATAGTGCTGATATTAGAAAAACGATTGCTTTCTTCATTAGTTACTCCCTTCTTTTAGCTCCTTGATTTTGTTGTAGATCTTTACGTAGTCCATATAATTAATCTTGTCATTATCGTCCATATCTGCGGCTAGCTTATACGCGCCAGCAAGCATCTTTTTGCTCGAGCTCGAGTTCTTGCTCTTTTCGATATGGTTATAAACTTTGACATAATCCATATATGTGATTGTCCCGTTTCCATCAGTATCGCCTGGAACGATATTTGTGAACTCTTTGAGCGTGGTTGAGCCGCGTTTGATGCGGGTTTTGCCGCCCGTGTGGACGTATTTTGTGGTGGCGTGCGTGTCGACTTCGGCGCTGATGCCGGTGTTCAACGTGATGTTGGATTTGAATGCACTGGCGGAAGTATTGGCCGCGATTTTGCTAATTGTGGCTCCACTTTCGTTGACTGTATAGTTCTTGATTTGGTAGGCCGGGCCGGAGCTCACGATGCGCCATCGATACTCGACATCGGCCGTTTCTCCGTCGCTCCAGCGCGTGGCGGTTTTATCTCTTAGGGTGAATTTGATGGAATATTCGCCAACCTCGGTAGCGCTAATGTCTCCGCTTCGGATCATCTTAGTGGAATCGTAGCCGCTGATAGTCGGGGCGATGTTTTTGCCCGTATACTCGTAATCGGTTTTTGATATAGTTGGCTTTTCTATAGGAGCGAAAGTGCTAGTCTGGGCCCCATCGCTGCCAAAGCAGCGACCCTGGCCATCAATAACTACGCACTTGCTCTTTATCGAGCTACCCTTTGCTCCAGAAGCGACATCATTGGTGTCTTTGCGGAAGTAATAGAGGTTGCCCCCGATCTCTACGAGCCCCGTAACCATCGAGGCTTCTGGCCCGTTCGTGACGTCGTTGTCGGCGGTTCTGAAGTAATAGAGCCCGGATCCGATGGAGACGAGTCCAGTGACGGCTGCGTTGCCCCAGCCCGGTGTGATTTCGTTTCGGGAGTTGCGGAAATAATAAGTATTGTCTTCGATGGTTTGCCAACCGGTTTGTAGGTGGCCGATATCATTAAAGTAGTAATAATCCTCGCTGGAGATGCCTTCCGCCGTATACGGCAATTTGTGGAGGCCGGTTGCCATGATGCCTTCGTCGTCAAAGTAGTACCAATAGTCTCCTATTCTGTACCAGCCATCCGTGAGTGCGGCGCCCGCTGGCCCCGGAGCGATTTCATTTTCGCCTGGCCTGAAGAAATATAGCTCGTCTCCGCTCATCATCCAGCCTGTTATCATGTGGCCGTCGCTCCATAAGTGATATTTGTATCCGCCTTCGGTGAGCCATTTGTTGGTCAATAAGTCGTTTCCATTAACATAAAACCACTCCTTGTCGCTTTCGGTCTTGTTGGACATATAGTACCAGTGCGAGCCTTTCGGTTTGATGACGTTCCCGATTGGGTTTGGCGCGCTTTCGTATGCGCCCGTTGCAAGGTTGTAGCTTTCGATTCGGTAATCGGTGCTCGTAAAGAAGACTACGATTGCGCCATCGGATTGGCTAGTATAGTAGGAATTCTTGCCTTTATTCTTCAGATATAGCACTTGCGCCACCGCGATATCCTGCGGACAGGCTTCGCCGGTGTCGGGATTAGTGGCGTGAGTTGTGTTTATGATATAAGTACTCGGGGATAATTCGTTGAGCATATATTCCGAGTTCGCGAGGTTGTCGCCATGGTGCGAGGCTTTCAAAATATCTACTGGACCAATAATATTCGCAATTCTGGACGAGAGGCCAATCTTGCTTATCCTGTCATATCTTTCGACAGAATGTGGCCTGTTGCTGCTAATCTCGCGGTCATTGTCTCCTATCACGTTTTCGACATCGCCGAAGAGCGCTGCTCTAACTCTGGTATTCCGCTGCTCGATATAGGTGACGATAGAGTTATTGTTCTCGATATAATAGGAGTCGTTATAGAGGTTATAGAGCTTAATATCAAAGGTGCCGAACGCGAAGCTGATGTTATGTATTAGCGTTGATTCGTTGGCGCCATAGTTTGCGTCGATCGTGAGCGAGTTGATAAATGAGTTATTAATGGTCATTGTGTCGCCAGTGGTGAGGCCGCACTTTTTCGACGTGTCGCATCCGATGGCGTTTTTAGCGCTGATTATCCCGAGCATTCCCTCATAATAATCGTGGTTGTTCCAGGCGCCATTTTCCCAGTCCTCGTCATCAGTCATGTCTTCCTTGTAGAAGAAGACGGTATGGCTGTCGATGAAGCTGGTGAGCTCCGAGAGGCCGCCGACGTGATCGGAGTGAAAATGAGTGATAATGATGAAATCTAGCTTGTTGCAGCCAATAGAGTTCAAGTAGTTTGCAACCTTCGTGCCATTGTCGAGCGGGTCGGTCTGGTTAGTATTGATTGAGGCGAAGTCGGAGTTTGGGCCTGGGTTCATCGTATCGACGAGGCCGTAATGCCCGTCGCTCTCGATGACGATTGCGTCAGAGGTGCCGCTTTCGTTTTTAATGAAGTGTAGTCGTTCGATAACGCTGTCGGCGTTTGCCGTTTTCGGGATGAAGAACATGAAGGACGCAAGGGCGACAAAAACCAACAAGAATATAAAGATCGGTCTCTTGTTGATACGCCTCCGCATTACTTTTATTATAACGTAAAAGCATTAGAATTATAAGAATTTTTGCCATCAAAAAGCCTCAGGTAAGGGTGGGCATCACCTGAGGCTATTTGACCCTTTAAACACACCTCTCGTGGTACCGGAAGACGGAAGCGCGACCCACCTCACACAAATGGGGTCCGCCGGTTTAAAGGGGTTGCTAGCCTTAGAAACTTGCATTCTAAGTGGAGGTAATACTTTTCACTTCAGACTATAGAAGAAATCTGAAGGCCGAATGGGTTTCTAGGGCACGCAACAATTGTTAAAACTAAGTTTTAACAAAGTTATAGATTATTTAGGTGCAGTACTTAGCCTTTCAGCTAAAACTGTACTCATTTTATCACTTATTTGCTTATAAGTCAATAGTTTTTCCACACTTTTTTTGATTTTCAATAGGATTTTGGGGCGTTTTTGGCGATTTTGACCTCTTTTCTCAGAGGTCAAAGCGCTTATTGTTATTTTCTGAAAAAATGTTATAAAATGCGCCAAAAATGGCTATTTTGCAATAAAATTGGCGATTTCGCCAAGGATTTCCGGCAGTTTTTCGTGCTCTGCTGGAGTGAATTTTGAAAGCACAAAATTGACATCGCCGAGCTGCTGGCGAAGCGGTTCATTGCCGGTGCCAAGACGGAGGCGCGGGAAATCTTCGCCGATATGCTGGATCGTGGATTTCAGGCCGTTATTGCCGCCGGCGCTTCCCCGTTCGCGGAAGCGGATTTGGCCAAACGGTAGGTTGAAATCGTCGCAAACGATGAGAAGATCGGCGTCCTTATAGAAACTAGTGACGGCTTGGACGCTCTGCCCGACTTCGTTATAGAAAGTCTGCGGCTTGACCAGGAGCAAATCATTTTCGCTGTCCTGGGCCACCAGAGCCTTCATACGGGGCTTTTCGACCCAGGTTAGCTTGTGGACCTTGGCATAAAAATCCAGCGCCAGGAAGCCGAAATTATGGCGCGTGAAATTGTACTGGTTGCCGGGATTCCCGAAGCCAACGATGATTTTCATGAGTATATTATACCAAGAAAAAGCCGCCTCGTTGCCGGGGCGGCTAATCCTAGAGAAACACTTAAGCTACATGGTCGAGGCGACGTGCAATTTCCTGTGCTGCGACGGAGCGAGTAATCTCGCTCTCGAGCATTGAGATGACGGCGGCGTAAGGGCTGCCAGCCATCTTAGTTGCAGCGTAGCTCAAACCATTACTTCTTTCGTTCATGTGGCGGTTAAATACCTGATGCGGGTCGCCGATGATGACCATCTTTGAGCCATCGCCAATACGCTTCATCAGCTGGTTCATCTGGAAACGTTCCAGATCCTGAGCCTCGTCGTAGATAACCCAAGAATCCGAAATGTTACGTCCGCCCATATTGATGACGGAAACTAACTCAAAGCGTCTGTCGACGATTTTCTGAACCCACTCCTTGAGCGCAGCAAGACCGATTTTTCCGCCCTCCTGTGGCTGCGGCGCAGCAAAATCATTGTCTTTGCCTTTTTTACCTTTCGGCGGAATCAAGCCGCTTTTCGACGCAATCTTGTTCTTCAAATAAGAAAAGATATTGTCGACAATCGGCATAGCTTTCGCGAGGGTTTTCTCGAATTCTGTTCCGGGCAAGAAACCAATCTCTTTGCCGAGCTCAGAGTCGCGCGGGACGACGAAAATTCTCATGTAGCGCTCGAGCTCGAGGAGATAAAGACCAATGCCAGTGGCAAGGTAGGTTTTACCTGTACCAAAAGCAGAGGGACAAATGACGATCGGGATTTCTTCGGGCGGCGCGAGGAGCGCCTCGGCGAACATTGCCTGGCCGGAGTTGCGCGGTTTAAGATAGTCGGGCAAATCCCTGATGTAATGCAGCGACTGCAGGCAGGGGTCTTCTTTTATGGGCTTGCCATCTTCGTCTGTCCCTATTACGACGGAATAGAAGCGGCCGATGCGATTCCAGGCACCCCTGTCTTTGCCGTTCGTGAGACGACTGACGATTTCTTTGTCGTCGATTTCGAATTCGACGAACTCGTTCAGCCTCAGCGGCGGCTGATCCGGGAAGAGACTCTTGAACTGCTCTTCGGACAAATGGCCTTGGTGGAGCCACTGGTCGAGCTCATTAACTTTCGATTTGGGAAAGACGAGCTTGCGGCGGCCAGTGTATACGTCGGGGTTAATACGCGCGACGTCGATATTATTCTTAAGTGCCTTGGCGGCCATGAAATCATCGCCGGTGAGAATAGCGACATTGGAATTCGGCTGCTGATTGTAGTGATTCGCTACGGCCAGGCAGTTTACTGTGGCGCTTTTGCGGTCTGCTCCACGCGGGACATCGATGTCGCCCACAAAGCAGATTTTCATGTAGTTCTTGCACTCATAGCATCTCGACTTTCTTTCACTATCGCTCGGATTTTTGTGTATCTCTTCGAGAATACGCGAGAATGAACGTAACAGGCTTTTCGCGGCTTCGCCACGGGAGCTGAGTTCGTCTCTAAAATCGCAGACGCGATCGATGTACTGCTCGGGGATATACATAATCTCCGCCTTCAGTTTCGTGGATTTTTCCGGCTCAATAATACTCGGATCGCCGATTAATGCGTCGAGTGCCGGGACAAGTGCACTGTGCCAGTTTCCTCCCGCTTCTGCTTTCGCTCTATCGATAGCCGCTTTCCGCTCAATTTCCTTCCTTCTTTCTTCTTCCTGCTCAGCCTTGTTCCGTGCAGCCTTGGCGGCGCGTCCCTGCTGAGCCGATCTAGACTCTATCGGAGTCTGAGTTTTCATCTTTGCCTTCGTGTTGGAAATTGTAACTACTTTGTTCTTACTCATGTGCGATTCCCCCTTTCGGATGGATAGTGGTGTTTCTCTGTAAACGTACTGGAACAAAATAGGCATCTATTGCTAGACGCCCACCTTGATGTTGCTATTATATCATCTATTCAGATTCTTGCTCGGGGTTTTCTTCTTCCGGATTAGACTCATCTTTCGTTGCCGTTGAAAATCTGGCGGTTTTATTGTATAATCTGCTGATTGGGGAGCAGCTTAAAAAAATTTTTCATTATCTAGGGAGGGTTGATCTATGAAAAAATTTAATTTGATTGTAGCAGCTATAGCTTTGTTCGCCGCCATCTGTTTAACTGTGGGAATTTGGACTTTCTTGGTCCCGATATGGATGCAGAATGGCGCAGTTGCGGACGCGGAATTAAGGGATTATATCGTAGCGCAGATGCCCGAACTCGAGGGCGCTAATGCGAGCGATATTTCCTTTGACACTGATGGGGTCTACCATGTCAACTATAAGGGCCAGTCGTTCATCGTGAATGATCCGGCTGTTCAGAGTAATATTGCGGCCTTTGAAAAAGATTATTGGAAATGCGACTACGTTGCTGGCGTAAAACTCGCGGGCGTGTTAATGACGATTGGCGCGTGGGTCGGAGCCTTCTTCTCTATACTTACGGGCGTTTTGGAGCTGATTGATTTCGCAAAGAAACGCGCTAAAGAGAAAAAAGAAGCGCATAAAACCGCAAATGTAACTACCTAAGCCAAAGCTGCTCCCCGCGCCTCTGTCTGGAATAAGCAGGGGCGTTTTTTAATGCTCGCGTTACCCCTGTTAATTCTTGACTTTTCCCTAGAAATATGGTAGTCTTTGGGCAGAAGAGTTATTCGTTCTTTAGGAGGTGATCCTATGTCGATTGTAGTTGGTCATTTTTTAAAATTTTGGTATATTTGTGCGCCAGCCTTGGCGGCAACATTGTTTCTGTTAGTCGTAGATATCATTCGGCTCTTTCTCCATTTTAGAAAGAAGAAAGATATGCGCGCTGCCCTCGAAGCGGTTGCGCAGCTGAATGGGCTGACCAGTAAGGACGCGGAAAAACTGAAGGTTGTCTATGATCTGTTCGGGGACGAGCGGAAAGGTAACATTTGTCTGCTTTATGAAGATCGATTTATTGAGATTAAGCCTGGCACAACCGCGATGGCCGCCCTGAATGTCCATTATGGTAAACACGCTCGCATTAAGAAGGTTCATACAGCGGCATTCTACCTGTTTGCCTCGGGTTTTATAACCTACATGGCTACCTTCTTGGGCTATTGCGCCTATTTACAACTGATAAGCTAACTCTTCTAGCCATGCTCTTAGTAGCATGGTTTTTCTTGGGGTGGACGCTTATGCTTATTATTGACTTTTGCGGCGTTTTGTGGTATAATGGAAAGATAATCACGGGTTTATACAACAGAGGTGGTTAAGCAACTTATTAGGACTGTTTCTCTCGCTATTTCGCGACTCGCCTTGGTCATCTAACAGGGGTGGCTAGAGCGAGTTGCGGAATGGACCGCTACTTACAAAGGCTCCGCAGCCATAAGTGCGGGAAAGGAGAAACCTATGGAAGAAATGAAGAACGAGAAGCTAGAGAGGATCACCGAGCGTATTCAGGAAGGTATCGAGTTGACGGGCTATACGATGATTGTGCTTGTCTTTCTCGTCTTGTGCTTGATGGCTTTCGTCGCGCCGGCAATCGACGCCAAGACGGAAGGCAGAGTTAATGAGGCAAAGGCTGGCATCAAGTACAATGTCGCTGCGATGGCTAATGTGGACGTCAAGGACCTTCACTTCCGACGTGAAGGCGGTCAGTACTATGTCAGCTCCGGAGACACCGAGATTATCGTTACGGATCAGAAGATCCAGAAGATAATCGATGGCGCTGGAATTGCGAGCGACGACATGATCAGTTTCCCTAGAGACGTTGTTGTATTCTCAATTTCAATTGGCGTTTCGCTGGTCTTTCTTGTAATCGCCATAGCATTGAGGCATAGGAATAATAGACGATTGCTCATCTGGACCTCTGCGGTTGAGATGGCTACGCTTATGACTATGACCGATACTAGAAGAGTATTACACGGTGCTAGCCCCACCGATGACTTCTTTCATCCTGAGTCCTAAAAATACCCCCTGGTTTAACCAGGGGTATTTTTAATCTCTGTTTCTGAATGAGAAGAAGATTGGTGTGCCGCCGAAGTCGAAGGCTTCGCGGAGGCGGCGTTCGAGATAGCGCTTATAGCTCCAGTGAAGGAGGCTGAGGTTGCTGCCGTAGACGACGAACCATGGCGGGCAAGTGTCGGTTTGGACCATGTAGCGGAGTTTTGGATGAGTATTCTTGAGGCCGGCAGGTGGGTGAGAATTGACGGCGTCGGTGAGCAACTTGTTGAGGTCGCTGGTCTTGAGCTCAGCATGGCGAGCGGCGTCGATCTGGGTGGCGAGCTCGAAAATCTTCGTTACGTTTTTACCGGTGACGGAGCTCGTGAGAACGACTGGCGCGTATGGAATGAAATTGAAATCATATTCGAGATTGTCGAGAATTTCGTCGCTGCTCTTACCTTCGAGGTCGGTCTTCGTGACGACGAGAATGATGCCCTTCCCGGCGTCAATAATCTGGCCAGCGAGGGTCTGATCGAGTTTAGAATGTGGCTCGGTGCTATCGATGAGCATGCAGCAAACGTCGGCTTCTTCGATGGCGGCGAGGCTGCGGAGGGCGCTGAATTTCTCGATGCCTACTTCGCGTTTGCCTGGCTTGCGGAGACCGGCAGTATCGAGGAGCTCGATTGTGCGGCCCTTGTAGCGAACCTCGGTGCGGTTGACGTCGCGGGTAGTACCGGCGAGGTTAGCCACCACGGCTTGCTGCTTCTCTGCTAGCGAGTTAAAGAGGCTGGATTTGCCGACATTTGGGCGACCGATGAGCGCAATCTTGATGCGATCGTCCGGCTCTTCTGCTCTTTCGCGCATGTCGAAACCGAGGCCTTTTAGCTCGGAGATGATTTTGCCGCGGAGCTCATTGAGGCCGATGCCGGTCGTAGCGGAAACGCGGATTGGTTCTTTGGCGCCTAGCGTGAGGAACTCTTCATTTGGAAGCGCTTCGCCGAGGTCGGCTTTATTCAGCAAGAAAAGAATTGGCTTGCCGGATTTGAAGGCCTTCTTGGCAATCATTTTGTCGTTGTGATCTGGGTGTTTGCTACTATCGAGGGCAAGCAAGATGAGGTCGGCGTTTGCGATGGCGTCTTCGATCTGGTCCTGAATATGAGTTTCGAACTCGTCGTCTGGGTCCTTGAGGCCGGCGGTATCGACGAGGACGTAGCGGTTGTCGACGCGACTTACGACGTTATCGCGAGTGGTACCCGCTTCGCGCGCAACAATAGCCGTCGCCTTGTGAACGAGGCGATTAAAGAGGCTAGATTTGCCAGCATTAGTCTGGCCAATGATTGCGACGACGGGTAATTTCATAGTTTTATTTTAGCAAACTGCTACGCTTTTTCCAGAGGCGGAAGAAGCAGAAAATAGCAATGTAAAGCAAAACACCACCGACGCCAGCAAGGGTATCGACGAGAACATCGCCTGCGCTACCGTTGCGGCCAGCGACTGTGAGCTGGTGCACTTCGTCGAGGGCGCCGTAGACGATCGTGAAGATGACCGGGTAGACGACCTGGGTGTAGCGTGGGAAGCTAACTGGATGTAGACCTTTGATGAAGCTGGTTGCGCTGTAGCCTAATGCGCCAAAGAGGACGAAGTGGGCGATTTTGCGCGCCATTTCGTTCGAGAGGCCCCAAAAAGAGGCGACCGCGCTAGATTCTGCATCGGAGGCCGCGCCGCTGCGGGACGAGAAGACCCAGATGAGAATTGCAAAAAAGATTGGAAAGATGATACGCCAGTAGCGTTTGATGTAGTTCATGCTTGCTAAGCTCCCAAATTATTTCTGTTATTATACTATATTTTCGCCTTGTGCGCAAACTAAACAACGGATTTGCAATCTTGGCGGTTTTTTGTTAAAATATCGCTCAGTGGTCCCGTCGTCTAGTGGTCCAGGACGTCTGGTTCTCATCCAGAAAATCAAGGGTTCGACTCCCTTCGGGATCACCACAGGAATTATTCATCAAAAAAACGCCCGCGAGGGACGTTTTTTGTTGTTTAGGCGGCTTTCTTTACGATTTTGTTCATTCGGTCGATGTCGCTTGTGCTGAACTCCCCGTCCTTCCAGCTTTCTGGAATCTTTTTGAAGCCTGCGTCGGCGAGAGCGCGGCGGCGAACGGAGCCTTTTTCTTCGTCGGCTAGTAATGCTTGGAGTTCCATGCAGTCGCAGACGCGTTTGCGGCCAAGTACGACTTCGATTTTGCTGTCTTTGGTCGGGACGCCGTAGTCAATCGCTTTTGCTTCCTGCAAGATGAGGCTAAAAATTGCGGTTTGCGGGCCGTCTGGGTTGTAGCCGAACTTCTCGAGCTTCTTTTTCTCGTCGCGGGAGTCGCAAAAGTCGTAAATCCAGCCGACCGCTTTTTCGAAGGCGCTTTCGCGGTTGAATTTGCGCTGGCTAATTTCATATAGGTTGCGGAGGATACTGCTAACCGCTACGACTTCGTGCGAGACAGCGAATTCATAATTGATTGGGTTGACTGTCTTGACGTATTCCATGCCAGCGGCGCGTTCTGGAGTGGCATCTTGCTCGTCGACAGCATCGATTAACTCGGCTTGGGACTCAGTTAAAGCGGTGTATGCTTCCCCGATTGCCGGGTCGCGTTTTTCGGCGTAGGAGTTTTGAGCGATGCGAATATCAGTACTAGTGAGAACACCTTTGTCGTCGCTGCATAATTCCTGCGCGAGCGTCTGGTATTCGTGCGTTTTGGCTAATACTTTAGGCTCGTGCTCTTTGACTGCTTTGTTTTCGCTTTGGACGGCTTCTTTGAATTTAGCGCCCAATACCGCGTCCCATGGATTTGGGGCGGCTGGTTTCTGTTCTAGGCCAATCTGTTTTGGATAACTCAGGGCTTCGCTCATGCTTCCATTTTAGCATAATCAGGAAAGAGGCGCCCGAAAGCATAAGTTCTATTGACTTTTTGAGCGTTTTGTGGTACAATTAAAATATAGTCGCATCTAGGATAAATAGAGATGACTAAGCGATACGCTTTAAGCTTTATGTTCTATGGGGAGGTAAATACATGAAGAAAACGTGTTCAATCCTAATTTACGCTTATCCGTTCATCATTTGCGCGCTTTTGGTTCTGCTGATCAAAATGCCGACCTTTGTTAGCAAGCCTATTGTTATGCTTGGCATGATTAGCCATTGGCCCGCAATAATGTTCTTGCTCGCTGTGAGCGATTAGCGTAAAAGGCCTCCGGCTGGATAGTCGGGGGCTTTTATTATGCTATTTTTTCTTGGTCTTCTTAAATAAGCTGCCGGCACCAACTTTGCGACCGAAGGCGCTTGCGACGTTCAGGAAGAAGCGCTTCATGCCCTTTACGAAGGTATTTTCTTTCTTGGCAGTAGACTTTTTGGTGGTCTTAGCTTCAGCTTTTGGCGCGGTTCCCCCTTCCTTTTTGAGTGGGCCGTTGCCGTACTGCTCTTTGTATTTTGCAATGGCGTCGGCTTGGGCTTGGTTCGGGTCGGAAGCTTTGATTTCTTCGCGGATTTTTGTGGCGGCAGCGCTATTTGGCGCGGCGGAATACTTGCCGTGAAGCGGGCTGGCGTTAATGATAGCTTCGCGCTCAGTGTTGTCGATGACGCCCATACGGCTTTGTGGCGGCAAAATCGTGGCAAATTCGACGATTTCTGGCGCGCCCTTGGCGTTCTGGAAGCTAATCAAGGCTTCGCCGGTGCCGAGTTCGCGAATGGCGGTTTCGGTATCGAAAGCTGGATTGACGCGGAAGGCGGCTGCGGCGGCCTTCACGGTCTTCTGATCGGCTGGCGTGTAGGCGCGCAGCGTGTGCTGGACGCGGTTACCGAGCTGGGCGAGAATTTCGTCTGGGATATCAGTTGGGGCCTGTGAAATGAAATAGAGGCCAATGCCACGTGAGCGGATGAGCTTTACAATCTGCGTAATGCGCTTCAGGCGATAGCTCGGCATATTATTGAAAAGCAAATGCGCCTCATCAAAGAAGAATACGAGGCGTGGCTTGTCGAGGTCGCCAACTTCTGGGGATTTGCTAAAGAGTTCGTTCAAAATCCAGAGCAAGAAAGCGGCGTAGAGGTCTGGGCTTTGGAAAAGTTTGACGGAGTCGAGGATATTGATGACGCCGCGGCCGTTTTCGACCTGGAAGAAATCGTTAATATCGAGCATCGGCTGGCCGAAGAATTTGTCGGCACCTTGGTTTTGAAGGATGAGCAAACTGCGCTGGATGGCACCAATGCTCTGCGTGGTGACGTTGCCGTATTTGACGCTAATTTCGCTGTGATTAGTGGCGAGATATTCGAGGATTGCGCGGAGGTCGGCGATAGTGTTCAGCTCGAGGCCTTCGTCTTCGGCGATCTTGTATGCGATGGCGAGACAACCTTCTTGAGCTTCACTGAGGCCGAGAATAATAGAAAGCACATCTGATCCGATAGCCTGGACGCTCGTGCGGAGATGATGCCCTGCTTCGCCATAAAGATCCCAGAAATGGACCGGGAAAGCCTTTGGCTCGAAGCCATCAAGACCGAGTTTGTCGACGCGCTCTTTGATTTTGTCGCTCATTTCGCCCGGGTAAGCGGTGCCGGCGAGGTCGCCCTTCACATCGGCGAGAAATACCGGAACGCCTGCGTCCGAGAAACTCTCGGCCATGACTTTTAGCGTAATGGTTTTGCCGGAGCCAGAGGCGCCGGTGATGAGGCCGTGGCGGTTTGCCATGCTTGGCAAGATAAATAATTCTTTCTTGTCGCTAGTTTTGCCTACCAAAATATTTTCGTTGTAATACATTTTTCTACTCCCAGCTTACTTTACTATTCGATGGATAGAGCGAAATCCAGACTTGGCCACGAACGAGCGGAATATCCTCGCCGTCTTTGTCGACGAAACGGAGCTCGGCATCAGCATTTTCGCGTTTCCACTGCCCTTCAATAACGCCGCCGGCTTGGAAGATATAGGCGTCGCTGCTGCCGGTCGTGGTGTAGTCGGCGTATGGAGTGCCAGGGCGATTATACGAATTGACGCGCATGGCAATAACGACGTCTGGTGAGTTCTGAGATAGTTGGCCGTCGCGGGTGACGCTGTAATGGGCGCCGCCGTAAGCGTGTGAACGGGAGTACTTATGCGTCTCTTCATTGTAGGCATAGACTGGGCTAAAGAGGTCGCTGCTCATCGAAATCTTGATGGATTTGGCGGCTTTTTCTGGGGTTTCCGGATTTGTGTCTGGCTTAATGCGCGTGAAGCCGGTAAATTCGCTTGAAGTGTAGCCTTTGCGCTTGTTTAGCTCGTCGAGCTTTTCGAAGCTAGTGTAGACGTTGTGTGGGGCGTAGCGGGTGCGTTCGCGCCAGTAGGATGCGTCGTTAAAAAATTGATCGATATCGCGGAAGGCGCTGTTGTTGCGGATGAGCTGGAGCGCATTATCTGAGCCACCGACGTGGGCGATTGAGCAATGATAAGGCTTTGCTAGCTCGGCGTAAGCCATGCGAACGCTGCGGACTGGGCCGATGAACTGCGGCTGAGCTTCCTGGAAGATGGCCATGAAGCGCGTAATGCCGCCTTCGGCGATAGCTTCGTAGATAATGCCAGCTTCACCGAGACCGGATTGCGGCCTAGCGTCTGGGCTATTTTCGATCATGATACAAGTGGCTGGGCGGTTGGCGGTTTCTTTGTCTGCCACCTCGACGCCAGTAAGACGAGAATAATAGAGCTCGTCGGCTTCGGTCGTAGTGCTATCGGTATCGCCAAGTACGGTTTCGCGGCGTCCCATTCCAAAGAAAACTAGCGCAGCGACGCCGGCGACGGCGAGGATGAGCAAAATGATGAGAATAGTGCGGACGACATGGCGTTCGCGTTTCGGTTTTTTCGGAGCCTTTTCGGGCTTAACCTTCTCTGTTTTAAGCTCCTTTTTCGGTTTTTCTACCGGCTTTTCTTTCGGTTCTTCGGCGGGTTTTTCGGGCTTCTCAATGCTCTCCGCCTCGTTATAAAGCTCGCTCAGCGTTTCGCGTTGAGCGCGGCTATCGATTTTTTTGACTTTGCCAAAATACGTTTGTTTGCCGCTCATATTTTAATTATACCATAAGGGAGATTGCGTAAAAAATAGGGCGGTGGTTCGCCCTATTTTGTGGTGTTATTGAACAATGTATTCCATGAATTGCCTGAACTGGTCATTCAAGTAATCGGAAAGTACCTTCTCTCTTTCGTCCAGTTCGGAGTACTTATCGAGGATTTCCTGATACTCTTCGTCCGAATACATCTTCTCTGTAGCCGTGACGATTGCGCCACCTTGGACATCGCATCCAATGCCGCCATCATCAATAAAGAGGCTAAGCCATTTGCCGCTTTCTTCCTTACTCAGATCTGCCATGCCATAAAGCAGCGGTTTCTGCCTCGTATAGTTCGAGAGTTTGAGAAAGACAATTCCCTTGTGGCCGTGGTCGACGCCGAAGAAGCCGCCGCACAGGAAACGAAGCCTATTCTCTTCTGGCTGATTGCTTTCATAGAGCTCCTTACAGTAGCCAACGAAGCGATCGTTCTCGTCAACGGCAAGCAAACCAACGAAGCTCGGCGACGGTTCTGCATATCGTCCATTCTGCTCAAAATTTCCACAAATTTCAAAGATCCTCTTACCCATTCATTATCACCTCCAATCGGGTACGGATACAGATATTATAGCACATTTTTAGTAATTAGTCAAAGGGGTGGGCATGAAATAGCCCGGTTGGTGCCGGGCTATTTGGATTCGATTGTAGTTTCGCCAAGGGTGTTTAGGGCCTTGATTAGCTGGCGATTGTATTCGTCGCTCCTCGAGAGATGAAAATTGTAGGTGTATCTAATGCGGCGACGCTCCATCGACGAATAATCTACGAATTTTGCGTCAAAACTCACGAGACTATGGCAATTAATATCAAAAAAGTCCTTCTCGACGTCATACATGACTGGCGCCCATTCCCCTTCGTCTGAATAGTTTACGTCCGGGACGGTGACGAATAGAGCCTTTTCTGGTTCTTTGGGCGAGAGCATCAGGAGCATCAGACAATCTATTTGTTTCTCTATGGGAATGATTTTGCCGTACAAAATCCTTGTCTGCTCATGACCGCTATGATACATACCGGCCACACCAAACACTTCGTCCTTGGGCGTAATAACGATTGAGCCTTCGTAGCAAGGGTCGTCCTTGCGCCATTCTAGGCCATTAGCAAAACTACCGGATATCCTAAAGATCGCGTCCACATAATCACCTCCTATCTGGGCGTATTTGGGCAAATTATAACATTCAAGAGATAGATATACTAGTCGCGGGAGTAAGCGGTAGCGACGGCGTTGAGGCGCGCGAGACTGCGGTCGCGGCCAAGGACGCTCAAGGTGTCGTGAAGAGCCGGGCTAAATGGTGCGAAGCTGACGCTGAGGCGGATGAGACCGAAGAGCTCGGCTGGTTTGCGGCCGGTCGATTCAAGTAATTCATTGAGCGCGTTCTGGAGATTTTCGGCGGACCAATCATCGATGCCTTGGAGCTTAGCAATGGCTTGGCGGAGGATGTCCTGGACTTCGCTTTCGGCGAGATTCTTGAGAGCCTTATTCGATTCGATCATTGATAGATCGACGGCTGGGTCGGCAAAGAAGTAGCAGGTCATAGTTCTTAAATCGCCAAGAGTCTTGAGGCGGTCGTAAACGATGCTAAAGATGCGGAATTTGTAGTCGTCGTCATAGCTGGTAGCTTCGGCTGGCCAGAAATCTTTCGTGCGAGCATAGAGCGCCTTGGCGTCTTCGGCGAAGAGTTGGCGGATCCACTGGCCGTTGAGCCAAATGAGCTTCTGCTCGTCGTAGCGAGCGCCGGCGTGTTGGATGCGGTCAATGCTGAATTTTTCAATCAAATCTTGTTTGCTATAGATTTCGTCTTCGGTGCCGTCATTCCAGCCAAGGCAGGCGAGGAAGTTGAGCATGGCTTCTGGTAAAATGCCGTCAGCGCGGTAATCGACAGCGGACTTGGCGCCGTCGCGCTTCCCTAGCTTCTTGTTGCCGCTTGGCGCGAGAATGTGTGGAAGATGCACAAACTTCGGCGTTTCGAGACCGAGCGCTTCGTAAAGCGCGAGATAGTTACCCATGCTCGGGAGATATTCCTGGCCGCGGAAAATATGCGTCACACCCATCGTGGCGTCGTCGACGATGTGGGCGAAGTTATAGGTTGGAAGGCCGTCTGCCTTGATAAGAATAATATCATCCTGGGTTTCCGGAAGCATAGTCATATCGCCGAATACTTCATCGTGGTAAGTGCGAGTTTTGGGGTCGGCTTTGAAACGGAGCGGCATACCCGGTTCCCATTCTGGCGTGTTTTCTGGGCGGTAGTTGCGATAGAGGAAAGCCTGCTTGTTTTTCGTAGCTTCTTCGCGATACTTTGCGATTTGGTCGCTAGGAGTCGGGTCGGCATAAGCGCGGCCGGCGGCGATGAGTTTCTTTGCCCATTCAATATAGATATTTTGACGCTGAGTCTGGAAGTATGGGCCGTTTTCCCCGCCCTTGTCTGGGCCTTCATCCCAATCAAGGCCAATCCACTGCAAAGTGTCTTTGATCAGATCAGTGGCGCCTTCAACATAACGCGCGCGGTCGGTATCTTCAATACGCAAGATAAAAGTGCCCTCATTTTGCTTTGCAACAAGATAAGGATAGATGGCGGAACGGAGATTGCCGATATGAATATAGCCGGTCGGCGACGGCGCAAAACGAGTAACTACTTTCATAGGATATATTATACCATATTCTGCCCTATTGACAAATTGGTAAAAATTTGATATAATATAGTTATGGTTCGGGGGCGAAAAAAGGGGTGAAAAATTCCACGGAAAAGTCTTGGAATAATTTTTTTGTTTATGTTAAAATATAGGAAAATGCACTTTTTAATTAAAGGAGAACAAAATGAAAATTAGTAAAATCTTAAAAGGTGGCGTCGTTGCAGCATTTGCAGTGCTCTTGATTGCAGCTCCAACTTTCGCTGGCGTCGAGGCATGTATCGGTGACGGACATCAGTATCCAAACCTTAGCACCAACGATGGCGGCGGTACTTTCCCAGTCAAGTGTCCAACCACGATTAAGGAAGGCGATCGCAACATTCCTATCTATGGCAAGAGCGCTGGCGACTGTGCTTCCGCGGGCACGCTTGCTACTAACCCAGACAGCTGTGAGAGCAGCGACTTGAACACCGTTATCAAGACTATCGTTAACACTCTTATCTTTGTTATCGGTATCGTCGCAGTTATCATGATTATCCTCGGTGGTATCAGCTATGCTACTTCCCAGGGTGACCCAACCAAGGTCAAAAAAGGCAAGGACACTGTTCTTTACGGTGTGATTGGCCTCGTTATCGCATTACTCGCTTATGCAATCGTTAACTTTGTTCTCAACGCAATGAACGGATAGAAACAAAAAGCATATAAAAGCCCCTCTTTGACGAGGGGCTTTTTGGTTGACTAATGATTCGGGTTGATTTTGGCGTAGACGTTCGTGTTGTAGAATTTGCCGTCGAGGCGTTGTTCTTCGATGAGAGTAGCCTCCTTTGGGAAGCCGAGGCGTTCGGCGACTTTGTTTGAGGCGTCATTTCCTACGGCTGCGCGAATCACTACACGATGCATATCGAGCGCTTCGAAGGCGTATTTGGTTATCTTGGCGGCGCAACGCGTGGCGATGCCGTGGCCGGTGTTGTCTTTCCCGAGCCAGTAGCCAATTTCGCAGTGGCGGTTTTCGCCGTCGAGGTTATGGATGTCGATTGCGCCGACGAATTTGCCATTATAGATGATGTCGTAACCGAGTGTGGCGCCCTTATCGAAGGCTTCGATTTGGCCGTTGCAGAATTCCGTCATGGCTTCAATGCCGGTATTCTCATAGAAGTGCGCCCATGGCATCCATGGCAAGAGATGATCGTGGCTCGCTACGATAGTATCGAAGCGGTCCTGGTCATATTCGTGGCTAATGCGGCGCATGATAATCTCGTCGTCTACTTTGATTTCTTCTGCTACTTTGAATTCGCTCATTTTTTGTGCTCCAATGCGATTTTAATATCTTCAATCTGGTCGCGAAGCTCGGCGGCGCGCTCGAACTCGAGGTTGGCGGCGGCCATTTGCATCTGCGAACTGAGTTCCTTCACGATTTGCGGGAGCTCCTCGCGCGGGATCTTCTTTAGGTCTAGTTTCTTGCTCTTCTCTTTTTCCGGGATGATGGCCCGAAGGCCCTGGCTGATTTCCTTCGCGATGCCCTTTGGCGTAATGTTGTGCTCCTGGTTGTATTTCTGCTGGATTTCGCGGCGGCGATAGGTCTCTTCGATGGCCTTCTGCATACTGCCGGTCATATTGTCGGCATACATGATTACCTTGCCTTCGACGTGGCGAGCGGCACGGCCAATGGTCTGGATGAGGGCTGATTCACTGCGGAGGAAGCCTTCTTTGTCGGCGTCAAGAATAGCGACGAGCGAGACTTCTGGGAGGTCGAGGCCCTCGCGGAGGAGGTTAATGCCGACGAGTACGTCGTAGGTGCCGTTGCGGAGGTCTCTTAGGATGTCGCTGCGTTCGAGCGTGTCGATGTCGCTATGGATGTAGGCGGTCTTGATGCCGATATCTTTGAGATGCTCAGAAAGGTCCTCGGCCATACGCTTCGTGAGGGTCGTGACGAGCACGCGTTGCTGTTTGGCGACGCGTTGGTCGATTTCTTCAACGAGGTCGTCAATCTGGTTGTCAGTTGGGCGTACTTCGATTTCTGGATCGAGGAGGCCGGTTGGGCGAATGACTTGCTCGGCCGGCTTCGGACTATGACTTAGCTCGTATTCGCCAGGGGTGGCGGAGACGTAGATGATCTTATTAATATGGTCGTCAAATTCCTTAAAAGTGAGCGGTCGGTTATCTAGCGCGCTCGGCAAACGGAAGCCGTATTCGACGAGGGTTTCCTTCCTGGCGCGGTCGCCGTTGAACATGCCACGAATTTGCGGAATGGTCATATGCGACTCGTCGACGATGCAGAGATAATCCTCTGGGAAATAGTCGAGAAGCGTGGCTGGCGGCTGGCCCTGGGCGCGACCTTCGATGTGACGGCTATAGTTTTCGATGCCTTTTACGAAGCCGACACTTTCGAGCATTTCGAGGTCGTATTTGACGCGCTGGCTGAGGCGCTGAGCCTCGAGGTATTTATGTTCATTATTGAAGTATTTCAGACGATCTTCGTATTCGGCGCGAATCTTGACGAGCGCGCGGTCGAGTGACTCTTTTGGCGTAGCGTAGTGGCTATTTGGGAAAATGCCGATCTCGTCTGGCTCGGCGAGAGTTTCGGCGGTTAGCGGGTCGATAACTTTGATATTCTCGACTTGATCGAAGCCGAATTCGATGCGGAATGCCCTATCGCCGGAGGCTGGGAAGACATCGACGGTGTCGCCGCGCACGCGGAAATTGCCGCGCTCAAAGGCGATATCGTTGCGGTTGTACTGGATGTCAGTGAGGCTGCGAATAAAATGAGACAAATCGCGCATTTCGCCCTTCGCGACGCGCATGGCCATAGCCTTGTAGTTGTCTGGCGAACCGATGCCGTAGATGCAGGAAACGGACGCGACGATGAGGGTGTCTGGGCGGGTTAGGAGCGCCTCGGTGGCGCCGTGGCGCAGGCGGTCGATTTCCTCGTTGATGGCACTGTCCTTTTCGATGTAGGTATCGGTTGAGGCGATGTAGGCCTCCGGTTGATAGTAATCAAAATAGCTGACGAAATAATGGACTTCGTTTTCTGGGAAGAACTCGCGAAACTCGGCGTAAAGCTGAGCGGCGAGAGTTTTGTTGTGGGCGAGGACGAGGGTTGGGCGATTGTATTTTTCGATGATATTTGCCATCGTGAAAGTTTTGCCCGAGCCAGTGACGCCGAGCAAAGTTTGCTCGCGATTGCCCGCCGTCAAGCCACGATAAAGCTGCTCAATCGCTTGAGGCTGGTCGCCGGTCGGCTGGTACTTACTATGTAGCTTGAAATTCATTCATGTTTATTATATCAAATTAGCCATATCCGCGTAGGCGAAGAACGTCGTCTGGCCGGCCCGTCGTCACGGGCGGCCGCTCCTCATGCTCGGCCGTGGCCTCCGCAAGCTTCGCCTTTGCGGATATGGCTAGTTTGACATAAAAAAGTGAATCCCTTTCGAGATTCACTTTGTGGAGTAACAGTTTAGTTTCCTGCGATCCAAGGATCTTTAGGACCCTGTGGCTTTGCACCGCCCTGTGCTGGAGCTGCGCCGCCGAGGACGTACTTTGCGCTACCGAAGCCGAGGATCATGTAGAAGATTGGCGCGAGAAGGATGAGGCCAATCGCAAATGCCGTATCCTTGCCAAAGGCAGGAGCGAGCTTAATGGAGACCATGATGCTCCAGATAAGTGCGCCGACGCCCGGGATAAGGCAAAGGAGGAACAACCAGCCATTCTGGCCAGAGATTTCCGTCAAAACATACATGTTATAGAACGGAATGATTGACTTCCAACCTTCTTGGCCGGCCTTTTCGAAGACCTTCCACATACCGATAATGGTGATGATGAGGACGACGAGACAGATAATCCAAGTGAAGATGACGAAACCCATCGCCATCCCGAATAACCCGGCAGCCGCTTCAGTACTAGCGGAGAACGAGTTCCCGTTAATAGTTAGTTGCATAAGTGTGTTTCTCCTTATGTTAAATTATTAACTTCATTGTAGCATATTTACGAGACGGCAATAGTCCTCGCCGCGTTCTTGGAAGTCTTTATAGAATCCGTAGCTGGCGGCAGCCGGCGAAAGGAGGCAGCTTTGGCTTGGGTTGGTAACTTCGTAAGCCATCTTTACGGCTTCTTCCATATTCTTGACGCGGATTAGTCCCTGGACATAACGGTCTTCGGCGAAAATCTGCTCGATCTTTGCGCCGGTGTCCGGTAGGAGTAGGATGTTGCGGACATTGCTATGCTTGAGGAATTCTACGAGCGGGTGGTAATCGAGTCCACGATCCATGCCGCCGAGAATAAGCGTGTCGACATCGCCGACGGCCTTGACGGCGTTAATTGTGGCTTCTTGAGCGGTAGCGATTGAGTCGTTATAAAACTTGATACCGCGGAAAGTCCCGACATATTGGAGGCGGTGTGGCAGGCCTTGGAAGCTAGCGACGGCATCTAGGAACGCTTCGCCATCAATGCGGAGCGCGTAAGCAACCGCAGCGGCGGCTTCGATATTTTTGAGGTTATGTTCGCCAAGGAGCGTAGTTTTGATCTGGCTCTTTGGGACAACCTCGGTTTTCTCGATGTCGATCTTGAAGCTTGGCGCGGCATCGAGCTCAGCTTGCGTGGCATGCTGGAAAATATCGCCATAGACGAGCAAGTCGCCGGTCTGCTGGAGGCGGAAAATGTTTTTCTTGGCGGAATAGTAGTCTTCCGGCGTAGCGTAATGGTCAAAATGCTCTTCGTAGATATTGAGCAAAACCGCGTAGTGCGGGCTGGCCTTCACGTATTCGAGCTGGTGTGCGGAAATTTCGAAGACAACAATCGTTTCTGGCGTAATTTCGTCGATAAAATCAAAGCAAGGTTTGCCGATATTGCCGACGAGCACGGATTTCTTCCCTGTTTTTTGGAGGATATGATAAATCAGCGAGCTTGTGGTGCTCTTACCCTTCGTGCCGGTGATGCCGATGGTTTGGTTGCGGTAGGCTTGCAAAAATAGGTCGGTTTGGCTGGTGATTTTTGCCTTCTCGCTGTCTGGCAAATCGTTCTTAATCGAGACGCCCGGCGCCTTGATAATAACGTTGTAATCTTTACAACAATTTAGATATTCTGGGCCAGTAAATGTTGTGTATTTTACAACACTTTCGTCTTCGATTGGGTTAATATCCGCGATGGCGATTTCGGCGTCTGGCAATTCGCGGTTCAAAAAAGCGAGCGTACTCTTGCCTTCCCGGCCGAAGCCGAGGATGAGAATTTTTTGCCCACGGAGTTTCTCGATTATTTGTTCTTTCATAACGATTGTAGTGCTTTTAGATACGCTTCTGGAATATTGTGCTCGGCATTGTAGTACTCTTCTACGCCGAACTGCTCAGTCGGATTGTAATTGTAGCTCGTGCGGTACCATTCGAGGAGGACCGGAAGCTGTTTTTCTTTCGATTGCTCGATGGCGAGCTTGACGGCGTAGTTAATCTCTTCGCGAGTGCCGACGCATTCGAATGGCTTCGTAGCGTCTGGGTTAATGAGTCCATTGAAGAGGCCGCCGAGGGTCTGGTCGTTATACAAATCGTGGCCGAAAATTTCGACGAGCTGTTCGTGATCGACGAATGGATAAAGCATGATGTAGACATAGAGACACTTAGCGCAGTGACCGCACCAGCTGTTGCTCTTCGTGCCGACATTGCAGCTTCTAAATACGCTGAGATAGCTTGGGAATTTGATGAATTTCTTGACGATTTGGTATTCGTTCATACAGCGAAGCAGGCTGAAATATTGAATCTTGTCACAGAGGTAAGTGGCAGTATAGGAACGAAAATCATTTTCAAATTCGATGCTCTTTGAGTACTGGTGATTGATATTTGTGCCCTTCACATTGCCTTCGTTTGCGGAGGCCTCGTTGCTCAATACGATATTCGCCTTGTTGTTGAGGTAGGCGATGATAAAGCTTGCAAAAGCGAGGCAGGATGAGAATGGAATATGGCCGTTATAGAAGCCCTGCTTGTTTAGTTCGAGCATGTGCTGGTCGAGAGTGAGATTGAAATTGCAGGTCTTTTCCATCGAGTAACCGGCGAGGCGAATACAGTCGATTGCGGCGCGGTTTTCTGGGTAGAGGTTGCGGTTGTATTGAAGGCAGAGGTTGTCTTCGCGCCAGCCGCGGAGCGCTTCAAGCGTGACGACGGAATCTTTGCCGCCGCCGACTGGGATGAGGTTGCCATGGAATACGTCGTCGAAGTAGAACTGCTTCTTCTCTGCCGGAGTTGGCGCATTAATTGCCATGAACGAGTCAAATGGAATTTGGAGATTGTTGACGAACATGAGTTCGCCGAGGCCGTTGAAGAAGAGTTTCTTAAAGAAGGCTTTCTGCATGTCGTCGAGCTCGCCGCACTTGATTGTGAAAGTTGGCGCTAGGCTGAGCTTGTAGTAGTTGATGGCGTTGATAATACCGAAATTAAAGCAGAGCGCATCGAGGAACTCCTCGTTGATGAACTCGTTTCTGATGCTTGAAAAAGGAATATCGAAGAATGGCTCGAAGCGATGCTCGCCAAGCGTGTAGACGTATGAAACGTGCAAGTTGGTAGCCGTGCGTTCGACTTTGTATGACTCGAAAATAAACTCTGGGTATTGTTCGCGAATTTCCATGCCTTCATTATAACATTTTAGGCGGTAATTATTGACTTTTAAGATAAAAAATGATAGAATGTCCGGGATGGAAAAACAGAATTTCGAGGGTGATAAGATTTGCATTCGCGGTGCTCGCGCCAATAATTTGCAGAATATTGACGTTGATATCCCGCGCGACAAACTCGTTGTGATTACGGGCCTTTCTGGCTCGGGCAAATCTAGCCTCGCTTTTGATACGATTTATGCTGAAGGCCAGCGCCGCTATGTCGAGTCGCTTTCTTCTTATGCGCGCATGTTCCTCGGCGTGATGGACAAGCCAGATGTTGATATGATTACTGGTCTTTCCCCTGCTATTTCGATTGATCAGAAATCTACTTCGCGTAACCCGCGCTCGACGGTTGCGACTGTGACGGAAATCTATGATTATCTTCGCTTGTTGTTCGCGCGTATCGGTGTGCCGCATTGTCCGATTTGCCACTCCGAAGTGGCTCGTCGTACGACGCAGGACATCGTCGAAGAGGTGATGAAGTGGCCGGTAGCAAGCAAGCTCATGGTCCTCGCGCCGATTGTGGTACAGAAGAAGGGCTCGTTCTCGCATATTGGCGAGCAATATTCGGCAAAGGGTTTCGCGCGTGCTCGCGTTGACGGCATCATCTATGCGCTCGACGAGTGGCCGGAACTCGACAAGAATCTTCGCCATGATATTGAGATTATCGTAGATCGTTTCGTAATGGCGCCAGATATGGAAAGCCGTGTAGCGGGGTCGGTTGAGCAGGCGCTTGACCTTGGTGATGGCATTATGCAGGTTCTCTGCATCAAGGATCAGTCTGTTGCGATTGGCCAGAACAATATCAATACGTCTGACGCGGAAATCGTGACTTATTCGCAGCGTTATGCTTGTCCAAATCATCCGGAAGAACTAATTCCGGAGCTCGAACCGCGTCTCTTCTCGTTTAATGCCCCGCAGGGTGCTTGTCCGACTTGTACTGGTCTTGGCATCCGCATGGAAATCGACCCAGAACTCGTTTTGAATCCGAATTTGACGATTGCGGAAGGCGGTATTCGCCCATATAACCGCATCAATCAGGAATCGTGGTGGCTGAAGCGCTTGACGGTTGTTGGCGCACGCCACGGCTTCTCGGTGCGCGAACCAATTCGTGAGATTTCCGAAGAAAATATCCAGAAAATTCTCTATGGCACGGGCGACGAAAAATATCGCGTGAAACTTAGTAATGGCTACGAATACGATGCCGTTTACGAGGGTGTAATTCCGAATCTCGAACGCCGCTATAAAGAAACTGAGTCCGACTTTATCCGCAAAGATATCGAGCGCTTCATGCGCGAACGCATTTGTCAGACTTGTCATGGCGCCCGTCTAAAGCCAGTAGTGCTCGCAATCACGATTCATGACCTCAATATTATGGATATCTGCTCAATGGACGTTGATCAGACCTTGGAGCTTCTAGATAGCGACCTTGGTCTTACTGAAAATGAGCAGAAGATTGCTGGCCCGATTATCAAAGAAATCAAGGCGCGCGTCGGCTTCATGAAAGACGTTGGTTTGAATTATCTCGAACTCGGCCGCTCGGCCGCTACGCTCTCTGGTGGCGAGGCGCAGCGTATTCGTCTTGCGACTCAGATTGGCTCCGGCCTTCAGGGTGTGCTCTATGTGCTCGATGAGCCTTCGATTGGTCTTCATCAGCGCGATAATGATCGCTTGATTGCTACCCTCAAACATCTTCGTGACCTCAAAAATACCGTCATCGTCGTCGAGCATGACCATGATACGATTATGCAGGCTGATTATCTTCTCGATATCGGTCCGGGCGCCGGCGTGAAGGGCGGCAAAGTCATGGCAGCTGGTACGCCAGCCGAAGTTGCAAAGAATCCGAATTCGATTACTGGCCAGTATATTTCTGGCAAGAAAAAGATTGAAACGCCAAAGAAGCGCCGCAAAATTTCGAACCGTTGGCTCGAGGTGATTGGCGCGCGCGAAAACAACTTGAAGAATATCGATGTGCGCTTCCCGCTCGGCGTGTTTACGGTGGTTTCCGGCGTGTCCGGTTCTGGTAAATCTACGCTTGTGAACGATATCGTTGCGAACGAATTATCTGCTCGCCTTAATCGCGCACAGACCGTTTCTGGTGCGCATGAGCGTATCGATGGCATCGAGCAGCTCAATAAGGTCATCGTGATTGATCAGTCGCCGATTGGCCGCACCCCACGCTCGAACGTGGCTACTTATACTGGTATTTTCAATAATATTCGTGAACTATTTGCCGAACAGCCAGAAGCGCAGGTGCGTGGCTATAAAGCTGGTCGCTTCTCCTTCAATGTAAAGGGTGGTCGTTGCGAGAAATGTCAGGGCGATGGCGTTTTGAAGATCGAAATGCACTTCTTGCCTGACGTGTTTGTAACTTGCGACGAGTGCCATGGCAAGCGTTATAATCGCGAGGCGCTCGAGGTTAAGTTTAAAGGTAAGACGATTTCTGATGTGCTAAACATGACGGTCGATGAGGCGGTCGAATTCTTCGAAGCGATCCCGCTCATTGCTGGCAAGCTTCAGACCCTTCAGGAAGTCGGTCTTGGCTATATTCGTCTCGGTCAGTCCGCTACGACCTTCTCTGGTGGCGAGGCGCAGCGCGTAAAGCTCGCAACCGAGCTTAGCCGCCGTTCGACCGGCAAGACACTCTATATCCTCGATGAGCCGACCACTGGTCTCCATACTGACGACGTGAAGAGATTGTTGTCGATTTTACAACGTTTGGTTGATGGCGGTAATTCGATGATTGTGATTGAGCATAACCTTGACGTGATTAAATCTGCTGACTGGATTATCGATATGGGCCCAGAAGGTGGCCAAGGTGGCGGTAAAGTCATCGCAACCGGCACGCCAGAAGATGTGGCAAAAAACGACAAGAGTGCTACTGGCAAATACTTGAAAACAGTTCTCTAATTATCTGATATATTTTGCGACGGCAATGTCGTCGAGCTCGAAGAGAATCTCGCCCTCGCGGTAGGTTTTGATGTTAGCGAAGTCGGCGGTTTCGAGGAATAGTTTTTCGAAGTCGCTTACGGCGATTGACTCGATGCCGTAGAAGTTATAGCCGAGGCGATGTTTGTTGCGAAGGAAGTTGCGGAAATGGCGATTGATGAAATCTGCCATTTTTTGCGATTCATAACTTTTGCTAACGCAGACGCTTTCAAGCAGGAGATAATTCCTGCGATGGCGGCGCATTGTCGTGATGTCTTCTGGGCGAATATCTTTATAGAATGTCTGGGCGCGCCTGATTCGTTCGTAGCAGTCTTCGGTTATGGTGAGATAGTTGACGTAGCCGACTGTATGCTTTTTGTCGCGAATGAGTACGATAGAATCTGGGTTGATTTTGAAGATCGTTTTCTGTTTGTCGATATCCCAAAGGTATTGTTCGGAATAGTTGTCCTTATCGAGGCGGATGATGTTTGCGCTAATACTCTTCGTGAGGTAGTAACATTTGATGATGTGTAGACGATTAATGTGGAGGATGCGGCTATAGCCAAGGAATAGCACGAAGAAGTTGGAGATGATGAGGATTGAGTCGGAGACGGCAGCGGCGTAAGCCATGACGACGATATCGTAGATTACCCAGAGACTACTCGCGACGATGCTGCCGACGGTCGCGACGGTTTTGTTGCGCGTTAGGACGAAGCCGTCGATGATGCCGCCGATGGTTGGCAAGAGTGAAATCCAGCCTTCGCTTTGGAGTGCGAAAACGGCTAGTACAACGTAAAACGGCAAGGTGGCGTAGAAGATGATCTCTTTTCTGTCGACTTTGTAATAAAGAATTGCTTTTGCGAGGTCGAGCAGACAGGCGAAGAGGCCGGCCCAAGCCCCGAGCAAAAGATAGCTGAGCGTCTCGAGCGCGCAGGCGACAATTTGCATTTTGAGGAGCTTTTTTATGTCGTCTCGATAGTAGCTGAGAATCAAAAACATCCATCCAGCAACGGCCGAAATTTGAGCAAGAAAGAAAAAGATGTCCATACTTTTCTATTTTAGCACGCTTATGCTTGATTTTCTCTGTCGCTTATCTTAAAATATATTCTAGATTTTAAAAATAGGAATAAATTTCAATGAGTGAAGACAAATTAGCACTCGCAAAGCGCGAAGTGTCAGGTAAAAAAGTCAAAACCTTGCGTGAGCAGGGTCTAATCCCATCCGTGGTTTTTGGTGGCAAGGAACCAATTCTTACTCAGTCTAGCTATAACGAGACCGAGAAGGCTGTCCGCATCGCCGGCTACCACTCCCCTATCGATTTGACGATTGATGGCAAGAAGCAGCTTGCCCTTGTCAAGGACGTTGCTTTTGATCCAGTTAAACGCAAGATTCTCAACATTGAGTTTCAGGCAATTTCTGCTAACGAGGTTGTTGAGGCTACTACCCCAATCAAGCTCGTCGGTTTCGAAACTTCCGATGCGAACAAGGCTCACCTTGTTCTTAGCCAGGTGCTTGAGGAAATCGACGTCAAGGCTAAGCCAGCTGATCTTCCTGAGGCTATCGAAGTTGACGCATCCAAGCTTGCAACTATCGAAGATGGTTTGACTGTCGCAGATATCGTGCTCCCAGCTGGTGTCGAATTTGCAGATAAAGAACTCGACCAAGAGCTTCCAATTGCTAACGTCTACGATCCAGCTGCTGAGGCCGCTGAGCGTGAGGCTCAGGCTGAAGCTGACAAAGCTGCCGAAGAAGCTAAGGCTGCTGAAGAAGCTGCCGCTGCTGCTGAACCAGCTGCTGAAGGCGAAGCAAAAGCTGAGTAATATTGTTACTTCAAAAAACCGCCCTTTCGGGGGCGGTTTTTTAGTTCTTGAAACGATTGCGGTTTAGTAAGATGACGACGCCTTCGACGAAACCCCAAAGCAAGGCGAGCGCGGATAGAATCATGCCGATAATCATAATAACATTCAATGTGTCGTCGTAGCCGCTGATATCTGGGCATTCATATTGTGCTGGGTGTTGGCATTTGTAGACTACGATTAATACATAGAGTAGTGGCCCGAGGAACATTGCGAAAGCGACGGCGGAACTAAGCGCGTGTGCGAGCGCGCGTTTTTTGCGGCGCATGATGAGGTTGTGGATGCCGGTGAAGCCGAGTAAGATGCCGAAGTAAGCGGCAATCGAAGCGCGGCGGCGCGTAATTGGTTTTTCTTGCCAGGCAGAGCGCGCAACGGCTTCGTCGAGCGTTAAGCGATGCGGTTTAGTCGGCATTGTTACCCTTCAGCGCCTCGCAGTTTGCGATGAGGCGTTCTTTGAATGCTTCGCGTGCGCGGTCGGCGTTTGCGTTGTCGCCTTTCCAGGCGTTGAGCGCTGGGTCTTGGAGCGCGCGGGCGTAAGAGAACGTTACGGTCCACGGGAACGGCGCATTGCTCATGATGGCGCGGAGATTATCGGTAGCCTGTTCTACGGTCTGTCCGCCGGAAAGGAAGACAATGCCCGCGAGTTCTTCTGGAACGTGCTGGCGTAGGACTTGGGCGGTATAGCGGCCGACATTGGCTGGAGTAGTTTGGTCTTTGTACCTTTTGCCGGCGAGCACCATATTCGTCTTTAGGATGCAGGCCTTGAGATTGACTTGCTTTTCGGCGAGCTCGGCAAAGAGGCGATCGAGAATTTTGCCAGTATATTCAATATTGAGCTCGATTGGATAATCGCCGTCATAGACGAGCTCTGGCTCAACGATCGGCACGATATTGGCGGCCTGGCAGTCGCGAGCGTATTCGGCGAGAATCTCGCAGTTAGTGCGGATGGCGTTTTCGCTTGGAGAGTGGTCGGTCACTTCGAAGGCGGCGCGCCATTTAGCGAAGCGGGCGCCCATATTATAGTATTCGGTTAGGCGTTCTGGAAGACCGGCGAGGCCTTTAGTGAATTTTTCGTCGGAATCCTTGAAAGCCTCGAGGCCTTGATCGACTTTGATGCCAGGAATGATACCCTGATCTTTGATGAATTCTACGAATGTTTTGCCATTGTCGGCGGTTTGGCGAGCGGTTTCGTCGAAGAGAATGATGCCGTTGACGTATTTTGCGAGGTCCGGCGTCGTAAAGAAGATATTGCGATAGTCGCGGCGGTGCTGCTCGTCGTCTGGGATATTCATCGATTCGAATTTCTTGTGGATGCTGCCACCGGATTCGTCGGCGGCAAGAATGCCCTTCCCCTCAGCGAGGAGCTTCTTGGTGTTTTGTTCGATTTCGCTAGCCGCTTCCTCGGCCTTGTCGAAACGTTCGACGCGGTAGTAATCGTCGGCGATTTCGCGCTCGAGGTTAGCGAGATTCGTGGTGTTGTTCAGGCTAGATTTTTCGACGTTTGCGCGAGCAAGAAGCAATGCTTCGCCGGCGTCTTTACCAAGTGCGAGCGCGCCGAATACGGAAGCTGCGATGGTGAGGAGTGAGGATAATTCCGTAAAGAGATCCTTCTTGTCGTTTAGGCTCCAGAACACGCGCTGGCCATCATATTCGATGTAGTTGTCGCGGACGAGAATAAAATTGTCTGGGGTATTTTTGAGTTCGCGGTCGGAAATGACGAGATGTGCACGCTTTAGAAGCGGGACGATTTTCGCGATGTCCTGTTCGCTGTCTTTGCTGACGACGAGGCAGAGACGAGTCTCATTGTTTAGGTCGAGATATGCGCCGATTTCTCCGGCGAGCTTTTGATTAATAATTGCAGATGCGTCGATATAGATCCAATCCGGACGTTTTTCTGGCGCGCGCCAGGTCGAATCGGTTGGTTCGCTTGGGTTTAGATAGACAGCATTGTCGTCTTGGCAAAGGATGTAACGATAAGTGGTCTTGACGTCTTTAGCAATAAACTGGCCGTCGAGGAAAGTTGCTGGTGTACCGGAAATATTGGCTTCTAGGCCGAAACGTGTAAGCACTTCGAGACTAATGCTGGCGCCGCCATAAACGCTGACGCGGCGGAAATACTCGTGCGTGCTGCCGTTGAAAGCGAGATCGAGCCATTTGACGTGGTGGCCGTCCTCTTCAAAATGATTTTTGCGGTTGTCGAGGCGAAGATAAACGTCCTTCGTGACATTGCCAATAATCAAGACTTTGGTTTGCATACCTTGATTATAGCATAAGCGCTTATAAGTCGCCCCAGTCCTCGCCGATTTTAACATCGACGGCGAGCTTGACTGGTAGTTCCGGTGCGACTTGTTCCATTTTTTCTTGGAGAAGTTTGGCGACATCGTCGGCTTGAGCCTTGTCGCATTCAACAATGAGCGAATCGTGGACCTGAAGAATTAGCTTTGCGCCATCCGGCAAGGCTTTGTCGACGGCGAGCATCGCGCGCTTCATAAGGTCAGCTTCGGTGCCCTGGATTGGCATGTTCGCGGCGGCACGTTCGGCGGCGGCGCGGACGAGGAAGTTCGGCGCATGAAGATCTGGCGTTGGGCGACGGCGGCCATAGAGCGTTTCGACGAAGCCTTCGGTGCGGCCTTTTTCTAACTGAGCGTCGAGGTATTTGCGCATCGGTGCGCGGAGCTCGAAATAGCGCTCGATGAATTGTTTTGCCTCGTAGAAACTCATGCCGGCAGCATCGGAAAGACCCTTCGGGCTCATGCCATAAAGCACGCCGAAGTTGATGACTTTGGCGGCGCGGCGCTGTTGCTTTGTAACTTGGTCCATTGGAACATGGAAGGCGTCGCTAGCGGTTTTGGTGTGGATGTCGAGGCCGGAGTTGAAGTCGTTGATTAGCGCTTCGTCGTGGCTGAGAGCGGCGGCGAGACGGAGCTCGAACTGAGCGTAGTCTGCCGAGACGAAAATTTTACCTTCGTCGGCGACGAAGCAATTACGGATGCGTTTGCCGTCTTCGCTTCTAACTGGGATGTTCTGGAGATTTGGGTTGATGCTCGAGAGGCGACCGGTAGCGGTGACATCCTGGGTATAAGTGGTGTGAATGCGATTATTCTCATCGGCGAGGGCTGGAAGTGGCGTAACGTAGGTGCTGAGAAGCTTGCCGACTTCGCGATAGCGTTCGAGTTTTGGAATGATTGGGTGGAGGTCGCGGAGCTTATCGAGCTCTTTGGCGCCGGTCGAGTAGCCACGGGTGGTTTTCTTGATGCCCTGCGTTGGGAGCTGGAGCTTATCGAAAAGAATCTCGGAGAGCTGAATTGGCGAGTTAATATTGAACGTCGAGCCGGCGAGCCGATGAATATCGGCTTCAAGGGTGTTGAGCTCTTTGGAGAACTCGTCTTTTAATGCGTCAAAGCGAGACTTGTCGATTTTGACGCCAGTTTTTTCCATTTCATAGAGGACCGGGATGAGCGGAAGATCGAATTCTTCGGCGATCTTTGTAAGCTCTGGCATGGCGGCGAGCTGGCGTTTCTGGCGAATATAGTCGTCAGCGAGATCGGTGGTCGGAACAAGCTCAAGTTGCTCGGTTTTGCGCGCGAGTGGGTCGAGCAGGAAGTCGATTTGGCCAAGATCCCAGTATGGGCGACCGCTTTCGATTTCTCTTGCGAGCTCTGGATCGTCGTGCATGTCGGATTTGACGTTTTGGCTGAGATAGAGGTTCTCTGGAATCTCGACTTCGATATCTAGTGGTTCCGGAAGGGCGTATTTTGTTGTGTTTTTTACAACAATTTCAGACTTCTTTGGTTCTGGTGTTGTGTTTTTGACAACATTTTTTGCGCTGTTTGGGAAGAGCTTCTCGAATTTGCCAACGAGGCTACGGAATTGGTATTTCTTTAGGAATTCTAGAACGTCTGCCGGATTAAAGTCGGCGAGTTTCATGCCATTTGGGTCGAATTTAACTGGCGCGTCGAACCGAATTTCGGCGAGTTGCTTGGAAATATAGGCAAGCTCCTTGCCGTCTTTGAGTTTCTGGCCGGTTGCGCCGGGAATTTCGTCGACGTGGGCGTAAAGATTGTCGAGATCGCCGTAAGTTTGGAGAAGATTGACAGCTCCCTTCTCGCCGATGCCTGGCACGCCGGGGATATTATCGGACGAGTCGCCTTTTAGTGACTTGAGATCGAGGAATTGAGTTTTCTTTAGGCCATATTTTGCCTCGACGGCCGGGATATCGAACTTCTCGACATCGCTGAAGCCGCGCTTTAACTGATACATATGAATGTCGTTATCGACAATCTGGAGCATATCGAGGTCGCCAGAAATAATTTCGACGCGAACGCCCTGTGCGTCGGCGCTGCGGGCGAGAGTGCCGATTATGTCATCAGCCTCATAATCATCGAATTCGTATAGCGGGATGTGGGAGGCTTCGAGGAGTTCCATGAGGAACGGGATTTGGGCGTAGAAATCGTCTGGGGCCGGCTTGCGGTTGGCCTTGTAGCCGGCGTAGATGGCGCGACGGCTGCGAATATTGGTTTTTGGCTTATCCCAGGCGACGGCAATGTATTCTGGTTGAAGTTTCTCGATGATCTCGATCAGCATCGTGGCGAAGCCGAAAACGCCACCGGTCGGCGTGCCATCTGGCAGCGAGAGATGCCCCATAGCGTAATAGCCGCGATAGAAAACACTTTTGCCGTCAATGATGGTGAGATTATCTTTCATGATTCTATTATACCACTTGACTTTTGCTGATTATAATATATAGTATTAATTACCGGTCCGCATGGGCTGTGCTGTTCATTATTTCCTGGGTGGGGGACGCGCGTTTTTTTCTCTTTTGTCTTGTTGCCGCGCGTTCCCCCATCTTAATAAAATTATTGGGGGGTTAATAATATGGTTGGAAGAATAATAGAACATCCGGTTTTTATGGGGAAGCTCTTTGTAGTTGATACATTTAATCAGGGCCTCGTGCCTTTGTCGAAAAAGCCTGAACGTAAAGAGGTGCCACTATATCACGGTTCTTTTATTATTGAACCGGAAAAGGCATATATCGTGGAGCTCGGCGAGCATGAAAAATCTTCTTCGCCCCAGTTTGAGTCGTTTAAGATTGATTCGCAACTTGCGAGCCACGGCATTATCTGCTCTATTTTCAAAGAAGATGGTAAAGATATGTGCCTTATGACAAAGATAACGGAATGGCCTGTCCAGATCAATTCCAACGCACTTATCGGTACGTTGATGACTATTAGTTAAGCGTTGCTGTAAAGCAGCGCTTTTTGCTAGCCTCAAAAACCGTGCCCGAAATAACGAGTGGAGCCGAACGGAATCTTGCACTTGACTTGTTCGGTGCCGAGCGTGTCGGCGCAGTGAATTTTGCGGGCGCCGAAGCGATGGTTGATGGCGTCGGTGGCGCTACAGACGGCGACGGCGCTGTCTTTTGCCGGCTGATCGAATGATAATTGGAGTTCTGGCGTGGTTTGGAGCTTATATAGCGTGATGCCGGCGATGCGAACTGGGCTCGGCAGTTCGCGGAAGAGCTGACGGGCAACCTCGGCGATGGCATGGTCGGTATTTATCGCTTCGCGGAGAATGACTTGGCGATGATAGTAGACGTCGTCAAGGCCAAAAATCCAGAGGTAAACGCCGCGAGCGTAGAGTTCTTTACTGCGGAGACGATAGCCGACGTCTTCGGCGAGATGGAGGATGCGGGCTTCGGTTTCGGAGCGAGTGAGGGTTTTGCTGTCCATGACATACTGACGGCCGACGGTTTTGATATCGCTTGCGTAGTCGTCGACTTCGATACCGCGCAGACGGAGGTACCATTTGTAACCATCGATGCTTTTGCAGACAAGCTTCACGAGCGTCATTTCGTCGGCGTCGAGGAATTGGAGCGGCGTAAAAATGCCAACCGCATTAAGGCGAGCCTCCATGCGAACGTTGATGCCTGGGAGATCGGTGAGCTTGAGTGTGGCGAAAATTTCGCGCTGGTTGTCGGGCGTGATTTCGTCTAGGCCGTCGGGCTTGTGGAGCTCGCCGGCGAGTTTGGCAAGGAAGCGGTTGCTAGCGATGCCGACATTACAACGCATGTGGCAGCCAATTTCGGCCCTGAGACGCTGTTTGATCTCGAGTCCGAGCTCGCGGCGGTCGCGGTTGTAGACATGGGCTGGCGCTTGGGAGAGGTCGATGACGCCTTCGTCGATAGACTTCATGGTGACGGCGGGAGAATAGTCCGACATGATTTTGCGTAGTTTTTGGTGCACGAAAATGTACTTGTCGGGCTCGGTTTCGGCATAGATGAGGTCTGGGCAGAGAGCGTTGGCTTCGCGGGTGCGCATGCCGACCTTGACGCCTTTTGCTTTTGCTTCGTAGCTAGCGGCGATAATGCAAGAATTTGGGACGAGACGGTTCGTGATGGCGACGGGGCGGCCGCGTAGCATCGGCCTGCTCTGCTGTTCGATAGTAGCGAAGCAGGAGTTAAGGTCAATGTAGAGTGTGTCGTTTTTGGATTCAGGCATATTGATCTCCTTCAAAGTCGAGATACCAGCAGAGCGATTCGCTGTCGAGCGTGATGCGGTAGTCGGTGGAGCCGTCCGTGACGTCGAAGGCGAAGATGGTTTTTAGGCCGTCGTAGCGTGGATGAACGAGGCCAATTTCGGCAATTTGAACTTCTCTGCCGGTGTTGGTTCGAAAGGCAATTGGCCGGCAGTGGCCGAGATAAGAGCGCGAAAAAGTAGCATCGACATCGATTGGTTCATGGAGGGGGTTTTGGTAAGAATAAGATTGATTCATAAAAATCCTTTTGATGGTTAATAATAGGGGTGGTGACGCAATATTGGCGTCGGAAATTTATGAATCAGAGTCAGGGGCCGAAGCATGACTTGATAGTATTATTTTAGCATAAAAAACACGGTTGTCGTAATGAAACGGCAACCGCGCGCTGTTGGAGAAAATTAGGAATAATATCCGTGGTTTTTCAGCTGCTGCTTTTCGTTCGACGTGAACGATCTGCCGGCTCCGCGCTCAATATCTGTGATTGAGCGGCCCTGGATGTTAGGGGAACCGCCTGCAGCGAGAATACCGGAAATTCTGTTCATGGCAGAATTGTAATCGCTCTGAGTAGCGGTAAAGCCAATGTTTGAGCTGCCGCCGAGCCTGCTATCTCCTACTGTGAAATCTGGCACGCATATCACCTCCTTTCATGATAGGATGTGCCAAAATGTATCACCTAAAAGGTGCGTTATATAAGTAACACTCGAATTATACAATTTTTAGTAAAATATGTCAATAGTTTTAGGCAAGTAAGGTATCGATGAAGGCTTTGGTGGTCGTACCCTCTTCGAGTTCTGGGAAGTCGAGGTCTTTGATGCGTTGGTAGACGACGGTGATGAGTTTTTTGATTTGCTCCGCTTCGCTATCGTTGAACTCGAGCTCGAGCGAATGGAAGAAGCCGGAATTATCTGGCGTTACGAAGTCGATGCGGCCTTTGGTGACGCGGTAGCCGGCATAGTCGCGGCTATTTTCGATGAGGAATTTATAGAAGTAGAGCTGAAGCTTGTAGTTAAGCGTGCTATCATTCTCTGCCCACTTGAATTTTGGCTTGCTAGTTTTGAAATCGGAAACGGTAATCGTTTTCGATTTGTCGTCGATTTCGATGCGGTCGATTTTGCCGCCGATGAGCGTGTCGCCGAGGAGGATATTTTCTGTGAAGAAGCTGCGCTCGGAGTCGGTGCGGTCGCCATGGGATTGTTTGTTAAAGGTTGCGAGGAAGCCTGGAAGTTCGGCGTCGCCGCGGTCATGGAGATCACGTTTTTCATCTTCGGTGCAGTCGGTTTTGTCGGCGAGTTCATGGAAGAGCTTGATGGCGTCTTCGCTCGATAGCCCCTCTTTATTGAGGCGGTCCATAACTTCGTGGACGCAGTTGCCATAATCGATGCCGAAATTCGATTCGCCACGAATGCCGATAATGTAGCTGATGAAGAAGGCGAGCGGACCTGCATATTTGGCGTCGACGTAGGTGTTGAGCTGGGTTGGAAAGAGGCGGAAATGCTCGACTTTTGGACGGTAGAGATTCTTGCGCACTTCGTCGCTCGGAACGTATTTGTCGAACCAATAATCTGGCGTGAGATACTTTGGTTCGAGCTCGTCGGAACTGCTCGGAATGATATCGCTGAATGGTGCTGGAATGGCTCGGCTAGTAATCTTATTGTCGGCTTCGACGGCGTCAAGGAAGCGGAGGCGATCATGCTCTTTGTCGTTGAAATCGGAAAGACTATAAGTCATATATAGCTCGGCGCGGGCGCGGGTGATGGCGACGAAGAAGACGCGAAGTTTTTCGTCAATAGAATCGCCGGTGTGGCGGACATATTCGAGGTTGCGTGGGAGGGCGAGGCGGTCATTGTTGCCCTTTGAGGTGCCCCAGTTGTCGTTGTCGACGGCAATCATGAAGACGTAATCATACTCGAGGCCCTTGGCGGAGTGGACGGTCTGGACGACGACGGCATCCTCGGCCTCGTGGTATGGCGAGCGGTCGAGAATTTGGATTTCGGCGGCGCGATAAGCTTCGAGACGGGCGATGAATTCAGCAAGTTTTTCTTTGTGATTTTCGCTCTTTGAAACGGCGGTGCGGAGCGTATTGAGGTTGCTATAGAAATCGTAATCATTGAAGTCCGGATAGAACTTAGTTGCAAGCGCGTCGATGAAATAATCGGCTGGATGCGTGGTGGTTTTGGCGGCGAGCTCAACCCAGAAGTTCGCGGCGGCTTTGATGTGCTCTGGGTGCTCTTCTTTTAGCATTTCCTCGATGATGGCGCGGTGATTTTGGTGCGCGTCGCCGATGAGGCCGAGCATCTCTGCTGGGCTAATGCCGAAGCAATCGAGTGAGAAAATATGGAAGGCGAATTCGTCGGTATATTGCGGGTTGGCGGCGAGCTTCAGTAGGAATTTACCGGCCTCGATGATTGTGTCGATTTTTGGGCTATCTAGGATGTTTTCGCGCTTTTCGTAGGACACGAGAATATCTAGGCTATGAAGATACGGCAGGATGGATGCGAGCTGTTTGTGCTTCGGCGCGATGATGGCGATTTTGTTGCCTTTCACGCCGCTATCGAGGAGCGCCTTGATGCGCTTGGCGACAGACGAATACTCGGCTTGGTAGCTCTTGAATTCTTCGTAGGAAATATGAGTTTTTGCTGGCGGGTTTTCGGCCGTGATGCGCTTGTCGATATTGACGTTTGGCGCTTTACAGAAGCGATCTTCGCCCTGCTCGATGACGTTATGCGCGAGCTCGAGAATGGCGGCGCTGCTGCGGTAGTTTTTGCTCAGCAAAATATGCTTTGGATGATATTTTTCATTGAATTCGAAGAAGTTCGAAGTGTTGGCACCCTGGAAACCGTAAATTGCCTGGTCGTCATCGCCGACTGCCATAATGTTTGGATGGCCTTCGTTGGCTGGGTTGTCGGTGAGCAGCGCGACGAGCTGAGCTTGTGCGTCGTTAGTATCCTGGTATTCGTCAAGCAGGATGTATTGGAAACGTTCCTGGGCATTATAGCGTTTTTCGTCGTCCTCTTTGAGGAGCTTAATTGCCATAAGAATCATATCGTCGTAGTCGTAGAGACCCTTGCTCGCGAGCGCCTCGCTATAGTGGCGAAGAATGAAGGCGAGGTCGGCGAGCTTCAGAGTTGCGGCAATGTCTTTGAAGATATAGTTATTGTCGCCGTCTTTTTCGAAGTATTTTTTGCGCCATTCGTAGAGCGGCTTGGCGACGCTTACGTCTTCGTCGCGGTCGAGTAAGATTTGCGCGAGCGAGCGGTAGTAGATATTCGCAATTGGTTCGACGCGGTCGGTGATATAACCACCACTATTGTCGACGAACTCTTTGAGTTTTTCGAGGATGCTTTCATAGGCTGGGAGATTCTTCGGATATTTCTCGCTGGTCGCGACGAGGTCGTCTTTGATGGCGTCGAGGATGGCGGTATTGTCCGCTTCGTTCTTCGCGATGATTTTTGCAATATCGTCGGCATCGAGTGCGGCGGCCTTGAGATTGCTGATGGCGCTAATAATGTCTTTGGTTGCCCAATCGCCGCGGAGTGGCGAAGTGATTTTGAGTTGAGCCTGAATCTCGCGGATCATCGAGAAACGGTCGAGCTCGTCGATGCTGTTCTGGAGGTCTGGACGATGCTCCTGAAGGAGATAAGAGCCGAATGAGTGATAGGTATGAATCTGGACTTTGTAAGCTTCGGGACCAATGAAGTTGGCGAGGCGGTGGCGCATGTTGCTTGCGGCGGCTTCAGTGAAGGTTAGACAGAGGATGTTGTCCGGTAGGACGTCGGTCTGCTTCAAGATATTTGCGACGCGGACAGAAAGCAACTGGGTTTTACCGGTACCTGGGCCGGCGATTACTAGAAGTGGGCCATCAATATGGTCGACGGCGGCGCGCTGTTCGTCGTTTAAGCTATTGTATGCTTGTTCGAAATCCATACCCTTATTATATACGAATTATTTTCGTACGAGGATGGCGAGCGATTCGATGTGTGGGGTGCGCGGGAAGAAATTATACGGGGTGATTTCTTTGATGGCGTAGTTTTCTTGAAGCATTGCAATGTCGCGAGCCTGAGTGATTGGATTGCAGGAAAGATAGATGATGGATTTCGGCTTAATCTCATTGAGCTTTTCGATGAGCTTTGCGTCGCAGCCGGCGCGTGGCGGATCGAGGATTACGGTCTGGTCTGGTGCGATGTATTCTGTGACGTCTTCGGACTTTGCAAGGATGCACTTAGCGTTCGTGCCTTCGGCGTTTTTCTGCATTTCTTCATAGGCGGCGCCGTTTACTTCGACGAGAGTTAGTTCTTTATCGCGAGCGACGGTGAGTCCGATGCTGCCGACGCCGGAATAAAGGTCGAGGACTTTGTTGGTCGAGATGTGCTGCTTGATGTGATCAAGGACCATTTCGTAGACTGGGAGATTGATCTGGAAGAAACCGTTTGGCGAATAGCTATATTCTTGGCCGCAGAGTTTGTCGGTGAGGTTCGCCATGGTTGGGTGCGGTTGGCCATTAACGAAAAGGTCGCCGCTCGTATTGCCCTGCTGGTCACAGCGAATGAGTAGGGACTGATATTTGCGCGCTTCGGCATGTTCGGCGTTTAGCTTTGCGATAATCTCGCTGGCTTTGGCCCAAATTTCTGGGCGCTCGATGCTGCTCTGCTCAATTGGGACTTTGCGGTGCGTGCCGCGTTCATGGAAGGCCGGATAGATTTTACCGTCGTCGTTGTTCCAGTAGAGTGAGTACTCCATTTTGTTGCGGTAAAAGAAATCTTTGTTGTCGGTTTTGGTCGGTTCTGGTTCGATGAGGATGTGGTTTTGGAGGAAACATTCGCGGACGAGTTCGCGCTTCTGCTCAAGTTCATATGCGTAGTCCATGATTTGCCACGGGCTGGTCGCGAGGAAACATTTATCTTTCGGCATGATGCGATGCTCGCTGCAATTAAAAACGTGATATGCGATGCCCTCGCAGTAGCTGCGCTTGTCTTTTGTAATGTTAAATTCGACTTTTTCGCCCGGCAAGGCATTCCAAACAAAAGCCTTCTTACCGTCTTCGAGGACACCAAGGCCTTGACCGCCAGGAACTAGTTTCATGATATGGGCGAACATATCTAATTATTATATAATAAAAGATATGAAAACGATTGTTATTACTGGTGGCAGCGACGGGCTCGGTAAGACGCTCGCTGTGGATTTGGCAAAAGATAATAGGGTCGTAATTGTAGCGACGACTGAAGAAAAATTAAAGGCGGTTGCCGAGGCGAATGGCTGTGTATATAAAGTCTGCAATGTTGGCGACTATGCGGCGGTTGAAAAAGTAATGGCTGAAATCGCTGAAGAATGCGGTAGCATTGACGTCCTTATTAATAATGCGGGTCTTTGGATTCAGGAAGAGCTCGACACGAACGACCCTGAGCGTATCGAAGCAGTCGTTGACGTAAATGTGCTTGGTGTGATGAATTGCTCGAAGGCAGTCGTTCCATATATGAAGAAGCAGAACGACGGTTTGATTGTGAATATTAGCTCGCAGGCTGGTATTAACCACAAGGCTGAGCGCGCTGTTTATAACGCGACGAAATGGGCGGTAGTCGGCTTTACGAAGTCGCTTCAGGACGAACTCGCAAAGTATGGCATCCGCGTTACGAATGTGATGCCGGGTATGATGCGTACTGATATGTTTAAGAAGCTCGATATCGAAAAGAATATGGCGAACAGTGTTGATACAGAACAGGTCGCACGCCTCATTCGCTTCATTATCGAAACGCCGGCCGACGTGATGATCCCGGAAGTTGGTATTAAAAATATTAATAATTAGGCGACTATGAAGAACGTTATTGAAGTTAAGCATTTGACGAAAAGCTACAAACAAAACAAGGCCGTTGATGATTTGAGTCTCGCGGTGAAGGAAGGCGAGATTCTTGGTCTCCTCGGTCCAAACGGTTCGGGCAAGACGACCACGATGAACTGCATTCTTTCTCTACTCAAATACGATGCTGGTGACATTAAAATTTTTGGAAAAGAAATGGCGCCGGACGCCTATGACACTAAGGCAAAAATTGGCGTTGTTTTTCAGGAAGTCGCAGTGTTCGATGAGTTGACGGTCTATGGAAATATTGATTATTTCTGCGGGCTTTATATCGAAGATAAAGCGACGCGCGCGCAGTATGTCGAAGACGCGTTGAAGCTCGTTGGGCTCGAAGAAAATAAGAACCAGTATCCAAAGCAGCTTTCCGGTGGTTTGCTTCGCCGTCTAAATATTGCGTGTGGTATTGCGCATAAACCAAAGCTCATTTTCTTGGATGAGCCGACGGTCGCGGTTGACCCGCAGAGCCGCAACAATATTCTCGAAGGCATCAAGAAGCTGCGCGATGATGGCGCGACAATTATTTACACTACGCATTATATGGAGGAAGTTGAAATTCTCTGCGATCGCGTGATTATTCTCGACCATGGCAAAATCATTGCCGAAGGCACGAATGATGAGCTTAAGGCGCTTGCCAAGATCGAGGAAAAAGTTACGGTCGAGGTAGCGGAGCTTTCGCCAAAGCAATTGTCCGGCTTCGAGAAGATCAAGAACGTCGACTCTGTGAGCTACGAAGAAGGCGCGCTGAAGGTCGTGTTCGGCAAAGGCAAGAATAATCTTGCCGAGATGATCGAATATCTCAAGGCAAACCGCATTAACTATAGTCGCATTTTTGCTGAGCGCCCAACGCTCAACGATGTGTTCCTCGAACTCACTGGCAAGGAGCTTCGCGACTAATGTTTTTCCATAACTATAAATACGCGCTGAAGACGCTTTTGAAGAATAAGGCGCTGGTGTTTTGGACGCTGGCTTTCCCTTTTATCCTCGCGATTTTCTTCAATTTAGCGTTCGCACGTTTGCATGACTACGACCAGTTCGAGCCGTTTGATATCGCGATTGTGCGCGACGATGCCTATAACAATGAACAAACATTCGCTGCTGCGTTTAAAACGTTGACGTCTGGTGACGAGCGAATGTTTAAGGCGAAATATGTCGACTTCGATGAGGCCGATAAGATGCTCGACGAAGAAAAAGTCGAAGGTATCGTGTATGTCAAAGACGGCCAGGCGCACGTAAAGATTAAAGGTAATGGTACGAATCAGACTGTGCTAAAAATGACGACTGAGCAAGTTGCGCAGATGTCCGGCATGATCGATGATATTGCGGATGCCGAACAGCAACGCGCTGGTGGTACGCTAAATCTAATCGAAGTCAAAATGAAAGCGGCGGAAATTGTGCAAAATGCACAGCCGAAGATTAGCGACGACTCGCATGTGATGAATGTGGTTTCGATTGAATTCTTTACGCTTATCGCGATGGCTTGTATGCAGGGCGCGATGCTGAGTTCCGAGATGCTAAATCGTTGTTTGCCGAATTTGTCGCATCGCGGTAAGCGCGTGGCGATTGCGCCGACGAAAAAGAGTGTTGTTGTACTCAGCAATTTGCTCGCGGGTTACACGATGCTGCTCGGTTCGGTGATTTTGCTGATTCTATTCATGCGTTTCGTGCTCGGCGTCGATTTTGGCGACAACATGGGACTAATCATGTTGCTTGCCAGCATCGGTTCGCTGACTGCGACAATGTTTGGCATGTTGCTCGCCGTGATGTTTAAGATGAGCGACAACGCGAAGCAGGTCGTTGTGCTAATTATCACAATGGTTGGCTGTTTGTTTGCCGGTATGTTCGGCGGTATGAAGATCTTCTTCGATGAGGCCTGCCCGTGGATGAATAAAATCAATCCGGTCGGGCTTATCACGGATGGTTTCTATTCGCTGCTTTACTATGACGATATGACACGATTTATCGTGAACGCGCTGAGCCTGGTTGCTCTCGCTGCGATATTCTTCGTATTGTCGGTAAGAAACTTGAGGAGGGCGCGTTATGACAGTGTCTAGGGCTTTTTGGAAGATTGCGCTCAAGAATATCGGGACGATTATTCTCTATACCAACATGCTCGTGCTGTTTGGTACGATGAATATTAATTCCGGTTCGACGACGGCGCAATTCGAGGCCGCGAAGCCGACGGTTGTCGTATTTAATCACGACAAAGAAGCGGGCGTAACAAAGGGCTTCCTTGAATATCTTAATAAGAACGCGGAAGTTTCGAAAGATTATGCCGACGATGATCGTCTGAAGGACGCGCTGTTCTATGAGCAGGTGACGCTCGTGATTGATATTCCAGAAGAGTACCATCAGGAGTTCGCTTTGGGTCATGATCCGGAACTAAAGATGCGCTCCTCGGCCGGTTATAGCGCCGAGCTTGCGAAGGTGATTGTGCGCCGTTATTTGACGGCTGCGAAGGCTTATTCGACGCTCGGTTTGAATGACAATGAGCTCGCAAGCAAAGTCGAGAAATCGCTTGAAAAAGAAATCGATGTTGAGCTAAAAACGAAGGCGGACACGGCGAAGTATTCGACGGCGACGCGCTACTTCAGTTTCGCAAACTATAGCATTCTAGCCTGCGTAATTACGATTATTTGTCTCATTATGATGTCGTTTAATCGTATGGAAGTCAGGAAGCGCAACCTCGTGAGCAGTATCGAGATTTCGAAGATGAACCGCACTCTTCTTAAAAACTGCTGCATTTACTCGCTAGGCGTTTGGGCACTGTTTGTCATTATCGGGTTCTTCGTGCTTGGGTTTGATGTGCTTTGGAGCATCCATGGCCTACTTTATATTGCGAATACTTTGATTTTTGCGGGCTGTGCGACAACCGTAGCGTTCTTGGTTAGTCAGTTCGTCACTAGCCAGGGCGCAGTGAGCGGTATGATGAATGTGATTGCGCTCGGTTCGAGCTTCCTGTGTGGCGCATTCGTGCCTGCTGAGTATTTGCCGGGCGCAGTACTTGGCTTTGCGCATATTATGCCAAGCTACTATTTCATCGACGCTAGCAACAAAATCATGGCACTAGAAGACTATAGTTTCGCTTCTCTGCTGCCAATTCTGATTAATATGGCAATTGTACTAGTCTTCGCGATTGGCTTCGCGTTGATAACGAATTACGTATCAAAAAAGAAACAAAAGATTGCATAAAAAATACCCCGGGTTGAACCGGGGATACTTTTTACTCGTAACGCAATGCGTCGATTGGGTTTTTCTTTGAGGCTTTTCTGGCTGGCAAGGTGCCGGCGAGGAAGGCGATGAACATGATGATTGCAACGATAGTAATCATCGTGAGTGGCTCAAAGATAGTGAGCTGGAAGGTTGGGAAATCGGCGAGGAAGGTTTCGCGTGCGATGCCGCTTACGATGTTGCCGATAATCATCGAGACGACGACGCCAACGGCGGAGCCCCAGAATCCGAGAAGGATTGCTTCGCAGCTGAAGCTGGCGAAGACGTGGCCATTGCTCATACCGAGAGCTTTGTCGAGGCCGATTTCTTTGGTGCGCTCCTGGACGGACATAAACAAAGTATTGATGATGCCGATGGAGGCCGCAACGAGTGCGATGCCACCAAAGATATTAAAGACGATGAGAATTGCGTCGAAGAAGACCTTGAACATGCCGACTTCGTCGTCGACGGACATGGCCTTGAGGCCGATTTTTTCGAGCTCGGCTTTGACGCTATCGATTTTGTCTGGATCGACGTCAGCGGTTGCCTGGTAGCTGCGGTTAGTTTCGGCTGGCATGCCTTCGTAATTGATTTCGTTGACGCGGTTCCAGAATGCGAGGTTGGCGCGGCTGCCACCCATCGAAAGGATACCTGGAGCCTGGGTGCCGGAAACCTTTACGTCGAGAATGGTTTGGCATTCGCTGCGCTTGATTGCGGTATAGCAAGTGAGGTTGCTCGGTACTGCGATCTGGACGGTTTCGCCGACGATATCTGCGACGTTTTCGTAGCCAAGTGCTTTGGCGAGGTCTTCGTTGATTGCAATTTCGTAGCCTGCGTCCTTGTCGGTATTTGGCGAAACGCCGTTGCTCATGTCGAAGTTGATGCCTTCGACGACGAGATTGAGGTTTATGCGGTAACGCTTGTTGGTCTTTTTGCTCGTAACGTAGTCGGCGGTAGAGTTTGGCAATGCGTTGAAGACTTTGATGCCGTCGATTTTCTTGGCAGCCTCAATCTGCTCGTCCTTGATGTAGGTCGATGCGTTGGCGTTATCCTTGTCCTCTGTGTATTCCTGTGGGCCATTGCCGCCGAGCATGTTTGCCATGGTGTCGTAGGCTTCGGTTGGCATCATTTCGAGGTAGCCGTCGCCACCCATGTTTTCGATCTGCTTGTTCATCCAGTCATTCACGCCGGCGTTGATTGCGGAGTTAAGGATAATCGTGAAACTACCGACGAAAATCGCGAGAATAGTCAGAACGCTGCGGATTTTGTTGCGCCAAAGATTGGAGTTGGCGTCATGGATGATGTCTAGAACTTTCATTTTTTGCCTCCTTTCTTGATCTTGGCGTCTTCGACGATGCTGCCATCGGCGATGCGGATTTGGCGCCCGCATTTAGCGGCAAGTTCTTCGTCGTGCGTCACGATGATGAGCGTGATGCCCTTTTCTTTGTTGAGGCCGAAGAGCAAGTTTTCGATTTTGTCGCCAGTGGCGGAGTCAAGGTTGCCGGTTGGTTCGTCGGCGAAGATAACCTTTGGATTGTTGACGATGGCACGAGCGATACAGACGCGCTGCTTTTGGCCACCGGAAAGATCCTTGGCCTTGTTCTTTGCCTTGTCTTCGAGCTCGACGACGCGAAGCGCTTCGAGGGCGCGGCGACGACGTTCGCGACGGCCGATGCCGGCGATTTTGAGCGGAAGGATAACGTTGTTGAGTACGCTATCGTTCGCATTCATAAAGAAGCTCTGGAAGACGAAGCCGAATTCCTTGTTGCGGAGGCGGTTGAGCTTGCGGTTTTTAAGTTTACTGGTATTGCGCCCGTTGAGCGAAATTTCGCCATTGGACGGCTTGTCGAGAAGCGCTAAGAGGTGCATCAATGTAGACTTGCCGGAGCCGGATTTGCCGACGATTGCGACAGATTCGCCACTCTCGATATCTAGATCGATGCCCTTCAGGGCCTCGAATAATGAGTCGCGCTTTCCATAGGCCTTTTTCAGGCCACGCGTAGATAAAAGTGTACTTTTCATAGCTTAACTATTATACCATAATGGCCCCGCTGTATTAATTGGGGGTTTTGTGGTAATATATTTTAAGATTGGGCCTTCGCCAAGTGGTAAGGCAACGGG
>JAFWSJ010000010.1 GCA_017524405.1 Candidatus Saccharimonadota bacterium | reverse complement strand
CGAGTTCTGCCAAGAATGCGAAGACAGCTGCTCGCAAACGTGGGAAGTCATCAACCGCCACGGCGAACGTATTCGCGTCTGCGAGCATTGCCTCAACAATGACTACCGCCTTTGTGAACACTGCGAAGAATACCGCCCCGTTGACCAAGTCGTCGAGACCGGCGACGGTTCCTTCGTCTGCAAGCATTGCATTGAACGCGATTACATGCTCTGCGACGTGTGCGACGAGTATTTTCACGCTGACGACGTTGAATCCGCCATTGACGCTAAGGGGAATAACATCTTCGCTTGCAAACACTGCCGCGACGAACATTTCGTCACTTGCTCCGAATGCGGCGATTTCGTTCACGTCGACTTGATTAAGGACGAACTTTGCCCGTCGTGCCACTCCTACAAGGAGGTTGTCGGATGAAAACTTTGGAAGATTTCCTGCGACCCACTCAAAAGCAACTGTTCAAACTCCTCGCCAAAAAGTTCAAAGGCAAGGCAATCCTCAGCAAGAAAAACTTCATTCTCGTTCGCGGTACAGCTCCCGTCATGTTGGTCGCGCACCTCGATACCGTACACGAAAAGCCCGTCAAACAAATCTGCGCGTCGGAAGACGGAAACATCCTGATGAGTCCGCAGGGAATTGGCGGCGACGATCGTTGCGGTGTCTTTGCTCTCGTCAAAATCTACCATGCCGCGCAGGTTAAGCCGTGGTTACTCTTCACGTGTGACGAAGAAATTGGCGGACTTGGGGCTAAACAATTCTGTCTTGCCCATTCGCAAGGCTTACTTCCAAGCGAACTTGACGCATTGAAATTCCTTATCGAGATTGACCGCAAAGGCAAAAACGACGCCGTGTATTACGACTGCGACAATCCAGACTTCGAGGAGTACATCACAGGCAAAGGCTTTCAGACCGCCATCGGCTCGTTTTCCGATATTTCGCTTCTTGCGCCCGAACTCGAAGTTGCGGCTGTGAATCTGTCAAGTGGCTATTACGCGCCACATACCCTACACGAGTATGTAATTAGAACTCAACTTGAAAACGTCATTCAAAGAGTCGGGGAAATCGTTTCCGAGGCTTCCGACCTGCCGCGTTTCGAGTACATCGAAGCTATGCCCGTGCTTTCGGAGCCGCTCATAATCGACCTGCCCAACACGACAACCTCGTTGCCGCAGTCTGTCCCTGAGACCTTCCGTGACATCTACACCGTTTTGCTCGACTTCTTCTCTCCTGCCGAGCTGGAATCTTTCCGTCAAGAATACGGTGACCACGTTCTCTGGCAAATCTACGACGACGAAATCGCTCCGCTTTACCGTCGCTAATTGATGGAGGTTAGGAACTCCCGCAAATGTCATGTTGCAGGAGTTCCTTTTTCTTCATGAGTTGTCGCAAATCTAGGCACATATGCGGCATATCTAGGTAACCTGCGCGACATGTTTCTATGCTACACTTATGCAGGTGATTTTATGAATGCAGATTCAGATAACCCCTCAGCCGTTGCGGACTCCACCCCTGATAAAGAACTGAGCGAGATGGACATCAAAAAAATCATGATCTACAGGCAAATCGGCGCGAAGATTGCCTATTACCGCACGCTTCGTCAGATGACTCAAGCCGAGCTAGCCAAGAAAGTCAACCTCAGCAGAAGTAGTATCGTCCGTATTGAACGCGGCAAATACAACAACGGCGTTCCCATTTCGACTTTACTTGACATCGCAGAAGGTCTCCGCATTGATTTAGCGTCACTCGTCACCTTTAGCGAAGAAGAGAAGAAGGTCTGGTGGGAGATTGATAAACACATGCTTTGATTCGGGATTCTTTCCCGTTCTTTTTTGTCGCCAGTGTACCTATTCGGTCAACTAATACATCTTTGCATTCTCAGTAGAAACGCTAAAATGTAACCTAATGAAGGCACTCATTGGGCGTGACAAAACCCCCGCCCAGAGGCGAGGGTACGAACCGCTTCTGCCCCGAAAGAGCAAGAAACTGTTAAGAGACACTTAAGGAGAGAACGTTATGAGTAATGAGGTTTGTTCTGCCGTAAAGCAGGATGAACAACCGGTTGATATGAAGGTCGTGGAAGCAGTCGTTCGCTTGTCGAAACATGCGGAAGATGTCGGCAAACAACTAGAGTCGGCACTTGCTGAATTGAAGGCCGACGAACAAAGCGAAATCCAAAAGTTTATCCGCAAACAGCTCGCCGCGACTGAAGATGATGGACAAACTCGTCACGTACAAGTTCTCGACAGCTACGGATTCGCCGATTTGATTATCGAGAAGCCTGCCGAGCATCCGTTTGTCCAAGTCAAATGCAATTATCCTTGCGGAGTTATCGGAGTTATTGGCGTTATCGTCGAAACTATCGATTGGCAAACGTGCAAAGATAAGGAGACGCTCTACATTAACCGTGCACATCCGAACTTCCATAGGCTGAGAGAAGAAGCGATCGCGCACGGTATAAAGAACGTCATTCCAACAGGAGCTAGTGCCCCACAATGCGAAGAGCTTGCCAAGTTCATGATTTGGGAAAGCGAAATCACGGGGAAGCCAGATGCAGTCTTCTTTCCGCACGCCTACAGTAAAGAACAAGCAGTCAAGCTTGTTAAGAATCGTGGCGTACTTATGGCCGAAGCCCTTGCGCGAATCGGAGGAGCCGTAGCAGTCAGTCGAGAATTCGGTGAGGCTATCAAAGGCGAAAAGTCCATCGAGGAAGTGGCGAAAGCTATCGCAGACTCAATCGCTGAGAAAAGTTTATTGGAATATGCCGGCAGTGCGGTGATCGCCGCGAGTGCCGTAACGAGTGCGCCAACGCCTGTTCCTACGTACAGCATTCATTCAGGCGGTATCAGTTCTCCAATTCCTCCTTGGATTTGGGGAAAGATAATTTGCCCTATCCCCCCAACATCATTGCCATGGATTAGGAAATTGTTCGGTTCGACGAATCAGTAGTAATCTTCAAAATAACAGACAGACCAAAGGAGCTTGGTTTTACCCAGGCTCCTTTTGGTTATGTCGTTGTTTTCGTTTCCTCTTGTAGTTCTCGTTCTTGCATTAAACAAGATCTAACGCCATTCCGTACGCATGTTGCATCAGTTTTCTACTTCTAACAGATTTACCATTTTCCAGTTTACTAATAGTCTGGGTACATACCCCGATTCGTTCACTCATCGTTTGCTGGGTAATACCTCTAGCAATTCTACGATTCCGTAAGTCTTTGCCTTCTTCTTTCCAGATGGGCGTTTGCTGTTCGACGTAGGCCTGATGTGCTTCTATGTTCTTGCGAACAATCGCACCTAAGGTCTCGTTGGTGATGCCATTTAAGTTATACATGATGATTTTCCTCCTTTTTGTCATTGAGTTGATCGGCGATAAACTCTTCCATACTGCTGACTGGGATACGCCAAGAGCGTCCGACCTTGAAGGCAGGTATAACCTGCGTAGCAAGGAGACGATAGGCGGTGTTGCGTGAAACATGGAGTCTATCGCACAGATCCGCGATAGTGAGGAGTCCGTCGATAGTCTTGCTCATTTTTATTCACCTCCTAGTTTTGATTAAGAGAGCGCACATTAGCACAAGTGAACTTTCTTATCAACATGTTAGATGATTTGAGACTTGAAAAGGAAAAAAGAGCGCAGGGAAACAAGGTTGTCAACAATGAAGTCGCAACCTGCGCGGTGTGCAAAGTGAATTAGCGTGCATTTCAGAAAACGCCGCGTCGTCTTTTATTTTGTTGGAATTACGAATCGCCCATCTTAGGCAACGCAAGGCGGACGCTACGCTGTGAGTTGCTCATACACTTCCGGCGTTCGTCGTTGTTGGGTCGCCTAGCGGCTACGCTTATTGCCGTGTGTATTGTGTCGCGGCGGTGGATGTTAGCATACTGACGCGTAGTCGCTGACAGAAGCTTTTCTTTCTTCGCATGTCGTTCTGTTAGTCGGGCAATGCAAAGGCGGTGCTACCGCAGGTAGCAAGCGTAGCCTGAGCTGAAAGCGAAGGCGTAGCGTCCGCCTTGCTACAGACTTTATAGAATCTATAGGGTATTTGGTGTTGGGATGAGAGTTGGGAGAAGTGGTGTCAGTACAATGTAGAAAGGAGATTTGGGCAATTGGCTGGCTTTCAATATTGTCCACTGCCAGTTTTCAGCATAGTAACTGCGGCTTTGCGAAGTTCCCACTGCGCTCGATACTGCACGGGTTTCAATTTGTTCACTCGTCTTCATGCGTTCCGCTTTAGACGCTTTCTGCGGGAAGGTGAACGAAATGGAGTAAAGATTGTTGTCTTTTTTGTTGACTTGGTAGGACGTGAGGACGCCGCAGTTGAGCAGGTGCGCAATGAAGCTCTCGATAAACTTGCGGATGCGCCATTTCTTAGACGGAGAGGCATTTTCGAGACCGCATTTCTCAAACACGTCGGCGAAGGTGATCGAGGGCGTCATTTCCTTGGGATGAGCGATGATTTCCATAACACGGCGCATGATGTAATGTTTGAGTTCAATGTGCAACGGCGTGTTATTTTGTCGAGGAATGTTGAGAATCCGAGCGTCGTAAGCGATGAGTTGATTATTTTTCACCGTGGCTACGGTCAGAAGAGGTGATTCGGCAGTGAGGTCGATGACGGTCGTCCGTTGACCGTTAATGAAACCTTCGCCGATTTGGGCGGGAATGATGTAGTTGGAAATGGTGATGGGTTTGCCTTTGTTGTAGCCGAGCTTTATGCAGGCGTCATGCAAATAGATGTCGAGATGAACATTCATGAGCTTTTTGAGACTGTGCATAATGGCGGCGAGTTGGTCTTTGCTGGGCGTGAAATCATGTTGCCCAATTTTCCCTGTCAAGCAGCGATAAATGATGGCCGGCGAAAGACGACGTTTATCGGCGTGCCAAGAGGAAATACAAACCGTGGCAACGTCAAAGTCGAATTGACTGAGCGGTTCCATGAGCGTTGGATCAGCGGCGGCAACAGTCGGATCAATGGTCAGCTTGACCGGCGTTTTGATTTTACCGAAACGCTTATGATTCTTCACCTCGACGATAATAAAACCGTCGGGGTTGTTAAGGCGTCTGCGATACGTTTCCGCTGAGTAATTGAAGAGCGTTTTGGTGTCGCGGTCATTGGGGACAATAACTTTGCGAGCCGGATACAGTTGAACGTTTTGCATGGTAAGTTTATCCATACTTGTAACCTCCTGAAAGAATCAATCTTCTTCTTGGTTATTCTGGGGCGGCGGCGAGTCAATCTCGTCGAAAGACGCGCACGGCTCAAAGTAATCGTGTGCCGAATGGTACTCGAAATAACAATCGTAGTTCGTACCTTGTCGATTCTTCAAGCATTTGAGATGGATTTGGCGGGGCTGTCGCTTTTTAGCCTCCTCGATTTTTCGCCGCGATTCGGAAACAAGGTCGCCGCCCTTGATGTGATTCATGATGTCAAGTTGTAACGCCCAAACCACATCTGCTGTGTATTCTATATTACCAGATTCCTTGAAACTTTCAAATGAAACTTCTTGCGCGTAATTCATGCGGTTGAACGACGAAATGACGATAAACGTCGTGTTTGTGTCCCGTTGAAACTTTTTGAGCTTACGAACCGTGTCGTCAACGCCGAGCTTTGTCGATTCACGTGAGGTCGGAACGATTTGCAGATAATCCAAACAGACGACGGGAGCTTTTGCCTTGTCAGAACAGAGTGGGCGCAGAAGGTTAAGCAGATCATCAACCGTTTCGTCTTGCAGTTCAAAGACGCTGAACTTGATAGGGTTTTCAGCGAGGTCGACGATAAGGCGTTCGAGTTCTGCGGAAGTAGCACCGCGCCGAATCTGCGCGGCTGTAAGTTTGGTGTCCTTGTCGCGCATGAACAGTTCACGAGCAAAGGACTTTGAAAAGAGTTCGAGTCGGCTCATTTCGTAGGAACAGTAAATGCACGTTTCACCTTTGTTGGCAAGCTGATGAAGAAGTTGCCAACAGAAAGTCGTTTTGCCCGCCGCAGGGGTCGCGCCAATTACGTAAAGCCCCGGTGTGAAGAACTGAAACTTGTCGATATTGACGAAACCGGTAGAGCGGTCGGCGTAAACTTTCATGTCCGCAACATCAGAGCGGAAAGCGTCAATTAAGTACTCGTTAAAGTCCGTCTTGTTGGTCGGAGTCGATGCCAGACAAATCTCGTCCAACTTAAGCCGGTGTTCGGCGATAATGTCAACCGGTAACCTCATGCCGAATTGCGCATTTTGAGTAAGCTCTTCACCGAAACGCATTAAGCGGCGGAAGTCCGACTTTTCCTTGAGGGTTCTGGCGTGAACCTCTGCGTAGGCATTGGTATGAATCGACATTTCGACAGAAACCAAATATTGCAAGTCGAGTTTGCCTTTGTCGACAGTCTTGTTGATTTCTTCCAAGATGGACAAGCTGTTGGACGGCGCGCCCTGTGCGTACATACGCAGGATTGTTTTGAAAATGATTTTGTGTTCGGGGCGATAGAAATCGTCGACGGAAATAATGTTGATGACCTTGGGAATGATTTCGCCGCGTCTGAAGAGCATGGCACCGAGCAACTGTTTTTCCATGTCAATGTTGCAGGGTAGCTCGTTTTCTTGATACATAACAATTCATCTCGTTTAAATTTCGGAGGCAAACGAAAAAGACGACACTCACCGTGTTCTGGTGAATGTCGCCTTCTTATATTCCAAAAAGCCCTTGCAAGATTATCCGCTTTGGCTTATACTAAGCTCATGATTAAGCTTCAAACTCGTTTGGGTTCGATAAGCTCAACGATGGTTAATCTAAGCGAATAAGTCTTAAGCTTTAGTGAAGTAGCTATTCACCAAAGTTCTTGGCTTTCTGGAGAATGGGTGGAATCATTCACCAGATAAAGCGTTGTGGTGTTGGAAACACTGCAACGCTTTTCGCGTTTATTAGGGTCGTTCTATATCTCGTCCTCCATTGTTTTCAGATTGATTCACTGTGTTTGGGATAAAGCTTGCTATCGTTCCAGCAAAGCTTTGTAAAGCTCCAGAGCTTAATAACGATAGCTGATTCAGTATGTATGTAATCCGCTCTCGCGTCAGAATGCTTGCTCAACCGTCTAGAAGCTTCTGCGCGAGTTGTAAAGTTCAAGTTATTCCAGTCATTGGAATAACTTGACTACCAAGTTTATTGTGCCCGACTATGGTAGCTGTGTAAGACTTCAATCGTCTCCTAAACGATCTATGTGCGAATATCTTACCAGTCAATTTCAAGGATCAGATTTCAGTAATCAGCTGTCAAGATTACTTTTGGCAAGTTCTTGAATGCGTTGCAACGGCAAGCCGGTATCCTCATGAATCTCCTCGAAGGGTCTGCCACGACGAATCAATTTGAGAGCGACCGCCTCCGCTTTACGCACTTCGCCTTTTTTAACGCCTCGCTCTTCGGCGTACATTTCGTGTTCAAGTATGTCCATCTGGTAAGTCATAAAATCATGCCTCACATTCTCGTTAGCTTTGACTGCCTTGACAGCTGCGGCTAAATCTTCGACGAACTTTCCAGAAACAATGCCGGATTCAACATAGTCGAGAAAGGCTTTAACTTCGGAAGAAACATCATCACGACGCCCCTTGGTACTAAGAAAGATTTTAGTACTTCCGTCTTTTAGAGCAAGAGCTGTGTCTTGATCACAACGTTCGCGAAAAGAATAGATATGTCGTCCTTGCTTGAAGTGGTCAAAGGGGCAGATAAATATGATAAAGGATTCTCCCAGTTCTCTGTAATGTTGCCCACGTTTGAGCTTATCAATATCGATAACTCCCTGATAGTAACGAACTCGTTTAGCAAGATTATCAGAGTCGGTAACTTGCATCTCCACATCAAAGGAACGTTTAGTCGCTTTCTCTTCGACGTAAACATCAAGCCGAATCCCTTTGCCATCGGATCGCGCTTCAATCGTTTTCTCTCGTTCAGGATACTGAATCTCAGCAATCTTGACATTAAGAATGATTTCAATCAGCTGACGGCAGATGGCAGGATAAAGCTCCATTGTCTTGCCAAAGACGAAATTATCACGGATAGTCGCGTCAGCCCATCGCTTTGCAGCAATGACTTCTTTCTCCACAACTTCACCTCGACAGTATTATATCACGAAAGAATCGTTTACGATACCTCTCTCATGGAACTTTCGGCAAGAACTTTTTTAGCTTTGGCTTCACGAACGGCACGAGTAATGGTCGATCTCGATAATCTAGTCAACTCGACGACTTCATTGTAACTTTTATGCTGATTAAAAATCAAGTCAACCGCGAAGTCTTTTAGTTTCTGGTCGATAGGAGGTCGGCCTTCTCGGAAGCCGTTTTTAGAGCGGGCAATTTCCTTACCGGCTTGGGTTCGCTCGACAATCATGTCTCGTTCATATTCGGCAAACGCAAGCAAAATATGAACAATAAGCTTGCCGGTCGGGGTGTTGTCAATAAGCCCCATATTAAGGATATGAACTGCAACGTCACGATTAAGCAAGTCATTGACAAGCGCGGAACCATCTGCTGTAGAACGGGCAAAACGATCGAGCTTGGTAACGATAAGCGTATCTCCGGATTGCAAGCGTGACATTAAGTCATCGAAATACGGTCGCTTCGTCGTTGCGCCGGTAAACTCTTCCACGACAAGTTCGTCAAAACCTGCCTCCCGAAGTTTGGCAACCTGCTCTTCCAGACTGTTACCCTCACGGGATTGTTTACGAGTAGAAACACGAGCATAGGCATATTTCATCGGAAAACCTCTCTACGTTTATGAAGCTAAGTTAAGATGAATAGATAATACCATAGGAGTGCGGTCTTCGTCAAGCAGTCATAAGTGTTAGCTTTTGACTATAAGAGACAATAGTTACGAGGACTATCCTTAGCTTCAATACGAATTCACACGTAACCATAATCATCACCCTGATAACAATATCCCTCATCTTATCCAATCATCAAGTGAGTAAATAGCAACGTCCGCAGAGTTCAAGGACGTTGTTATTTACTCACTGCGAACTACAACGTCTTCATTTAGTCTTAACTGGAAGATACCCCCGCTCGTTTTCACGAGCGGGGGTATCTTATCTTGCTGTATCGCTATTCTTTATGACTTACACGATCATTGAGAGTATTGAACAATGAATCCCACATAATGAATGATTTATTCCGGTGTGCGGAATAGTAAGTCATGTTTTGATAAACAAGTAGTAGGTCGGATGACCGCTTTTGTTACTGTTAGCAGATTGCAACTTATAAGTTGCATCACCCACGATGATTTGTTTTCCAACACAATCTGTCAAGCTCTGACCATTACAGTATGTTTTGGAGAGTTCATTGACTCGATTGTCCTTTTTGAGGATACCATATTCATTCAGGAAATCTCCATCGTAATAATCGGAGTCACTTCCATCCTGCTTCTTCCGACGACTTTGCTCTAATTCTTCAACCGTAATGGCATGGTTGCGGATAAATATGGCAAGTGAATCTTCGATTACAGGTACGTCCGACTTAGTGTTGGAATCGTCTTGACAGACATCAACGATGGACTTTTCAATCCACCGTAATTGTTCTTCCAAGAAGGTGTTAAATCGGGCATCATCTGCAAGCTCGTCGTAATGCTTAATCAGCTCAACATACCCTCTGAAAAAGTCGAGAGCGATGTCTCCGAACTTATCTCGAAACATCCGCTTCAAGAGTTCACATTGCTTATAACAAAGTACCGCACGATTGTATGTACTGAATTCACTCGCTATGATCTCCCGACGCAACTCCTGTTCCATCTTCGCTTTATAACGATTGCGGTTTCCCGTCCCCAGTCTTTCAGCAAGATAGCCGTTATATTTATCTTCCATGATGGTAAGAAACTTCTTGGCAAGTAGTTCGGAAAACAGATAGTGGGTAAACGTATCATCTAACTTGCGTTCATACTGCGACCCATCCTCGCCTCTAGCAATAGCATCATCAATAGCCTGTTCCACGTCTTTATGATGCAACTCGGTATCGAGCAATTCGACGACACTTCTGCGCCAAGAATCAGGAGCTTTTGGATTCTTCAGATAAAACTGATAAACTTGCTCTTTCAAAGCCGTCAGTTCATCGCTAACGCTGATGAAGAAGTTATCATCGTCTTTCCGGATAAGCCTCAAGGTGCGCGTCATTTGATCGATGAGTTGATAAATTGCACAGGGGTTGTATTGTGAAAATGATTCTAAGTCATCACCAGTAGCATAACAAAACTCTCTACGATTAAAGCTGGCCTGTTTCGTTTCTAAGGAACGAAAATCGTTAGCCAATCGATTAACGAGTGATTCAGCATCACGACTAATAATCTGCTTCAATTTGTTCACAGTGAACTCTTCGATGTACAGATTGATTTTATCCGTCTGATTGTCTCTGACCCTACCGAGCATTTGAATGAATTGAGTCCGATCGTAACTGCTAATGGCGACGTTCAAGACTTTATCTCGTTGCTTTGCGCTCTCTGGGTTTTTGATATTGATACCATTATCAAGAATGCAAGTAGTTATCAGAATTCGCTTATTAGTCGTTTCATTCGCGATAATGAAGTCATACTCTTCCTGTTCTTTACCATCGAGGTCAACCACGGGTCTGGATATAAAAACACACTCGCTAGAAGGAACGATTCCCAATTCGACGAGCTTCTTCTCCAACCGTTTGCCTGCAGATTCAGAGCGCACGAAAACAATCCACTTTTCAGTAGAATTCTTAATGTATCCGAACAATTCTTCATCCGTACTGTACTTGCAGATTCTTTCAATGTAGTCGTAACGCCGTGGCATGTAGTAAAAGTCGATAGGCAATCTGTGTTTCGATATTATTCTTTCAAAGACTTCTTCCCCATGGTAGTCTTTACCACTAGCCAAGAAATTTCTAGCTGAATTAATCTCCTCAAATTGCTGTCGTCCTAACTCCCATTGTTCTGGAGTATATCTACCTGGAATATGTTGCGTTTGAACCCATTGAATAGCAATCATATTAGCCATTGGATCATTTCTTTTGCTTTCTATAGCCGTTCTGTATGCTTCGTTGTAATCGTGTAATGGTTTGGCTTCCTGCCAATATTGTTTCAGCTTCAGATTGTATTCTTCACGAACGATAGCTTCAAACGCCACTTCGGGCGTAGCCGACATGTAAACTCGAACTGAGTCTTTCCCATAAGTCACTATTTCCTTAAGCATGTTATTCGTGTAAGGATTAAACGTTGCGTCGGAAGTGAAGAAATGACATTCGTCGCAGATGATGTACTTGAACTTCTTTGTCCGTAATATTTGACGCTGTAGCATTTGATGATAGGTACAAAGAGTAATCCGACCAAAATCAACGCACAGCTCGTCGATTCCTTTGGAGGAGTAAAGCTCTTCAATATGACGAGAATACTTGTCATCACCAATATAATTCTTTAAAAGCTCAGCGACCTGCATCTTGCTTTGCCGACACGAAGCAATGCGATTACTTAAAACCAGAATCAAATCTTCAGAATCATAGCGATTCACGAGGCTTAGCAATAAGTCATTGAAGACCCAATAATTCTTACCCTTACCAGTTTGAGCCGAAATAATAACCGGTTTTGAGACCTCCCAACAGTTTGCATCTGGCTCAGCTTTATCGGCTTCAGGAGCCGCCCTAAGAATTAATACACCTCCAGACTCTTTCCGTATTTCATCGAGAGTCTTAGGTGTGTGCGCATCAGCAGAAACAGCATCTACAAGATATTGTTCGTCTTTGTAGTAGAAGTTAAATTGGATGTCACCACTACCTACCATGCTTCTAAACCATCCCATAAAGTAGCCAGTTGGATAGTTTCTCACTAAATAACGTCTCCTTTCTTTAGGTAATTATGACGTAAACCAAGGGATACTCGCAATGAAGCAGTAGGTAAACGTCATATCGTATTAGTCAATTCATTCTTTTTCAGCTTGATGATTTTAGCACAAACATGGCGTGATGGCAAGCTTTCATTTCAGGTTTCACGCTTCATGCCGTTTCACCGATTTCACGCGCCTATAATAGTCTTGCGATTAAGATGAAAGAGCATGAAGCCATTTCAATCGTAATCGCAAGCTTCTATCTTTTGCATAAACTTACAAAACAGATCATAGAGGACGCACTTGCCGATAAATCAAACATGACTTCTGTAGCAAGGATGTTCTCTACATTACAGATGATAGGCTACTCGTGCACTGAAATAATTTCAGTCTTGCAAAGTGACAGATTTAAGTGTATGATATTGAAGGTTAAACCAATAAATTAAAAGAGGTGATTGATTATGAGCGTACAAAACTTAAAGCTCAGCGATATTGATTCTACTGTGATAGCTCCTATTCGAGCTGTCGATACTGACTCTACTGGTTACAAGAAGTTGAAAAGTGCTATTGCTAAAGATGGTCAACTACATCCTATTACTGTCCGTCGCCTCACTGAGGATGAAAAGCAACAGACGGATAACAATGCTGAATATGGTATTATAGACGGACAACATCGGTTCCAGATTGCGCAAAGCAACGGACAGGATACTATTTCTGCTGAAGTATACGAATGCGAAGATTATGATCAAACCTCCGCCTACAGAGATATTGCGATGGCTTATCGACTCAATGAAGCTACGATAAAGATGAGTTCGCTTGATAAGGGCAAAGTCATTTACGACCTTCTTGAACAGTCAAAAGGCGAAGGAAGCGGCAAAACGGCAAGTCGTAAAGAAGTCTCGGAGATTGGTGAAGAAGTTTTCGGACTAAAAAAATCCATGTCTTATGCGGCCTTGCGAAAGTACAAAGAAGCTCAAGGAATGGAAACGATAGAAAAGCCTAGAGACTCGGCGTTCGCCATTGAAAAGTTTCAAGAGACATTGAGCGAACTTCCTCAAACGCAAGAAGATCTCGATGATTCACAAAAACGTACCCAGCAACTGAAAGCTGTCAAGGACGCTCAAAAGCAACTGAAACAACTGAAAAAGTTCCTCTCCGCAACATAAGCGTCAGACCAGACGAAGTGATACATACAAAGAACATTTCCGTCGCGAAGTTATTCCACACACCGGAATAACTTTGACCAACGACTGTTAAAAGCTCAAGTTGAAAGACCTGGGCTTTTTGTTTTGCTTTCATGTGTACCTATTCGGTCAACTAATACGGCTACACGGTACACCCGCACCGCTTCTTCCTGTGTTACAATCTTCGTCGGGAGGTAAAACGTATGGACGAACATTTGTCTTTCGGTCACGAAGATTGTCGCGCAGAATTGCAGTGTATCGGTTTGCGTATCGCTTACTTTCGCAAATTGAATAATCTGACGCAGGCAGATTTGGCCGGTATGCTTCACATCAACAAAAACTACCTGTCTCATCTTGAAAGCGGGTCGACCAACAAAGCGTATCCTTGCCCTTGCTGATTAAAATCTCCCGTGCATTGGACGTTGAATTGTCCGTGCTGGTTGATTTGGGCGACCTGCATAATTCAAATCTCAATGCTGTCGTCAGCGACATGCGCAACACCTTCGAGGAACTCAAGCAACTTAATTCCGAGCTGGACAAAATGATGGAGCAACTTAACGCCGCCGATTAGAAGTAGCAAATCTAGGTTCTTTTGTGGCATATCTAGGCTCTTGTATTCCTTAGCCTTATATGTTAATTTTGCCGAAAAGTTAATTGTTTGCTATGAGATTCATCAAATGTGCGGACTTGGAATGGGTTGAGAGTCAGATGAATCGACGAATGTTTTCCAAGGGCATTTGTGGAGGAGACAAGAAATGTTAAAAAAATTGATTAAAGGTTGGTTGGCGTTTTCATTAATAGCCGGTGTTCTTCTCGCTCTTATGGGTGGAGGCGGCGATTCCGATAAAGCTCCTGCTTCTAAAAAATCTGCCGACACTTCAGTTTCGGAATCAAAGGCTGGATCCAACATTGTCGCCGCGAACGAGGCGATCCCCCTTTTATTTTCGGAGCTTTCTTCGGAGCAAAATAACCCTGTTGGAGATATCCCTGACCCGATTTCTTTGATGGAAAGAGTTCGCGATTCCGATGGCGATTTAAAAACAGAAGACGGCTTTAAAATTCGAGCGACAAATTCTGATGAAACCAGAACCATCAATGATTTAGTTTTCGTCGGAACTACTCACGGCGGATTAAAATTGTACGTCCCGTCTGACAGCAACTACATCAAAATTTATGAACCAAGTTTTAGTAATGATCCATCCGAGATGTCTGAATACATGTCGTTAGTTGTTCTGTGTCCGGAACTCAATCAAGGAATGGATTGGAAAGTTAAACACGGGGTCGACATGGAGACTCTTTCTGAGTTATGTGAAGTTACTGTTAATGCTGAAGGGGAATCTCTGACTTTTACAACTAAACCCGGCGATAAAGTTTATGAAATGTTGTCAACTGTCATCTTTGTAACTGACCAAGGAAAAGAAATGGCGGAGCTTCAACGTAACGTGGAAAATATCGCCAAACAATCAAGGTAATTCTTCTTCTTTCCCTCCCTCGTTGATGTTAGAAAAGAGAGGTCGTTATGGATATAATTTTTCTGCTATTCATGCTCATCTACTGTTATGCAGGTGATAAAGCAAATGACTATTTAAAATATCATATACTCGGAAGACGTGCGGAAATTTACAGCGATACAGGCAACTATTTGCTTTCTCGTGCTATTTGGGGAGCTTTACTTGGCTGGGCAACTATCCCTCTTGCATTACTCCATAATATTTTTTTCAACAAAAGCGGTTGATAACATGTAGTTGCCAATAATCAAATGATTTTATAATCTTGTGTGAAAGTCTTTTTTCTCAGTTGTATATTATATGTATGAGTATCGTACGGTATTCATGTCGTAAAGGCCCCGACTACGGTCGGGGCTATTTTTGTGTCCATTTTTAGATTGGAGGAGATAACCTTGAAACAAGGCAAAACACTTTCGGAGCTTGGCGGGGAGCTTCAGCGTCAGCGGCTCAATCGGCAGGATTTCCTCGCCGATACTCGTTCGCTCGAAATGCAGTCCGATTCACTCGGCTCGACTCTGCGTTTGTCCGTCGACGACCAACCGCTCACTTTCGCTGTCGGCGAAATCGCTCATCAGCAAATCGCCGCTCGGCTCAATATTCCGTTCCGTTACTATCAGAAAATGCAAGCCACTGTTCCTCATCTGCTCGACCAAAACGTCAACACTTGGTTCGACCACAATCCCGAACGTCGCATGGTTCGTGTTCTTGACGGTAATGTTAGGGCGTTTCTGTCCGACCGTTATCGTCGGCTCGACAACCTTGAACTGTGCGCGGCTGTTCTGCCCGTCATCAACGAGATGAAAGGCGCGAACATCGAATCTTGCGAAGTCACGCCGTCGCACCTGTATATCAAAGTCGTCAATCGCAAGCTCAAAGCCGAAGTTCGCGTTGGTGATGTTGTTCAAGCCGGCTTTGTAGTTTCCAACAGCGAAGTCGGTCTCGGCAGTCTGCGCGTCGAACCTCTCGTCTTCAGGCTCGTCTGCAAGAACGGATTGATTTGTAAAGACCTTGCACAGAAAAAATATCACGTCGGTCGCCAAGTCAATCTTTCCGACGATTCCGCTTACGAAGTCTACAGCGACGAAACCCTCGCGCAGGACGACAAAGCTTTCTTCATGAAAGTTCAAGACATCGTTCGCGCTGCTGTCGACGAAGCTAAATTCTTGCTCACCGTCGACAAAATGCGCGAATCCACTCAAATCCCGCTCGAACACAATCCCGTTAAATCAGTTGAACTACTCGCCGATAAGTTCCTGATCACGGAAAACGAACGCGGCGACATCCTGCGGCAACTGTTCTTCGGCGGTGACAACACTCGTTACGGGCTTGTCAACGCAGTCACTTCTGCCAGCAAAATCGCCAAGTCCTACGAACGCGCCACCGACCTCGAACGCATTGGCGGAGAAATTCTCGCCTTGCCCGTCCCGCGAAACATTCTTCCGCCGCCGCCACTTACATCCTGCCATTCCATTCCAGCTTACGAATCCATTTCTGCTTAGGAGGTTTATCATGAGTTCTATCTTCAACTGCGTCGCTTATGACGACATCGATTCCACAATTCGCCTTGACGGAAACGTCGTCTATCTCGCTCTCGAAGACGCTCAAAAGAGTTCGGCGATTCATCTGACGTTCAATCCCTTCCAAGTCCGCACGCTTGCCAAATACTTGGCCGTCGCTCTCACTCAAATCGACTTCGCTGACATGAAGAATGAAAAACACTTCGGCGACCTTACCGTTCATATTGAACAGAACAATCAATCCGAAGACGAGGACGATTACGCCATCGCCGCCCCGTTCTAAAAGTCAAATCAACCAGCCCCGACTGTCATGCGGTCGGGGCTTTTACTTTATCTGGAGGTGCCACATGCCTGCTACCAAATTCATCTGTCCCGACGGCAACTGTGTTCCAATCGAAGATTGTCTGCGCGGTTGCCCAAATTGCCAACGTTGTATGTTCCTGCCCACTCTTCGCGCTGTCGCTAACTCGCTCGACCGTCAGATTTCCGAACCGACTGTCACCGAGCTGATTGCCGGCACTCGCGAAACCTTTTTGAAAAAGACGACTGATTACGCCGTCGACCCTGCGTCAATCCTCTACGCCATTCACGGGCAAGCCGTCCACTCCATCAACGAACGCCACACCCAAGGCGAAATCCTTTCCGAAGAACGTCTCAAGGACGACATCACCAGCGGTCAGTTTGATCTGTTCGGCAAAATCCTTGACACCGACGAAGGCGTTCTTGGTGACTTGAAAGTTACTTCCAGCTTCAAGCTCATGAAGGCTCTCGGTATTTACAAAGCCAAAGTCGACACGGGCGAAGTTTACAAATCCGGCGTCAAGAAGGGACAACACAAATTCCGTTCCGAGTTGCGCTTTGACGGTGTTCGCGACATTCTCGACTGGGCGATTCAGCTCAATTACTACCGCCTCTTGCTCAATCGCGCAGGTTTCAAAGTCAATCGCATGTTCATTCAAGCCATCTGTCGTGATTCGGGGCTCCGCATTGCCGCCGAACGCGGTATCACAAAATCCGTTTACGTTATTCCGGTCTATGGAATAAGTGACCTGTGGCTCGAACGCTATTTCCGTCACAAAGCAAAAGCGTTGCGCGACGCTATCCAATCGAACACATTGCCGCCCGTCTGCTCCTTCCGCGAACGTTGGGGCGACAGAAAATGTCTCGGTTACTGCCCCGCTCGTCAAAACTGCCCCTACGCTCAAGCTCTCGTCAATCAAAAGGAGAATGACTTTGATGAACTCAAAATCCCCGCTTAAAGTCTTCTCGCTCGAAGTCAACGACCACACAATTTCCCCGCATGTCCGCCACATTTCACCCGACAATGTTCTCCATGATCTGTACAAAATCCTCAACTGCGACTTGGTCACCTGCGTCGAAATTGAAGTTGGCGGCAAGTTTTTCGACGTTTGGTCGGACGATGAAGCTTTGCTTAAAGATAAGCCCGTTCCCAATCTCTTCGTCGACGACGAATTGATTATCTTCGGCTCCGTCGCCTTCGCCAAAACTGACGAAGATGGCGAAATGGTCGGTCTCGATTCCGATGACATTCATCTGCTCTGGAACTTTTACCTCGCGCAGTTTCCCAAATTGCTCAACTTTCTCGCTTGTAAAAGGAGGGATTCTTAATGGGACAATACTACATGCCCATTCTCGGCAACGTTTATGGCGGGCAATGCAAAGTCTTCGACCGCTCCGTCAATCACGAATACACCATGGCAAAACTGCTTGAACATTCGTGGTGGCAAAATCCCTTCGTCAATGCCTTCTCCGAGTTCCTGTATAACAATCCCGGTCGCGTTTGCTGGGTCGGCGATTACGCCACGGAACCCGACGATTTCAAACTCAATGTGCCCGCCGCCATTCCGCGCCCGAATTACAAGAAAGTCTGGGGCAAGAACGTCAACTTGCTTACCTGCGCTCCGTCCGATTTCACCCTTGACGGCAAGTTTCTCGTCAACTTCGACACTCGCCAATTCATCGACCTCGACGAATACAAAGCGACTTCTGTCGGCTCTAACGGCTGGACAATTCATCCGTTGCCGCTTCTCACTGCTATTGGTAACGGCCGTGGCGGCGGCGACTTTCACAACGGCGTTGGCTACGACAAAATCGGCTCGTGGGCGTGGCAACTTCTCGCCTTCCTCGACCAACCGCCAAAAGACTTCAACAAAGCCGACATTCGTTTTATCGAAGAAAGGTAGGTGATTCCTTCATGCAAAACATCGCCAAGAAATTTGTTGAAGTCATGAAAGACTGTAGTCACGTCGCTAAAAACGGCTCCAACGACTTTCACCGCTACAAATACGCCACCGCCGCTGACGTGCTCGAAAAAGTCAATGCCTCGCTTACAAAACACGGGCTTGCCACCGCCGTCACTCCCAACATCTTGAACATGCAACAAATCACGACTGCGAAAGGCAACGTCGAAAACCTCGTCACCGTTGAAGTCGTCGTCACGCTCGTTGACCCTGATTCGGGCGAAACTCTCACGATTAAAGGTCTCGGCTCCGGTCAAGACGCCGGCGATAAAGCTGTTGCGAAAGCTCAGACTATGGCTATCAAATACGCTTACCTTAACAGTCTCGCAATCGCAACCAGCGACGATCCCGAAGCCGACCTGCACACCGACGAAGTTACGCAACCGACGACTACTCCCGTCAGAAATAAAAATCCACCGCCTTTGACTTGCCATGACTGCGGCGCAAACATCACTCAACGCGTCGCTGATTACTCGAAAAATAAGTTCGGCAGATTTCTGTGCTTCGACTGCCAACGCTCTCAACAATCCGTCGCTTAAAAAGTCTCGTGCCCTCAAGCCCCGTGCTTGGGGGCTTTTTCATTTCCGGAGGTCTTCACCATGGACAAACTTATCGAACTTACACGCAAAAATCTTTGGACTGCCGTCGAAGATTATCGCCGCCACACTTACGAACCCGACGTGCTCGACGACATTTCCGACAATTTCATCGACCACCTTGCTCACGATTCAATCGAAAGCAAACGCGAACTTCGCGAACTCTTCAGCAAATCGCAGGGCTGGGACGAAAATCTTCAAGCCATCGTCATCAACGGCACCAAAACCCACAATCCCGATTACGTCCTCGTCAACAACCTCGCAAACACTATCCTTGCGCCCGCAAGATTGGATGCTGACATGACAACCCGTTTCCTCATCGACCGCGCCGTCGGATTCTTTGCTCGTCCCAACGACAAAAACACCGACGCTATCGAAGCAATTCAACAACTTTCGCCAAACGCTTACGCTCCTCGTAAAAAGCGCAGCAGAGTCTTCAAAGCCTTGTGCGACACGTTGAACGTCACCGACAATTCCGCCGGCAGTCCATTCCAGCGGCTCTTCGCTCAATTCGCCGACGAACTTTCAACACGCAAGATTGACTTCAAATTGTTCTTGTCGATTAATCCCGCGCACTTTCTCACCATGTCGAATCCGAAAGACGATAAACGCGGCGAAACTCTCGTCAGTTGCCACTCGCTCAATGACCGTGACTGCGAATACAACTGCGGTTGTGCCGGCTACGCTCGCGACAAATACACGTTCATCGTCTTTACGGCGGCTGACCCTGACCAGCCCGAAACGCTTAACAACCGCAAAACTTCGCGTCAAATCTTCGTCTACAAACCTTACAACGGGCTTCTGCTCCAAAGTCGTCTGTACAAAACCAGCGGCGGCACTCGCGGCTCACAAGCTGAATCAAAACTTTACCGCGACCTTGTCCAACGTGAATTGTCCGAACTCGAAGACGCTCCCAATCTCTGGATTACCGAGAAATACTGCAACAATAAGCGTGACATCTACATTGGCAAGGGTGAAGGCTTCGGCGGTTACTCCGACTGGCACCACTCCGACTTCGACGCCAAAATCTCCATTCGCGAAGACCATCTCGACGATTTCAAAACCTTCAGCGTCGGGACTTACGGCTTGTGCATCTGTTGCGGCGAAGAGATTTCCAGCGGACTTTACTGCGACTGTTGCGACCCTGAAGAAAACGAGTTCTGCCAAGAATGCGAAGACAGCTGCTCGCAAACGTGGGAAGTCATCAACCGCCACGGCGAACGTATTCGCGTCTGCGAGCATTGCCTCAACAATGACTACCGCCTTTGTGAACACTGCGAAGAATACCGCCCCGT
>JAFWSJ010000009.1 GCA_017524405.1 Candidatus Saccharimonadota bacterium | reverse complement strand
TACTTGGCCTCCTTTTCATGTCAAGCCCTTTTGAGATTTAAGATAATCTCGAAAAGTGCAATATTCCCCCGCACGGGATTTCGCAGAGGTAGCTTTTATATTAACATTATTTCAGCCGTGCGTCAAGTGATTGAATGATCTAAGTAGCGGGTGGAGCCAAAAGGAATCTTGGTTTTAACGTGGTCAGTGCCACAGCTGTCGGCGTAATGAATGGTACGAGAACCGAAACGAAGGTTGATATTGTCGGCAGCGAGACAGAGTTGTTCTCTGGCATCGATAGTGGGTTGATCGAAACAGAGTTGTTGTTCTGGTTGGGCCTGGATTTTGTAGAGCGTGATGCCGATAATGCGAAGTGGTGCAGGAAAATCGGCAAAAAGTTCGCGGGCGGATTGCAGAATATCTTGATCGGTGTTAAAAGCGGTCTTGCGGATATGCGCACGATGTAAATATTGGCCGTCGTAGGTAAAAGCCCAGACATAGACGCCGCGAGCGTGAAGTTGTTTGCTGCGAAGGCGGTAGCCGACGTCCTCGGACAGATGCATGATGCGGGCGTAAATTTCGCCTTTTGTGAGATGTTTGCCTTCAAGGACATATTGGCGGCCGATAGATTTAATATCGCTAACCCAATCATCGACTTCGATGCCGCGCAGACGTTTATACCATTTCGTGCCGTCGATGCTATGGCAGACCATTTTGACGAGCGTGCGCTCATCGGCATCGAGCAACTGAAGTGGTGTAAAAATACCAACCGCATTGAGACGGGCTTGCATGCGAAGGTTGATGCCTGGTAGGTCGGTGAGTTTGAGCGTGCTGAAAACTTGGCGTTGATTTCCGGCTGTGATTTCGTCGAAACCGTCAGGCTTGTGAAGCTCGGCGGCAGTTTTGGCGAGAAAGCGATTGCTGGAAATGCCAATATTACAACGCATCCAGCAGCCAATTTCGGTGCGGAGACGAGTTTTGATTTCTTGGGCAAGTTCGGCGTGCGGCATTTGGCGGATATGTTTTGGTGATTCGGTAAGATCGAGGAGGCCTTCATCGATAGATTTCATCACAACGATAGGCGAATAAGACTCCATAATATCGCGTAATTTTTGGTGGACGAAAATATATTTATCTGGTTCGGTCTCGACGAAAATTAAATCTGGACACAGTAAAATTGCTTCGCTGCGCCGCATGCCAACTTTGACGCCGCGCGCCTTGGCTTCGTAACTGGCGGCAATAATGCAAGAATTGGGCGTGATGCGATTACTAATGGCGACTGGGCGGCCGCGTAACATTGGCCTGCTCTGCTGTTCAATGGTGGCAAAGCAGGAGTTGAGGTCGACGTACATGATGTGGTTATTCATAATGGTCGCCCTCGAATTCGAGATACCAGTTGAGACTTTCGGTGTCGAGGCAAAGACGATAGTCGGTAGCGCCATCGGTTACGTCAAAGGCAAAAATGGTCTTGAGGCCGTCGTATTTTGGGTGAACGAGCCCAATCTCGCTGATTTGTACTTCTCTGCCAGTTTCGGTACGAAAAGCGATTGGGCGGCAGTGTCCTAAAAGTTTGCGCGAAAAAGTAGCGTCGACGTCGACAGGTTGATGTAAGTGATGCTCTTGATAATAAGTGTCTTGATCCATAAAAATTCCTTGAATAGAAGTTAATAGATGTAGGTGACGCAATATTGGCGTCGAAATTTTTATGAATCTGAATCAGTGACCGAAGTATGACTCGATTAATTTAATTATAGCAAAAAGTCGCATTATTTGTGTGAAATGCGACCTTAAGGTGGCTAATTGTCGTTATGAGCTTCGGCGTTAGCTTTCTTATCGATGAGTTGACGAACGATGCCGTTGGGATGCTCTTCTTCGTCGCGCTGCTCGATGACGACTGAGATATTATTGATAGCGTTCTCGATACCGTCAAGGTAAGTATTTGCTTGCGTGAGGCCGGCTTCGTTTACCATGGTGCGGAGTGCGCGAGTGATGTCTATGCCGCGTTGAGAATAATTGCGGATGGTCTTTTCGAAATCGGGAGACATCGGACTAGTATTGAGCATGTCGATGATAGTAAATAAATCCGTAGCCAATCTTTGCATGGCGCCATCATGTTCGACGGCGTGGACAAGAGCCTCAGTATCGTCTAGGGCATTGTTAACGTTTTCGCTAATTTCTAGTTGCGCAGCATGAGCTGAGGCAATCTCGCCTTTTTGGACGGCCTCTTTGCTAGAAGCTGGATCATTGTCACCCGAATCGCCGCTATCGCCTCCTTCTAATCCACTAGTAGGGATGAGATTATCTACGGCATCCTGAGTAAGTTTGGCGATACCGATAGCTGCGCCACCGCCAATTATTGCGCCGCCAGCCGCCGAGCCGGCAGCAGCGGCAGTGTCGACAGCTTTCTTATTGCCAGAAGGTTTTATCGGTGAATCGTCTGGTTTATTCTCTTCTTCTTCGTCGTCTTCGTCTTCTTCGGTCTCTTCTGGCGCTTCAATTTCAGGTTCGTTTTGAGGGGGTGTTTCCGGTTCCCCGTCAAGCGGTTTGGCATCGAAGGAGGAGTCGGATGAATCTGCGGACTCTTTGCGAGTCGGAAGGCCAATTTTGTCTATTATGTCCTGAAGGGCGGCTATTTTATTGGTTAAATCAAGATATTCGTCAGAACTTGGGTCCAGGCCTTCAAGACGTGAAGTATGTTCCGCTAGTTTTTCGGATATTTTGCTCAAAATTTCATTAACGACAAATTCGGCCGACTCTTCATTGTGTTCTGAGAGTACGCTCGTGACAATTTCGTCGAGACCTTCTATATCGTTTCGTCTATTAGCTAAAATGTCGAGTGTTTGTTCGATGCTACGTTTTGAGATTTGTGCTTCGCCCTGTTCGGCGTCGTCCGCCGTCTCGTCTTCTGGTCCAAAGACGTCAGGTGCCCACTCCATATCATTAGTTGTATTTTCAAATACTTCAGCGTTGGCCATACCTTTATGATAGCATAAGGATTTACAGGTTAACGATATTAACTTGGGTGCCGTGTTTTTCTAGCAGCTTAATTAGGTCTCTAGTGTGGAGCCAGACGGTGGCGGTGTTGTCGTTAGGGTGAGCGCTGATCATTTTACTCTCGGAATTGACGAAGTGTGAGTCAAGATAAAACTTAACGATGCGCTTTTGGTCGTTTAGCAGGCCAAATGGCGAGACGGAGCCAGGCGTAAGGTCGAGAATTTCTTTCATGTCTTCGGCGGAAGCGAAACTGAGATGGCGGGTGCCCTGCTCCTTTTGGAATTGTTTGAGGTCGACGCGTTTTTCGTCGAGTACGGTGATGAGGTAATAGTTGCGCTTCTTGTCGTCGCGGACGAAAAGATTTTTAGTGCCAGCGTCCGGATAAAGGATTTCGATATTTTCACCGTCGCCAACATGAAAAAGTGGCTCATGCTCGGTGAGCTCGAACTTAATATCTTCGTCTCGGAGGAACTGGCAAACTTCTGTCTTGTGCATTAGGGGTATTATACCAGCCAATCTTTGAGACGTAAAAACTCATCGTAATGATCGGACATGAATTCGCCCTGTTCATAAAGCTTGCGGATTTGTGCGGCCGAGAACCAATGCGCAGAAGCGACTTCTTCGGCTTGAAGTTTGAGGTCTGAAATGTCGGCGTCGAGCTGGATGTAATAATCGTCCCAAAAGACTTGCTCTTCGTCGGAGCGACCAGAATAAAAGAGCTGGAGTTGTTCTGGTTCGATATCAAGGCCGAGCTCTTCGGCGACTTCCGTGACGGCACCTTGCAGGCTGGTTTCGCCGTGCTTGGGATGGCCGCCGGTGGTAGCGTAAAGGCCATTGCGCTGCTTGGTGCGACGCTGGATGAGGAACTCGCCACGACTGTTTTGGATGAAAATCAGGACAACGTTAATGTAGCGTTGCGGCGGAATCGGGTTGCCAACGACGAGTGTTTCGCCAGTGAGTTGACGGTTTTGGTCGTAGAGGTCGCGGAGTTCGGGCATGACTACTGCACTTTCTTGATTGCTGTCGCAATAGTATTGACGATGTCTTGGCGCGAAAGTTTTTCGGGATTCTTAAAGCGCGCGAGCGGGAGTTTTGCTTCCGTGAAAATACGCTCGACTTCGGCATCGCGCTCGGCGCGATTTTTGTAATTGTGCGTAGAATCGTCTAGTTCGATGGCACAAATTGGTTTCATAGTTTCTTTGCTAAGTAAAACAAAATCAACAGACTTTCCATTGATGTGGCGAAATGCAGCTTTCCAGTTTTGACCTTTGACTTTGTGATTCAGTAATGCGGAAAGGTGAACCTGCGGAATGACGAACCATTTGTTGCCGAGGATTTCGTTAAGTTGTTGAAAGAACTTATTTTCGCGTTCGGTCATGATGGCATTTCTCGCGAAGTAACGATAGGTTGATTTTTTGATTTCGGCTGATTCTTTGTCGTTGAAGATTTTTCGCGTAATGAAATCTAAGGCCAGCAAAATAAAGAAAGCGACAACAATATATATTAGGGTTTTATTCATAACTTTAGTTTATCAATTAATAAACTAAAGATTAATTATATTGCGAATAGGCTGCCTTCTTGGAAGGCCACTGAGCTTGTTTTCTCTATAGTTATGTTTATTAAAGATATTATCTCACTCCCCCGATGCTATAATTCAATTATGGTAACGCTAAAAATTCCCTACGATGACCATAGTTTAGATTTGCATATTGATGAGCAGAATTTGCGGGCGACCATTCAGTTGCCGGTTGAACAAAAGCCGGAAAAGTCTGCGCGTGAGCTGATGCTCGCTGCACTGCGAAATCCGGTCGGCACGCCAAGCCTCAGAAACTTGGCGGTTGACAAACAAAAAGTCGTAATTGTTACGAGCGATCATACCCGGGCGGTGCCGAGTAAGATTACTTTGCCGATTTTACTGAGTGAGATTCGGGCCGGCAATCCACAGGCCGACATTACGATTTTGATTGCAACTGGCGCGCATCGCGCCACGACCGAGGCGGAACAGCGCGCGATGTTTGGTGATGAAATTGTTGATCATGAACATATCGTCGTGAACGACGCTTTTCGGCCAGAGGATTTCGAATATATCTGCAACTTGCCATCAGGTGCACATTTTAGCGTAAACAAACTTGCGACTGAATGCGATTTATTGATTGCGGAAGGCTTCGTGGAGCCGCATTTCTTTGCGGGTTTTTCGGGCGGCCGTAAAAGCATTTTGCCGGGGGTTTGCGATATTCGGACTATCAAGGAAAACCATTCGTATATGCAAATCGCAAGTCCGTATGCTGCGGCGGGCGTGACCGAAAATAATCCGGTGCATCGCGATATGAACTTTGCGGCGCGCAAAGTAAACCTGCAATTTATTTTGAATGTGACGATGAATGCGCAGAAAGAAGTGACCGGCGCCTTTGCGGGCGACATGATTTTGGCGCACGAGCAGGCAATCAAGCACGTGCAGAACGTTTCAACTTGTGAACGAGTGGTGGGCGACATTGTGGTGACGTCAAATGGCGGATATCCACTCGACCAGAATTTGTATCAGAGTCCGAAGGCGGTGGCGACAGCCGAAGCCTGTTGCCGTGATGGTGGTGTGATTATTATGTGCTGTGGTTGTCGTGACGGCATGGGTGGCGATGATTTTGCGCGCCTAATTAGCATGGGTACGCCGCAGGAGATTGATGATTATCTATCTAAGATTCCGGCTGACCAAACAATTCCGCAACAATGATGTGTGCAGAAAATCGTGAAAACCCTGCTAAATCACAAGATTATTTTAGTGACGGATGGCCTGAGTGCCGAAGAGGTTACGAAAGCAAATATGCAGCTTGCTAAAACGCCGGACGAAGCATTACGGATGGCTTATGATGTGGTGGGCGCCGATGCTGGCGTAGTGGTGATTCCGGACGGCGTAGCGGTTTTGGTATAAAAAAGAGCCCGTCCTCTTCCAGTCGCGCGAATGAGCGCAAGGAAGGTTGGGCGAGCGTCTTTTTTGTTGGAGGAGCAAATGAGCTCCATGGGTGGATAGGGATGCCTGGGCGCAAATGGGCGCTCAGGACGGCGAATAGATCTTATCTTTTCACGCCGGAACCGCCGCATTCTCCGCATACGGTTGCAGGGCCAAAAATGTGGACGACAAAGCCTTTGCCTCCACAGCCGGGACATTTCGGGAGAGAGCTCGAGCTTGAACTGGGCCTGTAGCCGGTTGCACCGAGATAGCTTGCACAGGCGTCGCAGATACCATCTCTACAATAGGCCAGTCTGTTGCAGCGGCCGCATCTCATGTAGATAGGTGCCCCCATTCATGCCACCTCCTTTCTAAAGTGCTAAGAAGATCGCTGGAGCGATATTGGTCTCTTTGTGGCTTATGGGATTATATAATTTTTTGCGCTAAAATTCAAGATATTTTGCCCCGATCTACCCCTGTTAAGCATAAGCTTCATTGACTTTTTGCGCTGTCTGTGGTATAATAGTAATTGTGACTGTATCCCATGGTCACGAATCTTTACAACGAGGTGTATGAAAATGAAACATCCGAGACTTGTGTTTGCGTTCCTGTTGGTGCTGGCCGTAATCCTGGCTGGTGTAACGATTTATGCCGATCGCGCCGAAGCAAAAGAGCCGGTCGAGCCTGTCGTCTTTGAGGCGACGCAAGAACCGCATAACTTTGGGTCTGAAATCGAGATGGAGACCGAAACTGCAGACGACGTTGTCCTGATGGATAAAACGATGTATGTGTGTGGCGACCACGTGAATGAACGCGCAGAGATGAATACTAATTGTCAGATTGTAAGACAGCTGCTGGCTGGCGAAGCCGTTACGGTTGTTGGGCAAATTGGCGATTGGTATATGCTGGGTAACGGCGACTACGTTTCCGCCGATTACCTGGTGGAAACCTACGACGAAGCTATCGCGCGGATGCATGAAAATCATCGCGACCTGATCGTTTGTTCGATTTCACGCCAGGAAGTTCAGTACTGGTACTATGGTCAGATGATTGCTTCTGGCAAATGCGTGACTGGCGATGCCGTGAAGTCCCCTACTCCGCTTGGTCTGTACTGGATTACTTCTCGTCAGACTGATGTCGACCTGATGGGCGACGATGGGCTGCATGCTGATTACTTCTGTACCTTTAATGGACAGATTGGTTTTCATGATGCAGTCTGGAATCCGACCGATTTTGGTGGTAGCTACTACCTGACGGCGGGTTCGCATGGATGCGTACGATGCGAATACAACCTCGCTCAGGCAATCTTTGAGAATTGCGTAGTCAACCAGACCGCTGTTCTCGTGATGCCGTAAAGACGCTCCTTGGCGCCTGGACCACTTGTTGGCCCGGGCGCTTTTTTATACTTCGGCGATGAGCTGGTCGAAGAAGGCTTTGGTCGGATTTGAGCTGGCTTCGGCAGCGGTAGTATCTGGGAAATCGAGGGTTTTGATATGGCGGAAGACGACCTTGATGAGGTGTTTGATTTGCTCTGCTTCGGCGTCTTTGAAGTCGAGCTCAAGTGTGATGGTTTCGCCGAAATCGTTTGGTGAAATCCAGTCAATGCGGCCCTTGGTGACTTTATAGTTGCGATAATCACGGCTATTTTCTAGTAGGAACTTGTAAAAATAAAGTTGAATCTTGTATTTGAAGGTCGAGTCGCCAGTTGACCATTTGTCGTGCGCTTTGCCGGTCTTGAAATCGGCAACGGTAATAGTTTTGTTGGCGTCGTCGATTTCGATGCGATCGATTTTGCCAGTGAGTGGAATGTCACCAAGAACGATGTTTTCGGTGAAGAAGCCGCGTTCGGACTCGGCGTGAGTGTCACGAATGAGGTCGCCGCGTTCGGCAAGGAATTGTTTGAGCTCACTGTCGCCACGGAGATGAAGTTCGTCTTTGTCGGCTTTTTCAGCATCGGCTTCGTCGACGAGTTTATGAAAACGCGCCAGAGCTTCGTCGTTGCTGATATTTTCCTTATTGATGACGTCCATGACTTCGTGGACATAATTGCCGTAATTGAGAGCGGCGGAACTAATATCGCTAACACCGATAATGTAACGTTTGAGGAACTCGGCTGGGCCAGCGTATTGGAGATCGATAAATGAATTGAGTTGAGTTGGTGAGAGACGATAATGTTCGACCTTTGGTAGCAAGAGATTGCGTTTGGTTTCGGTGTCTGGGATATAACTATCAAACCAATGGTTTGGCGAGAGATCTTCAACGGTAATTTCGTCGGCTTCGCTCGGGATGACTTTGGCAAATTCTTCTGGTAGAGTGCGGCTAATGGAGGCACCATCTTCGGTGTCGCGAATGTCGAGATATTTCAGACGGTCGCGATTATGTCCAGCAAAGTCCGATAGGCTATAGGTCATGACAAGCTTTTGCTTGGCACGGGTGATGGCGACAAAGAAGACGCGAATTTTCTCGTCGGCAGTATCGCCGGCCTGATGCACGTAATCCATGTTTTGTGGCAATGATAGTGTGTCGCGGTTGCCGCCGGCGTCGCTCCAGTTCTTGTTGTCGGCCGCAATGAGGAAAACATAATCATACTCAAGCCCCTTGGCGGCGTGGACGGTTTGAAGTACAACGGCATCGTCGGATTCATGATATGGCGAATGGTTTAGTATTTCGATTTCGGCCGCATTGTAGGCGTTTAGCGTCTCGGTAAATTCGGCGAGGCGCATTTTTTGACTGCGATGGTTATCTTTGCCGATAATCATATCGCGCAGCGTGTTGAGCTGGCTGTAATAGTCGTAATTATCTTCGTCGGCATAGATGCGGTTGCTGATTTCGGCGATGATATATTCGGCCGAGAAGGTGTCAATTTTGGCCGCCAACTCGGTGCAGAAAATAGCAACATTTTTATAGGTTTCGGTTTCGCTGACGAGTAATTCATTGATGATGCAGCGTTTGTTGGCTTTGGCGCTTTGAATGATGGCGATAACTTCTTCGCTCGAGATGTGCCAGCAAGGAAGGCTGAGCACGCGGAACCAATATGGTTCTGCTTCGCGCGGATGCTTGGCGAGGGCACTTAATAGTTCGCAGACGTCGAGCAAGGTCTGGATTTTGGGATCTTCGAGCACGTTTTCGCGTTTGACATAAGACACTTTAACGCCAAGAGCGTGAAGGTACGGCAAAATTGAGACAAGATATTTGTGCTTTGGCGCGATAATTGAAATGCTTTTGCCACTTGCGCCCTGCTTGATGAGATTAGATATTTCGCGAGCGACATAAGAATACTCGGCCTGATATGATTGAAATTCGCGAAGTTCGATATCTGTTTTGGCGGGCGGATTTTCGGCGGTAATGGTTTTGTCGATATTGACGTTTGGAGCCTTACAGAAGCGGTCTGCGCCCTGTTCGATGACATTGTGGGCGAGTTCGAGAATTTCTTTGCTAGAGCGGTAATTTTTTGTCAAAAAGATATGTTCTGGATGGTATTTAGCGTCAAAATCAAAGAAGTTTGAAGTGTTGGCGCCCTGGAAGCCGTAGATAGCCTGGTCGTCGTCGCCGACCGCCATAATGTTTGGCTTACCGTCGTTGGCCGGATTGTCTGTAAGCAAAGCAACGAGTTGGGCCTGGGCGTCGTTAGTGTCCTGGTATTCGTCGAGCAAAATGTATTGGAAACGCTCTTGCGTATTAAAGCGGATTTCGTCGTCGTTTTTGAGAAGATCGATGGCTGCCAGAATCATGTCGCTGTAGTCGAAAAGACCGGCGCTCTTGAGGCGGTTTTCGTATTGCTCCATGATATTAGCGAGACTTTCGAGACGGACAGTTGGAAGAATGTTGAAAACCCATTCATTTTTCTGGTTTTTGCGGAAATACATTTCGCGCCAACGGCGTAAGTTATTGGCCGGACTCTTGCCGTCGTCTTTTAGAAGAATTTCAGCGAGACTGCGATAGTAAACGCGTGGGAG
>JAFWSJ010000008.1 GCA_017524405.1 Candidatus Saccharimonadota bacterium | reverse complement strand
TTAATGGAGAAAGAAAATATATGAAGATAGAGTATAGGGATTTATGCATCAGGAATGCCGAGGCGCGAGACTGCGAGCAGCTCGCGGCGTGGTGGAACGACGGTGCGGTCATGGACCACGCCGGGTTCCCACTGGGCCTCGGCACTACCGCCGCGGTAGTCCGCGGCGAAATCGCCGATGATAGCGACGATACGCGTCGTCGCCTTATCATCGAGCTTGCCGGCGCGCCAATCGGCGAGATGAGCTACTCTAACTTAGGCGGCGGCACCGCCGAGCTTGGCATTAAAATCTGCGATTTTACCAAGCAGGAACGCGGCCTGGGCCGCGCCGCCCTAAGCATGCTCATCTCCGCGCTCTTCGCGCGCGGCTACACCCGCATCATCTTAGACACCAATCTTAAAAACTTAAGAGCCCAGCACGTCTACGAGCTTCTTGGCTTTAAAAAGTTAAGAATCAATAAAGATTCCTGGACCAATCAGCTCGGAGAACTCCAGTCCTCCGTTGACTATGAGCTGACTCCGGAGAATTTTGTAAATTATGCGAAAGATTAATAATATCTTCAGATTATTCTTTGGCCGACGTTAAATACTTAATGTCATACTACTCACTGTACATTGATGAGAGAGGAGACAAAAGGTTATGGAGAAAGATTCTTTTGCACAAAATGTTAAGGAGCAGTACAAAAAGTCAGACAATCTGGAGACGCGTATATCGCTTCACGAAAAGTACTCGGTTGATAACGGTGGCTTTGACAGAATGATTGTTTCAAGCTACGATTGGGCACCGGGCGCCAAAGTCCTTGAAATAGGCTGCGGCACAGGCGACTTCTGGATAGGCAGGCAAGATCTTATAGATACCTGCTCCGAGTTTATACTTGCAGACTTTTCCGAGGGTATGATTGATAAATCCCGCGAGAATTTGAAAGGCATGCATGGCATCAAATATATGGTTTGCGACATTCAGAATCTTCCTTTCGAGGATGCTTCTTTTGACGTTGTAATCGCCAACATGATGCTTTATCACGTACCCGATTTGGAACTCGCACTTTCCGAAGTAAAGCGTGTGCTCAAGCAAGGCGGCACCTTCTATGCCGCAACTTACGGTAAGAAGAATATCATGCCTTTCGTGCATAATCTTTTAAGAGAATACATGCAGGCGCCTGCATTTAACCGTCATTTCATGCTCGAAAACGGTTGGGAGCCCCTTCGCAGATTCTTTAATGATGTGCGACTCAACAAATACAGCGACAAGCTCTTAATTATGGACATGAACGACCTTGCGGACTACGTGCAGTCATTAACCGGCACATCGCAAATCGTCGGAGTCTCCCGCGAGACGATGCTTAAAGTCTTCACCGACAACTGCGTGGACGGCGTCCTCACCATTCCCAAGGAATACGGAATGTTCATAGGGAGGGCGTAGCATGTATCCTACCAGAGAAGAGGCAGCAGTTTTGTTAAAAGAAGCCGCATCCCGCAATCCCGGTCCCTGGGAAGCCCACAGCTTATGCGTAGCCCACTGCGCCGAGGCCATCGCCGCCCGTTCCGGCATGGACGCCGACAAAGCCTACGTGCTCGGCCTCCTTCACGACATCGGAAGGCGTTTCGGAATATTCCACCTAAGGCACGTGTATGAGGGATACAAATATATGATGAGTCTTGGGTATGACGAGGCTGCGAAGATTTGCCTTACACATTCTTTTTCCGAAGGAAGCGGCATAGAGGATTACGTAGGCAACCACGATACTTCCGAAGAAGAAACCGCAGAGCTGATTGAAATGCTCGCGGACACAGAATTCGGTGACTACGACAAACTCATCCACCTCTGCGACGCCTGCGGCGCCGCCACCGGAGTCGCGCACCTCGAAGACCGCATGGGCGACGTCAAAGCCCGCTACGGCGACTACCCCCTCGCCAAGTGGAACTACAACTTTGAATTAAAAGGCTACTTCGAAATGAAGATGGGCATGGACTTTTGTGGATAAATACGTG
>JAFWSJ010000007.1 GCA_017524405.1 Candidatus Saccharimonadota bacterium | reverse complement strand
TGCCAGCCTTATCGACAAGCGCCTGGGGGCGTTGATGAAGGGAGCGTTATGGTTCGCAAAAAGTGTGATAACGAAGGAATGATAGTACAAGAATTTGGAATAGACCATTACAACAATATTGTCTCGAAAATTATTGAAGATGATCGTCGGGATTATCTTAATGGTTACATAGACCCATGTTGTCATCCGGTAGATGATAATGATAATTATGACATTCTTGATGCCTATGAGGGTGACGAAGCAAATAGGTGGAATACTGATTGATAATAATAACAATAAATTGATAATAATAACAATAAAATATAATGATTATGCAGCTACCTAATCAAATCGAAGCCATCAGCATCGCCCGCGCGGCCAACGCGGCGCACTACGAGTACCTCGCCACCGTGCGCAAGCGCACCGAGGAAATCCAGCTCGACCACGAGCTCTGGCGCAAAGCCGTCGAAGAGTTCCGCGAGGCATACGCCAAGGAAGACGAAGCCTTCAAACGCTACCGCGCCAGCGACCACACCGCCGCCCTCCAGCAGGCCGACGAGGAGCGCGACCGCCTCTACGCCTCGCTGCGCGACACCATCAAGGCCTATGCCAAGTTCCCCATCGCCGAGACCGCCCAGCACGCCGAGCCGCTGCTGAAAGTCATCAAGAACTACAAAATCTCCACGCGCGAGAACTATATGAAAGAGAGCGGCCTCATCGACAATATGCTGCAAGACCTCCTGCAGTACGAGCGCCAGCTGAACCGCCTCGGCCTGCTCATCGTCGCCAACCAGCTCAAGGCCAAGAACGACGAGGTGCGCCAGCTTCTCGCCAACCGCAACGACGAGCGCTCCGAGCAGGTGCTGGGCGAGTTGAAAGCCGCCCGCGCCGTCAGCGACGAGGCCTACGCCGCCGTAGTCTTCTACACCAACGCCTACTTCGCCCTCAACCCCGACCGCCGCGAAGCCGCCGACCTTGTGAAGCGTATGAGCGAAGACCTCGACTACTTCCGCAAGCACGCGATGTCGAACCCCAATTCCAACAAGGGCAAGAAGCAGGACGGCGACGAGCCCGCGCAGGACGACACCGCCCCCGCCGAATGATGCAACGCACCGCGCATATATGCGGGATGGCGAAACAGCCGTGCAAACCCTCCACGCATATATGCGCGGTCAATTTGCAGCCGTGCAACGCTCCCCGCATATATGCGCGGTCGATTTGCAGCCCTGCGGAGGCCTCCGCATAAATGCGCGCCCGTTGTTCAGCCCCGCAACGCCAAATTGCATGTATGCGCGGTGAGAATGCAGAAATGAAACAAGTATGAGTACAAGCAAAGACAATACAAAAAACCAGAACAGCGAATTGTTCATTCAGATTGCGGAGGATACGTTTTATGAATGGAAGCGACTTCTGAATGTAAAATATCTATACTACTTAATACGAGTTAGTAATCCTGTAGTTCTCATATGCTACGAGGAGGTATTAAAAGGTGCGTTTCGACAATGCATCTACTGTAGTATATTATTGCTTAATCCAAATGAATATTATAAATTTAGGAATTCTTGCTCACATTGA
>JAFWSJ010000006.1 GCA_017524405.1 Candidatus Saccharimonadota bacterium | reverse complement strand
TAGATAGGCCGAGAAAGGCCATGATAAGCCGAGACAACAAGAAAGGCCGAGTCCTTGAAAAACCTAGTGATCAAAGGCTTTACGGGGATTTTCGGGGCAAATCGTAACTATGATAAAAGTTTTGTTTATATGCCACGGCAATATCTGCCGCTCGACAATGGCACAGTCCATGTTCCAGGACATGGTCAATAAAAGAGGGCTGTCTGATAAGTTCGAGATCGACTCCGCAGCTACGAGCCGGGAGGAGATCGGCAATGGTCCGCACTACGGCACCGTGAGCAAACTTAGGCAGGTTGGCATCCCGGTCATTCCTCACCGCGCGCGTCAGATGACCCGCGCCGACTACGAGCATTTCGATTACCTGATCGGCATGGACTCTTACAACATCTCCAACATGACGCGCCTCGCAGGCGGCGACCCCGATGGCAAGATCTATGCGCTGCTTGGCTTTGCGGGCATGAGCCGCAGCATTGCAGATCCGTGGTACACGGATAATTTCGATGAGACCTACGATGACCTTTGCGTGGGGCTTAATGCCTTCATGAAGTACCTGGAGCAGGAACTGATATAATTGGATTATGATTTTCTAAGGGGATCACGAGGAGGTTTAGACTATGAAGTTAGCGAAAAGAAGTCTTTGTTTACTTTTGGTGCTGAGTGCTGTTTTCGGGATGACCGGATGCAAAAAATCAAGATTCTCACTAGAGGATATATGCGAATATGCCGAAGATGAGGATTATGAAGAATTTGATGACCTCGAGGAGTTTTATCCTTTTGTTGGCGCCCGCGGGTTTGGAGATGGCAATGTATATATATCGGTCAAAGGAAGTGAAGCCGAGGAGGTTTTTAATCTGCTCATCTACCGCTTTGAGCCCGACCATCCGGATTATGACTTGACAGAGGCCACCGTTCTCTTTGCTTCTGATGATGATGGTATTTGCATGATAATCGCAGCTACTTTCAAAGATACCAAAGATGCTAATGAATTCCTCAAAAAATACCCTAAGTCTTTAGATTACGACGAAGAAGATAAAGGAAATAAGAATTCCTGCTCCTACTACATAGGAAACGGAAAAGCGACCGGATCCAGAACAATGGCAACCGGTGTGTATCTTTCCGGCAACACTGTCATTTGGCTAAAGACCTTAGCTGAAGACTGCGACGCAGCCGAGGACTTCTGCAAGCATTTCAAACTCATATCACCGCTTGATACTTAAGGCTCATGATACTCGTCTATTGGCTCATTTTAGTTAACCTCGCCGCGTTCATCCTGTACGGCTATGACAAGTCGTGCGCGAAAAAGAAGACCCGCCGCATCCCCGAGCGCACCCTCCTCCTCTGGGCCTGGCTCGGCGGCTCGATCGGCGCCTTTCTCGGCATGAATATCTTCCACCACAAGACCCTGAAGGCCAAGTTTGTCGTAGTCCCGGTGCTCGCCGTCCTCGAGATCATCATCTGCATTTTCTGCCTCTACCAGAACTACCACCTCGTCACGACCGAGTACGAAGTCGACCTGGGGCTTAGTGAGGACCTCACGATCGTCCAGGTCTCAGACCTGCACAACCAGTTCTTTGGCGCTGACCAGTCTTCTTTACTGGCTGCGGTCGAGAACGCCTCACCCGACATCATCGTCGTTACCGGCGACATCGTCGACTCGACCCACACGTCTTATAAGATCGCGCTCGACTTCATCGAAGGCGCGGTCAGGATAGCGCCGGTTTATTATGTTAGCGGCAACCACGAGGTGCGTTTGTCCGGCAAAAAACTTGACGCGTTCTATGAAAAGATGCAAGAGCTCGGCGTAGTCTTTCTGGATGACACTTATGTTGAGACTTCTGATTATGTGCTCGCGGGTATAGCAGATGCTTCGCTGGCTTCCTATAGCGCATACGGAGCTTACAAGGCTTACGGCGCCTTCGGCGAAAACAAGCCCGTCATCATGCTCGCGCACGAACCACAATACTACGAGC
>JAFWSJ010000005.1 GCA_017524405.1 Candidatus Saccharimonadota bacterium | reverse complement strand
CCAGCAAATAATGGTAGAACACTTCCGTTGTGAACTGCAGGTCATCGGGCAAAGGATCGATCTCGATTGTTATGGTCTTCTCGCCATCATCGAGGATATACTTTCCTGTGTATTTGATCGAATGCACCCCGTCATCATAGTATAAAACTTTTTCCCACGACCCGTTGGCATTAAAAGTCATGGTCGTCGAATTGCCGTAGTTGCCCTCGTACTTCCATGTCCCGACGAGCGCCCTCGCGTCCGCGCTTTTTCCGCACGCCGCAAGATTCATGACTGCCACCAAAAGCAATACCAGGGAAATAATTCTAATGTGACTGTGCCTAGTCGTTCTCATAACGTCCACCCGCTAAATTTCACCCGCTAAACAATGTGTTATGGCAAAAGTACATATGCGTATTATAACATCTTGAATTTGAGCAGATGCGCGTTGTTTCTGAAACATCGTTTTTTACCCCGTTTCAGACACAAAGGGTTTATTCCCACCACTAAAGCGCTTTATATACTTTTAGGCACTTTAATAGTAAACTGTCCTGGTAACGTTTGGGGATAACAATTTAAGCTCGCGTTCGAGGTGGCGCGTTAACCATGGGGAAAAAACGTAATAAGAAAGCGATAATCATCACGGCAATAGTCATGTTCATAGGCGTTCTGCTGGTGCTGGCAGGACTGTACGGAGGAAGGATCTTCGCCGGCTCGTCCAAGGACTTTGACTACAAAAACATCAAGCCCGAGGACCTCGGCAAGACTGTTAAGACTGACGTCCTGGTCTACTACGACGGCCTCGACTTGGAGAACAAAGATCTGCAGTTTTTCGGCGAGGACATGGATGACGAGGACTTCGTGTTCTTAGTTTTCGATTTCTCGAAGCTCTCTGCAAAAGATAAGAAGATCTATTACGCGAGGTTCTATCAGCACATCACCATCGAGGGCAGGCTGAGGGCCGTGGATGACGCCGAATACCAGGAAGTCTGCGAGAGCCTTTACAGGCGCTACGACTACATCTATGAAAATAAGGAAGATCCCGGCATCCCGATCGACCAGTTCCACGAGATGCTGACTTATAACATCCTCCCCTACTGCATCGAAGTCACATCCGTCAAGGCATTCAATTGGACGCCGTTCGCTGTCGCCGGCGCGGCACTTTTCCTGATCGCCTTTATCGTTGAGATCTGCTTCATCTTCAAGCTCAAAAAGAGAATCGTGCTGCCGATAGTTTTCGGGCTCATGATAATAGTTCCCGCGATCCTGCTGTTTAATCACATTAGAGCGATGCTGTCCGTCAAGAAGGTCGCTGATGGCTTCTACACGATGAAGAATCTCGAATGCACCGATACGCAGGGCATGATGGATTCCGGCGCGGGCACCGTTAACGAGTTCCTTGACTGGATGCTCGATAAGCACTTGTACGGCATGCCGAACTTCATCTTCAACGAGGACGATTACAGCATCGGCTGCGCATCTTTTGCTGCTACAACTTCAGACGGCGACCACATCTTCGGCCGCAATTTTGACTACCCCGAGACAGACATGGTGCTCGTACATTCACACCCCAAGGATGCCTACGAATCAATAGGCTGCGCCGATCTCGCTGTCTTCAGCGTCGGCCAGACCAGCACGCTCGATCCTGACTCGCCTCTGGGCAGATTTGTCATGGTCCTCACGCCTTACTTAATCGTCGACGGCATGAACGAGAAAGGCGTTGGCGCAGGCATCTTAGAGCTCAACATCGACGAGGCCCATCAGGACCAGGGCAAGCCTGATCTCCTGGTCTTCTGTGCCGTCAGAGCCATCCTCGACAACTGCGCTTCAGTCGACGAAGCACTCGCGCTGCTCGAGTCATACGACATCCAGTCCGATCTGGGCTACAATTACCACCTGTTCATCACGGACAGATCCGGCCGTTACGTCGTCGTCGAATGGCTTGGCGGCGAAATGGTCGTCACTGAATACCCCGCCTGCACCAACAGCGTCATCGCTCCCGGCGACTACTTCGACATGGGCGACCCCGACAACAGAATCGACACCATCTGCACCGGCCTTGGCACCGAGCGCGTCGTCGCCGAATCCGAAGCGATGATGATCCTCGACAGCGTAAGCACCCGCTTAACCGAGTGGTCCTGCGTCTACAACCTCGATGACTTCACCGTCTCGATCTGCCTGGACACTGATTATGAGCATGTGTACACGTTCAGAGTGGAGGATCTGAGGTAAGAGAGCGCGCGGGGCGTGAGCTCTGCGGGAGCGACTGCGGGAGTGGCTGCGCGTGGGCGACTGAGTGCGCGGTACTCTGCGTGGCGCGCGGGGCGTGAGCGGCTGAGTGCGCGCGTGCGGTGAGCCCAGGCCGGAACCCGAGCTGGAACCCGAGCCGTTTTTCGCGATTTTCGTTTTTTCTCATATTGCGAAAAGATTTTATTGAATTCTTTTCTCAGATTTAGCTTTTCCCGAATCCGCGAAAAGAAATCAACGAATTCTTTTCGCAAAATCGCGTTTTTCAATTCTCGCGAAAAGATTTTGCTCAAATCTTTTCACAAAAAACGAGTTTTTGATTTTTCATGAAAAACTCATGCATAATTCTTTTCGCAAAAACGAGTTTTTGATTTTTCGCGAAAAACCCAAGCATAATTCTTTTCGCAAAATCCCACTGTTAGTTTTTTGCGAAAAAAGAGCAAACTTCTTCCCGCTGCTCCGGTCGGATCGCGTATATTTTCGCCGCTTCTTAATGTGTCTTCATGTATTCGTCAACGGGGATCAGGTTGTCCTCGTCGCCTT
>JAFWSJ010000004.1 GCA_017524405.1 Candidatus Saccharimonadota bacterium | reverse complement strand
GTTAACTTGTGCATTTGGGTCACTGTAGTATGCGCCAAACATGTGTTTTTCCTTTCTTTAATTCCAGTTTACTGTGCCAATGTTGTCTGGATAAGCTGTTACCTATGTTTGGCCGCGATTTAATAATATTTCTTGATTGTTGTTGTCGTAGAATTTGAGTGGATCGCCAATGTTTGCGCGGCGCCATTTGCCGGCCGTAACTGTACCGTCCTGGAATACGAATGCGTCGCCTTCGCCCCAGGTTTCGTGATCTTTGTAGCCATTAACATCTCCTGCGCGATTAATTACGTGGACTTTCATTGCCACGACGACGTTTGGACTAATTTGGGTAAGTGTGCCGTCTTCTGCTTTGTCCATATGGGCGCCACCGCGTTGGTGAGAGCGGAGGTATGTATTGGACGCTGCGTCATAGGCAAAGCTTGGATTGTATGAGTTGTCGCCAGAAAGCTTGATGTTGATTGTGGTAGCGTCGCGGTTTTCGACCTCGTTGATTGTGTCTGGCTGAATGCGTGCAAAAGGAGTGAAGTTGGACGTAGTCCAGCCCTTTGAATAATTAAACTGATCAATCCAGGAAAAGCGTGAATAGACATTGTGTGGCGCATAACGGCCGCGGCTGATTTTGCGGGATACGTACTTCTCTTCGTAGAAACCAGCATTAAAATCTCTGTAGCCATTCTTTAGTTCGTTGATAGCATTAGTGGCGCCACCCATATGGATGTAGGTGCACTGATATGGCTTAGCTAGCTGTACGAAGGTATAACGAGCGGAGCGAATTGGCCCGAGATATTCTGGTTTGCTATCCTGATAGACCGCCATGAAGCGCGAGATGCCACCCTCGGCGATTGCCTCATAGACAACGCCAGCGGCGCGAAGACCGGATTGTGGACGTGCATCCGTGCTGTTTTCGATCATGACGCAGGTTACGGCAGCGCTTGCGGCGTCTTTGTTGGAGCTTTCTAGGCCGGTAAGAGGAGAATAATAGATTTCGTCTGCTGTAGTTTTCTCATTCTCTTTTTTGCCGAGCACATTTTGGATGGTATTTGGCGAGAATAGCCAGAGTCCGCCAGCAACAATGCCAGCGATTACGATGACGGCAACAAAGATAGTGACAATTGTTTTCTTGATGGATGATTTCTGCTTCTCTTTCTTTGCAGCTTTTTTGCGAGCCTTCTTGGCTTCGCTTCTCTCTGGAATATCCGTCTCGACGGTGTCTTCGGCATCATTGATGAATGCGCTTATATCTTCGTCGATGTCTTCTTCCTTGAGTTTGGTTTTAGGGTCTTTTGGAACTGAGTTTTCTTTTGTATACTCGCTCTCCTTGTAGAGGTTTACGAGCGTCTGATCTGCGTTTTTGTCACGCACGTAAATTTTTGTGCCTCGATAAGGCCTCTTAAAACCATCCATAAAAACATTATAGCATAAGCGTGTAAACTAATCACGCCCAAAGGCCGTGACGACCGCATTCATGCGTGCGAGGCTGGCATTTTTGCCAATCACGGCGAGAGTGTCGTGGAGTGCTGGACTGAATGGCGCAAAGCTAATGCTGAGGCGAATCAAGCCAAAGAGTGTCATCGGTTTCTGTGCGGTTTCTTCAAGGAGTTCATTGAGAGCCTTCTGGAGATTCTCTGCGGTCCAATCTTCGATGCCGCTGAGTTTGGCGACGGATCTGCGGAGAATGTCGCAGACTTCGTGCTCGGAAAGTTTCTTGAGAGCTTTGTTGTTGGTAATCATATCCATATCTACCTTCGGGTCTTCGAAGAAATAGGTAGTCATGGTCTTAAGGTCGCCCAAGGTCTTTAGACGATCATAGATGATGCTGAAAATCTTGAACTTATAATCGTCATCAAAATTGGTGGCTGTCTCTGGCCAGAAATCTTTTGTGCGATTATAGAGCGCACGAGCGTCTTCTTCGAAGAGTCTACGTATCCATTGGCCGTTGAGCCAGAGAAGCTTTTGCTCGTCATAGCGAGCGCCGGCGCGCTGAATGCGAGTAATGTCGAATTTTTCGATAAGATCTTGTTTGCTGTAGATTTCTTGTTCGGTGCCATCGTTCCAGCCAAGGCAAGCAAGGAAGTTTAGCATTGCTTCTGGAAGGATGCCGTCAAGGCGATAATCGTTGGCAGACTTCGCGCCATCACGCTTCCCTAACTTTTTATTGCCGCTTGGCGCAAGGATATGTGGAAGATGGACAAATTTCGGACGTTCGAGGCCAAAGGCTTCGTAAAGCTCAAGATAATTTCCCATGCTTGGGAGGTATTCTTGGCCACGTAGAACATGCGTGACGCCCATAGTGGCATCATCGACAATATGAGCGAAGTTGTAGGTTGGCAAACCATCGGCCTTAATGAGAATGATATCGTCTTGAGTTTCTGGGCCCATGTGGAGGTCGCCGAAGACCTCGTCGTGATAATCGTAAGCTTTTGGCTGTGCCTTGAGACGGAGTGGCATGCCGACTTCCCATTCTGGAGTCTTGTCTGGGCGGTAATTGCGATATAGAAATGCTTGCTTGTTCTTGTTGGCCTCTTCGCGATATTTGGCTACGGTCTCGGAAGGGGTTGGGTCTGCATATGCGCGGCCTGCCGCGATGAGCTTCTTTGCCCATTCGTAATAAATCTCTTTGCGTTGGGTTTGATAATATGGCCCATGGTCGCCACCTTTGTCTGGACCTTCATCCCAGTCTAGGCCGAGCCAAGTGAGCGTGTCTTTAATTAGATCGGTTGCGCCTTCGACATAGCGAGCCTGATCAGTATCCTCGATGCGCAAAATGAATGTACCTTCTTCACCTTGCTGTTTGGCGATGAGGTATGGATAAATTGCCGAGCGTACGTTTCCAATATGAATATAGCCGGTCGGCGACGGCGCAAAACGAGTTACTGCTTTCATGGGTATTATTATATAATATATCTCCCCTGTTCGCCAGTAAAAATGCCCACAACATGTGGCTGTCGTGGGCGGTGCGAGTATTAGCGATAAAGCATTTTTCGGTGGTATTGTTCTTGACGATATTGCCTGCCCGTAGGGGCGAAGCGGTTCTTGCGGCCTCGTTTTAACCTGTCGCGGTCAATCTCGGAATTGTCCTCGCCAGCAATCTTAACCTTGGGTGGGGGTAAGATGGCTGGAGCGCCGGAGCTGGAAGCGGTTGTGGCCGCGATAAATAGGATCAAGACGACGATAAGGACACAGGACAGGAAAACTTTGCGATTGGGTTGCACGTGCGTCACCTCCTTTTTCGTAATGCATTGTCGGATACTCAGAGAAAAAGAACATCTCGAGATGCCGAGATGTTCTTTATTCTATTATTTTGATTGATGCACGTCAAGTTGAGGATAAGGGACGGAGACTTTGTGCGCCTCTAGAGTTTCTAGCGCTATGTGTAATACGGCGCGCTTTGCTTGAATACGGCGTTTTGGTACTGACGAGCCGAAGAGCTTGTAATTGATTGAAGAGTCGGCCAGCTCGCTGACGCCGACATACTTTAGCTCTTCGATGTCCTCATGTTCGGTGGCTTTCTCGGCGATTTCGTTCATAATAGCCTCGGCTTTTTCGAGCTTCAACTCGTATGGTAATGGAATATCGATGCCGAATTTAACGCCTGCGACTTCGGAGCGCTCAATGTTGCGGTTGGCAAGCGTAATAACATTGCCGGTGCCAAGATCTTGGAGCTTGGTAGAGCGGATACCAACGGAGACAACTTTGCCCGTGACGTCGCCGATGGTTACGGTTTCACCGACTTTGTAATAATCATCAGAAACAATACTGATGCCGCGGATGATATCTTTTAGTGTGTCCTGGACGGCAAGGCCAATAACCACGGATGCGATTCCGACGCCTGCGATGAGGCTAGAAACATTAATGCCGTTAATTTGAAGTAATATCAGAATAACGATAACAATGTACGCCGTACGGACAAAGCTTGAAATCATCGACATGTAAGTATTGCTCTTCTTGTTCTTCTGGAGCCCAAGAATGCGCTTGGCTGGATAGCGGAAGATTTGATAAAACAAGATTGCTACTAGGATGACGATGAGCGACGAGATAATGTGCTCTAGGTCGATTGGTAAACTGTTGATGATTTTTTCCATAAGTCTCCTTATTTTTTATGCTCTAATGCGGCTTTAATGTCTTCAATTTGATCGCGCAACTCGGCGGCACGTTCAAACTCGAGGTTTGCGGCGGCAAGTTGCATCTGAGATGTTAGCTCTTTTATGATTTGTGGTAATTCCTCGCGCGGAATCTTGCGTAGGTCGAGCTTTTTGCTCTTCTCTTTTTCTGGAATGATAGCGCGAAGTCCTGCGCTGATTTCTTTGGCGACTGATTTCGGCGTAATGTTGTGCTCTTCGTTATATCTTTGCTGGATTTCTCGACGGCGATAGGTTTCTTCGATTGCGCGCTGCATGCTGCCAGTCATATTATCTGCGTACATAATTACCTTGCCTTCGACATGGCGTGCTGCGCGGCCGATGGTCTGAATGAGGGCGGATTCGGAGCGCAAAAAACCTTCCTTGTCTGCATCCAAAATGGCGACGAGTGAAACTTCCGGTAAATCTAGGCCCTCGCGCAAGAGGTTGATGCCGACTAATACGTCGTAGGTGCCGTTGCGGAGGTCGCGTAGGATATCGCCGCGCTCAAGCGTGTCAATATCGCTATGGATATAAGCAGTCTTGATGCCGAGCTCGATGAGGTGCTCGGATAAGTCTTCCGCCATGCGTTTCGTGAGCGTCGTTACAAGCACGCGCTGTCCTTTGGCTATACGTTCATCGATTTCCTCGACGAGGTCATCAATCTGGTTCTCGCTTGGTCGTACTTCGATTTCTGGGTCTAGTAGACCAGTTGGACGAATGACCTGCTCGGCTGGTTTTGGACTATGTTGAAGCTCGTATTCTCCTGGGGTGGCAGATACATAGATAATCTGATTGACATGGCGGTCGAATTCGGCAAAAGTCAATGGGCGGTTATCTAGGGCGCTTGGTAGACGGAAGCCGTATTCGACGAGGGTTTCTTTGCGGGCGTGGTCACCATTATACATGCCGCGGATTTGCGGTAGCGTCATATGTGACTCGTCCACCATGATTAGAAAATCGTCCGGGAAGAAATCCAATAGCGTTGCTGGTGGCTGTCCTTGGACGCGTCCATCAAGATGGCGTGAATAATTCTCGATGCCTTTGACGAAGCCGGTTTGCTCGAGCATTTCGAGGTCGTATTTGATGCGCTGGCTAAGGCGTTGTGCTTCAAGATACTTGTGCTCATTGTTGAAGTATTCTAGACGTTCTTTGTATTCGGCGCGGATTTTGTCGATGGCAAGATCGAGTGACTCCTTTGGTGTGGCATAGTGAGTGTTTGGGAAAATGCCGATTTCTTCTGGCTCAGCAAGGACTTCGGCGGTTAGTGGGTCAATAATCTTGATGCGCTCTAGTTGGTCGAAACCAAACTCAAGACGATAGGCACGGTCGCCTGAAGCTGGGAAAACGTCGATTGTGTCGCCGCGTACGCGGAAGTTGCCGCGTTCGAAGGCGATATCGTTGCGATGATACTGAATTTCGTTTAATAAGCGAATAAACTGCGTCATGTCACGCTGTTCGCCGCGTGCTAGACGGATCGCCATCGCTTTGTAATGCTCTGGCGAACCGATGCCGTATATACAGGAGACGGAGGCGACAATTAAAGTATCGCGGCGCGTAAGCAATGCTTCGGTGGCGCCGTGACGGAGGCGGTCAATCTCTTCGTTGATAGCGCTATCCTTCTCGATGTATGTATCGGTGCTAGCAATATAGGCTTCTGGTTGGTAATAGTCGAAGTAGGAAACAAAATAATGAACTTCGTTTTCTGGGAAGAAATCGCGGAATTCCGAATATAGCTGTGCGGCAAGAGTTTTGTTGTGTGCCAAAATCAATGTTGGGCGATTATATTGCTCAACGATGTTTGCCATCGTGAAAGTCTTGCCGGAGCCAGTTACGCCACCTGCAGGAGAGAAACCCGCAGCAGAGCTCACGGTTCGGCAGCGTATCGAGCATGGCGGAATAGCGTTTTATATCTTCATAAGAGAGCGC